>NZ_JBHYIM010000001.1:0-865085 GCF_042739655.1 Mesorhizobium sp. NPDC059025 | reverse complement strand
TCGCAAAAGTCTTCGACAGTCGCTGGCGCAGCTGGGGTGCCACCTATGGCGGCACCTCCGAGATCGGCGGCGATGCCGCTGCCGGCTCGCACGACGCCGACCTGAAGACGTTCGGGCTGGCAGGCGGCATTGCCCGCAAATGGCACGATGCCACCATCGGCATCGCGCTCGGCGGCGGCGCGTCCGACTTCCAGCTGGCCGACAAGCTCGGCAGCGGCAGCGCACGCTTCTTCAATGCCGGCGTCTTCGGCCGGCAGGAGTTCGGCAACGCCTATGTCGCGGCTGCCGCCGCCTACAGCTTCTACGACGTCGAAACCGGCCGCACCGTGCTTGGCAAATCGCTGTCGGGAGACTTCAACGCCCATGCCTTCTCCGGACGCATCGAGGCCGGCTACAACATCGAGACATCGCTGGCGACGCTGACCCCCTATGCGGCCTTCCAGGCGATCGCCTACCGCATGCCGGGCTACAGCGAGACCGGGGCGGGCAATTTCGGGCTGGCCTACAAGGGCAACACCACGACCGTCACCCGCACCGAACTCGGCGCAAGGTTCGATCACGGCATCGGCCTCGACAACGATGCAACGCTGACGCTGTCGGGCCGCGCTGCCCTTGCCATCAATAGCGGCGACACGATCGGCTTCGTCGCCGGCTTCCAGGCGCTGCCCGGTACCGCCTTCAGCATCGAAGGCGCCAATCCCGACCGCTACAGCGCACTCCTCGACGCCGGCATCGAATACGCAACCGCCAACGGCTTCTTCGCCGCCGCAAGCCTCCAGGGCGAACTCTCCGGAAACCTCCACAACATCGCCGGAACCGCTAAAATCGGCTTGAAATGGTGACCACGAGCGGCAGTTGAACGCCCGGTTTCGACACACTGACAAACGGAAGCCCGCCCGTTTCAAGTTTGGCGGGCTTTTCGTCAGAACTTACATCGCATGAACTTCAACCCCACGCCGACGCTGCGTCGTAGGTCTCGAATACGGGAGCTTCGGCCTTCTCATAGACATGCACGGCCAATCCACCCGGCGTTGTCTCGACATTGACCAGCCTGAAGCCCGCGGGCGCCATGCCGTCGGGAAACAGCTTGCGGCCCTGTCCCAGAACAACCGGGGCGACAACCAGCCGGAATTCATCGATCATTCCTGCACCCAGGAGCGAATGGGCGAGACGCCCGCTGCCGTGAATCTGCAGTTCTCGACCCGGTTTCCTCTTCAAGTCAGCGGCCCTGGCCGTAATATCTCCCGACAGGATCGTCGCCGGCCCCCATGACGCCTCCTTTAAAGAGTTCGATGCAACATATTTAGGCAAGCCATTCATTTTGCTGGCGATCGGGTCATTGGGATCATCCATTTTCGGCCAATCCCGCGCGAAATTCTCATAGGTCAGGCGCCCGAACAGGAAGGCATCGGCCCGTCCGACCCAGCCAGCGACGGTCTGCATGAAGCTCTGCTCGAGAAAGGGAACAAACCAGCCGCCGCGTGTGAAGCCGTCGCTTGTGTCTTCATCGGGCGCACCTGGGCCCTGGCAGACGCCGTCGAGCGACAGGAATTCCATCAAGACAAGTTTCATAACGAGACCTTCCAGGTGCTGGCGCATGGGGCGATACGCTTGGTTTTGACAATTAGTTATCCCAATGGCTAACTAATGCAGGAATTCACTTAGCGCAAGAGCTAACTATTAACGCACAAATCGTCCCCCGGTTGATCGCGGCGCCACAATGGAAGATAGTCTGAGGGCAAGCAGCGGAGCAGGCCGATGAGCACGCCCACGTCTCGCCAGGTCAAGCAGCGCAGGGCAGTGGCCGAAGCGCTTGGCCGTCACAAGGTTTTTGTCAGTTCGCGGCGGTTCAAGGCCGGCGAGGAACCGACCTATCGTGTCATCGTTGCCAACGAAGCTTATCTGGTCGGGCAGCGAACGCTCGATCAGCTCTACAAAGGCTATCATCCCGCGGAGCTCGGCCTGGAACCCTTGCATGAGGAAATGGGCGAATAAGCTCTTCCATGGCGAATTCACCGAAGCTCCAGTCCTACCGCGCCAAGCGCAATTTCGCCAAGACACCTGAACCCTCCGGCATCCAGGAGCAGCACGAAGGCAACCGCTTCGTCGTGCACAAACATCACGCCACGGTCGACCATTACGACCTGCGCCTCGAAATCGATGGGGTACTGAAAAGCTGGGCGGTACCCCGAGGGCCGTCGCTCAACCCTGCCGACAAGCGGCTCGCCGTCCAGACGGAAGACCATCCCATCGACTATATCGATTTCGAAGGGGTCATTCCGGCAGGCGAATATGGCGGCGGTCCGATGATCGTCTGGGATACCGGCATCTGGGCGCCGATGGATGACATCGACACGTCGCTGGAGAAGGGCGCATTCAAGTTCCGGCTGTTCGGCGAAAAACTGAAGGGCGGCTGGATGCTGGCCCGACTGAAGGCCAAGGAGGACGAGGACAAGGTCAATTGGCTGCTTTTCAAGGAGCGAGACCAGGCCGCCGACAGCAAGATCGACATCCTTGCCAAACGGCCAGAAAGCGCGAAATCGGGGCGCCGCATCGAAGAACTGGTCGAGAAGCCGAAACCGGCTGCGAAGGCGATTGCACCAAAGCCGGCAAAAGTCGCGGGCGCCCTCCGGGGGCCGATGCCGGCTCGCCTCGAGCCGCAACTGGCCACTGCCGTGGGCGCGCCGCCTTCGAGCAAGGAATGGCTGCACGAGATCAAGTTCGACGGTTATCGCACGGCGGCGCATATCGTCGATGGTGCCGTCACCTTCATCACCCGCAGTGGTCTCGACTGGTCAAAGCGGTATGGACGCTTGAAGACGGCTTTCGAGACCCTTGCCTGCAGCAATGCGATCATCGACGGCGAAGTCGTTGTCACCGACGACAAGGGCATCAGCCGTTTCTCGGCGCTGCAGGATGCACTGGCGGCAGGCGAGACCCACAAACTCACCTTCTACGCGTTCGACCTGCTTTATCTCGACGGCTGGAACCTGACCGGGGCAGAACTTGCCAAACGCAAGGAATTGCTTGGGCAATTGCTGAGCGGCATCACGGCAAAAAGCGCCTTGCAACTCAGCGATCACGTCACGTCCGATGGCGGGGCCTTGTATGAGCAGGCATCGGAGCTCGGCCTGGAAGGCATCGTTTCCAAACAGGCGGCTTCGACATACGTACCCGGCCGTTCCAAGAGCTGGACCAAGGTCAAGGCGCGTGCCGTCGGTGATTTTGTCGTCGCCGGTTACACCGTCTCAGAAGCGGCCGAAGGTCTCGCCGCCCTCGCACTCGCCGAATGGGTCGATGGCGAGTTGGAATACCGCGGCAAATGCGGTTCGGGTTTCGACGCTGAAACGCTGCCGATGCTGCTGGCGAGGCTGCAGGCGTTGCAGGCCGACGCGGTCAGGCTGGAGGGCATGCCGCGCGAGGTCATCCCGGTCCGGCCCGTGCTGACCGCCCATATCCACTACGCCAATCGCACCGACGACAATGCGCTGCGCCATGCCGTGTTCAAGGGGCTGCGCGAGGCTGAACTGTCAGCCCGTGCTGGCGCTCCACGCAAGCGGCTGATTTCCGATACCGACCTCGCCGGGATCTTCGTCACCAATCCGACGCGTCGGATATTCGGCAAAACCGGGCCGACCAAGCTCGACATCGCTGTCTATTATGCCGCGGTAGGCGATTTCATGCTGCCGCATATCCTCGGCAGGCCGGTGTCGCTGGTGCGCTGCCCGACGGTCAAGCCGGAGGACTGCTTTTTTCAGCGCCACGCCTTCACCGGCATGCCGGCGACGATGGTCTCGTTCGAGACGCAGAATTCCGACGGCGAGGCGCGCAGCTACATCGCCGTCGAGGATGCCAAGGCTTATCTCGCGCTGGCGCAGTTCGGCGTCGTCGAGTTCCATACCTGGGGTGCGCACCGCCAGAGCCTCGACAAGCCCGATCGCGCCGTCTTCGACCTCGATCCTGGCGAGGGTATCGGATGGCGCGAGGTGGTGGAGGCCGCCATCCATGTCCGTGGCGAATTGGAGAACCTCGGTCTGGTGCCTTTCGTGAAGACTTCGGGCGGCAAGGGCATCCATGTCGTCGTGCCGGTGAAGAAGAAACTCGGCTGGCGGCAATTCCACCAGGCCTGCAGCGAAATCTCATCCCGCATCGCGGCTACTGCGCCCGAAACCTTCACCACCACGATGGGGGCGGAAAACCGCCGCAGGCGCATTTTCATCGATTTTCACCGCAATGCGCGCAGCCACACGGCGGCCGCGCCGTACACGCTGCGCAGGCGTCCGCACATGCCGGCTTCGACGCCGCTGGAATGGGCCGATCTGGAATCCATCGACGCTGCCGAGGATTTGAACTATTCTTCGCTTCCAGGTCTTTTGGCCGCATCTGGTGATCCCTGGGTGGACATTGGTGATTTCGCCCGGGAATTGCCGGCGCCTGCGAAGGCGAAAAGGTAGCGTTGTGTCGTCGCGTAGGAGGCGGAATTGGCACCCAGGGCAAGTTGGAAGGGCTATCTGAAACTCAGTCTGGTGAGTTGCCCCGTGCGGCTCTATCCGGCAACGAGCACGAAGGAGCGGATCTCCTTCAACCAATTGCACAAGAAGACGCACAACCGCATCAACATGAAGCCCGTCGACCCCGAGCTCGGTCTGGTCGACCGCGCCGATCTGGTCAAAGGCTACGAATACGAGGACAAGCAATACGTCATCATCGACGATGCTGACCTCGACAGCGTACGCATCGAATCCAACCACACCATGAACATCGAGGCCTTCGTCGACGAAAAGGATGTCGACGTCATCTATCAGGATACGCCTTATTATCTGGCGCCCGACGGAGCGATGGCCGAGGAAACTTTCGTGGTTCTGCGCGAAGCCATGCGCAAGTCCGGCAAGCTGGCGGTGGCGCGCCTCGTATTGTCCAGCCGCGAACGTGTCGTCACCATCGGCGCGCGCGAGAAGGGCATGTTTGTCTGCACGTTGCGCAATCCGCATGAAGTGCGCGGCACGGCCGAATATTTCGACAACATCCCGCAGGGCAAACCCGACCGCGAGATGCTGCAGCTTGCCGAGGCCCTGATCCAGCAGAAGCTGACCAAGTTCGACCCGAAGAATTACGAAGACCGCTACGAGGCTGCCTTGATGACCATGATCAAGGAGAAGTTGAAGGGCCACAAGCCGATCGTCGCGGCCGCTCCGGAACGTGGCAACGTCGTCAACCTGATGGATGCGCTGAAAGCCAGTCTCGGTCAGGCCAAGCCGCCGGCCAAAAGCAAGACCAAGGCGCCTGCGGTTGAGGAAAAACCGGCCAAGGTCGCCGCGACTGGCGGTTCCAGGGCAGGCACCAAGAGCAAGAAGTGACCTCGGCAAGAGGCAGGACATTCGGTCTCATCGGCGGGCTGGCGGCGTTTCCGCGTCGCCTGGCGGTGCGTGAGGTCGGTGCGCAGGGTGGTGAATTGCAGCGCGGCGCCTCGCGGCGCACCACCCATGTGATTTTCGGCCGCAAACTGCTCGGCAGAACCGACGCCCCCCGGATCGCGGCGCGTTATCGCGAGGAAATCTCGAAAAACCGCCGCGCTCTGAGCGAGAACGGGTTTCTCAGATTGCTCGGACTTATCGAAGCGCCCGGTGGCGCTACGCTGAGCCGCCAGTCCGTCCTCGAGCAGTCCAGGTTGGCCTCGGAGGATTTTGACCTGCTCGCGCTGTTCGATGCCTTCGAACACGATGCTGAACCCTTCTCGTTCCGCGACCTGATCCTGGCCAAGAAATATGCCGGGCTGATCGTGTCGGGCGCCAGTTGGGGCACGATCGCGCGGTCGGTGCGCCGATCCGGTTCGATCGCCTCGCTGACCGCGCTTTCGCTGCACGCAGATCGGGACAATGCCATCTATGCGCGCTCGGACGACGGCGTGAGCGAGCTTGATGGTCAGGCGTTGCTGCCGTTGGGCCGCGCCGAACCGGAGGATCTCGACGAACTGTTTGCGTTGTCCGAGGAAGCGGAAGAGGAGGGGCGGTACGGCGATGCCGCCGATCTCTACAGGCGCTGCATCGCGATTGACCCGAGCGACCCGGTCGTCTTCTTCAATCGCGGCAATTGCCTGCTCGCCGATGGTCGAGCCAAGGAGGCCGAACAATCCTATCTTGAAGTGCTCAAACGCGATCCACGCTTCGTCGAAGCCTGGTTCAACCTGTCCGGCCTGCTCGCCGGTGAAGGCAAGAAGGACACTGCGCGCCGTCATCTGCTTGCCGCGATCGCCATCGACGGTGCCTATGCCGATGCAATCTTCAACCTGGCGAACCTCGACTATGAGGCCGGTGATATGGCCGGCGCGCGCAAGTGGTGGTCTCGCTATCTTGAGCTCGATTCCACATCGCAATGGGCCCGCGCGGCCAGCAATGGCATCCGCCTTATCGACCTGGCGGAAAGAACAGCGAGTTGAACATGCCCTTCCTCTTTGACGGCCCGGAAGACGCCGGCTGCACCATCCTGCTCGGACATGGAGCTGGGGCGCCGATGGACTCGGCCTCCATGGATGCTGCAGCCAAGGCGCTTGCCGCGGCCGGATTTCGTGTCGCGCGCTTCGAATTCTCCTATATGGCCGGCCGACGCACCGGAGGCAGCCGCAAGCCGCCTCCGCGTGCCGAAACGCTCAATCCTGAATATGTCGCCGCCGTCGCGGCATTGGGCGCAAACGGTCGTCTCATCATCGGTGGCAAGTCGATGGGAGGCCGCATTGCCTCGATGGTGGCGGACGAACTGTTTGCGTCGGGCAAGATCGCCGGCCTGCTCTGCCTCGGCTATCCGTTCCATCCGCCGGCCAAGCCGCAGCAGTTGCGCACCAGGCATCTCGCGGATCTGCAGACTCCCACGCTGATCGTCCAAGGCACGCGCGACGAGTTCGGCACGCGAGACGAGGTGCCGTCCTATGCGCTCTCCAAGGCGGTCGAGGTCTTCTGGCTGGAAGACGGCGATCATGACCTGAAGCCGCGAAAGAGCGTGTCCGGTTACTCGGCTACCGATCATCTGAAAAGCATGGCCGACAAGGTCTCGTCCTGGGCGGGCACGCTTCGGCGCTAGGCTGATGAAAATCGCAACGTTCAACGTCAACGGTATCAATGGCAGGCTTCCCGTCCTGCTCGGCTGGCTGGCCGATGCCGCGCCCGATGTCGTCTGCCTGCAGGAGTTGAAGGCGCCGAGCGACAGGTTTCCAGCAAAGGCGTTGCGCGAGGCTGGTTATGGCGCCATCTGGCACGGGCAGAAAAGCTGGAATGGCGTCGCAATCCTGGCGCGTGGCGTCGATCCGATCGAAACGCAGCGCGGCTTGCCCGGCGATGAGGAGGACACCCAGAGCCGCTACATCGAGGCTGCAGTCGGCGGCGTCCTGATCGGATGCCTCTATGCGCCGAACGGCAACCCGGCTCCGGGGCCGAAATTTGATTACAAGCTGCGATGGTTCGAGCGCTTGAAGAAACATGCCGCGGAGCGGCTCGCGCACGACATCCCCGTCATTCTCGCCGGCGACTACAATGTCATTCCGAGCGAACTCGACGTCTACAAGCCTGAGCGCTGGCAGGACGATGCCTTGTTCCGACCTGAAGTGCGCCAGGCGTTGCGGCAACTCATCGACCAGGGCTGGATCGATGCCATCCGCACGCTGCATCCCGGCGAGCGCGTTTACACGTTCTGGGACTACCTGCGCAACGCCTGGGGTCGCAACGCCGGCCTCAGGCTGGATCATCTGCTGCTCAGCCCGACAATCGCCGACCTACTTACCGCTGCCGGCGTCGACCGTGAGGTGCGCGGCTGGGAAAAGGCGAGCGATCATGCGCCGGTGTGGATCGAGATCACGGTCCGATAGTGAAACCACATTCGCCAGGCTTGCCATGGAACACGAGTTCAATGGGGCGGCCGGCGCGCGCCAGAGGGACCGGGGAAAGCGCCGGCCTAAGCGCCGGAAGTGGGGGCACTCCGGCACCTGGAACAGTATAACACTTCGGGTCTCTCCATACATCACTGGTTTGGCGGGAGCGGATCATGAAGACGAACTGGCTGCCCGATGGTCGACGTCAATGCCGTCGAATGACGAAATCTGTCGACCGGGAATGGGAAGTGAACACGAACCCCGTGGCAGTGCCTATGCGTCACCTGCCAGCAGGGTAGACAAGTCGAAAATTCCGATAACATATTGACGCAGGCGAAGGGGCTTAGCAGGCGCGCAAGCAATGCCTGTTGGTGGTTGGAAGTAGCAAACCGGTACAGCCGTGTCTTCCACGGTTGTAGGAGAGGAACCCCAACGATGCCGAACCCAAGCCAGAATAGCGACCAGTGGTGGGTCAACGACCAGACGCCGGACAATCCATACGGCAAAAGCACGGATTACGAAGCCTATCTTGATTATCTCGGAGACCTGGACCGCAGCCTGACGCCAGCGATCGCGGCGGGAACGCTGAGGATCAATGTTTATGAACTCAACGACCATCCCGAATACAAGGCCGCCGCGATCGGCGCCTTGCAGATGTGGTCGCTTGTCACCCCTTTGAAATTCGAAATCGTCGACGACGCGCCCTACAACAGCGCGACGGACTGGATGCAGGTCGTCAGCCCGGAAGTAGGCGAAGAAGACGATGGCAGCGCCTATTCGAACGATCGCTATGTCAGCATCGGCCAGCGTTTCCACGACACCGAGCCGAACAAGACAGACATCGGCGGCTATGTGTTCGATTCTTTCATCCATGAGTTCGGCCATGAATTCGGACTGAACCACCCCGGCCTCTACAATTACAGCGGTCCCGGTGGCGTCCAGATCAACTATCTGAACAATGCGACCTGGACCTACGATCGCCAGCAATACAGCGTCATGTCCTATTTCGATGGCATCGACGTTGGCGAAACCACCCGCTGGTCGGCGTCAACGCCGCTCATGGCCGACATAGAGGCCGTGATCCGTCGCTTTTTCTCGACGGTCGACGCGAATGGCGAGCGTACCTATCAGGAAATCAACCTCAACACAGGCGACAACGTCTACGGCTTCGGTGCTACCCAGGATGGCTACAGGCTCAGCGCTTCGGGCATGCAGCACGACATCGGCTTTGTCATCCACGATACCGGCGGAATCGATACGCTCGACTTCTCCGGCTCGACGGCGGGCACCATCCTTGACCTGCGCGCCGGCCAGTTCTCCAGCGTCAACGGCCATAGCAACAACGTGTCGATCTTTGCCGGGCACAACGCCGACACGACCGACTACTATATCGAAAACGGTATCGGCAGCAGCTTCAACGACATCCTGATCGGCAATGACGGCAACAACGTCCTTGATGGCCGCGGCGGTGCCGATCGCATGGCCGGCAATGGCGGTGATGACATCTATTTCGTCGACTCCCTGGACGACATCGTCCGCGAGGAAGCGAATGGCGGCAACGATACGGTTGTCCTGATGTCCAGGAACCTGAAGATCCGCAAAATCGCCAACGTCGAACACATCATCTACGCCGACGAGTCGACACTTCAGCCAGGAGGCGGTGGCACCGATACCCCGCCGATCATCGGCGACAACACGATGACCAGCATCATTTTCGGCACCAAGGGAAATGATACGCTCGACGGCGGCGGCCGCAACGACACCATCTTCGGTCAGGATGGCGACGACCTCATCATCGGCGGACGCGACTCGCTCGCCAGCCGCGACATCAACAACACCATCGACATCGCCGATCTCGACGACCAGACCGAAAGCGATGATGGCAACGATACGCTTTATGGCGGCCGCGGCAACGACACCATTCTCGGTGGCGCGGGCAACGATATCCTCGATGGCGGCGATGGCGACGATACGCTGAGCGGCCAGGACGGTATCGATATCTTCAGGGGCGGCGCCGGCGTCGACACGGTCGACTACAGCAAGGAAAGCCCGTTCCAGCTGCTCGTCAACCTGGAGACGAATGTCGCCAGCGGCGGCACCGCTTCAGGCGACACCTTCTACAGCATCGAGAACCTGATCGGTTCGGACGACCGTATCGACCGCTTCATCGGCAACGCTGATGCAAACCATTTCTGGGGCCAGGGCGGTGGCGACTACTTCAACGGCCGTGACGGCGACGACATCCTGGATGGCGGCAACGATGGCGACATCCTGTATGGCGAAGGCGGCAACGACACCATCATCGGCGGCGCCGGACAGGACTATCTGGACGGCGGCGACGGTGTCGATACCGTGGTCTATTCCGGCAGTTCCGACGGCGTGACGATCGACCTCGCCAACGGCACCGCCAGCGGTGGCGATGCGGACGGTCCGGTACAGATCGTCGGGCGCGGCACCGTTATCCGGCATGATATACTGGTCGGCTTCGAGAACGCCGTTGGTTCGTTCTACGACGATCATCTCATCGGCAACGCCCAGGCCAACGTACTCTCCGGCGGTGCGGGCGATGACATCCTGACCGGCGGCGGCGGCGCCGACACGTTGAATGGCGGCGCGGGAAGCGACACGGCGGACTATGCCGACGCGACCAGCGGCGTCAGGCTCCAGCTGGGTACCGGCAAGTCCGGTGGAGATACCTACATCTCCATCGAAAATCTCGCCGGCTCGGGCTTCAACGATCAGTTGACCGGCGACGGCGGGGCCAATGTCCTGACCGGGCAGGGCGGCAACGACACCATCAATGGCGGCGGCGGCGATGACATCCTGCTTGGCGATTTCGCCTATCAGGGTGACATACCGCCGCGTCCGGGCACGGGCACCGGCTATGCGACGCTGGGGCCGGATGCGACGAACAATTCGATCGCAACAGCCTTTGACATCTCTAACAACTTCTCGCTGGCGGCCGACCCCGATATCTTCGATTCGACGACCACGCTTCACACGACCGTCAATGCCACCGGAAACGGCAAGGGCGGATATTATGGCATTACCCTGGCGGCCGGCACGGTCATCTCGATCGATATCGACGGGATTGCCGATCCCAACGTGCATGACAGCTGGGTCAGGTTGCTGGACAGCAACGGCAATATCGTTGCCCAGAACGATGACGGTGGCGGCGACCCCGGTTCGACCACCAGCCGGGATTCGAGCACGGTCTTCGTCGTCAAGGAAACCGGAACCTACTATATCCAGGAAGGTATGTGGTCACCCGACGTGCCTGGCGATGGCTGGGCGGATGCCGTGCCGGAAGGCTCGACATACAAGGTGAACGTGTCGGTCGAATTCCCGCCGGCACCGGCTCAGCCGGGCGTTGCAGGCGCCGACAAGCTCAACGGCGGCAGCGGCAGCGACCTTCTGGATGGTGGTCTGGGCGCCGACACGCTGACGGGCGGCGCAGGCGAGGATTCCTTCCGCTTCTCGACGGCGCTTGGAAACGGCAATGTCGACTTGATCAAGGACTTCAACGTCGCCGACGACACCATCCTGCTGGACAACCTCATCTTCACCAACCTGGGCAATGACGGCGCTCTCGCCCTGGGCGCCTTCTTCAAAAGTGCATCGGGTGTCGCCCATGATGCCGACGACCGCATCATCTACGACACCGACAGTGGAGTGTTGTCCTACGATGCCGATGGTTCCGGACAGGGAGCCGCTGTTCAGTTCGCACAGCTGAGCGCGCACCTGAACCTGTCGGCAGCGGACTTCATGGTCACCTAGCGTGTTACGAAGGGGCGCTTTCGAGCGCCCTTTCCGACCGGCAGCGTCGGCCATCCCGTGCATCGGGGGGCCGTAATGATCGAAGGGGGAGTTTGTGATGAAGCGTCCGACCACGCGCCGCACGGTGCTTATGGCAGCGGGAGCCGCCGGAGCCGCGGCTGTCGTTGCCGCAACGGGCACGGCCTCCGCTCAATCGGCGGATATTCGTGGCGAAGTCACGTTCAAGGGCGACGTGGCCATCCCGGAAGGTCATCTCGAGATTTATCTTGAGGATCCGGCCGTCAAGGACAAGGCGCAGCGTCGCGCCGCGAAAACCCGCCTCAAAAGCGATGGCGGCTCACGGACGATAGGGTTCTCCTTGCCCTTGGCCAAAAGCCCGACCGTGTCGCCGACGTTGCAGATCGTTGCGCGCCTCGAGCGCGCAGATGGCTGGCTGGTCGCCCGCGGCAGCGCGAAGGTCGAAGCGGGCGCACCCGTCCATGTCACACTCAACACAGTCATGTATTGAAGGATCCCGAATGGCTGGGGGTATGATCTTCTTGGGCATCGAGATGTCTCTTCCCGATTGCGAACCTGCATGAGGCAGACATCGTCGCCGCAGCTTACGCTGCTGGGAGTTCTCTCGTCATTTCGACGGGCTTTTTCCGGCATTGTCCTGATGAGCGGGGTCGTGAACATATTGGCACTGACCGGCTCGTTCTTCATGCTGCAGGTCTATGACAGGGTCGTTCCGGGCCGGAGCGTGCCGACTCTGGTCGGTCTGGCCGTGCTTGCCGCCACACTGTTCGTCTTTCAGGGCGTGCTGGAACTGATCCGCTCGCGCCTGATGGTGCGGCTCGGGCAGGGGCTGGATGCGGAGCTGAGCCCGTCAGTCTATTCGGCGCTGATGCGCCTGCCGCTGCGCGCCAAGCTCCCCGGCGACGGGCTGCAGCCTCTGCGGGATCTGGACCAGGTCCGCTCCTTCGTCGGCAGCGCGGGTCCGACGGCGCTGTTCGACCTGCCATGGGTGCCGCTCTACATCGGCATCTGTTTCATTTTTCATTTCTGGATCGGCGTGACTGCGCTGGCGGGTGCGATTGTCCTTTTCGGTCTGACGCTCCTGGCCGAATTCCGGACCCGGGGCCCGACAAAGATCGCCGGACAGCACGCCACCACCCGCGGCGCACTGGCGGAAGCGACACGGCGCAACGCCGAAGCCATGCAGGCCATGGGTTTCGGCGCACGCATCGCCGAGCGGTGGCACGCCGTCAACGCCAGTTATCTGAACGCCCATGCGGCTGCCAGCGATGTCGCCGGCACGCTGGGGACGATTTCCAAGATATTGCGTCTGATGCTGCAGTCCGGAATTCTGGCGATCGGCGCTTATCTGGTCATCAAGCAGGAAGCGACCGGCGGCATCATGATTGCAAGTTCGATCATGATGGGCAGGGCACTGGCGCCGATCGAACTGGCGATCGCACACTGGAAGGGTTTCGTGGCGGCACGGCAGGGCTGGGCGCGCCTGAAGCAGCTGCTGTCCGCATTGCCGGAGGCTGCCACCAGCGTAACCTTGCCGGCACCCGTCAGCACGCTGCAGGTCGAGACCATCAGCGTCGCGCCGCCGGGCGATCAGAAGCCGGTGGTATGGGACGCGAATTTCACGCTGTCCAAGGGATCGGGCCTCGGCGTCATCGGTCCGAGCGCTTCCGGCAAGTCGTCGCTGGCGCGCGCGCTTGCGGGCGTCTGGCTGCCAGCGCGGGGCGCCGTGCGGCTGGACGGGGCCACGCTTGACCAATGGCCGCCCGAAGAACTGGGCAGACATATCGGTTATCTGCCGCAGGATGTGCAGCTGTTCGAGGGGACGATTGCGCAGAATATTGCCCGCTTCGATCCGGAAGCGTCGTCGGAAGCAGTGCTGGCCGCGGCAAGGGCCGCTGGCGTGCACGATCTCGTCGTGCACCTGGCCGATGGTTACGACACGAGCGTGGGAGAGGCTGGAGCCTCGCTGTCGGCGGGACAACGGCAGCGCATAGCCCTTGCGCGGGCGCTTTACGGTCATCCGTTCCTGGTCATACTGGACGAGCCGAATTCCAATCTCGATGCGGAGGGCGAAGTGGCCCTGTCCGCCGCCATTCAAGGTATCCGTGACCGCGGTGGCATTGTCGTCGTCATCGCGCATCGATCCAGTGCCCTGGCCAGTGTCGATACCGTGCTGGTGATGGCCAATGGACGCGTGCAGGCTTTCGGGCCCAAGGACGAGGTCCTGAGCAAGGTCTTCCGCCCGGCAGCGTCGCTCAAGGTCGTCGCAGCCGCCGAGAGAGGGGTTCCTGCGTGAGCAAGACGACATCAGCGCAACGGCAGGTCCAACGCTATCTCGTGGCCGGACTTGCGACCTGTCTTCTGCTCATCGGCGGCGTCGGTGGCCTGGCGGCGGTGACCAAAATGTCCGGCGCGGTGATCGCCTCCGGCCGGCTTGTGGTCGATTCCAACGTTAAGAAGGTCCAGCATCCAACCGGCGGTGTGGTTGGCGAAATCCGCGTCCGCGACGGCGACCTGGTCAAGGCCGGTGATATTCTGGTGCGCCTCGATGAGACGACAACGCGCGCCAGTCTGGCAATCGTCTCGAAAGGACTGGACGAATTCTATGCGCGGCTTTCCCGGCTGGAAGCGGAGCGCGATGGTAAGAACGCGGTCAGCTTTCCTGAGGTCCTGACATCGCGGCAAGGCGAGGCCGCTGTCGCCGCGTCGATGGCCGGAGAGCAGTCGCTGTTTGATTTTCGCTATCAGGCGCGGGCCGGCCAGCGTTCGCAATTGCGCGAACGAATCGCCCAGCTGACGGAAGAGACCGCCGGACTGACCGAACAACGGCAGGCGAAACGCCGAGAGATCGAACTGATCCAGGTCGAGCTGGAAGGCGTGCGCGACCTGTGGAACCGCAAGCTGGTATCGATCAACCGCATGACAGCGCTGGAGCGGGACGCCGTCCGGCTTGAGGGCGAGCACGGCCAGTTGACCGCCGGAATAGCCCAGGTGAAAGGCAAGGCGGCGGAGATCGAATTGCAGATCATCCAGATCGACCAGGACCTCCGCAGCGAAGTCGCGACCGAACTGCGCGAAGTACAGGGAAGAATCGCCGAATTTGTCGAACGCAAGGTGGCGGCCGAGGACCAGCTGAAGCGTATCGATCTGCGCAGTCCGCAGGATGGTGTTGTGCTGCAACTGGCCGTACACACGGTCGGCGGGGTCATCACGCCCGGCGAACAGGTGATGCAGATCGTGCCGGTAACGGACGAACTGACCGTTGAAGCACACATCGCGCCGCAGGATATCGACCAGGTGGCAACCGGCCAGAATGCGATTCTGCGCCTGTCAGCCTTCAACCAGCAGACCACGCCGGAACTGACCGGCACGCTGTCACGCGTCTCAGCCGACCTGACGACCGATGAACGCACCGGGATGTCGTATTATGTCGCGCGCGTGAAGCTGCCCAAAGTGGAGGTGGCCAAGCTGCATGGCCTGGCGCTGACCCCTGGCATGCCGGCCGAAGTCTTCTTTCCGACTGGTGATCGGACCATGCTTTCCTATCTGGTGAAGCCGCTGTCGGATCAGATCCAGAAGGCTTTCCGGGAAGAGTGAAGCCGCATCACGAATCAGGAGCGCGGTGGCCAAACACGCTGCGCAAGCAGAAGTCCGCGGTTTGCTTTCTCGGGTAGGCCCCGGAAAATTCCGCTACCCATTTACCAGCGGGTCGGAGCACCCGAGCGCCCGGCGGGCGAGAATGACGGTAGACCAGCCAAGGCACGCTATGAAATCGCCGAGCGGACCTGTGCAGTCGCATGTCTTGAAGCGGGATAGCATCCGCCGCTACATGGCGGCATGAGCAACCTCAGTACACTGGTCGCGACCGTCACGGCCCGGCAGGAGATCAAAAAGAGCCGTTTCATCGCGATCGCCGGCCCTGTGTCGGATGAGGCTACGGCAAAGGAATTCATCGCGGCGCATTCAGACCAGACTGCGAACCACAATTGCTGGGCTTGGCGGATCGGACAAGCCTATCGGTTCAGCGATGACGGGGAACCCAGCGGAACCGCTGGCAAGCCGATGTTGCAGGTGATCGACGGGCAATCGCTGGACCGCGTCGCTGTCGTTGTCACGCGCTGGTTCGGTGGCGTCCTGCTGGGTAGCGGTGGCCTGATCAGGGCGTACGGCGGCACCGCGGCCATGTGCCTGCGGGAGGCCGAAAAGATGCCGCTTGTCGATACGGTGGCGGCGACGATCAACTGCGGGTTCAGCGATCTGGCTCTCTTGCAGGCGCGGCTGGAGGCGTTTCCAGGCGCGCAGATTGGCAGCCAGGCATTCACCGATACAGGGGCAGAATTGTCAGTTTCGATTCCGAAGGATGAGGCAGACAATTTGGCGCGCATGGTAGGCGATCTGACCAGCGGGCGGGCTATCGTTGAATTTGATGGAAAGCGGGCGCACACACCGTAACCTCCACACCGATCAGGAATGAAAAACAAATTCCCGGCCTTGCGTCCGACTGTCGCGAAATGTTCCGGCAATAGAGTGGAGGAATGGCTGGGGAACCTGGATTCGAACCAGGACTAACGGAGTCAGAGTCCGTGGGTCTACCGTTAACCTATTCCCCAAAAAGCATTCTGTTCAATGCCTTGGTGAAGCGAGCTGAAGTGCTTTTTGGCTTTTGGCCGGCGGCTCGGTATGCCGCGCGCTCGTTTCTGCGCTGCCTTGTAGCCATGCTTGGCAAATAGTCAAGCCTCGACTGCGCTTCAATTGGCACGGCGGCCGAACTGTGAACGCTCGAACAACAGCACGACAATCAGGGCCAGCACGAGCGGGATGATGAGGTAGAACATGCGGAACACCAGCAGCGCCGCGATGACACCGGCCTGATCCATCTGGGGCAGGCCGGCCAGGAACACGACCTCGAACACACCGAGGCCGCCTGGCGCATGCGAAATCTGCGCTGCCGAGAAGGCGACCAGGAAGATAGCGAAGACAACGAGATAGCCGGGATTGTTTTCGACGGGCAGCGCGAAATAGAGGATCGCGCCGGCCGCCAGGATTTCCAGCGGACCGATCACCAGCTGACGCGCGACGATCGGCAGCCTGGGATAGTGGATCTGCACGGAACCGATCTTCAGCGGCTTCAAGTGCAGCCAGCTGCCGAAGACATAGGCAACCACCACGAGAATCATCGCGATGCCGGCGCCGGCCGACAGCCCGCCATAACCGACTTCCTTGAAGGCGCTGACATCGGCGAATCGCTCGAACAGGTCGGGTATGAGGATCAGCACGATGCCGCCGAGCAGGATCGACGACAGCACGAAGGTGATCCAGCAGACCGCGACCAGGACGCCGACTTCCTGGCCGGACAGGCCGCGCGTGGCGTAGGCGCGGTAGCGGATCACCGCTCCGGAGAACACCGAGCCGCCGATGTTGTGCGACAGCGCGTAGGTGGTGAAGGAGCAGAGCGTCACGAACAGCCAGGACACCCGTTTCTCGAGATGAGTCAGGGCAATATGGTCGTATCCGGCAAGGGCTGCGTAAGCGATGATCGAACTCAGTGCGGCCAGCAGCCAATGCGTCCAGCGTATCGCAGCGAGACTGGCCCAGACATCGTCCAGGGAAATGCCGCGCAGTTCGTTGAACAGAACCCACACTGAAAAGGCGACAGCCGCCAGGCCGATGACCGGCCAGATAAAACGCTTGAAATTCATGCCGTCACGGCCATCAGCAACCCCAACCCATCACAATTAGATGCCCCGCACGGGCTTCATCGGTAGCAACCGCACCGACAAACCCGCCGAACCAGAAATGCCCGATCGAAGCCGGCTATTCAACAGTTGTGGCGCGTTTACGGCGATATGTGTGACGCCGCTACGGTAATCGACAATTTTCGGGCGGGACTTGGTGATTGGGCGCGGCGCTGTTACTCTGGCGCCAACTTACGAAATGTGCGTGCCAGCAGCGTCCGGGGATACCCGGTTCGCGCGGCACTGGAAGGATAAGCAGTGAAAGACCGCGACGCCGGCGCTGGAGCGCCGGAGGGCGGCATGTCGGAGGGGATTTCGGCATCGCCCGATCCTGGATCCCGGGCCGCAGGCCGAGAGGGACAGAGCAACAGTGGCACGCGATGGGATTCGCACGCCTCTGCTCCGCAGGCAGCCAAGGGACGTAAACGACGCAAGCGGCGGCGCGGGCGCAAGGTTTTCGCGCCAGCGGACGGCGCAACGCCTGCTACGGCCACAGCCGGGACACAGGCGAGAGCAGGACAGCCTCCTGTCGCTGCCAAGCTCCAACCCGCAGCGTCAGCCCCGGAGGAAAGTCCTCGTTCCGCCTGGAACGGCGAATTGCCGGTCTTTGCCGCGCTCGATCTCGGCACGAACAATTGCCGCCTGCTGGTGGCGGTGCCGGGACGCCACGGCCAGTTCCGGGTGATCGATGCCTTTTCGCGCATCGTACGTCTCGGCGAGGGGCTTTCGGCGAGCGGCCGGTTGGGCGACGCAGCCATGGGCCGCGCCATCGAGGCGTTGAAGGTCTGCGCCGACAAATTGCGCATCCGCAAGGTCGCCCGCGCCCGGCTGATCGCTACAGAGGCTTGCCGGTCGGCAGCCAATGGCGAGGAATTCCTGGAACGGGTCGAGCGCGAAGCTGGGCTCAAGCTTGAAATCATCGATCGCGAAACCGAAGCACGGCTTGCCGTTTCGGGTTGTGGTTCGCTGATCGAACGCGAAACCAAGGGCGTGGTGCTGTTCGACATCGGTGGCGGTTCGTCCGAGATCGCCCTGATCGATCTCAGCAATCGCCGCTCGCAACGCCTGGCGAATCATATCGTCTCCTGGACCTCGCTGCCGGTCGGCGTCGTGTCCCTGGCTGAACGTTTCGGCGGCCGCACGGTGACCCGGGAAAGCTTCGCGGCGATGGTCGACGATGTCGCGGGGCGCCTTGCCGCATTCGAAGGACGTCATCGGCTCAGCCACCTCGTGGCAGGCCCGCACTTCCACCTGCTCGGCACCTCCGGCACGGTGACGACGCTCGCCGGTGTCCATCTCGACCTCGAGCGCTACGACCGCCGCCGCGTCGACGGCCTGTGGATGGGGCGGGAGAATGTCGACCGCATGGTGGAAAAGCTGCTGGGCTGGGATTTCCAGCAGCGCGTCGCCAATCCTTGCATCGGCGCCGACCGTGCCGACCTGGTTCTTGCCGGTTGCGCGATCCTCGAGGCGATCCGGGCGGTGTGGCCGTCGGAGCGCCTGCGTGTCGCCGACCGTGGCTTGCGCGAAGGGATATTGAGTGAATTGATGGCCGATGACCGCGCCACGCGTGGTTCCTGGCGGACAGAGGGCCGGCAATGACCAACAAGAAAGATGGTGCGGGCAGCACGACACGTGTCCTGCGCACCAAGGTCAAGAAGAAGCGCGGCCTGAAGGAATCGTCCCGGCGCTGGCTGGAGCGGCATCTCAACGATCCTTACGTCCAGCGTTCCAAGGCGGATGGCTATCGTTCGCGTGCTGCCTACAAGCTGATCGAAATCGATGACAAGCACCGCCTGCTGAAGCCGGGTCAGAAGGTCATCGACCTGGGTGCTGCGCCCGGCGGCTGGTGCCAGGTGGCGGCAGCGCGCACCAAATCGACGGCAGAGGCGCCGCATGTCGTCGGCATCGACTATCTGGAGATGGATGCCGTTCCCGGCGCCGCCATCGTGCAGATGGATTTCCTCGATGACGCGGCGCCGACACGGCTGATCGAGGCCCTGGGCGGCGAACCGGACATCGTTCTTTCGGATATGGCGGCGCCGACCACCGGACATCGTCGCACCGACCATCTCCGCACCATGCATCTGTGCGAGGTGGCGGCCGATTTCGCCATGTCGGTGCTGAAGCCCGGCGGGCACTTCCTGACCAAGACCTTCCAGGGCGGCACCGAAAACGAACTGCTAGACATGCTGAAACGCTCGTTTCGCTCGGTTCATCACGTCAAGCCGCCGGCTTCACGCGACGAATCGGTCGAGCTCTATCTGCTGGCCAAGGACTTCAAGGGCCGGGCACCGACCGAAGAGTAGGCACGACACTTCAGGCTGTCGGTGCAGTGCTTTCGATTGGCTTTCCGGGCTGGGCCTTGTAGCCGGAGACGGCATTGCCGGCATCCGGCGACAGCCGCATGAAGGACAGCGCCGCGAGCGCCGCCACCACCGCGACGATGAAGAAGGCGATGTGGAAATCGCTCAGGGTCAGTGGGCCGCCATGCAGCTTGGTGGAAACCTCCAGGATGCCGCCGGCCAGGGCGACACCGAGTGCGATATTCAGCTGCTGCGCCACCGCCGTGATGGGGGTTGCCTTTGACGTGTCTTCGGCCGGGATCTCGGCGAAGGCCAGCGCGTTGACGCCGGTGAAGAACATCGAACGGATGAAGCCGCCGACAAGCAGCACGGCCAGCATCAGCAGATAGGGCGTCGTCGGGGTGAACAGCCCATAGACGGCAATGGATACGGCCGCCAGCAGCGAGCCCCAGATCAGGACACGGCGGAAGCCGGCGACACGGAACAGCCAGGCGGTGACGAACTTCATGCCGATGGCGCCAAGCGCCGAGACAAAGGTGATCATGCCGGACTGGAATGGTGACAGGCCGAAGCCGATCTGGAACATCAGCGGCAACAGGAACGGCACCGCACCGATGCCGATGCGAAACAGGCCGCCGCCCAGGACCGAGGCGCGAAAAGCCTGGTTCTGAAACAGGTCGAGCGCCAGCAGCGGGTTCCTGGCGTGGCGTGCGTGCCAGAGATACAGCCCGCCGCAAACCACGCCGACGATCACGGTGACGAAGCCTATGATGGGCGGCAGCGCCGGCAGGCTGACCACCGAAAGTCCGAAAACGATGCCCGAGGCAGCGAGGCCGCTCAGGAGGAGGCCGACATAATCGAGCGGCGGCGTCTCGCCGGGCGGCGTTTCAGGCAGGTAGCGGGTCGCCAGAACCATGCCGACAATGCCGATCGGCACATTGATCAGGAATATCCAGTGCCAGGAGAAATAGGTGGTGATGAAGCCGCCGACGGGCGGGCCGACGAGGGGGCCGACCAGTGCCGGTATGGTCAGCCAGGACATTGCGGCGACGAGATCGCTCTTCGGCGTTGCCCGCACCAGCACCAGGCGCCCGACGGGCGTCATCATCGCGCCGCCCATGCCCTGGAAGAAGCGGGCGAGCACGAAGGTCTCGAGCGAATAAGATGCGGCACAGGCAACAGAACCCAGGATGAACACGGCGATCGCCGCCCGGAACACATTGCGCGCACCGAAGCGGTCCGCCATCCAGCCGCTGATCGGGATGAAAATGGCGAGCGCCACCAGATAGGCGGTGAGCGCCAGCTTGAGCGCGATCGGGCTCGTTTGGATGTCCGTCGCGATCGCCGGCAGCGATGTGGCGATGACGGTGGAGTCCATGTTCTCCATGAACAATGCGACGGCCAGAACGAGCGGAATAGTTCTGTTCACGAAAAATCTGAACCTTGAAACTGCGGCAGGATCAATTGCCGACGCCGATATCACGGCAATGCCGTTGCGTCTCATTTGGTTCGGTCACTTTTGTGCGACCCGGTCGGCATTGCAAGCGTCCAAGGCTGTATGCGATCATTCCAGAGCTGACGCAAACCGGAGACGGGCACTATTTTTTGGCCGCGACCTCTTCTGCATAACGGCGCGTTTCGGCGATACGCTGAGGCGTCGCTGGATGCGTGGAGAGGAAGCCATTGTCGGAGGAATCGCCCATCTTGTCCCGCAGCACCTCGAAGAAACGTGTAATCGCAAGAGGATCGTGACCAGCTTTGTGCATCAGTTCGACGCTGTAGCGATCAGCTTCAGCCTCGGCACTGCGTGAGTACGAAAGAGCCAGCACGGCTGAGCCTTGCACCAGAACATCCTCGGTTCCGGAACCGATGTCTCCACCGATGAACATGATCAGCGTGGCGAGGCCGGCGGCACGGTAGAGTTGCCTAAGGCTGTGCCGGTGATCGACATGGCCGATCTCATGAGCGAGCACCCCGAGTACAATTTCATCGTCTTGTCCGGCCAGTTCAACGAGCTCATCCGTCAGGACAACTGTGCCGTCCGGCAATGCAAATGCGTTCGGACCGATGATGCCACCCTTGCGGAAATTGAGGGTGTAGCGGGTTGGCTGGCGATCATCACCTTGGATTCCGTGCGGCGTGAACGCTGCGATCTGCATGAATTTTTCGACCAGCGCCTTTTGCCGCTCGACCGCCAATCCGCTTTCGCTGAACACGGTCCTGTCAAGAGAAACCAAGGCACTTTGGCTCATAAGCTGCGGCACTACAGGTGGCGTCACAAGCACGGCGACTTCGACGAGGGCGGGCACGGCAAAACGATACAGCGCAAAGCAGAGGGCTATTGCCAATGCCACGAAAACGAAAAGGCGCGGGTGAAACCGCTCGAGCTGATGAATCAGGTTAAAATGGCGCCTGACATGCGGTTTCATCAGAGCGTCGATGCCATCGTTATCCGCTGTTTCGAAAACACCTTGGTCAGCAAAAGTGATGTAGCGGGGTATTGAGCCGATCCGGTCAGAGATTTGAAGCGTTGATAGCGGCAGGGACACGGCAACGCCTTCTCCCTTCACCGACATCGTTGCAGAATCGTCAATGCCCAAGACTGCAGGCGTTGCCTTGGCGGAACCCGACAGGCGCCAGAGACCTGAGACGGTTTTCTGGATGACCTCAGAAGCCAAAGTCGAAGCCTTCAACATCCATGAATTCAGCCCCTACTGCGGAACCGGTGTCACGCACCGCGCCGATATAGCTGTCGAGCGAGCCGACCACATGCAGGCCGGTATGATCTGCCAGATAACGCGCCATGCGGACCGCCGCCCAAGGGCGTGCGAGACCGAGCGTGAAAATCGTTGCGAGGAAATTCGTGATGGCGATCCACGCATAGCGCCACTTGCCGAGCTCTGACATGAAACGGTGCCGCTGGTCGAGCACGGTTGTATTCAAAACGACGTTGCGGACGCCAGCCTTGTAGAGCAACGCAGGCAAGGTATAGACCAGAAACAGACCGAGCAGGATGCCGTATATCGCCAGCACGAGACCGGGGTGTACCACTCCATCCTGCGGCACTTCGAATGCGCCGTAAGCCGCGCCTATAACCGTGACGAGGAAACCAAGGACGGCTAGCCCGGCGACAGTCAGGATGGCTGGCAGCCACCAGTGCCGATAAAGGTCGCCTATCCTTGGATCCGATGCGATCGGGCGATCTCCGTAGGTCAGATTATCAAGCAGATAGTGCCAGCTCCAGCGGGACGCGTAGGGAGCGAAGATGCCAAGCGATATGCCTGCCACGAAGCCAGACAGAACGAACGCTCGAAACGCTCCCCAGTAACCGCCATTGAAGTTCAGCCGTACGTTGCGATAGCTCGTCACGCGAGCATTGAATCGAAGGCCACGCATGATGAACCAGGGTATTGCCGTGAAGAAAACCAGCACAAAAAGCAAGCCGACAACCGGGAACACATTCAGCAGGACATTGTACACGATCAGAATCAGGACCACGATGATACGGCCGAGCAGAATCTGCGTTGGTTTGGCGTGATATTCGAAACTCGATCCGGCGAGATAGGTGTTGCCGTAGAAGTAGCGTTGGCGCCGGACCTTGGCCCAGGCCGAATAAATACCGAGCGTGATGATCGTCAAAAGCACATTGACGATCCAGATTCCAAAATACTCTCCGGCTCGACCTTTGAAGGAAAAACGCTCCAGGTTGCCAGGTACATTTCTGTCCACAGCGACCCCAGCTTGACCTTCTCGCCCCCATTGAATGCTTGTCATGAATTTCGCCGCCCCTCTCGCGCCGGAAACTGTAACTGCGCGATGTAAAGCAGTGCGGTTGCAATCACGCAACTGGCCACAGCTGGGCCACAAGAGTTCACGCGACATTCGTTGTGACTTCCGACATAGGCGTTGTCGCTTTCCATCGGCGATCAGACGTGTTACCAGCCACCGCCAATCCTGAAAGGGAACTTCGAGTCGGCGCACCCATCCGGGTCAGCGCCCGTTTCGCATTTAAACAAGGATCGGCAATGGCAAAGATCATCGAGACCGCTACCGGCGCCCTGGCGCTGACCTTCGACGACGTCTTGCTGCAGCCGGGACATTCCGAAGTGATGCCGGGCGAAACCGATATCCGCACACGCATCGCCAACGACATCGAACTCAACGTTCCCATCATCTCGGCCGCCATGGATACGGTGACCGAAGCGCGGCTGGCCATCGCCATGGCCCAGGCCGGCGGCATCGGCGTCATCCATCGCAACTTCACACCCGCCGAACAGGCCGAGCAGGTCCGGCAGGTGAAAAAATTCGAATCGGGCATGGTGGTGAACCCTGTCACCATCGGCCCGGACGCGACCCTGGCCGATGCGCACGGATTGATGCGCCACTACGGCATTTCCGGCATCCCGGTCGTCGAGAACGGCGGCACCGGCGGCCAGATCACCGGCCGACTGGTCGGCATCCTCACCAACCGCGACGTGCGTTTTGCCTCCAACCCGGAGCAAAAAGTCTACGAACTGATGACGCGCGAGAACCTGATCACCGTCAAGGAAAACGTCGATCAGGACGAGGCCAAGCGCCTGCTGCACCAGCACCGTATCGAGAAGCTGCTCGTCGTCGACAAGAAGGGCAACTGCGTCGGCCTCATCACCGTCAAGGACATCGAGAAGTCGCAGCTCAACCCGCATGCCACCAAGGACGCACAGGGCCGCCTGCGCGCGGCTGCGGCAACCAGCGTCGGCGACGACGGCTTCGAGCGGGCCGAACGCCTCATCGACGCCGGCGTCGATCTCCTCGTCATCGACACCGCTCACGGCCATTCGCAGCGCGTGCTCGACGCGGTGACCCGGGCCAAGAAGCTTTCCAATTCCGTGCGAATCATCGCTGGCAACGTCGCCACGGCGGCCGGCACCCAGGCGCTGATCGATGCCGGTGCCGACGGCGTCAAGGTCGGCATCGGCCCAGGCTCGATCTGCACCACCCGCATCGTCGCCGGCGTCGGCGTGCCGCAGCTTTCGGCGATCATGTCGGCGGTGGAAACGGCCGAAAAGGCCGGCATTTCGATTATCGCCGACGGCGGCATCAAATATTCGGGCGATCTTGCCAAGGCGCTGGCGGCTGGCGCCAATGCGGCGATGATCGGTTCGCTGCTTGCCGGCACCGACGAAAGCCCCGGCGAAGTCTATCTGCATCAGGGCCGTTCGTTCAAAGCCTATCGCGGCATGGGTTCGGTCGGTGCGATGGCGCGCGGTTCAGCCGATCGCTATTTCCAGGCGGAAGTGCGCGATACGCTGAAGCTGGTTCCGGAAGGCATCGAAGGACAGGTGCCCTACAAGGGCCCGGTGGCCGGCGTGCTTCATCAGCTGGCCGGCGGCCTGAGGGCGGCGATGGGTTATGTCGGCGCCCGCGACCTCGGCGACCTGCGCGAACGGGCGACCTTCGTACGCATCTCCAATGCGGGCCTGCGCGAAAGCCATGCGCATGACGTGACGATCACGCGCGAAAGCCCCAACTATCATGGCGGCGCCTGAGCCGCAGACTGCCTGGGACGGGCGAGGGCAGTTTTGCCCTCGCGATCAGGATTTCAGGTCGAAGACGGCGATCCTGCGCTTCTCGAACTTGATGCCGATTTCGCCGCGCACCAGCCGGAGCGCGGCATCGCCGAACACGGCACGACGCCAGCCTTGCAGCGCTGGCACGTCGGCATCCTCGCCTTCAGCGGCAATCCGGTCGATGTCGTCGCTCGTCGCCAGCACCTTGGCGGCAACGCCCTGCTTCTCGGCAACGATCCGGAGCAGCACCTTCAGCAATTCCGATGCTGCACTTGTGCCTTCCGGCGGCTGAAACACCTTCGGCAGTTTCGGCATCTCTTCCTTGGGACGCGCCAGCGCCGTGTTGACCGCTTCGAGCAGCGACGTCGCCGTGGCGGAGCGCTCCCAGCCCTTCGGCGTGGTGCGCAGACGGCCGAGCGCATTGGCATCGCGCGGCGCCTGTTGCGCGACCTCATAGATCGCGTCGTCCTTCAGCACCCGTCCGCGCGGCACATCGCGCTCCCGCGCCTCGCGCTCGCGCCAGGCAGCGACGGCCTGCACCACCGCCAGCTCCTGCGGTTTGCGCAACCGCATCTTCAGCCGCTTCCAGGCATCCTCAGGATGCGGGTCGTAGGTCTCGCGGGAGGTAAGCACCTCCATTTCCTCGTTCAGCCAATGGGCGCGATCCTCACGGGCCAGCTGTTCTTTCAGATGCTGGTAGACGTCGATCAGATGGGTGACGTCGGCCAGGGCGTAGTCGAGCTGCTTGTCGGAGAGCGGACGGTGGCGCCAGTCGGTGAAACGCGACGACTTGTCGAGGCGGGCCCCAGTCACTTTCTGCACCAGCTGATCGTAGGAGACGCTGTCGCCGAAGCCGCAGACCATCGCGGCGACCTGGGTATCGAAAACAGGATGCGGAACGAGATCACCAAGATGGACGATGATTTCGATGTCCTGGCGCGCGGCGTGGAAAACCTTGACCACTTTCTCGTTGCGCATGAGATCGAAGAACGGCTTCAGGTCCAACCCCGGAGCGAGCGGATCGATCAGCGCGGTGACGCCGGGAGCTGCCATCTGGATCAGGCAGAGCACGGGCCAGAACGTGGTTTCGCGGATGAATTCGGTGTCGACGGTGACGAATTCGGATTTGGCGAGTTCGCGAACAACCGCATCCAGTTCGTCTTGGGTTGTTATCAGATGCATCAAAATCTCATTGGCAAGGAATGCGATCTTGTCTCGCCTGCCGACCGCCTTCGTCAAGTCGTCTATAGGCGCAATCTCGCCATAGGCGGTGTATATCGGCCTTTTTCCCGCCAGATTTGAAACCGCTGAGTGGGAATCGCAAACATTGCTGCGAAACAGAACCAGAAAAGGTGTTCTGCGCGCAGTCCTGCCAGCCTTTGTTCAAGCGAAATCTCAGGTGTCCACATGGCGACGTTGACCGTAAGCGCGGAAGTCGATGAGGAGATCGCCGATATGATCGGCGAGGGGCTGGACGAATACAATGTCGCGAAAGGCGGACCGTACAACCATGAACAGGTCTGGATCTTGGCGCGCGATGACGATGGCAGCGTCCTGGGTGGCCTCAAGGGCCACATCGAATATTCCTGGATGTTCGTCGATTGGCTGTGGGTCAGCCCCGTCAACCGCAAGGGCGGCCTTGGCAGCCGGTTGCTCGGCAAGGCAGAGGTCATCGCGCGCGAACATGGCTGCCTTGGCGCATATCTCGAGACTTTCTCCTTCAAGGCACCGGAGTTCTACAAGCGGCACTGCTTCCAGGAATTCGGTCGTATCGACGACTATCCACCCGGACACGCAACCATCTGGCTGAAGAAGCAATTCTGAGCAGCCGCAGCTCCGGCAAAACGACCGGTGCGACGGGATAGTCCTTCAGTTATCGCGTTCACCTTGACAAAAGCCGGCTTGCATGCGCTTTTCGCGCCAATTTTCGGGCATGGCGCGCACTGCGCCGCCCCGTTTGCTTGAACCCCTGAAATCTTGGAATGGCAGTCCTATGCATCGTTACCGCAGCCACACCTGTGCAGCCCTCAGGAAGTCGGATGTCGGCCAGAATGTCCGGCTCTCCGGCTGGGTCCATCGCGTACGAGATCATGGCGGCCTGCTGTTCATCGACCTGCGCGATCACTACGGCCTGACCCAGATCGTCGCCGACCCGGATTCGCCAGCTTTCAAGGCGGCGGAGACCGTGCGTGGTGAATGGGTGATCCGCGTCGACGGCGACGTGAAGGCACGCACCGCGGAAACCGTGAACTCCAACCTGCCGACCGGCGAGATCGAGATCTTCGCGCGTGAGATCGAAGTGCTTTCGGCTGCCAAGGAACTGCCGCTGCCGGTGTTCGGCGAGCCGGATTACCCCGAGGACGTGCGCCTGAAGTACCGTTTCCTCGATCTGCGTCGCGACACGCTGCACAAGAACATCGTCAAGCGCACGCAAGTCATTGCGGCGATGCGCCATGAGATGACGGCCGCCGGCTTCGCCGAGTACTCGACGCCGATCCTGACGGCCTCTTCCCCGGAAGGTGCACGCGACTTCCTGGTGCCGAGCCGTATCCATCCGGGCAATTTCTACGCGCTGCCGCAGGCACCGCAGCAGTACAAACAGCTGCTGATGGTGGCGGGCTTCGATCGCTACTTCCAGATCGCGCCCTGTTTCCGCGACGAGGATCCGCGCGCCGACCGCCTGCCAGGCGAATTCTACCAGCTCGACCTCGAGATGAGCTTCGTCACCCAGGAAGACGTCTGGAACACCATGGCGCCGCTTATGACCTCGGTGTTCGAACAGTTCGCCGAAGGCAAGCCGGTGACCAAGGAATGGCCGCGCATCCCCTATGAAGAGGCGATCCGCAAATACGGCTCCGACAAGCCAGACCTGCGCAACCCCATCGTCATGGAGCAGGTGACGAGCCATTTCGATGGTTCCGGCTTCAAGGTCTTCGCCAACATGATCGCTTCGAACCCGAAGGTCCAGGTCTGGGCTATCCCGGCCAAGACGGGCGGTTCGCGTGCGTTCTGCGACCGCATGAACGCTTGGGCGCAGCAGCAGGGTCAGCCCGGCCTTGGCTATATCTTTTGGCGCAAGGAAGCCGACAAGCTCGAAGGCGCCGGCCCGCTCGCCAAGAACATCGGCGAGGAGCGCACCGAGGCGATCCGTACCCAGCTCGGCCTGGATGACGGCGACGCCTGCTTCTTCGTCGCTGGCGAGCCGGACAAGTTCTACAAATTTGCCGGCGAGGCACGCACCCGTGCCGGCGAGGAGCTGAACCTTGTCGATCGCGACCGCTTCGAGCTGTGCTGGATCGTCGACTTCCCGTTCTTCGAGTGGAATGAGGACGAGAAGAAAGTAGACTTCGCGCACAACCCGTTCTCGATGCCGCAAGGCGGCCTGGAGGCGCTGAAGAACCAGGATCCGCTCACCATCAAGGCCTTCCAGTACGACGCCGTCTGCAACGGCTTCGAGATCGCTTCCGGTTCGATCCGCAACCAGTCGCCTGAGACGATGGTGGCGGCCTTCGAAAAGGTGGGGCTGAGCCAGCAGGACGTGGAAGATCGCTTCGGCGGACTCTATCGCGCCTTCCAGTACGGCGCGCCGCCGCATGGCGGTGCGGCGTTCGGCATCGACCGCATCATCATGCTTCTGGTCGGCGCCAAGAACCTGCGCGAGATCTCGCTTTTCCCGATGAACCAGCAGGCGCAGGACCTGCTGATGGGAGCACCGAGCCCGGCGACGCTGACGCAGTTGCGCGAACTCGAACTGCGCGTAACGCCGCAGAAGAAGGACGCCTGATCAGCCACCGCGCAACCAACCGATCAAAAGGGCTCCGAAATCCGGAGCCCTTTTTTGTGGTGCCGAAACCAGCGTTTTGACGGGTCAGTGCCTGGAGTGATGTTTGGGCTCGTAGCGCCCGTCCGCGGTCTTGTCGAACAGCTCGTTGATCTGCGGGTGCCGCACGGGCTCCCCGGAATCGTCTTCGAGCAGATTCTGCTCCGAGACATAGGCGATGTACTCGGTCTCCGAATTCTCGGCCAGCAGATGATAGAACGGCTGATCCTTGCGCGGCCTGACTTCCGCGGGGATCGATTCATACCACTCTTCGGTGTTGGCGAATTGCGGGTCGACATCGAAGATTATGCCGCGAAACGGAAACAGCCGGTGGCGAACCACCTGTCCGATCGAGAATCTGGCTGTTTTCATCACACTCACCACACAACTTTCCATTGTTATTTGGCGCAGGAACCATCGCAATTCAATCCTGCCAAGCTTGCACCTCCTCCGATCAGCCTATAGGCCGGGCTGAGAATCGTCGGGGAACGGCATGTCGGAAGTCATCGGTCTGGTCCTGCCGTTCTTCGGATTGATCTTCCTGGGTTTTCTGGTGGCGCGCCTGACCAGGCAGCCGTTGGAGGCGCTGGGATGGATGAACACCTTCATCGTCTACGTCGCTTTGCCGGCGCTGTTTTTCCAGCTTCTCGCCAAGACCCCGTTCGAGAAGCTGACCGAATGGAACTTCATCCTCGGCTCTGTCTTTTCGACCTATGTCGTCTTTTCCCTGATGTTCGCCGCTTCCGTCATCCTGTCACGCGGCGAGATCGCTCAATCGACCATCAAGGCGCTGGCCGCGGCCTATGGCAACATCGGCTACATGGGCCCCGGCCTGGCGCTGCTCGCCTTCGGCGAACAGGCGGCGGTACCGGTAGCGCTCATCTTCTGTTTCGAGAACATCATCCACTTCGCCGTTGCGCCGATGATGATGGCGCTGTCCGGCGGCGAAAAGAGGCCTGCGCCCGAGCTGATCCTGGATGTCATCCGCAAGATCGTCCTTCACCCTTTCATCATCGCTACGGCAATCGGCGTCGCTGCCGCCTATTTCCAGTTTCGACCACCGCTGCCGGCGGAAAGGCTGCTCGTCTATCTGTCGAACGCGGCCGCTCCCTGCGCGCTGTTTGCGATGGGGGTGACGCTGGCATTGCGGCCCTTGAACCGTGTCCCGGCCGAAATGCTGCCGATCGCGCTGCTCAAGCTCATAGTGCACCCGCTGCTCTGCTACGTGGTGTTGAGCGCCGTCGGCAATTTCTCGCCGGCCTGGCTGTTTTCAGCGGTGCTCCTGGCTGCCTTGCCGACGGCAACCAACGTCTTCGTCATCGCCCAGCAATATGGGGTGTGGGTGCAGCGCGCTTCAGCCAGCGTACTGATCACCACCTGCCTGTCGGTGTTTACCGTGACGGGGCTGCTTTATCTGATCCGCAACGGCATCCTACCGCCGGACCTGTTCCCTTAATCCGCCGGCTATCGCCGCGAACCCGCTGCCGGGGCGGAGCCCCTCGCGCATGAAAAAAGCACGCAGCGGCGCAAACCCACCAAGCAGGCCAAGGCCTGCGCTGCGCGCCATCTGCGCGGGCAGCATGTCTGAAAGCAATGACATGTTGAGCAGATTGACGGCTCCGCTTCTGGCCAGGATGTCGGGCCGCCGCTTGAAATCGTAGGCAGCGAGCGCCGCGATGGCACCAGGGTCGTCCCGATGTTTCGATGCAACGTCGATGAGATCGTCGATATCCCGGATGCCAAGGTTGAGCCCTTGTGCGCCGATGGGTGGGAAGACATGTGCGGCTTCACCAACCAGTGCGATACGTCTTGCGGCGAAACGCAGCGGCGTGGTGGCCGAGAGCGGATAGATCTGTCGGCCAGGCTCGACACTGACACGGCCGAGCATCGACTGCATGCGTTCCTCGACCTTGACCGAGAGTACAGCATCATCGAGCGCCGCCAACTCCTCGGCCATTTCCGGCTCGACCACCCAGACCAGGCTCGATCGGTTCCCGGGCAGGGGAACCTGCGTGCACGGGCCTGTCTCGGTATGGAATTCGGTCGAAACGAAATCATGCTCGACACGATGGGAGAAATTCAGCACGAGCGCAGCCTGCGGATAAGTGCGCCTCGCGGTCGTTATGCCGGCGGCTTCACGCGCCGGCGACAGGCGGCCGTCGGCGGCAACGGCAAGGGCGCCGGAAACGGAAGTGCCGTCAGCGAGCAGTGCTGTTGCAGCATCCTTTTCAAGAGACCAGCCGGCGACCAGGGACTTGCGCCATTCAATCCCGGGCGAGGCTTCAACCGCCTTGGCCAGCGTCGGATTGAGCACATTGTTTGGAAAGTTCAGGCCGAATTGCTCCTCGTCGATCTCGCTTGCACGGAAGGTGACGACCGGACTGCGGATGAGGCGTCGCGTGGCATCGATGATGCGCATGATTTTGAGCGGAGCAGCCACGGCTCGCAATTCGTCAAGAATGCCGATTCTGTCGAGTACTTTCAGCGCGGGGTTCATCAGCGCAGTCGTGCGGCCATCGGAGACATTGGCGTCTGGCCCGACGAGTGACACCGGAAAACCGGCATGGGCAAAACCAAGAGCCGCGATCAGGCCAGCCGGACCGGTGCCGGCAACGATGATATGGGCATTGGAGTCTGACATCGGCACTCGCTGTGTTCTCTGCTGGCGGATCGGAGAGTGTCCGGTGGCGGTCGACCTGCCATGAACAATGCATATAGTGCAGCCGTACTTGCATGATCAACGTGGCGATTCAGCCTATGAGCAATTCTAGAAAAAGTGTGAAACGGCTTTCCGTCCGGAATTGCGTGAGAACAAGGAAAGAGAGAGAGTTTCCGCGTTTCCGTGAAACCGGAAACGCTCTGTGACCGGCCAGAGCGACGATTTCAGCCATCTCGACCGCGTCGGGCGAACCATTGCCGGTGTCGGCACGAGGCCGTTTTTCCTGGTCCTGCCGGCCATTGCCGGTGCTGTTCTGCTGGCATGGCTTCTGCTCGCCGCGATGGCGGTCCGCAATGTACAAGCCGGATTTGCCGGTGCAGTTCCAGGTGGTGGCCTGCTGCAGGATCTGCCGGCAATACCGCTGCCCGATTTCCTTGCGCGTTTCATGGCAATGTGCGTCGGGCCGGCTCCATTCCAGGTCGCTTCCGCCGGTCAATTCTCCGCCTTGATCCTGATGTGGTGCCTGATGGCGGTGGCGACCATGTTGCCTTCGGCGGCCCCGATGATGCGCACCTATTGCGAAATCGCCGACACCGCCCGCATCAAGGGTGAACAGGTGGTGCATCCCTCGATCCTGGTGGCCGGCTATCTGGCGGTCTGGCTGGCGGCGTCGGCGGGTTTTGCTGCCCTGACGCTGGGGTTGCAGATGGCAGACCCCGACCGGCAGACGTTTGGCCCCGCCAACGGCATCGTCGCCGCCTTGTTGCTCGCCGTCGCCGGCCTCTATCAATTCAGTGGATTGAAAGAAGCCTGCCTCAAGAAATGCCGCCGGCCGTTTTCCATTCTTTTCGCCCGCTGGAGCGACAAGCCCTGGCGCATATTCCGTCTGGGGCTTGAGCAGGGAATATGGTGTCTTGGCTGCTGCTGGGCACTGATGCTGGTGATGTTCGCCGTCGGCATCATGAATTTGTTCTGGATGGTGCTGCTCGGACTGTTTGCCATCCTCGAAAAACAAGTGAATGGCCGCCTGCCCAGCCGGATCGCCGGAACGATACTGCTTGTATGGTCCGGCGCCCTGCTATTAGTGTCCCTGTGACAGAGGGACACGAGGCAATGACCGACCACAGCTGGGCAATGAAGGGCGAGCTTGTACTCTCCTGCAATTGCACGGTTTTTTGCCCTTGCGTGCTGTCGCTCGGCAACCATCCGCCAACGGAAGGTTATTGCCAGACCTGGGCGGGTTTTCGAATCGATGCCGGTCATTTCGGCGAAGTCGATCTTTCCGGCCTGAATCTCGGGCTGATCATGGAAATCCCGGGCTACATGAGCCGCGGCAACTGGACCGCCGGCCTGTTCATCGACAAGCGGGCATCGATCCACGCGGTCAAGGCGGTGACGCGTATTTTCACCGGCAAGGCCGGCGGCACGACCTCGCTTTTGTCGATCCTGGTGGGGAAGTTCCTCGGCGTCGAACAGGTGCCGATCAGCTATGAGACGCAGGATCGCACGCGCATCTTCCAGATTCCGAAGATCATCGATGGCGCCATCACGCCGGTTCCCGGCAAGGCACGCGGCAAGGACACGGTGATCAGCAACTCGGAATACTGGATCGCACCGGAGATTATCGTCGCGAAGTCCGACAAGAGCCGCATGCGTGCCTTTGGCCGCAACTGGAATTTCGCTGGCCGCTCGGCCGAGATCTGCAAGCTGGATTGGCGGGGCCCGTGACGAAGAAAACAACTGCGAAAAAGCTCGCCGAGCGTATCCCGCGCCCGAAGAAGAAGGTGACCTGGCCGCAGGCGAGGGCGTTCTCCGTCCACCTGCTCACCGCATCCGGCTCGTTCCTGGCCTTCCTGTCGCTGGTGGCGGCAAGCGAGGAACGCTGGACAGCGATGTTCTGGTGGCTCGGCCTTGCCCTGTTCGTCGACGGCATCGACGGACCGATCGCGCGCAAGCTGGAGGTGAAGGAAATTCTGCCGACCTGGTCGGGCGAACTGCTCGACAACATCATCGATTACGTGACCTATGTCCTGATCCCGGCCTTCGCCTTGTATCAGCGCGGCTTCATGGGCGAGGGGCTTTCATTCCTGTCGGCGGCAATCATCGTGGTGTCCAGCGCGATCTACTATGCCGATACCGGCATGAAGACGAAGGAGAACTTCTTCAAAGGGTTCCCGGTGGTGTGGAACATGGTGGTCTTCACGCTGTTTGTCATTGAACCAGGGCAATGGGTGTCCTTCGCCGTGGTGGTGATCGCCGGCGTCCTCACCTTCGTGCCGATCAATTTCCTGCACCCGGTCCGTGTCGTGCGGCTGCGGCCCGTGAACCTGACCGTTACGCTGCTCTGGTGCGCTTTCGGCGCGCTGGCTCTGGCGCAGTCGGCCCTCGCCAGTTTCTACAATCAGATCGGTGTCCTGGGCGAACAGGTCAGCCTTTTCACCAAGATCGGCATCAGCATCACCGGCATCTACCTGTTCTGTATCGGCGGCGTCATGCAGTTCTTCCCGAACCTTGGCGCCAGGAAAGTGTGAAGATGAGCAAAGCTATCCGCATCCACGCCCATGGCGGTCCCGAAGCCCTGGTCTATGAAGACGCCGATCCGGGTCGGCCAGGCCCCGGCCAGATCCTTGTCAGACACACGGCGATCGGTCTCAACTTCATCGATGTCTACTTTCGCACCGGGCTCTATCCGGCCCCGAATGGTCTCCCGTTGATTCCTGGTGGCGAAGCTGCCGGTGTGGTGCTGGAAATGGGCGAAGGCGTCAGTGGGCTCAAGCCAGGCGACCGCATCGCCTACGCGATCAATATCGGTGCCTATTCCGAACAGCGCGTGATCGCCGCCGACCGTGTGGTGAAGATCCCGGATGATATCAGCGACGAGCAGGCTGCCGGCATGATGCTGAAGGGCATGACGGCCGAATACCTGCTGCGGCGCACTTTCAAGGTCGGTCAGGGCGATACGATCCTCTATCATGCCGCCGCCGGCGGCGTCGGGCTGATCCTCGGGCAATGGGCCAAGCATCTCGGTGCCACAGTGATCGGCACTGCAAGTTCCAGGGAAAAGGCCGACCTCGCCAAGGCACACGGCTATGACCACGTCATCGACTACGGGACGCAGGACTTCGTCGCCGAAGTGGCCCGGCTGACCGATGGCCGCAAATGTGATGTGGTCTATGACTCCGTCGGCAAGGACACTTTTCCAGGCTCGCTGGACTGTCTGCGCCCGCTTGGCACCTTCGTCAGCTTCGGCCAGTCATCCGGGCCGATCCCGCCCTTCAACATCGCGCTCCTGTCCCAGAAGGGATCGCTGTTTGCCACTCGACCGACACTGTTTGTCTACAATGCCAGACGCGAAGATCTCGAAGCTTCGGCCAAGGCGTTGTTCGACGTGGTGGCGAAGGGCATTGTCGAAATCAAGATCAACCAGACTTATGCCTTGAAAGATGCCGGCAGAGCCCAGGCCGACCTTGAAGGACGCAAGACGACGGGAACGACTGTGCTTGTTCCATGAGCCTTCAACCGGCGTTTTGCTGAAATTCTTGAAGCTCTTTCAATTTGCGTGCCGCTATCGGAGTTAAGTCGCTGCTGCCTACGATGATCGCGGGAACACAGAACATATTCGGGAAAACCGAATGGGAGGCACTGTGAGTGCACAAGAAGCCGCCACGAGCCTGCTCGAGGTTCGCGGGCTGACGAAGGTATTCGGCACGCTGACGGCGTGCGACCACATCGACCTCACCATCCAGAAAGGCGAGATCCACGCGCTCCTCGGCGAGAATGGTGCTGGCAAGTCGACGCTGGTGAAGATGCTGTTCGGATCACTGGAACCCCATTCCGGAGAAATCCGCTGGGACGGACAGCCGGTCAAGATGACCAGCCCGAGCGTGGCAAAAAAGCTCGGCATCGGCATGGTATTCCAGCATTTTTCATTGTTTGAAGCGCTTACCGCAGCAGAAAACATTGCGCTCTCGCTCGACGATGGCGCCCCGATCGGCTCGATCGCGGCGAAGGCCCGGGCGCTGTCCTACTCCTATGGACTGCCGCTCGATCCGGACTCGCTTGTCGGAGACCTTTCCGTCGGCGAGCGCCAGCGCATCGAGATCATCCGCTGCCTGCTGCAGGCACCGCAACTGATCATCCTCGACGAGCCGACCTCCGTGCTCACGCCGCAGGAAGCCGACAAGCTGTTCGAAACGCTTGAAAGGCTGCGCGCCGAAGGCAAGTCGATCCTGTACATCTCGCATCGCCTGGAAGAGGTGAAACGCCTGTGCGACCGGGCAACGGTTCTGCGCCACGGCAAGGTTGTCGGCCATTGCAACCCGCGCGAGGAAACGGCTTCGTCGCTCGCCCGCATGATGGTCGGCAACGAGGTGAAGGCTGCCGAACGGACACCGATCACGCTCGATGGCGCGCAGGAACTGCTCAGCGTCTGCGGCTTGAGCCGAAAGCCCGCCGGACCGTTCTCCATGCCGCTGAAGAACATCTGGCTTTCCGTGAAGGCTGGCGAGATCCTCGGCATCGCCGGCGTTGCAGGCAACGGCCAGGGTGAACTGTTCGAGGCATTGTCCGGCGAAGCGCAGCAAACGAGTGCCGATGCCGTGCGCATTCGCGGCAAGGACGCCGGCAAGCTTGGCATCACCGGGCGTCGTCTGCTGGGGGCCGCCTTTGTGCCGGAAGAGCGACTGGGCCACGGCGCGGCACCGCGCATGAAGCTTTCGGAAAATCTGCTGCTCTCGCGCTATGCGACCGACGGCAAGGCATTTGTCGGTTCGGGCGGCATGGTCAAGGACGGTGCGGTCTATGAAGCAGCACAGCGCATCATCAAGTTCATGGACGTGCGCAAGAGCGCGCCCGATCCCGAAGCTGCCGCGCTTTCAGGCGGCAACCTGCAGAAATTCATTGTCGGCAGGGAGCTGGATCGCCAGCCGACGGTGATGGTCGTCAACCAGCCGACCTGGGGTGTCGATGCCGGTGCCGCCGCCCACATCCGCCAGGCCTTGATCGAACTGGCGCGTGGCGGCTCGGCCGTTCTGGTCATCAGCCAGGATCTCGACGAACTGTTCGAGATCTCCGATGCCATCGCGGTGATGCACAATGGCGAACTGTCCAAGCCTATCCCGATCGCGGAAGCGACCTTCGAAAGGATCGGCCTGCTGATGGGCGGCGCCGAACCCGGTCACGTCGAGCATAGACTGGAGACCGCGTGATGCGCCTGGAACTCGTCAAGCGCCCGCAACGCTCCGTGCTGTTTTCGGCGCTATCGCCCTTCATCGCCTTCGGATTGACGATAGTGGCAGGCGCGATCCTTTTCGCGCTGCTCGGCATCAATCCGCTCACGGCCTTCTACACCTACTTCGTTTCTCCGATCACCGAAGTGTGGCAACTGCACGAGCTGGCGATCAAGGCAGCTCCGCTGATCCTGATCGCCGTCGGCTTGTCCGTCTGTTTCCGCTCCAACATCTGGAACATCGGTGCCGAGGGCCAGTTCGTCTTCGGTGCGATCGCGGGGTCCGCCATACCCGTACTCTATCCGGATTTGCAGGGCCCATTCGTGCTGCCGCTCATGCTCCTGATGGGCATGATCGGCGGTGCGGCCTATGCCGCGATCCCTGCATTCCTGAAGACCCGGTTCAACACCAATGAGATCCTGACCAGCCTGATGCTAGTCTATGTCGCACAGCTTTTCCTCGACTGGCTGGTGCGCGGGCCCTGGCGCGACCCCAAGGGTTTCAACTTCCCGCAGACCGTGCAGTTCAACCCGTCAGCCGTGTTGCCTGAGTTGATGCCGATGTCCGGCCGAGCCAATCTGGGCTTCGTCTTCGCGCTTGTCGCCGCGGTCCTGGTCTGGATCCTGATGAGCCGCATGCTGAAAGGCTTTGAAATCCGCGTGCTGGGCTCAAGTCCGCGGGCAGGGCGGTTCGCCGGCTTCTCGTTCAACCGCATGGTTTTTTTCGCCTTCATGCTCTCAGGCGCCCTCGCGGGGCTTGCCGGCATCTCGGAGGTTTCCGGCGCTATCGGCCAGCTGCAGCCCTCGATTTCTCCGGGCTACGGCTTCACGGCCATCATCGTCGCCTTTCTTGGCCGTTTGAATCCGTTGGGCATCGTCGCCGCAGGCCTGGTGCTCGGCCTGACCTATCTCGGCGGAGAGGCGGCGCAGAGCGTGCTCGGCATCTCCGACAAGGTGGCGCGTGTCTTCCAGGGCATGCTGTTGTTCTTCGTGCTGGGCTGCGACACGCTGATCCACTATCGCATCCGGCTTGTCGGCCTGGCACCAGCCCCCAAGATCGACGCTTCGCCGAAACTGGAAGAGGCTCACTGACATGGATATCACTGTCAGCATTCTCCTGACGATCGCCACGGCGGCAACGCCGCTGCTGATCGCGGCTATCGGTGAACTGGTGGTCGAGCGCTCCGGCGTCCTGAACCTCGGCGTCGAAGGCATGATGGTGATGGGCGCTGTCGCCGGCTTTGGTGCCGGTCTGCTGACCGGCTCGCCCTGGATCGGCCTCCTTGCGGCCGTCGTGGTCGGCGCGCTGTTCTCGCTGCTGTTCGCGGTGATGACGCTGTCGCTTGCCACCAACCAGGTCGCGACCGGCCTGTCACTGACCCTTCTCGGACTTGGACTGTCCGGCATGCTTGGAACCAGCTTCGTCGGCCTGCCAGGCGAACGCCTGCCAAATCTCTACATTCCGGTGCTGACTGACCTGCCGGTGGTCGGCAAGTTGCTGTTCGGCCAGGACCCGATCTTCTATATCTCGATCGCGCTGGTGTTCGGCGTATCCTGGTTCCTGTTCAAGACCCGCACCGGGCTCACCTTGCGCTCGATCGGCGACAGTCACACATCGGCCCATGCGCTGGGCATCCAGGTCATCAGATATCGTTATCTGGCAGTGATGTTCGGCGGAGCCTGCGCCGGTCTTGCCGGCGGCCACCTGTCGCTGGTCTATACACCGCAGTGGGTGGAGAACATGACGGCCGGCCGCGGCTGGATCGCGCTGGCCCTGGTGGTGTTTTCGTCCTGGCGGCCACTGCGCGTGCTCGCTGGCGCCTACATCTTCGGTGCAGTCTGGATCGGCCAGCTGCACGCGCAGGCCTTCGGCATACCGATCCCGTCGCAGTTCCTGTCATCGCTGCCCTATCTCGCCACCATCATGGTGCTCGTCATCATCTCGCGCAACAAGCGTCTCACCATGATGAACACCCCCGCATCGCTCGGCCAGGCTTTCGTTCCGGATCGTTGACAACACAGAAAAAGACCAGCATAGCAAGGTTAATCCAGAGAGGTAACATCATGAAAAAACTACTGATTGCCCTGATGACGTCGGCGGCGGCGATGTCCGTTGCCGTCTCCGCTGAAGCTGCGGACAAATTCAAGGCCTGCTGGGTCTATGTCGGACCTGTGGGCGACTTCGGCTACTCCTACCAGCACGACCAGGGCCGCCTTGCGGTCGAGAAAAAGCTGGGCGACAAGGTCGAGACCGCCTATCTCGAAAACGTCGCCGAAGGCCCGGATGCCGAGCGCGCTTTCGAGCGCCTGGCGCGCCAGGGCTGCAAGCTCATTTTCGGCACCTCGTTCGGTTTCATGGATGCCGAAGTGAAGGTTGCCAACAAGTTCCCGGACATCAAGTTCGAACACGCCACAGGCTTCAAGACCGGTCCGAATCTCGGCATCTACAATGCCCGCTTCTATGAGGGCCGCTACATCCTCGGTCAGATCGCTGCCAAGCAGTCCAAGAGCGGCGTCGCCGGCTACATTGTCTCCTTCCCGATCCCGGAAGTGGTCATGGGCATCAATTCCTTCATGCTTGGCGCGCAGTCGATCAATCCGAACTTCAAGGCCAAGATCGTCTGGGTGAACTCCTGGTTCGACCCGGGCAAGGAAGCCGATGCCGCCAAGGCACTGTTCGACCAGGGCGCGGACATCATCGTCCAGCACACCGATTCCACCGCGCCGCTGCAGGTGGCGCAGGAACGCGGCCTGCATGGTTTCGGCCAGGCTTCGGACATGATCAAGTTCGCACCGAAGTCGCAGTACACCGCGATCGTCGACGATTGGGGTCCGTATTACATCGAACGCGTCGAAAAGGCTCTGGACGGCACCTGGAAGCCGGAGGATCGCTGGGAAGGCATCAAGGCTGGAGCGGTCTTCATGGCGCCCTACACCAACATGCCGGATGACGTGAAGGCGATGGCGGAAGCCACCCAGAAGAAGATCGCCGACGGCTGGAACCCCTTCACCGGTCCGGTCGCCAAGCAGGACGGTTCAGCCTGGCTGAAGGATGGCGAAGTTGCCGACGACAAGACGCTGCTCGGCATGAACTTCTACGTCAAGGGCGTGGACGACAAGCTGCCGCAGTAAGCAAGCGACTTGCCGGAAACAGAAAAGGGCGCCTCAGGGCGCCCTTTTTCATTCAGCCGAACGACTGCGCTCTGCGCAGCCCGCCCAGCGGATCAGACGGCCATGCCGTGCAGGTCATAGGCATCGGCGCGATCGACCTTGACGGTGACGATATCGCCGACACGCAGCGGCCGACGCGACTGGATGTGCACAGAACCATCGATCTCCGGCGCGTCATATTTGGTACGGCCCTTGGCGACGGCGCCATTCGCTTCATCGATGATGACGGGCAGGCGCTTGCCGACCTTCTTCTGCAACTGTGCGGCAGAGATCTTCTGCTGGCGCTGCATGAAGCGGTGCCAGCGCGCCTCCTTGACGTCATCCGGGACCTGCTCGAGGCCAAGATCGTTGGAGCGCGCGCCCTTCACCGGCTCGTATTTGAAGCAGCCGGCCCGGTCGATCCTGGCTTCGTCCAGCCAGTCGAGCAGCATTTCGAAGTCTTGTTCGGTCTCGCCGGGGAATCCGACAATGAAGGTCGAGCGGATGGCGAGATCCGGGCAGGCCTCGCGCCACGAACGGATGCGATCCAGCGTCTTTTCGCCATGGGCGGGCCGGCGCATGTTCTTCAAGACCTGCGGCGAGGCGTGCTGGAAGGGAATGTCGAGATAGGGCAGGATCTTGCCCTCGGCCATCAGCGGAATGACGTCCGCGACATGCGGGTAGGGGTAGACGTAGTGCATGCGCACCCAGATGCCGAGTTCACCCAGTTCCTGCGACAGGTCCAGGAACTTGGCGCGGACCTCGCGATCCTTCCACGGGCTGCTGGCATATTTGATATCCACCCCATAGGCGCTGGTGTCCTGCGAGATGACGAGCAGTTCCTTGACGCCTGCGGCGGCGAGTTTTTCGGCTTCGCGCAACACATCTGCGGCCGGGCGCGACACGAGATCGCCGCGCAGGTCGGGAATGATGCAGAAGGTGCACCGGTTGTTGCAGCCTTCGGAAATCTTGAGATAGGCGTAGTGGCGCGGCGTCAGCTTGACGCCCTGCGGCGGCACCAGATCGGTGAACGGGTCATGTGCCGGCGGGGCAGCTTCATGCACCGCCGCCATGACGCTCTCATAAGCCTGCGGGCCGGTGATGGCGAAGACATTCGGATGCTTTTCGCGGATCAGTTCGGGCGTCGCGCCCATGCACCCCGTGACGATGACCTTACCGTTCTCCTTCAGCGCAGTGCCGATGGCATTGAGGGATTCGTCCCGCGCGGAATCGAGGAAGCCACACGTGTTGACCACGACGAGGTCGGCGCCGTCATGCTTGCGCGATATCTCATAACCTTCCGCGCGCAGCCGCGTCAGGATGCGCTCGGAATCGACGAGTGCCTTCGGGCACCCGAGGCTGACGAAACTGATACGGGGCGCTGCGGTCATCGTGGCGTTCCAATGGACGCGGGCCGGAACCCTTGAAGGGCCGGCCCGGAAATCTCTGGTTTTCAGTTGGGGCGCCTTAAGCGGCGCTCAATTCAGCGGCGCAATAGCATAGTTCCGGGAGCAAGCAAACCGCACCTGCCTGGCGACCAGTCTTGGTCGCCTTAATGCGCGGCACCGACCGCCTTGCCAAACCACGGCGTAAGGAACTGGAAGTGTTCAGGGAATTGTTCGACCGCACCATCGAGAAGCATCTTCAGTGCGACGTAGAGGATGATGACCAGGCCGATATAGGCGATCCAGCGATAGCGATGCAGCAAGCGGGCGACGAAGGACGCGGCAAAACCCATCAACGCAATCGACAAGGCAAGTCCGATGATCAGCACCGTCGGGTGCTCCATCGCAGCACCAGCGACGGCAAGCACATTGTCCAGCGACATCGAAACGTCAGCGATGACGATCTGCCAGGCAGCCTGGGCAAAGGTTTTGCGCGCGGGGCCGGACGAGGTTTTTCCGCTGTCGATATCGTCGAGGGCCTCCGTGGCCTCGTGTTCTTCCTCGTGCGTGACGCTCAGCTCGCGCCACATCTTCCAGCACACCCACAGCAGCAACAGGCCACCGGCGATGAGCAGCATCGGGCCGATGGCAAGCAACCATTGGGTGATCAGGGCGAAAATGATGCGCAGCACCGTGGCGGCGCCGATGCCGACGAGGATTGCCTTCTTGCGCTGATCCTTAGGCAAGCCGGCCGCAGCTAGGCCAATGACGATTGCGTTGTCGCCGGCCAGGACGAGGTCAATGGCGATGACCTGGAGAAGAGCCGACAAACCTGCTGCGGTGAAGATTTCCATCGATGGAAGCGCTCCTCATCGGGGGTTCATGAATCTGGCCCTACGAGCATCGACCTGTGGCGTCAAGTTCCAGGCGCGGAAAGGCCGTGGAAAGACCGCACTTCAGCCACTACTTAATTGCCCTGCAACCACCGACAATCGCGATGATGGCGTCGATGCCGTTGACGCTGGGAACAGGAAAGCGCTAAAGCCGGTTCCGACTGGTTCGGCACGGCAAGGCGGTCGCCTTTTTTCTACCGGGCAGTGGAGGGATGGCCGAGCGGTTTAAGGCACCGGTCTTGAAAACCGGCGTGGCAGCGATGTCACCGTGGGTTCGAATCCCACTCCCTCCGCCATTTCCCGAGGATTGCACAGCGTTTCCATGAAACCTCTTCCAGAAGATGCCTGGGGGGCCTGGTCACCGCAGGAACTGGCCTCGATGCTCGGGCACGATACGCCACCCGCCTGGTATGTCGTCGGCGGGTGGGCTTTGGACCTGTGGCACGGGCGCCAGACCCGCGAGCACGAAGATCTGGAGTTCGCTGTTCTGCCGGATCAGGTCGGACATTGCCGTCGGCTCTTGTCGGATCTCGAATTCTTTGCCGCCCGTGATGGCATCCTGACGCATCATCCTGCCAAGGCTGCGCTTCCCTCGAACCTCTGGCAGCTTTGGGGAGCGGACATGACCGCTGGTTGCTGGCGCGTGGACATGATGATCGAGCGGGGAACCCCGGACTTCTGGGTCTACAAGCGGAACCCTTCGATCCGAGTGCCTAGAGCCGAGGCGATCCGCAAGAACGCTGGCGGAATTGCCTATCTGGCGCCAGCGATCGTGCTGCTGTTCAAGGCGAAGCATCGCCGCGAAAAGGATGATCTCGATTTTCGGGCCGCGCTGCCCCGCCTTGATGCCGGGGAGAGAGCCGACCTGATCGGCTGGCTCGAGACGATGCATCCTGGCCATGAATGGATAGCGCCGCTGCATTGCTCCAATAGCGGCCAGGTTCTGGAAAGTCGCCCGGATTAGCTCAGCGTTCCTGTCCGGCCAGTTCCGCCTTGAGCCATCGCTTGAAGGCAATGATCTTGGCATCGTTGGCATGGGCTGCGGACGCGACGAACCAGAGGTCGATTCCGGTCTCGACTTCCCACTCGAATGGCTTGACCAGTCGGCCGTCGGCAAGTGCGTCGGCGGCGATTGCCTGCCAGGCGATCATCACGCCTAGGCCGGCCATAGCGGCTTCCAGCGAAAGGGATGCATCGGAGAAACTCAACCCTTGCGGCAGATCGGCCTCGATCATGCCATGCGGCGCCAGCCAGTCCGTCCAGTTCTCCATGGCAGGATAGCGGATCACTGGAGCTGATTTCAGATCGGTCGGCATCCTCAGGTTTGCGGCGAGCGCAGGAGCACAGACCGGAAAGATACGCTGCTTCAGAAGCAAGTCCGTGCTGGTGCCTGGCCATTTGCCCCGCCCCATCCGCAAAGCGACATCGAGATCGGACCGATCGAGGTCGGTCAATGTAAGACCCGTTTCGATACGCACCTGGATTTCGGGGCGCTTGCGCTGAAACGCGCTGAGCCGCGGCACCAGCCATCGGGTGGCGAAGACCGGCGTGGTGGTTACTGCAAGCACGGTGCGATCGGTTGCGCCTACCTGATCGAGAGCCTGTGCGATCGATCGGAATGCCGGCTCCAGCGACGCCAGCATGCGCGTGCCGAACGGTGTCGGCGTCAGGCCGCGCGCTGTACGCTCGAATACCGGGCGTCCAAGCAGCTTCTCGGTGCGGATGACATGTTGGCTGACCGCACCGACGCTGATGCCCATCTCGTCCGCCGCCTTTGCCAGCGAGCCAAGGCGGCCTGCCACTTCGATGGCACGCAGGCCGTTCAGGGGAATGCGATTCAAAGCAACCATATAGATATTCTATAGGCTCGCGGGCAAAATCTCCATTTTTTTCGAAGGCCACCGCAGCAAAAGTCAGGACATCGAAACGCTCCAAGCAAGGAGGACAACATGTCCCTGGCCAGCCGCGCCGCACCATCTGATACGACGGCAATCCGGCCATTCAAGGTCGCGGTCCCGGACATGCAGATCGTCGACCTGAAGGCAAGGCTCGGCAGGACACGCTGGCCGTATGCGACGACCAACGATCACTCGCGTGGCCAGCCGGTCAGTTTTGTCATGGAACTCGTCGACCAGTGGATGAATGACTTCGACTGGCGCGAGCATGAAGCCCGGTTGAACAGCTATCCGCAATTCATCACGGAAATCGACGGTCAGCCGATCCATTTCCTGCACATCAGGTCCAGGCATCCCGGTGCGTTTCCGCTGATCCTCAGCCACGGATGGCCGGGCAGCGTGATGGAATTCCTTGAGCTGATCGAGCCGCTGACCAATCCGACTGATGGCGGTCTGCCCTTCGATCTGGTGATCCCCTCGTTGCCTGGCTTCGGTTTCTCCAGTCCACTTCGCGAAGGTGGCTGGGATTCGGCTCGTATCGCCAAGGCGTGGGACACGCTCATGAAACGGCTGGGCTATGACCATTATGGCGCGCATGGCGGCGATGTGGGCTCCGGCATCGGACGCGAACTTGGCATCCTGAAGCCACGAGGCCTTGTCGGCACGCATGTGCTGCAGATCTTCGCGTTCCCGACCGGCGCTGAGGGCGAGATGGATAAGCTCACCCCCTTCGAGATGGAAGGTATGGCGATCCTGGCCAGTTTCGAGAAGTACAACGGCTATCATCAGATACAGGCGAAGCGCCCCGGCACGCTTGCCTACGGGCTCGTCGACTCGCCTGTTGCCCAGATGGCATGGAATACCGAACTCTGGTTCGGTTTCGACGGAAACAACATCGCCAATGTCGATCGCGATCGTTTCCTGGCGCAGGCATCGCTCTACTGGTTCACGGGAACGGGCGGATCGGCGGCAAACGTCTACTACGAAGACCAGCAGACGGGTGCCGGCTACCGCGAGGTGATGAACCCGACGCCGACCGGCGTTGCGGTTTTCCCGAATGATTTCCGCTCGGTGCGCAGCTTTGCGGAACGCGCCAACAACATCGCGCATTGGACCGAAATGCCGCGCGGCAGTCATTTTGCGGCGTCGGACGCGCCGGATCTGCTGGCGCATGACATCCGCGCATTCTTTTCGAAACTGAACGCCTGACCGCTAGCGGGAGAACCCATGTCACTGCCATTCGCCATCATCGACGTTTTCGCTGCCAGCCCACTCGAGGGTAACCCGTTGGCCGTGGTGGACGGCGGAGATGAGCTACCGGACGACCGGCTGGCCGCCATCGCCGGTGAGTTCAACCTCGTCGAGACGACCTTCGTGATGCGGGCAACGCATCCCGACGCAACACTGCGGTTGCGCTCTTTCACGGCTGCGGGCCACGAGGTGTTCGGGGCAGGCGGACACAACTCCCTCGGCGCCTGGCTCTGGCTGGCGCAATCGGGACGGCTGAATTTGCGCGGAGCCCGAACGGACTTCACACAAGAGATCGGCGGGCAGCTCTTTCCTCTGTCGATCGACGCGACACCCGGTCAGTCTATCCGTGTCACGATGGCGCAATCCCACGCCAGATGGGGAAACCAGGTGAAAGATTACGCGAGCTTGGCGGCTTCGTTTGGCTTGGCGCCTGACGCCATCCATGGCAACGCCCCGCCGGTACAGGTGGTCGACACCGGCGCGGGCCATCTGATGGCCGCGCTCAAGGATCGCGAAGCCGTCGATGCCGCGAGACCCGATGTTCAGGCACTCGGCGCGATCCTGAGACAGGCCGGAGGCGAAGGCTGCTACGTGTACAGCCTCGACCCATCGACCCCGAACACCGTCGCCTATGCCCGCTTCTTCAATCCGACGATGGGCATCGGTGAGGATCCGGCTACTGGCACGGCTGCGGGCCCCCTGGCTGCCCATCTCGTCCGCCACGGCTTCGCTTCGCCGGGACGCGTCGTTATCGAGCAGGGCAGGAAACTTGGCCGCCCAAGCCTGATCGAAGTTGAGATCGATGGTCTTGCGGTACGGATCAGTGCGAGCGGGGTGATGGCCGCGGAAGGGAAACTCTGGCTCTGAAGGGGCAAGTGTGGATAAGCTCCGCGGCACAATGCCGTCATTTCGCCACAATCTCGCCAGCTTCGAACCATAGTCGGTTAAGCGTGTGATAAGCATTTCCTGTGCAAAAAGGGGCTCTGGGGATCGGGGCGTCGGACAGGTTGTCACACGAAGCGCGTCGGCTTCGCCTGTGTTTGAGTAGCGTCGCCGTTGTTCGGAGGGGACAGTTCCAGCATGCCAAGTTCGGCGCGTCTTCGTCGTTTTTCCACCTACGCGCTGCTGGCCGTCTCAGTCGGCTTTCTCGCTGCCTGCGCTTCGTCCGAACCGAAGAGCATGGTGAGCAAGAAACGCTCGAAGGAATATTTCGCCGAATCCGAATATGGTGTGAAAGCCAGCCCGCGTGTCGCCATGCGGCGTGGAGGAGGGCGCGACCAGCTCGGCAAGCCCTATCAGGTGCGCGGCAAATGGTATTATCCCAAGGAAGAGCAGCGCTACTCCAAGACGGGTACCGCGTCCTGGTACGGTGAGGCCTTTCACAGCCGCATGACCGCCAACGGCGAGGTCTATGACCTGTCGCAGCTCACCGGCGCGCATCCGACAATGCCTCTGCCGAGCTATGCCCGAGTCACCAATCTTGACAATGGCAGCTCGGTCATCGTGCGCGTCAATGACCGGGGCCCGTATCATGAAGGCCGCCTGATCGATCTGTCCAAGCGCGCAGCCGACATGCTCGGCTATTCGAAGATCGGCACTGCCCGCGTCAAGGTCGATTATGTCGGCCGTGCGCCGCTCGAGGGCAATGACGATTCCTATCTCATGGCCTCCTATCATCCCGGCAACAGGATACCTGATCCGTCCGACGGCCTGCCGACCGGCGTGATGGTTGCCATGAACGGTTCCATGCCAAGTGCGCCGGTGCGTGCAAGTGCCGCTGCCATTCCATTCCCCGGCCAGTTGACCGATACGACTTCGCTGCCTGAGCCGGTCCTGGCTGCGCAGCCGATCGGGGCCGACAGCGTCGCGCTGCCGGATTTCGGCCCGATTGCGCCGGCACGGCCGGACTTCGCCGTCAGCCCGAAACTGCCATTCGAGATGGCGAGCCTGAACTATGCCGCGGAGCGCACGGAGCGTTCCGCAAGTGCCTTTGCGGCGCTGGAGGGACCCGCGGCGGCACTGGGCAGCTGGAAGCAGCCGGAGGATCCGTCCGACGACTATGTAGCTGCCGGTACGTTCGACGACGCCAGACAGGCAAGGCAGGTGGCGGCAGCGCTGAAAGCCTACGGCCGTGTCGAGATCGATCAGGCCAAGCTCGACGGCAAGGACTGGTATTCGGTCAATCTCTACCAGGACGGCCGCATGAGCGTGGACAGCATGCTGGAAGCGGCCTGGAGCCACGGCGCGCCGGACGCTTTCGCCGTTCGCGACTGATCGGCAACGAGCACGCGGATAAGTCATCACCCGGGCCTGCCGACGATTGATCCGTGACGGGCGATCCTGATAACGTCCCATTATGATTGCCAAATCCCGCTTTTGCTCTTCTTTGGCCGGCCTGCTTGGCCTTGCCCTCCTGGCGCTGTCGGCATTGCCGGCGGCCGCACAGCTTTTCGAAACCAAGGCGGCGACCGCATATATGATCGACGCTGAGACCGGCACGGTGCTGTTCTCCAAGCAGGCCGACAAACCGATCCAGCCAGCGTCGCTCGCCAAGCTGATGACACTTGAAATGGCCTTCAATGCCGTGAAGAGCGGCCGCATGACGCTTAACGACACTTTCGTGGTCAGCGAAAACGCGTGGCGCAGGGGCGGCGCGCCCTCGGGCACCTCGACCATGTTCGCCGCGCTCAAGTCGGCGATCCGGCTCGAAGACCTGATGAAGGGCATCGCCGTGCAGGCCGCCAATGACGGTTGCATCATCATCGCCGAAGGATTTGCCGGCTCGGAAGGAAATTTCGCTCTTCAAATGAACGAGCGCGCGCGTCAGATCGGATTGCCGATCTCGACCTTCGTCAACGCCACCGGGCTGCCGGCGGAAGGTCAGAAGACGACAGTGCGCGAGATGGCGCTGCTGGCGTTGCGCCTGTCGCGCGAATATCCGCAATTCTATCCCTATTTCGCGCTCAAGGATTTCACCTGGAACAAGATCACCCAGCGCAACCGCAATCCTTTGCTGGCGATGGATGCCGGTGCCGAGGGACTGGCGGTCGGTGCCAGTGAGCAGGATGGTTTTGCCATTGTCGGCGCGCTCAACCAGGGTGGCAAGCGGGTGATTGCTGCCATGAGCGGCCTGGCCAATGACCGGGAGCGCTCGGAGGAGGTCCGCAAGTTGCTGGATTGGGGCTTACGTTCCTTCGAAAAGACCGAAGTGTTCGCCAAGGATGAAGTTGTTGGCGAAGCAGCAGTGTTCGGGGGGGTCAAATCCGGCGTGGCGCTGAAAGCCAAGGGAGCGATCGACCTTGTCCTGCCGATCTCCAATCGCGACAAGGTCACCGCGCGCATTGTCTACAACGGCCCGTTACCGGCGCCTGTCGAGGTCGGCCAGCCTGTCGGCACGCTGCGCGTCTGGATCGGCGACACGTTGAGCCAGGAAACCCCGGTGTTCGCGGCCGAAACGGTGGAAGTCGGCTCACTGCCGCGCCGCGCGGCCGATGCGGTCAAGGAGCTGGCGGTCGGCTGGCTGCGCTAGAGCAATCCCAGGAAAGTGTAACGGTTTCCGTCTGGAATTGGATAAAACAAGAAGTTAGAGCGTTTCCTTGAAAACGGAAACGATCTAGTCCTCTCGCCGCAGCGGCGTTGGACACCTATGTTTGATGTCGGGGCCACAACCGAGGCGCAGCGTTTGGCGAACGGATCTTTCATCACTTTCGAAGGCGGCGAAGGTGCCGGCAAGTCGACGCAGATCAAGCGGCTGGCCGAGCGGCTGCGCGGCAAGAAATATGATGTCCTGGTGACCCGGGAGCCTGGCGGCTCGCCAGGGGCCGAGGCCATTCGGCATGTTCTGCTGTCCGGCGCGGCTGAACCCTTCGGACCGAAGATGGAGGCACTGTTGTTCGCCGCGGCGCGCTCCGATCATGTCGAACAGGTGATCCGACCTGCTGTAGAGCGCGGCGCGGTCGTGCTTTGCGATCGCTTCATTGATTCCTCGCGTGTCTATCAGGGTGCCACCGGCGGCCTCGACCCGGCGTTCATCGATACCCTGCAGCGCGTGGCCATCAATGGCATGGTGCCGAACCTCACCTTGATCCTCGACATCGATCCGGAAGAGGGGCTGCGCCGCGCAACAGCCCGCCGCAACCCCGGCGAAACGCCCGACCGCTTCGAGAAGGAGACGCTGGCCATTCATCAACAGCGCCGCGATGCTTACCTGGCCATTGCCAGGGCGGAAGCCAAGCGCTGCGTGGTCATCGACGCTTCCGGAGACGCCAACACGGTCGAACATGCGGTCACGGATGCCGTGTTCGCGATGCTGGAGAAGTCCAGGCCGACCAAAACCAGTCACAGGGCGCCGGCATGAGTTTCGAGCGGCTGGCGCCCGAACAGCACGACACTTTGGATGAGGTTCCGGAGCCCGCCGAGAACCCGCGCCTGATCGGACATGCGGACGTCACCACAACTTTGGCCGCAGCCTACAAGGCGGGCAAGCTCCCACATGCGCTGATGCTGTGCGGGCCGGCAGGCATCGGCAAGGCTACGCTTGCCTTCCACCTCGCGTATCATCTGCTGAAAAACCCGAACGGCAATCTGGCGCCGGAAACCCTGGTTGTTCCTGATCCCGCATCGGGGCTCTACCGGCAGATCGCGATGGGCGCGCATCCTTCCGTCCTGCATCTCACACGGCCGATGAATGATCGCACCAAGGCATTCAAAAGTGTGGTTACCGTAGACGAGATCCGCAAGGTCGGACAGTTCCTGTCAATGACGTCGCACGATGGCGGCTACAGGGTGGTGATCGTCGATCCCGCTGACGACATGAATACCAATGCTGCCAATGCGTTGTTGAAAAATCTTGAAGAGCCGCCCGCACGTACGATCTTCGTGCTCATCGTGCATGCGCCGGGCAGCCTGCTGCCGACCATCCGCTCGCGCTGTCAGGTGCTGAGGCTCGCGCCGCTTGCTGAGCGCGACCTGATGACGGTGTTGGACGCAATCGGCCAGAGCACACCGGATGACGCCGCCCAACGTGCAGCACTTGCCGAGCGGGCAGGGGGCAGCGCGCGGGCCGCTGTTCTGCTGACGCAATATGGCGGCCTGGAAATTGCGGCAGCGCTCGAAAAGCTGGTCTCGGCCGGTCGGGTGGACCTCGCCGGCGCCTACAAGCTGGCAGAGACGGTAGCAGGTCGGGATCAGGCCATCCCGTTCGAAACCTTCAACCGCCACGCTCTCGAATTGCTGTCCGCGGCGGCAAGCTCTTCTGCGATCGTCGGGGATCTGAGGCGTGCCAAACTCTTGTCCGACACTTGGCAAGATGCGCAGCGCGCTATATCTGAGACCGAGACCTACAATCTCGACAAGAAGCAACACGCACTCACGATGATCGACCGACTGAATTCTGCGATGCGAATGTGACGGCCCTCCCGGGATGGCTTTCGCCATGCCGATGCGATATCCACGCCCCGATATCCGTTCACACATTCTTCCATTCAGACATTCATGACGGCCCACAATGTCCCGTGAGAAATTCTACATCACCACTGCGATTTCCTATCCGAACGGCAAGCCGCATATAGGTCATGCCTACGAACTGCTCGCAACGGATTCACTTGCCCGCTTCCAGCGGCTCGACGGCAAGGACGTGTTCTTCCTGACCGGTACGGATGAGCACGGCATCAAGATGCTGCAGACGGCCAAGAAGGAAGGAATCACGCCGCGCGAACTGGCTGACCGCAATGCTGCCGAGTTCCGGCGCATGGCACAGGCGCTCAATGCGTCGAACGATGATTTCATCCGCACGACGGAACAGCGCCATCATGCGTCCTCCCAGGCCATCTGGAAGGCGATGGAGGCCAATGGCGACATCTACAAGGGTGGCTACGCCGGCTGGTATTCGGTGCGCGACGAGGCCTATTACGGCGAGGAGGAAACCGAGGTCCGCGCCGACAATGTCCGTTATGGCCCACAGGGCACACCTGTGGAATGGGTCGAGGAGGAAAGCTACTTCTTCCGGCTCTCGGCCTACCAGGACAAGCTGCTGGAGCTCTATGAAAACCAGCCCGACTTCGTCGGTCCATCCGAACGACGCAACGAGGTGGCTTCCTTCGTCAAATCGGGCCTGAAGGACCTGTCGATCTCACGCACCACCTTCGACTGGGGCATCCCGGTCCCGGGTGACGAAAAACACGTCATGTATGTCTGGGTGGATGCGCTCACCAACTACATCACCGCAGCCGGCTACCCGGACACCCAGTCTCCTTCGTGGAGCTACTGGCCGGCAACGCACATCATCGGCAAGGACATCGTGCGCTTCCACGCCGTCTATTGGCCGGCCTTCCTGATGTCAGCGGGCATCGAATTGCCGAAGCGCGTATTCGCACACGGCTTCCTGTTCAACCGCGGCGAGAAGATGTCGAAATCGGTCGGCAACGTCATCGACCCGTTTACGATGGTCGATCACTATGGCCTCGACCAGGTCCGTTATTTCTTCCTGCGCGAGGTGCCGTTCGGCCAGGACGGCAGCTACAGCCACGAGGCGATCGTCAACCGCACCAATGCCGACCTCGCCAACGATCTCGGCAATCTGGCGCAGCGTTCGCTGTCGATGATCGCGAAGAACTGCAATGGCGTGGTGCCCCAGCGCGGCACGCTTGCCGAGGCCGACAAGGCGATGCTCGAGCAGGCAACCGCAGCGCTGGCGACAGCGCGCAAGGCGATGACCGAGCAGGCCATCCATCAGGCACTGGCTGCGATCTTCGCGGTCGTCGCGGATGCCAACCGCTACTTCGCCGCACAGGAACCCTGGGCGCTGAAGAAGACCGACCCCGCGCGCATGGAAACGGTGCTGTGGACGACGGCGGAGATCATCCGGCGCGTCGCCATCCTGTGCCAGCCCTATATCCCGGGCTCCGCCGCGAAGCTGCTCGATACGCTGGCCGTGGCTGATGACAAGCGCGATTTCGAGCATCTGGCGGACGCATTTGCGCTGGTGCCGGGCACGCCGCTTCCAGCGCCGCAGCCCGTGTTTCCGCGTTACGTCGAACCAGCGCCGGAAGCGACAGCCTGATGCTTGTCGACAGCCATTGCCATCTGGATTTTCCGGATTTTGCCGAGGAGCGGGCGGCCATCGTCGCCCGCGCTTTGGCGGCTGGTGTCGGGCGTATGGTCACGATATCGACACGCGTGAAGCGGTTCCAGCAGATCATTGAAATTGCAGAGTCTTTCAAGGAAGTGTTCTGCTCCGTCGGCACGCATCCGCACAATGCCGCCGAGGAGCTCGACATCACGACGGAGGATCTTGTTCGACTGGCCGAGCACCCGAAGGTGGTCGCGATCGGCGAGGCCGGCCTCGACTATTTTTACGACAAGGCGCCGCGCGATGCGCAGGCTCAAGGCCTGCGTACACATATCGCAGCCGCGCGCCAAACCGGACTGCCGCTGGTCATTCACGCACGCAATGCCGACGACGACATGATCGCGATCCTGCGCGACGAGACAGGGAAGGGCGCCTTCCCTTTCATCCTGCATTGCTTCTCCTCAGGCCGGCGGCTGGCCGAGGTTGGCGTGGAACTGGGGGGCTATGTCTCTTTCTCCGGCATCCTGACCTTCAAGAACTCTGCCGAGTTGCGGGACATAGCGAAGGACGTGCCACACGACCGGCTGCTGGTGGAAACAGACGCGCCCTACCTTGCTCCGGTACCGCATCGCGGCCAACGCAACGAACCGGCTTATGTCGCTGAAACCGCAAGGGTCCTGGCGGAAACGATCGGCGTGAGCCGGGACGAAATTGCCCGGATCACCACCGACAACTTCTTCCGCCTGTTCTCGAAAATGCCGCGCCTGACGCAGCAAGGCAACTGAGCGCCGTGGCCGACCGGCTCCGCCTCACCATTCTCGGCTGCGGTTCGTCGCCTGGCGTCCCGCGCCTGAATGGTGACTGGGGCAATTGTGATCCTGCCGATCCCAGGAACCGCCGCATGCGCGCCGCGGCCCTGGTCGAGCGTATCAAGGCCAATGGCGCCAGGACCACGGTCGCCATCGATACCGGACCGGATTTTCGCGCTCAGATGCTGCTGGCGTCCGTCAAGCATATCGATGGCGTGGTCTATACGCATGCGCATGCTGATCATATCCATGGCATCGACGACCTGCGCACTTTTGTGATCGGCCGGGATCGCCTGATGGATATCCATGCCGATGGACCAACGATGGAACGGCTGAAACAGGGCTTCGGCTATTGTTTCGAGACGCCGCCCGGAAGCTCTTATCCGCCGATCTTGCAGCCGCATCTGATCGAGCATCATCGGCCATTCATGGTGGAAGGAGAGGGGGGCGCCCTCACCTTCGAACCATTGCCGCAGGTGCATGGCGACATCGTCTCGCTGGCCTTCCGCCTCGGCCAACTGGCTTATTGTCCGGACGTGTCCGACTTTCCGGTGCCGACGGCCGCCCGCCTCAAGGATCTCGACGTCCTGATCATCGATGCTCTGCAATACAGAACGCATCCGAGCCATTTCTCGCTCAGCGAAGCGTTGTCGTGGATCGAACGGCTCGCGCCGAAACGAGCCGTGCTGACGCATATGCATGTCCCGTTGGACTACACGGCCGTGCAAGCTGAAACGCCGGACAATGTCGATCCGGCCTTCGACGGAATGATCATCGAAATCCCATATCCATGAATGGAGCGATCCAGTGGAACTGCTTGATATTCCGGTGAAACGTGCCGACGGACTTGAGACCACGCTGAGCGATTACAGCGGCAAGGTCATTCTCGTGGTCAATGTCGCTTCGAAGTGCGGGCTGACCCGGCAGTATGAAGGCCTGGAGAAACTCTATCGGGAAAATCGCGACGCGGGCCTGGTCATAGCGGCGTTTCCAGCCAATGATTTCAAGGGCCAGGAACCTGGATCCGATGCTGAGATCGTCGCGTTCTGCACCAGCACTTACGATCGCTGTACAGGCAACTGATTGCATCATCTCCCGAGACGATAGGCGATGGGCCGATGCGTGAGATGCTGCAGGCCCGAGGCATCCCAGTTGGTGGGAACGGCGAGATCCTCTGGAACTTCGAGAAGTTTCTTCTTGGCCGTGACGGCAAGATCGCGGCGCGCTTTGCTCCGGATGTGACGCCGGACGATCCACGGCTTGTTGCGGCGATAGCGAAAGAGCTTGCACGAACCGCCTGACTGGCGCCCCTTGCTCAACGCGCCAGTTCCATAATCTATCTTATGCGACTTTCATATGGGGCTCCGAACGATGTGTCGCTTGCCTCTGCGTATCAGTCACGCCATGACAGGATCAGCAAAAGGATGGGCGTGCCGACCAGAACACCGGCAATGGCAAACAACGGCCCGTAGATCAGCGCGCTCAGAGGAATGATGGAAACACAATCTCCGATGCCAACGTTCAGGCAATTGTGCGTACCACCCTCGAAAATGCCGTAGACGGGCAGAAAAAGTCCCGCGACGATCAGGCTGCAGAAAAGTGCCAATACGGCTGATAGGATCAGCTTTCCGAGGGTCTTCATGCTGCCGGAATAGACTGACTTGTTGGGTCAAGTCACCTGTCACCTAAAAAACGTCGGCCGACTTAAATTGACAGAAGATGGCGGTAGAGAGTTGTTCCCGTTGAATTTTTCAGGATTCTCATACCCTCGTTTCTCGACCCTGTGGGCCTATCTTTTATGCGTTTTCGCATTCACTGCAGAGGTTGCTTACGCGGAAGAGATTTGGGAAAATCTGGCATCCGGTACGGCCAACGTTTCCGGCATCGGAACTGTCCGGTACACGATCGGATACAGCAGCGCCGGCTACGATCACTTTCGTTCTGAGATTACGGCGACCTGGCACGACCGCGGCGATCGAACACAGACGATCTACGATGGTATCTATGACAAGCCGCCGGCCAAGGTCTGGGGCGCTCAGAGCGGTCTATGCGTTTCGATGGAAGCCTGCACGCGATACGAGGACGCCTGTAGCACACAGACAATTGGCTATCGATATGACGTCGCGGCTAAATCCTTCGCCGAAGCCGGCGACGAAGGATGTCATCGATAACTCACCCCGCCATCAGCCCCGCCTGCCCGCGACGCCAATAAGCGGTGGCGATGGTCTGGTCGCGGCCGAGCCCCATCTGATCGCGCCAGGTGCTGCGAACGAGCTTGGCGGCTTCCGCCTCCGCCGCGAACCAGCCAAAGGCAGTGCCCTGCCCGGGCCATCGCGCCGACAAAATCTGCTCAGCCAGGCGCCCGTCCGTTCCCGCCGCCCTGCCGTCCCGCTCCAGCCAGTGCAGTTCGATCTGGGTGACGTTGTTGATCTGTTGCCTTTCGTTTCTGTCGGCGATTTCGACGAAGGCGATGCCCCTGGTCTGCGGCGGCAACGTCTCCAGCAACCGGCCAATCGCCGGCAATCCCGTTTCATCCGCTCCGAGCACGTACCAATCGGCCGGCCGCACGGGGCGCCCGACAGGCCCCATGATGCCGACCTTGTGACCTGCCCTCGCCCGGATGGCCCATGCCGAGCCGACGCTTTCCCCGTCATGGATCAGGAAGTCGACATCGATGTGCCCGGCCTGCAGATCAAGCGCGCGGATCGTGTAGACGCGAGCCGTCGGTCGTCGGTCGTCCGAGGGCCACACCGGCAATCCGTTGGCGCCGAGGCTCGGCCAAACCGGATCCGGAACGCTTGCCGTCGGAAACAGAATGCGAATGTGCATGCCCTGGAACTTGCCAAAACGGACGAGATCCTCACCCGCGAGCCGAATGCGTCGCATATGCGGAGTCAGATCGGCAACGTGGATGACCGTCATTTCACGGAACTGTGCAGGCCGTGTGTCTCCGGCAAGGTCGCCGATCCAGACGACCTCGGGTTCGTCCTCCTTGGCATAGATCTCCACAGCGGTGGCGAGAATATCCTTGATGCGCGCAAGTCCATCGCGATCGCCAGCACCGGCGCGCAAGACCAGCACATCGGGTTTCATCTCAAATGCCGCTTCGCCAAAGGCGAAGCGGAAGTCGAGCCTTTCGTCATTCCGGAACATTCTGGCGTCGAAACTCATCACCCTGTCGGTGATGAGATGGAGATATCGCTCAAGGTTCGGCAGTTGCAGGCGCGCTTCGCAGTTCAGGACGTTCATCATCTCCCCTCCTCAGCCGCCGATGCGGCCGGTCAGTGCAATCTTGAAGGTCCTTCCCTTCCCTTGCTCGGTCGCAGCCGTGGTCGACCATGAACTTTGCGGTCCGTGTACGACGTGTTGAAGACATTATCGACGCCGAAATCCAGCCGGGTGTGGTCGTTGATCTGCCAATTCGCAAAAGCGTTCACCAGGTTGAAGCCGGGGTCGACGACCGATGGATCCTTCGGCCTTGACCTGCTGGTCCGGGTGATCTCGCCGATGCTGAGGAATTGCGCGCCGAAGGTCAGCTTGTCCTCAAGGGCACGGAAGCCGATGGTTGCCGCGAAGCGGTCGAGTGGCGTGTTGTTCAGGGTCTGGCCGGCATAGACACCGTCGACGATCTTGGCGTCGATCAGCGCGCCGGAAAGATTTATGAAGCCAACGCCATAGTCATAGACCATCTCGGCTTCGACACCCTTGAGACGCGCATTGCCGATGTTGATGGCGGTTCTGAGTGTCTTGGTCAGATCGACGTCGATGTAGTCCTCGACATCGGTGTGAAACAGATTGACCTTGCCGCGAACCAGATCGCCGGCCATCAGCACGTCGTTGTATTTGAGATTGACGCCGGCCTCCCAGCTCCTTGCGGTTTCCGGCTGCAGCAACAGATTAGGTATGTAGCTGTCACCGGAACCATGCGCGCCACCGCCGCGATAGACGTCCTGCAGTCCCGGTGCCCTATAGCCTTCGGCATAGGTTCCGTAGAACTGGAACCCCTCTACCGGAGTGATGCCAACGGTCACGCGCGGCGACCAGCGGTCGCCGGAGACCGACGCGTCAACTGGTGGCTTGGTTCTGGTTTGTCCGTCGAGCGTATAGCCATCGTAGCGCAGCGCGGTGATGACCTGCAGCCAGTTGTTGTAGTCTCCTTGCCACTGCACGAAACCACCGTAACCCTGCTGCTTGCCGGCGCCGAAATGCGCGGCATCAGAATCCCCTGTCAGGTAGTAGTAGTCCACGCCATAGGTGACGGTGTGAGCGAACTCGAACGCCTCGAAACGCGAGGAGTTCTTGAGATTGAACCCGGTCGTTGCGACGTCGTAGTAGCGCGACTGGCCGATTGCCGATTTCGGCCAGACCTGCGCCTGATCTGCCTTGGTCCGGTTGTGATAGAGATTGGCGCTGAAGTCGATCAGCCGGTTGTCCTCGGGCCGGAACGTATAGGCTGCCGTATAGGTCTGGTTCACCGTGTCGGCATCGTAGCGGCTCAGCGTCGGCGACGTTGAGCCGCTCGAACCGGTGATGAAATCATTGTAGTTCTGCAGGATCAGGCCAAGCTTGAGCTCATGGCCGTCTGCCGGGCGCAGGGTGGTCTTGAAGTAGCCGCTTGTCACCTTTTCGCCGGTCCAGGGGACCTCGCTGCCGTCGCCGTCCTTGTAGGCATGGCGATTTCTGTAGACGAGGTTGCCGATGACGTCGGCATCCTCGCTGAACCGGTACGCACCGGTCGTGCTGGTCGTGAAGCCCCTGCCATTGCTTTCATAGCCGAGCTTCTCGCTAAGCGCCCACCGCTCCTCCGCGATGAGGAAATCGCTTGCATCCTTTGTATCGAAGGAAACCACGCCGCCGATGCCCCCAGAGCCGTAAGCATTGGAGCTTGGTCCACGAATGACGGTCGCCTCCTTGATCAGCTCCGGTTCCACATAGAACGAGCCGGAGCCGTGGCCGACACGCCAGTAATCCTGTCTGGCACCGTCAAGGGTCACAACGACCCGGCCATACTGCTCCAGGCCGCGAATGTTGATTGCCGTAGCCGGATCGTCCCCGTTCATCGACGCGGCAACGCCGGGCGTGGCCCGGAATATATCCGCGGCGGTGTCGGGCTGTATGCGCTCGAGTTCCGTGCTGTCGACGGCGCTGATTGCCGCCAACGCGTCGACGACGGCCCCTTTCACCATGGTGGCGGTGATGGTGATGCGATCGAGCATCGTCGATTGCTGCGCTTCCGTGGGATTGAGCTTCTTGGTCTTGGCTGCCCTGGCTGTCGGCTGAGCATCCTGGGCGTTGGCGGGCAAAGCCATCACGGTACAACACAGGATTGGAAGTGCCGTTCCCGCCAGCCACGTCGTCTTGTTTGTCAGTCTCATTCGGATCGAGCCCCCGCTCATGAAATGCATGGCTGGCGGTACCCGATGGGCGCGGCTGGCAGTTTTGAATGCGCTGCCGCTCGGCGACAGCAGCGGTTAGATATTTAAACTTGATGACATTAGTCAACTTTATTCGTATAGGCTTCAAACAGAAAATGAACCCCTGCCAAATCGAGGACTGACGCCATGGCCACAGGCCTGTATCCGGGTAACGTCGTGGGTTTTTGGTGGACCAGATGCCTCGCAACCCTGGCAATCTCTTTCCTGATGGCATTTTCCTCCTGCTCGAATGCGGAAGCGGCTGAAGTGGTCGATGCGCGCGGGCGCCAGGTCGAAACAGGCCCAGCAAAGCGGATTCTCACACTTGGGTCCGACATCACGGAGATCGTCTATGCGCTCGACTCCGGAGATCGCATCGTCGCTGTCGACAGAGGCAGCAAATATCCGCAAGCCGCTGCCGACAAACCGAATGTCGGCTACAGGCGCAAGCTCTCCGTCGAAGGCGTAGCAGCCCTCGATCCGGATCTGATCATCGCAGCGGAAGACATCGGGCCAGCGGAAGCCGTCGACGTGTTGTCGTCCCTGACGATCCCTATCGTTTATGTTCCGGAGGATAACTCCCGCGACGGAATCCTGCGCAAGATCGAGCTTGTCGCCGCAGCGCTCGATCTGAAGCAACCGGGCGCGAACCTGTCTCATCAGGTGATCGAGACATTCGACGTCGCTGCGAAGCTTACCTCCAGCATCCCGACGGAAAAACGCAGGAAGGTGGTGTTTTTCCACGGCCTCGTACGCCTGACCGCTGCAGGTTCCGGTACCGCTGCCGATGCCATCATCCGCTATGCCGGCGGCGTCAATCCAATGGCGGAAGTCGTTGGCTATAAGGCCGCGTCGGAGGAGAAACTGATCGAGCTCGCGCCCGACGTCATCCTGATGATGGGCGACGGCAAAGGCGGACCGACAGCGAGCGAAGTGTTTGCCGTCCCGGCACTGGCCGCAACCCCTGCCGCGAAGACCAAGGCGCTTCTCGTGCTCGATGGCGCCTACATGATTGGTTTCGGCCCACGCACCGCTGATGCCATACGCGACCTGGCCAAGGCCTTGTACCCGGATATCGCCGTCGGGAACTGACAAATACCCTGCCGGCAGTCGGGTTCGAAGGTCGCGAGTGCTGGCTAGATACACTACGACAGCGTTGCGAATTCCGACGCCTGTCTCAGGTGTTGCCGCAGCAGTGCCTCGGCCCATTCCATCTCGCCAGCATCTATGGCGTCGAGTATAGCGAGGTGCTCCCGGCAGGACTGCTCGATCCGCTCGGACGGAAGCTCGTCGAAACCGGCCGATTCCTGCATGCGGCGCAGATTGTTCTGCTGGCGGACCGCATCGGCCAGGAAGCGGTTGCCCGAGCAGATCGCCAGCCCCTGGTGAAACGACGCGTTGATGCGAAACCACTCGTCGCCGCTGATGCTGCCAGGATCGCTCAGCACGCGCTCATGCGCCCGCCGCACCGGCATCAGCACCTGCGGGTCGGCATGGAAACCCGGTGAACGCAAAGCTGCGCATTCCACAGCAGCACGGAACTCATAGCTCTCGCGGTAGGCATCCTCGCCGACCAGCGAATCCGCGAAACGCCAGCCGTGCCCTGGCAAACGCTGCACCAGGCCCTCGGCCGCGAAACGCAGCAGGAGCTTGCGGATGATGCCGCGCGAAACGCCGTAACGCGGTATCAGTTCGGCTTCCGACACCTCCTGCGGCAGATCTCCAAGCGCACGCTCGCGCATCATACGTCGGTAGAGTTCCTCGAGCGGGGAACTGGGCAGCACCTCCGCCGTGTCGAGACCAGTCACGTCGAGCGCGACCTGTAATCCACGGGTTTCCAATGGCGCCAGGATACCTTTGGAGACCAGGAGTTCCAGAGCGCCGCTGATCGGCGAGCGGGAGACACCAAAGGTGCGTGCGAGATCCGGCACGGAGACACGGGTTCCAACGCCCCAGCCGGAATCGCGGATGCGATCGAGGATGCGCCGCGCCAGATCGATCTGCAGCGGGCTTGCGGCCTCGCCACGGTCGCTCTCCTCATCATGTCGATCCATGCGCCCTCCTGATTGGCTTGCAGCATTATAGTCAGGTCACGAGACATTACGAAGAGGGTGATTTGTCAAAAATAGTGCTTTTCATGTAATCAAAATGCATTATGATCGACAATCATTGCTTTCGAGGTAGCCGCATGACAGTCGTTCCACCCTTCCCACTCATCGACGTCAGCGGAACTCCGTCCGAGCGCGGGAAAGCCTATGGCGAGCAGGCCCGGGCGCGCATCGGCCTGTCGATTTCGCTCTATGCTTCGCAGTTGGAGAAGTTTGGCTTTGCACGCGAAGAGATCAGCCGGTTCTCCGGGATCTTCCTCCCTCGTCTGCGGGAATGGGCCCCCGATCTCGTGGAAGAGATGGAGGGCATCGCCGCCGGCGCCAATGTCGACCTGACATCGATCCTCATGGTCAACGCCCGCACGGAAGTGCTGCAGTTGGCGCGGCGCGAAAAAGGCATAACCGACGACGAGCCGGATGGCTGCACCGGTGCTGTGATCCTGCCTGACGCAACACGCGACGGCAGGTTGATCCACGGCCAGAACTGGGACTGGCGGGCAGAATGCGCCGAAACATCCATCGTGCTGCGCATCAAGCGCGACGACGGCCCGGATCTGATCACCTTCACTGAAGCCGGTGGCCTGGCCCGCAGTGGCTTCAATGCGGCCGGCATCGGCATTACCGCCAACTATCTGGAATCGGATCGCGATTACCGCGAAATCGGAATTCCCCTGCCTTTCATCAGGCGCCGGGCATTGGAAGCCGCACACTTCGCGGACGCCGTGCGCGTCGTGGCGATCACGCCGAAGTCCGGCTCCAACAACATGATCCTGTCCACTGCGGAAGGTTTTGCCGTCGACCTCGAATGCGCTCCTGACGAAGCCTTCTCCATCTATCCCGACAGAGATCTCATCGTGCATGCCAACCACTGGCAGAGTCCGGTTGCATTGTCCAAGCTCAGGGAAACCGGGCTTAAAGACGTTCCAGACAGCTTCTACCGGGACTATCGCGTAAAGCGCCGGCTGTTGAGGAGCCAGGGCAGCATTACCGTGGCCGATCTCAAGGAGGCTCTCTTCGATGAGTTCGCATGGCCGCTCAGCGTCTGCCGACCGCCGATCAGGAAGGAAGGCGGCAACATCTCCGCGACGGTCGCGATGATCATCTTCGAACCGGCTGCCGGCGTCATGGAGATCGCGCCGCTGCCGGCCGAATGCCGCGACTTCACCCGCTACGATCTCGCCATGGATGAAGCCGTGCTTGCCCGCGTCGAACGCAGCGGGGCCGGCCACCGTGAAACCGTTGCCCGCGCAGTGGGAGAAAGATGACCCGCTTTATCCTCACCCGTATCGCCAGCGCGATACCAACGTTGATCCTGGTATCGATCGCTGTCTTTGGCCTGCTCCGCTTCATCCCCGGAGACCCTGCCGCCTTGATGCTTGGAGACCTCGCCAAGCCTGGCCAGGTTGAAGCCATGCGTGTCCAGATGGGTTTGGACAAGCCAGTCGTTGCTCAATATCTGATCTGGATCGGCAATGTGCTGACCGGCGACTTCGGCAGGTCGATCAGCACTGGACAGGACGTTCTGCCGCTCATGCTGAACGCCTTTTCCGTTTCAGCCACCATCGTGCTTGTCGGCGTCTTCATCGCTGCCTTGATCGCCGTTCCAGCAGGCATGCTGGCGGCTTGGCGCCAGAACAGCCTGGGCGATGTCGGCGTCATCGCGGTCGCAACCATTCTCCTGTCGATCCCGAGTTTCTGGCTCGGCCTCATGCTGCTGCTTGCCTTCGGCCTCCACCTCGGTTGGTTGCCGGTGATCGGTTATGTTCCTTTCAGCCAGGGTTTCTGGCCGGCGCTTGTCTACATCGTCCTGCCGGTGACGACGCTTGTGTTGAGCGAGGCTGGGCCGATCGCTCGCATGGCGCGCGCCAGCACCATAGAGGTGGCGCGACTGGAATACATCACCCACGCGCGCGCCAAGGGACTTTCCGAGTCGGCAGTCATGTGGCGCCATGCCTTCAAGAATGCCTTCGCACCGACCCTGACGCTGATAGGCTTCGTGCTCGGCAGCCTGCTCGGCGGCATAGCCGTCATCGAAACGGTGTTCACCTTGCCAGGCCTTGGGCGCCTGCTGGTCGATGCCATCTATGCCCGCGACTATCCGGTGGTTCAGGGCACGATGCTGTTCGTTGCCGCGATCTACGTCGTCGTCAATCTGGTCGTCGACCTGCTTTATCCCCTCCTCGACCCAAGGGTTGCAGCATGATCGCGTTGGCCCTTGGACAATCCCGTTTGAAGTTCAACGCCGTCTTCGGCATCACGGTGACCACTCTTCTTCTGGTTGGGGCCATAGCCGGGCCATGGCTGGTCGGCTACGATCCACTGAAACTCGACCTGCCATCGCGGCTTGCAGGTCCTTCGGCGCGACACCTGCTTGGCGCCGATGAATTCGGCCGTGATGTCCTGAGCCGGCTGGTGTATGGGGCCCGCACCAGCGCCTGGATCGCCTTCGCGACAGTGCTTTTCGCACTGGTCACCGGAACGGTATTCGGCGTCGCGGCCGGCTTCCTGCGCGGTTGGACCGACCGCATCCTGATGATGATCAACGATGCCTTTCTCGCCTTCCCCGGCCTGCTGCTCGCGCTCGGCATCATGGCCGTGATCGGGGCGAGCCGAGACGGCATCGTGCTCGCGCTGGGGCTTGCCTACATGCCGATCGTCGTACGCGTCGTGCGCGCGGCCGTCCTGTCCATCCGCGAGCGCGAATATGTCGAAGCCTCGCGTGTCATGGGCAACAGCGAATTCATCACCATGGCTCGCCACGTGCTCCCCAATTGCGTGGCGCCGATCATCGTGCTGGCGACGACGATGTTCGGCTGGGTGATCCTTTCGGAAAGCGCGCTCTCCTTCCTCGGCCTCGGCGTTCCGCCGCCTGCGCCGAGCTGGGGCAGCATGCTGTCGACCGCCCGCCCCTATATCGGCCAGGCGCCGCACCTCATCGTGCTGCCGGGGCTTTGCATCTCGATCACGCTGCTCGGCATCAACATGCTGGGTGATGCGGTTCGCGACTGGCTCGATCCCAAGCTCTGAGGTCACGACGATGGACGGCACCAGCTTTGTGAGACATCCGATGCTTTCGGTACGCGACCTGACCATCACCATAGGCCAAGACGGCAAGCGGATCGTCGATGCGCTGAATTTCGACCTGGCTTCCGGCGACATGATCGCCATCGTCGGGGAATCCGGTTCCGGCAAGACGATGGCGGCTCGTTCCATCCTCGGCCTGTTGCCACAACCCCTGGTAACGGCTGCGGAGAGCCGTGTCCTGTTCAAGGACAACGACATCACCCGCATCGAACCGAGAACCCTGCGCAAGATACGCGGCGCGGAGATCGGAATGGTTTTCCAGGAGCCGATGGTCTCGCTCAATCCGGCAATCACCATCGGTGAGCAGATGGCCGAAGGCCTGCGATTGCATCACAAGCTCGGCAAGGCCGAAATCCGTGATCGATCGCTGGCAATGCTGGAGCGCATCCGGATCAAGGAACCGGCAAAGTGCCTGGCCGCCTATCCGCACGAATTCTCCGGCGGCATGCGCCAGCGCATCATGCTGGCCTCTGTCATGCTTTTGAAGCCACGACTGCTTATCGCCGACGAGCCAACCACGGCGCTGGACACGCTGGTGCAGCGCGACGTTCTGGACCTGATGGTGGAGCTCACCCAGGCCAACGGCACCGCGGTCCTCCTGATCAGCCACGACCTCGGCATGGTTTCCCACTACATCCCCAACGTCATCGTGATGAGCGAAGGCAAGGCGATCGAAAGCGGTCCGAGCTCGGAAGTGCTGCACGCACCGAAGCACGATTACACGCGCCGCCTGCTTGACGCGCTGCCGCGGCGCAGTGCCGGCGGCATGCGTGGCGGCAGTCGTGGCAAACCGGTGGTAGAGGTCAGCAACGTCGTCATCGACTATCCCGGTCGCAACCGGCTCTTTTCCAGGACCGAAGCCAAGCGCGCCGTGCACGGTGTCGATCTCACAGTCCGAAGCGGTGAGACGCTGGCGCTGGTCGGCGCGTCCGGATCCGGGAAGACCACGCTCGGTCGCGCCATTGTCGGCCTGGTCAGGCCGACATCGGGTCAGATCGCCTTTCTCGGCGCCGAAGGGCGTGAGCAGGCGAATCGCCAGGAGCGGCATCGCGAGATGCAGATCGTCTTCCAGGATCCCTACTCCTCACTCGATCCGCGCCAGCGAATTGCCGATATCATCGCGGAGCCATTGAAACTCGCCAGATCGATGAATGCCGCCGAGCGCGAGAAACGGGTCGAAGAGGTGTTTTCAGAGGTTGGACTGTCGCCGGATTTCGGTCGCCGCTTTCCGCACCAGTTGTCGGGAGGCCAGCGCCAGCGTGTGGCGATTGCCCGCGCCATTGTCGGACGCCCTGCTTTCGTTGTCGCTGACGAACCGGTTTCGGCGCTCGACATGACCGTGCAGAAGCAGATCCTGCTGCTGATCCGCGAATTGCAGGCCCGGCACAACTTCGCCTGCCTGTTCGTTTCGCACGATCTCGGTGCGGTCGAGCAGGTTGCCGACCGTATCGCGGTCATGCAGGATGGACGCATCGTCGAGATCGGCGAGCGCGACGATGTCATCGACCGGCCGCGACATCCTTACACCCGCCAGCTGCTGGAGGCGGCGATGCTGATCGACCGCCGTTTCGCCGAGAACGATCCAACCAGACAAGTGATGGCGCTCTGACACCCGACTTTCAAACCGGCAACGGCTGCAGCCTCGACGCAACCAGCCACCACTCGCCGGCTGGTTGCGTCGAGCGGCCTTGTCACACAGCGATCTCGCGCCAGCTTTCATGGCTTGGCGGACCGGCACAGACGGAAAGCTCGACGTCTTCGCCGAACGAATAGACCACCGAGCCGATCGTCATCGGAGCGGTCAATGCCGCACTTTGCGGCGTTATCGAGACGATGCCGCCAGTCCGCCGTGCCGCAAGACTTGCCTTTACGGCGGCCACGTCGGGCAAGATGGCGATATCCGTTCGCAGGCTTTGCAGCCGGCCGCGGGAATCCTCGCTGCCTTCCATGCGTGCGGTCGCATCACGCCCATCCCTGCTGACCAACGGATGGTTGGTGTGCGGCGAACAGCCATTCGAAAACGACACCGGGACAACCCCGCCCGCCGAACATTCGAAGGTGCGTGCCTCGCTGCGGTCACCCAACTGGTAGTTCTGGCCGGAGGCGTGCGGCACCTGGCCCAAAAACTCCGCGGCAGACGCGACCGTACCCTGTGCAAGCGCGCCCCGCATCACAAACGCCACCGGCAGGCCGCGTGGATTGACGGCGAGCTGGCTCAGCGTGTTGACGCAGATGCCGAGCCCTCGGCCGGAAACACCCATCAGTCCGATCATTCCCGCGGAGGTGAAAACGAGGCTTTTCTGGCCTGCATCCTCGATCTTCAGCAGCGCCTGGGCGCCATCATGCCAGCGTGGCAGGTCCATTGTCTGAGCGACCAGCGTGGGCCTGCCATCGGCAGGCGCCACCGCCAGGCTGCTGCAGTGAGCGGCATTCGAACGGCCCCACCACCATTCTTCATCCATCAACTGCAGCGCATAGGCGGTTTCTTCGGGCAATCCAGCGCCTTCGCCGATGCCGACAACTTCATCGGCAAGATCTGGCGCATGGGCCATGATCGCTCCACGGAAATCCGTCGCCTCCAGGAACCGCGGCAGGAACAATGAAGCCGGCACTCCATAGGCTTCACCGATCGCCCCCCGCCAGCGTTCGACCTTGGCAAGGATCGCGCTGCGCAGCGCCTCGCCATGCGCCTGGCCGCGTCGTCGCGCATCCCCGGCACAATCGACAATTGGCAGACTTTCCGTGCGCATGATCTTCCTCCTTTGCCCGTATTCCGGACCTGCTCCTTGAAACGGGATCGGGGGCAAAGAGCCCCCGATCTGATCGTCTGATGTCGGGACAACCTATTCTGACTTCCACACGCCCCAGGTGCGCGTGTTCTCGGCCGGCCAGGCGGCATAGCCCTTCACCTTCGGCGAGACAGCCTCCACCGACGGTTCGAAATAGAGGCCAAGCATCGGTACCTCTTCGGCCATCAGGGCATGCAGCTGTTTGAACACGGCCTTGCGTTCGTCGAACTTATCCGTGGCCACCGATTTGAGGTAAAGATCCCAGGCCTTCGGGCTGTCCCACTGCGCGGTCGGGTCGGTCTTCTTGTCACCCATGATCGTGCTGTACATCAGCGACGGGTCGAAGCGGGCGGAATAGCCGAACGATTGCAGCTGGAACTTGCCGGCGAGATAGTTGTCGAGCTGGGTCGCCCAGTCGAGCACTTCCAGTTCCGCATTGAACCCGACAGCCGTCAGCATGGCTTGCAGCAGAACCGAGTTCTCGTACATGCCCTGGTAACGCGTGTTGGTCTGGATCTTCAGCTTTTCGCCCTTGTAGCCAGCCTCCGCGGCCAGCGCCTTGGCCTTTTCGGGATCGTATTGCGGCCACAGCGATGCAAAGCTGTCGTCGAAGAAGGCACTCGCCGGCGCCACCGCCGAAGGATCGGCCTGGGCCAGGCCATTCGTGCGGGCCGTAGCGATCTGCGAAATGTCCACCGCATGCGCCATTGCCTGCCGCATCTTCGGATTGGACAGCAACGGATCCGTGGTCTGCATCAGGATCGCTGTCCACGACAATCCTGGCGACGAAACCACGTTCATGCCGTGAGACTTGGCTTCATCGAGCCGTGTCGTTTCGAAATTGGGCAGGATGTCGATTTCGCCGGCAAAAAGCGCGGTCTCGGCAGCGGATGTATCAGGAATGACCGTGAAGCGAACGTGATCGACATAGGCCTCGCGGCTGCCGGCAAAGCCGCTTGGCTTTTCGGCGATCGGTTTGTAGCCGTCAAAGCGATCCAGTGCGATATATTGTGCCTTGACCCATTCCTTCAGCTTGAACGGTCCGCTGCCAATGGCGGAACCATCGATCCATTTGCCGTCGGCACCGACATTCTTCGGGCTGGCGACCCAGACATTGGCCTGAACGCCGGCCAGCAACGGCAGAAAGAGCGCGTTGGGCGCATTCAGCTTGAAGGTGACCGTACGCTCGTCGATCGCCTCGACGGATTCGACCTTGAGACCCTGGGTGCCATCGAAGCTGGTGACGAACAGCCATTCGTTGGCCGGGTCCATCCGGCGCTCCCAATTCCATTTCACGTCGGCGGCGATGACCTTGTCGCCATTGTGGTAGACGGCCCCCTCACGCAGCGTGAAGGTATAGGCCTTGCCGTCCTCGGACACTTTCCAGCTTTCGGCCAGCACCGGCCCGATCGACAGGTCGGTGCGATAGCCGACGAGGGTTTCGAAGATCTGATGCATAACCGTATCGGTGTTGGCATCACGCTGGATGCCGTTGGTGGCGCGAATATCGGCATTCAGGCGGACGTTGAGCGTTCCACCCTTCCTTGGCGCCTCCTCTGCCATCGCAGGCAAGGCAACGCTGACCATCAGCGTGGCCGCCATCGCCTTGAGGACTTCCCGTCTTCCCATTAACAAAGCTGTTCCCATTCTTTTGTTCTCCAGCTGACGAATTGTGTTCGTTCCTAGCTGGACGCCGAAGTCTGCTTCAGCGTCCGGGCGAAGAATTCCTTGACCTTGGGCACGAGGTGCTCGTCGTCATGCGTGATGCCCGGCACGATGTCGTGCTGGACCGCGATGCCATGCTTCTCGAAGCTCGCCTTCAACGCGCGCATGCGATCATTTCGGGTGGCGCCGGCAAGGTCGGCTCCCGGCATCCACCAGGCGTCATCCTTGGTGATGGTGATCTCCCAGGTCTGCAGATCGTCTCCGCCGATCACCATCTGCACGGCGACCTTGCGCATCGCATCGAGGTTGATCTTCCTGCCGAAGACCTTCTCGAAATCGCGCACGCCGACCCAGAAATCATTGTCGAAGTCGAGCAGCGTCACCACGCCCGGGGCACCGATCGAGGCAGCAAGCAGCCGCTCCGGATGCAGGAACAGGAAGCGGTGGGTGAAATGCCCGCCGCCCGAGAAACCATACATCATCACGCGCTCGCCACGGATACGATAGCGCTCGCGCATCTCCTCGATCATGTCGAGCATGACCGCGTCGTAGTGCAGGTCGCCGTGGCGCAGCATCTTGTAGGATGAAAGGTCGCCCGGGAAACAGATGCTGGTCGGAAACAATGGCGCCAGCACGATGACGCCGTTGGCTTCGGCGAAATCAGCGAAAGCGTTGCGATAGGCCTCCATGCCGCGCTCGGTGCCGTGCACGATCACGGCAAGCGGATAGGTCTTGTCGCCATCCTCTTCATAGTCGTTCGGCACATAAGCGCAGTAGGCGAAGCGCTGGTCGTAACGCGAAGCGTAAACGGTCGTATGGCCGAAGTCGTAATAAGAGAGCTTCTTGCCATGCCCCTGGACGTTTCGCATATCACCCTCCGTCGAAACCCTTTTTGTTAATGATGACTATTTCATGATTTTGTTTAACTGAAAAGCATATTTATCGAGAATTTTGCGACCAATGTCGCACTTTGCATCCATCAACATCAGGACTCGGACCCGGACCAGGTTCCTCGAGCTGGCAAGATCATGTGCATGCCTTCGGCAAAAGCCGCCTGTCGCCACCACGGTGCTTGCGATACCTCGCGCCAGCAGCCATTATGTCCTTGAAATGATGCGAGCTTCGGCCGCCGACCGCTTGAGCGCAATCGACACGCATTGTGGCTTTCGCAATTTGAAACTGTAGCTAGATGCGTGGATTTCAGAAGCTGAAGTAGCGCACCGCCAATGGCCGAAAAGATGCAACTTGGACTGACTGCGGTCGACACCGCCCCCCTGCACGAAAAAGTCTATCTGGAAATCGTCCGCGCACTGATGTCGGGACAGTTTGCGCCTGGCCAGAAACTGACGTCGCGAAAGGTCGCCAAGGAGCTGGGGACCAGCGACATGCCGGTGCGCAGTGCCTTCATGCGCCTGCAGGCGCTGAGGGCACTGAGCCCCCTGCCCAACGGCAGCATGGAGGTGCCCGTCATCTCGGCCGAACGGTTTTCCCAGCTGACGGCGGTGCGCACCCTTCTGGAGGGATCGGCGACGGAACTTGCCGCGCAGCGCATAAACGGCAATGCTCTGCGCACGATACGCCGCAACTGTGCCGAGTTGACCGACGCAGCGCAGGCCGGCGTCATCAACGACTATCTGCGCAAGAACTTCAACTTCAAATTCTCGATCTATCGCCATTGCGGCAACGACCAGATGATCTTCCTGATCGAAACGGTGTGGATGCAGGTTGGTCCGTTCCTGCGCAACCTCACCACCGGTTTCGAGGACAATCTCGCCTCGATCCTCGACATCGACTACCACGACGAGGCCGTGGCGGCGATTGCGGAACACGATGGCGCACGCGCACGCGCCGCCATCGTCCGGGACATCAATGACGGCTATCAACATCTGCTGAGGCACGCCAGGTTCCCTGAAGCCGGCTAGCCTGCGCTCCTGGTGAAAGCCGAGACCTTCCTCAGCAGCTTGATCATCACCTGATCCATCGCTTCGTCGATCGGCTTGCTTTCCGCCGATTGCCTGACGATAACCGTTTCCGTCTTCGGATCGATCCACAACCATTGGCCATGAATGCCCATCGCCGCCAGCTCACCGGAGCCGGTCTCGTACCAGTAATTTCGATAGCTGCCCGTCGGCAGACAATCGGCCTGGTCGCCAGCTGCCCAGATTGCGCGATCGCCACCTTCCCAGAGACCTGCGACCCAATCCTCGGGAATCACGCCGCAACCACCCAGCCGCACCAGTTCGCCGACGCGGGCCAGATCACGTGCCGTCATTGAAATACCACCGGATGCTCGCGGATTGCCGGCGCGGTCCACGGTGATCTGCGCATCGGTATGCGCCCCCATCGGCTGCCACAGCAAACGGCCCAGGAGCTCGGCAAACCGCTCGCCCGCGGCCCGCTCGATCACCAGCGCAGCCATGTCGGTGTTGGGTGAGCGATAGACATGCCTGGTACCGTGCGGATGCGAGGCCTTGGGCAAGGTACACAGGAAACTCTTGAGGTCCGGCGTCGCCTCATCCCTGTGCTCGGGGTTCCAGAGCATGGCTCGCCTGTAGCGGTCGAAGGCACCGCTGCGGTCGAGGTAGATCTCATCGAAATCGAGGCTCACCTGCATGTTGAACAGGTCGCGCACGAGCACGTCCCCATAGGCGGAACCGATTGCTTCGGGAACATAGTCGCCGGCGACAGCGTCCAACGAAAGCTTGCCGTTTCCGACCAGCACGCCCGCGAGCAGGCCGGTGATCGACTTCGACACCGAGAACACAAGATGCGGCTTGGCAGCGTCGTTATGATCCGCGCACCATTCGGCGATGAACTTGCCACCTCGCATGATGACGAAGGCATCGGTGTGGTTCTTCACCAGGAATTCACGCAGGCTGCGTGTCTGCCCGTCGAGGTCGTTGACCTGGATATCAGCGAAATCACCCAGTTCGCACGCCGGACTTTCCTGCAACCGCGCACCTCGGACCGTCGCAGTTGGCACAAGCTCGGCAGCATTGTGAAACGCCCAGGAGGAATGCGGTCTGGTCCGCCAGTTCGCCAGGTCGATCTGTGCGCGGTCTGTTATGGCGTTTTGCATTTTCACTTCCGTATTGAACAAGAGAGATGGGGCGCTGTACTGGTCTGGCCGATCACGGCTACTCGCGCTCTCTGCCAAGCTTCCATTAGCCCATGAGGTTCGCCAGCCGGCGATCGATGCCCCGCTCCTTGACGAGCGCCGTGCGGATTCGGCTCACGGCTCCGGTTTCGCCGGCCACCCAGGCGTAGAATTTGCCGGGTGCGGACGAAGCGCGATCCCAAAGCAGGTCGTCGCTATCGGGTTCCACAAGAGCCTCGGCATTCGAACCGGACAAGACATCACGCGGCAGTTCAACCTGACTGGCAGCCGTAATCATCTTGTCGCCATAGGCGTGCGTCTCTTCCGTCTGGCCTTCACGAACCAGCCAGCGCAGGTCGAGGCCATCCCAGGACGGCAGGTCGAGTTTGTCCGCCTCGTCCGGCACCTCCAGGAACGCATCGACACGCGGCCGCGCGTCCAGCGCAGCCAGTTCCTCCAGGATTCCAGCAGCCGCCGGCAACGCGGTTTCGTCGGCAAGCAGCAGGACATGCCGGACACCTGCCGGCGGCTGCCATTCATAGCCACCAATGTCGCCGTCGTATCTGGCGTTCGGAGCCGATATCTGGATCGGGTCGCCGGGTTCTGCGTTGAGGGCCCAGCGCGACGCCGGCCCGTTGTCGCCATGCAGCACAAAATCGACATCGACCTCGCAGCGGTCGGCTCGCAGATACCGTATGGTATAGGTGCGCATCGGCGCGCGCTCACGCGGCGGCACGGTGCGATAGATATCGTACCAGTCTGGCCGGTTCGGGATCGCCGGCAGCGTCCCGTCCGCTCTCGGGAAAAACAGCTTGATACGCTGATCCGGCGCGAAGGTCGCCATCGCGGCAACATCCTCGCCGGCAAAGGTGATGCGCGCCATATGCGGCGACAGAATCTGCCTGCCGGCATGCCGAACGTCGAAAATGCGATAGGCGCTCTGTTCAGCCACGTTCGACTTCTCCTTCCACGACGTCCCTTCGAGCGTCCAGCTGCCTGGCGATCGCAGCGATGGCGGCCACACGCTCCTCATTGGAGGCAGCGGTCGATCCGTCTGCATTCCACAAACTGTTCTCGAAACCCACGCGCACCTTGCCGCCAGCGGACAGGGCCGCGGAAAGCGCAGAGGTCTCACCGCGACCGAAAGCGCACACCATCCAGTCAGGTTGAACCGGCAGTGACGAGGCGGCCTCCAGAAACGGGGCAAGGTCACTCGCACTGCTCTCCTGCCCGGCGGAATAGCGGCCAAGGACATAAAGCACCGAAAGCCCGGCTTCCGGGACAATGCCGCGCCTGGTGAGATCAGCAAGTTGGAGAACATCGGCGGCATCATAGAGGATGTGCTGCACGGCGATGTTGCGGTCGACGCACCATTCATAGAAAACGGCGGCAGCCGCTTCGGCATCGGCATCGGGAACCAGTTCGCGGACAGCGGCGGAAATCGCATGCGGTTCGAGATCGCGCACCAGCCCCATCTGTTCCACCGGCCTGTAAAGGCCCACGGCTTCGGTCGTCACCTGGACCATCATTTCCGGCGCAACCACGTTGATCCGTCGGATAACCTGCCGGTAGAGGTCCGCATCGAGCACATGGCGACCGACCGCATCGCGCACGTGAAGATGAATGGCAACAGCCCCCGCCGCAAAGCTGGCTTCGGCACTCGCCGCGATTTCCTGCGGCGACATCGGCAGGCGTGGATGATCGGACTGGGTGCGCCGGGCACCGTTCGGTGCAACCATGATGCGTGGCAGGATCGGCATGCCGCTCATGCGGTGCCCTCCAGTGTGCGCAACAAAGCAATCAGCAGCCTGTCACGGCGTGCAGACAGTTCTTCGATGTCTTGGCCCGCCGCTTCATCCTCGATCCCGGAAATCAATGCCGCGCAGGTTTTCGCATCGAGCTTCGGCGCCCCGAGCGAGGCCCATCGCGCTTCCTGCGCCGGGCCGAGATGCTTCAGATAGGCCGCCATGCCGCCCTCGCCGCCGCCGAGGTGGTAAAGCATGTGCGGGCCGTCGATCGCCCAACGCAAGCCGGGGCCGGAACGGATGGCCCGATCGACATCGCCAACGCTGGCGATACCCTCGGCAACGATGTTGACGGCTTCACGCCACAGTGCCGCAGTCATGCGGTTCGCGACATGCCCCGGCGCTTCCCGCGCCACCTTGATCGGCACCTTGCCGATGCGCTCCATGAATGCGTAGGCGGCGTCCTGCGCCGCCTGTGCCGTCACCATTCCCTTCACCAGCTCAACGAGAGGAACGAGATGCGGCGGGTTGAATGGATGCGCGACGAGCACCCGTTCAGGATGCCTGCACCGCAGCTGGAGCTCGCTGGCCATGAATGAAGAGGTGCTGGAGCCGATCACCACATCGGGCGCGGTGATCGCATCTGCTGCGGCAAGAAGGTCCTGCTTGAGCGTGAGCTTCTCAGGCGCGTTCTCCTGGACGTAGTCGCAGCCTGCCAACGCATCCTCGAGCCGCTCGAAAAACAACAGGTTGTCGACGCAAGCGCTGGCGACAGGCTTCAGCTGCGACAGATCACGAAGCGCGTCATCGACTGTCTTGCGCAACCGGATTTCCGCACCGGATTGAGGATCATACGCATGCACCTTGAGACCACGGCTCAGGAAATAGGCTGCCCAGGCCCCGCCGATCAGACCTGCGCCGACAATGGCCACCGTCTCGATTGCTTCGGATCGGAAAGCCTTGGCCTCCGTCATCTCAGAGGTGCCCTTCGCGAACGAGGTCAGCGGTCACCTCATCGACCGCGTCGCGCAAGGTTTCGGCGAGCTGCGACAGTTCCGCGTCCGTCACCACGAAAGGCGGAGACAGCGCGATCACGTCGGAATTCGGCAAAGCCCGGACGAGCACGCCCCGACGGCGCGCCGACAAGGCGACACGACCGGCGACCTTCAGCGAAGCCGGGAATGCCGCCTTCGTCGCCCGATCCGCGACAAGCTCCACACCCATCATGAAGCCGGCGCTGCGCACGTCGCCGACCAGCCGAAGGTTGAGCAAGGTCTCGGCAAAGCGCGATCCGAACGATGGCGCCATCGCGGCAACGCGATCGACAAGTCTTTCGCGCTCGATAATCTCGAGATTGGCCAGGGCTGCCGCAGCGCAGGTCGGGTGTCCCGAATAGGTGAAACCGTGCGCAAACGGACGTCCGTCGCGGGAGGCCTCTTCGAACACCGACCATATGCGTTCGCCGACCAGCACGGCCGACAACGGCAGGTAGCCGCTGGTCAGGCCCTTTGCGGCAACGATGAGATCGGGCTCCATGCCGTAGAGATCGGACGCGAACCATGCCCCTACACGCCCGAAGCCGGTGATGACCTCGTCCGCAACAAGGCGAACATCATGCCTTTCAAGCACTCTGGCGACGGCGGCGAAGTAGCCGGTCGGTGGCGGCAGCACGCCACCGGTTCCCATCACCGGTTCGGCAATGAAACCCGCGACCGTATCGGCGCCTTCGGCGATGATCGCTTCCTCGAGTTCCCGGGCGAGAAAGTCCGAATAGTCTTCTTCGGTCACATAACCTCGCGCCGGCGCATCCCGATAAAGGTCGGGACGCGAAACGTGCCTTGCGAATTCGAGCGGCAGTCCAAAATTCTGGTGAACCATCGGAATGCCGGACAGGCTGCCGGCTGCCGCCGTTACGCCATGATAGGCGTAGGACCGAGAGATGATCTTGCGTTTCAGTGGCTTACCGCGAAGCATGTTGTACGACCACAGCATCTTCACCGCAGTGTCGTTGGCATCCGAACCGGACAGGCCATAGAACACGCGCCGCATTCCGTTCGGCGCCAGTTGCAAAAGCCTTTCCGACAGCCTGATGCTTGGCTCGTTGGCGACGGTGTTGAAGGAGTGAAAATAAGGCAGTTCCAGCGACTGCCGGTGAATGGCGTCGGAGATTTCCTTGCGCCCGTAGCCGACGTTGACACACCAGAGACCGGCTGCGCCATCGAGATAGGTCTTGCCGGAAACGTCGGTGATGGAAGAACCCGATGCCCGCGCCATCACCAGTGCGCCATTCACCTGCTGATCGGCAATCGCCGTGAAGGGATGAAACTGGGTTTCCCGATCGAGCGCCACCAGGGCCTCGCCATCAAATCCGGCGCTTGCCACCATCTTTCTCCTCCCGCACCGGCACGTTGGAAAATCCGATGCTTTCTCTCTGTATAATTTGCGATCGACGATCACACAACAGAAAGTCGATGATCCAGAATTTTCACTGCCGTCAGGCGGATGAAAAAACAAACATCCAATTGATTTTTAAAGAACTTACACAGTTGACAGAGCCAGAGTCTTACGAAGCATTCCACTTCGGAAATGAAACAAAAACTGCCGAAGACAATGACACAGCGCTAGGCTTCGATACAGACATCTCCGATCGGGCTGGTGGAGCAGGCCAGCACATAACCTTCCTCCTTTTCGCCCTGCGAAAGCACCGACCGCTCCGGATCGGCCGCATTGGCAGCCACCCGCCATTCTCCGGACACCACCTTGCAGCGGCAGCTTCCACAGATGCCGGCTTCGCAGTCGGACGTCAGCTCGACACCGACCTTGCGCGCCAGTTCCAGCAGCGTCACCGTGCCCGAGCCGCTGACCGACTTGCCGGCCTTGAGGAAGGAGACCTTGTAGTTGCCGATTTCCGGCATTGGCATCGCCGCCCGATCAGGGCCGAAGGTTTCTTCCAGGAACGGGAATTCCGGCCGCGCCTTCCAGCCTTCGTAGATTTCACGAGCCCCGGTTCGAAACCCATCCGGGCCGCAACACAGAACCGCCCGCTCGGCAAAATCGGGACAAACCGCCTGCATCATGGCGTTATCGAGCCGGCCAACCAGAGCTCGCATGCCATGCTTGCTGCTTTCGAACCTTGCAGCCAGGGCATTGGCGTCCGCAACCGCATTGCTCCCCGTGAGGTTCCAGGAAAGCTTCAGCCGATCGCCCATCTGCATCCTGATCGACAGCAGTTCGTGCAGGAAGGCGATATCTTCGATGCCGCGTGCGCTGTGATGGAAGCACACATCGAGCGGCAGGTTTGTGTCGGCAATGAAGCGCAGCATTGCCATCATCGGCGTGATGCCGCTGCCGCCCGACAGCAGCAGGAGCTTCCCGGCAGTCCCGACCGCCGCCAGGTGGAAGCGGCCATTCGACCCAAGTGAGCGAATGCTGTCACCAACCTTCAACGTATCATGCAACCAGTTGGAGACGCGCCCACCATCAACCCGCTTCACCGTCACCGACAGATAATGCGGCCGCGATGGCGATGAAGAGATCGTGTAGTTGCGGCGCAACGTCTCGCCGTCGATATCCAGCAGCAGGGTAATGAACTGGCCGGGTTTGTAGTCGACGGCATGATCCGCCACGAAACGGAAGGTACGGAAATCGTTCGCCTCGTCGATGACGGCCACACAGCGCAGCAGACGCTCGTGACTGCCATGACGAGCATCTGTGCCGGCATTCGCCGAAGTGGATGGCAGCCGCGTGACCGGCTGCGCATTCCCCGGCAGAATCGTGATCGCCGGCTTGCGCGACAACACTTCGACCTTGTCGCCGACATGCAGCCTGCCGAGCGTGCGCGGGACGAGAAACTGGCCGAAATAGGCCTTGCCATCCTCACCGCGACGCTGCCGGCCCAGCATTGCCAGAGGTTCGTGATCGGACCTCGCCGCGCCGGTAGCGGGATCGAGCGTGATCATCACGCAACGGTCACACGCGCCGATGGCCTCGAACTCCACATCGCCGATACGCACATGACTCCAGCCGTCCTCGTCAAAGGCAGGCGCACCATTGATCACAAGGTTAGGCCGAAACCGCTCCATTTCGGCTTCGACGTCGAGATAGCGATTGATCTCGGCAAGTGACGCCGAATTGGTCAGCAACAATGGCGCTGTATCGGCAAAGCTCACCGTTCCGCCGGGGCCGATCGCCAGGGGCCGGTGTGTGACCGCACCCTTGACGACCATCCTGCAGAAGCGGTCGAGGAAACGCGTCAGCCACTGGTGAACCCTCTCACCGGCGTCGAGTGCCACGACATCGTCGCCCCAGATTGTCACGTCGCGAGCGACATCGAGCCGGGCCCGCGAGAACACCAGCGGCAACATGCCAGGCGCAGAGAGAATGATGTCGTCACCATCCACATGCGTGCGGATCTGCATCAGGCGCGGTGCCTTGCGGGCGGTGAGGCAGTTACCGGTTTCGTCGACCACCATCATGCGTCGATCGCCAGTCAGCCCTTCGGCTTCCAGACGCACCGTCTCGATCGGAACACCGGCGCCCGACTTCAGCGGATAGAAGGTGATGCGCTGCAGGCGCCATGACGTATCGACCATGGCAGCCTACCGCGGATCCTTGCCCTTGAGCGCGAGCTGAACGGCAGCGCAAACTTCCCGGAAAGCCGCGTCCGACGCCTTCGAGATGCCGGCATGCTGCATGAAATTGTGTATCAGCCCGTCGAAGCAGCGATAGCGGACATCGTTTCCGGCAGCCTTGAGCTGCTCGGCAAAAGCCCGCCCCTGGTCACACAACACGTCATTTTCGGCCGCATAGAAAAGAACCGGTGGCAGACCATCGAGATCGGTCGCCAGCACAGGCGAAACGCGCGTGTCAGTGGCCATTTCAGAATCCGGCAGATAGGCCTTCGCGAAATATTCGGTCTCCGCGAACTCCAGATAGTAGCCGGTGGCAAATTCACGGTCCGAGCCTGACGGAGACACGAGGCCGAGATAGGGCCTGGCGTCGACGAGCGGATAGAGCAGGCAGACGGCACGAAACAGCCTTTGCTGCCGGTAATGCCGCATGAGTGCGATCGACAGGTTTGCACCCGCACTGTCCCCCATCAGCGAAAAGCAAGCCGGGTCTCCACCATGATCGGCCGCCCTCGCCAGGACCCAGTCCACGGCTGCAAGCGCATCTTCCACTGCCGCCGGGAATGGATGCTCCGGCGCAAGCCGGTATTCGACGAAGACGACCAGTGCGCCGCACTCCAACGCGATGCGCGCGGACTGCAGCGCGTAGGTTGCGGCATCGCCAAGAACGAAGCCGCCGCCATGCAGATAGAGGATAACCGGCAAAGGACCCGTAGCAACACCCGCCGGCCTGTAAAGATGAAGCGAGACATCGCCCCTGCCCGTTCCAAGCCTGACGGTGTTCTCCTCCACCGGCTTTTCGGGTGGCCGGCTCATTTCCCGATACTGGTCGCGGTAGCTGCGGCGCGAGCCGTCCAGCGTAACCTCATCCTGCTGGGCGGCCTGCTCGCGCGCCAGCCGGTCGAGCATGCCGCTGATTTCCGGATCGAGTGCCATTTCCACTCCAACTCCCGATCAGGCCGTGAATTCCAGCGTCATTTCCGCCGCATGTGTGAATTCACGACCTGGATGCCGGGTTCACTTCAACAGGTCGGTCCAGATCTTCGTATACATCGCCTGGACATCGGCGGGACAGCCGACATTGACCTTCCCGTATTGGACCAGGTCAGCCGGAATGTTGAGTTCCAGCGCATCCTTCATGTCCGCGGGCATGAACTTCTCCGAACCCTTGATCCCGTTTGCATAGCGGGAGAACGCCGACAGCATCGCCGCATTCTCCGGGTCCATGACGAAATTCATGAACAACCTGGCGTTCTCGACATTCTTGGCGTCCTTCAGGATCATCAGATTGTCCATCCAGACCGGATACCCTTCCTTGGGGTAGCCATAGAGGATGTCGGGGTTCTGCAGCCGAGAGCGGAAAGACGATCCGTTCCAGTTGACACCGGCAGCGATGTCGCCGCGCGAGTATTTGTCGATATTGCCGAAATCCATGGCCAGCCATTTCGGCTTGGCTGCCACCAGCGTATCGCGCACCTTCTTCAGCACCGCCTTGTCGTTGGTGCACGGCTCGCCGCCCACGTAGGAAACCGCAAGGAACATGACGTCCGACATTTCTGGCACCACATTGACCTTGCCAACCAGTTCGGCAGGCGGGTCCATGAAGATGGCCGATGTATTGATGTCGCCGGAATAGACCGACTTGTTGACCGTGACGCCGGTCGTTCCCCACATCCACGGCACCGAATAGCGCCGGCCGGGATCGAACGGCACATCGACCCAGCGTGGGTCGACATTCTTGAAATTCTCCATCTGGTCCGGACGACTCTCCAGAACGAGACCTTCGTCGATCCAGACCTTGACCACCGGAGCGGAGGGCACCACGACGTCATAGCCGTGGCCACCCTGGCGAACCTTGGCGAGCGCGGTATCGTTGGAATCGTACTCGGTCACCGTGACCTTGACGTCGTATTTCTGCTCGAACTTCTTGACCATCTCCGGGCTGGTGTAGTTGCCCCAATTGTAGATGTTGAGCACGCCCTCGGCACGTGCCGTACCGATGCCGGCAAGCGTTGCGACGGCCGCCGCAGCTAAGGTCCAGGCCATTCTGTTTCCCCTCCCGGTTCCGCGCCTCGTCATGTGCGCTTCGCCGGCAGACTGGCATGCGATCGCAAAGTGCACAAGAGTGCGATCTGCGATCGCAAAAATTATTTGCCTATTACGAAAATCGCGATGCAGTCGATGCCTGCAAATACCTCCAATCCAGCGACAGGAAGCCCTGGCAAAATATTGATAATACTGACAATAGTGACCCTGCCGAAAGCTTACGTCTCCGCGCAGACATCACGAATGGCGTGGATTGCCGCCAAAGCCTCGATCGAACGGTCCGGATTGACGAACTCCGGCCAGGTCGACAGCTTCACTGCGGCAAAATCGGTCTGCGGGTCCATGTAGATATACTGGCCGAAGATGCCCCGACACATATAGGACCGCCGCTCGGGATCCTCGATCCAGAACTGGTTGTGGTAGGCACCGTTCGGCAGGACGGTCCGATAGATGCCCTGGAAGAGCTCATGGTTGCCACGCCGGGTTTCCTCGATCCAGTCCGACGGAACGATCCGGCGGCCGTTCAGCGTGCCGCCACGCAGATGCAGCAGGGCAAAACGGGCGTAGTCGCGCAGTGTCGCGTTGAGGCCACCGTCGGCAAGTGCATAACCGCCGTGATCCACCGTGATGTAGGCATCTTCTTCCGCGCCCATCGGCGCCCACAATTCATTGCTGATCAGCTCGGCCAACGGCAGCCCGCTGACCCGCTCCATCAGGAAGCCGAGGATGTCGGTTTCGATCGACCGATAATTGAAAACCTGTCCGTGCGGCCGCTGCTGCTCGGTCAGCGTCATGATCAGCTGCCATACCGTTTGCGGCCACTCGGGCCTCGTCATCGGCTTCCAGCCACAGGCCTGGTCGAGCTGCTGCATGTGCGAGCCCTCCGTCGTGTAGGACTCGTCGAACAGGACACCACTCGTCATGTCCAGGACCTGCTGGACCGTTGCTCCGCGATACGCCGTCGCTTCGAGTTCCGGCAGGTACTTCGTCACCGGCGCTGCGGTCTCGACAAGCCCCTTGTGAACAAGAATGCCCAGCACGGTGGCAACGATAGACTTGGTCACCGACATCGCTAGGTGGTGGCCATGCGGTTTCATCCCGTTCATGTAGTGCTCGGCGACAATTTCACCGCGCGACAGCACGAGAAACCCGTCGGTAAAGCTGTTGTCGAGGAAGTCGCGGATCGTGCGGCGGCGCCCCGCGACATCGAACTCGATGTGATCGATCTCGACGGTGCGCGTCGGCAGCGGCAAGGTCGGCCCTTGACCGCGCCAGATCCGGGCGGTTGCGGTCATTTCCCGTACATGCTGGAACGTCCAGCGATGATAGGGAGGATAGTCCCAATCCGTACGCGGAATGATGGAGGATCCCGGCAGGCCAGGATCGCGCCACTGCGCACTGCTGTTGGCGTTCATGTCAAACTCCCTCCATTGCCTGCCCAGGCAGCCGATGCAGCGAGGCGACAAGCTCCCGCGTGTAGGCTTCCTGCGGGTTCGTCAGCACATCCGCGGCAGCACCCTGCTCCACGATCCTGCCCGAGCGAAACACATAGACGCGCTGGCAGAAGGAGCTGACGACTGACAGGTCGTGCGAGATATAGATCAGTGTCAGCGACCGCTCGCGACGCAGGCGAGCAAGCAGTTCCAGGATCTGAGCCTGCGTGGTCACGTCGAGCGCCGAAGTGATCTCATCGGCGATCAGCACCTGCGGCTGCAATGCCAGCGCCCTGGCGATACCCACACGCTGGCATTGACCGCCCGACAATTGCCGAGGCTTCCGCTCGCCGAGCGCCGACGGCAATTCCACCATGTCGAGAAGTTTCAAAGCCTGATTCAGCGCCTCCCGCCGATCGGCCATGCCATGGCGCCAGATCGGCTCGGCGATCGTCTCCAGCGCGGTCATGCGCGGATTGAGGGAATCATACGGGTTCTGGAAAACCATCTGGACGCGACGCCGCAATTCCAGGAGCTCGCGGCCGGCAAGCCGCTCGATGGGGCGACCACCCAGTTTGACCGTGCCGGACGTCGGCCGGTTCTGGCTGATGATGGTGCGCGCCAGCGTGCTCTTTCCGGAGCCGCTTTCACCGACAATGCCAACCGTTTCACCGGTCGAGACAGCGAGGTCCACACCATCCAGCGCCGCAAAAGGCGTAGCCTTCCGGCTGCGTAGGATATCGACAAGATCCCGCTTTGCCGGAAAGAGAACCCGCAGGCCTTCGACCTGCAGCAATGGCGCCTGATCTTCGCTTTGCGCCCAGCCGGCCTTGAACTGTTTTCTTCCCGGCTGCGAATCCACCAGCAACTTTGTGTAGGGATGCTGCGGCGTGCCGATGATCTGCCCGGCTTCTCCCTGTTCGACGATCTGGCCATGGCGCATGACGATGATGCGCGAGCAGATATCGGCCAGAACGCCCAGGTCATGGGAAATCAGTGCGATCGCAAGGCCTCGCTGCCGGTTGAGATCTTTCAGCAATTCAAGGATCTTTGCCTGGACGGTGACATCGAGGGCGGTGGTGGGCTCGTCGGCGATCAGTAGTCTCGGCGCGCAACTGATCGCGGCTGCGATCATGACGCGCTGCTTCATGCCGCCCGACAATTCATGCGGGTATGATTTTGCCCGCATGGCGGGCTCGCGGATGCCGACATCCTCGAGAAGCCTGACCGCCCTCTCCCACGCCTCGCCTGTCGAAAGGCCAAGATGTCGGATCATAGGCTGTGCGATCTGCTTGCCGACCTTCTGCAGCGGATTCAGGTGCGACGCCGGATTTTGGAAGATCATCGCCATGTCGCGACCGCGCAGCTTCGTCCATTCGGCCTCGCCAAGACCCAGCATTGCCTGATCGTCGAAGCGGACCATCCCGGCTACTTCGGCCGTCGACGGCAGCAGCCCCATCGCGCCGCGGCAGATGGTCGATTTGCCGGAGCCGCTTTCACCGGCAATGCCGACGATCTCGCCGGGCATGATCTGAAACGACACGTTCTTCAGCACGCGCGTATTGCCGAAGGTCACCGAGACATCGGCGATATCGAGCAGCGGGCGGCCCGCGATTCTGAGTGGCGCGAGAGGGCCGTTCATGCCGACACCTGCCCGCGGCGCAGTTGACCGAGGCCGTCACCGAGGAAAGCCAGGCCGAGCCCCAGCGAAATGGCCGCAAGGCCGGGGAACATGCAGATCCACCATGCCTGGCGGATGTAGCGGCTTCCGTCCGCGATCATCACGCCCCATTCCGCCAGCGGCGGCTGTGCCCCCATGCCGAGGAAGCCGAAACTCGCACCCGCAAGCATGACCAGCACCGCATCGCTCACCGCATAGGCGACCACGGGTCCGAAAGCATTGGGCAGCACGTGACGCAGCAGGACAACGCGATCGGGATAACCCAGGCACTGCGCGGCCTGCACGTATTCGCTGTCCCGGATCGCCATGACTTCGGCGCGCACCAGTCGCGCGTAGGTCACCCAGCCCACCAGAGCCAGCGCGATGAAAAAATTGAGCAGCCCCGGTCCAAGCACGCCGACGATCGCCAGCACCAGGACGAAGAATGGAAAGGCTGCCGTGAGATCGTATAGACGCATCAGAAGCGTATCGATCACACCGCCATAATAGCCGCTCAGCAGGCCGACGGTCGTGCCGATGATGAGCGGTGGCAGCACACCGGCAAGGCACATCAAGAGATCTATGCGTGCGCCGTGAATGACACGCGAAAGCATGTCCCGACCGACCTGATCCGTGCCGAACCAGTGGGCAGCGCTCGGGCCTTTCAGCGCGTTCATGATGTCGACCGCGGTCGGGTCGTACGGCGCAACCACGGGCGCGAACAAGGCCAGCAGAACCCATGCGCCGACAATCGATCCGGCAACAATGATGCTCCAGGGCACGATGACATCGGCTTGTTGGATAGGCCCGGATGCAGGAGCGGCTTCCATCGACATGGCTATCTCCTACAGCCGCGCGCGGGGATCGATCGCAGCAGACACGAGATCGACCACGAAAGTCACCGCCACCGTCGTTACCGCAAACATCAGGGTGAGCCCCTGAACGACCTGGTAGTCGCGCGCCAGAAGCGAATTGACCATCAGCGTGCCAAGACCCGGCACCGCATAGACCGTTTCAACGATAATGGTGCCGCCGATCAGGAAAGCCACGAGGACGCCGAACAGATTCAACGTCGGCAGGACCGCATTGGGGAGGACGGTGCGCCAGAAGATTTCGCGTTCGCCGGCCCCTTGCGCCCGCGCTGCGACGACAAAATCGGCCGAGGCCTTTTCGATGAGAGCGGCCCGCAGGCTCTGGACCAGAACCGGCACCATCCAGATCGCCGTCGACAGCGCAGGCAGGAAAAGGTGGTGCAGGTGATCGGCGAAGGTCTTGCCGTAACCCGAGACGGGGAACCAGCCGAGCCCGACGCCGAAGAAACGCGACATCATGATGCCGAGCCAGAACACCGGAATCGCCATGCCCGCAATGCCGATGAAACGAATGAGCTGATCGGCCAGGCTGCCTGGCCGGCGCGCGCTGGCAATCGCGAGTGCAACCGATGGCGGCACCGCGAGGCAGATGACGTAGCCGGTCAGGAAAAGCGTTGGCCAGATATACTGCCCGATCAAGGCGACGACCGGACGCTTGTAGCGCATCGACTGACCGATATCCCCGGCAAACAGATTGCCGGCATAGGTCATGAATTGGTGCCACAGCGGCTGGTCCAGCCCAAAACGCTGCCTGATCGCTTCGATCGTTTCCGGGCTGGCGCGATCCCCGGCAATGACCCGGGCAGGATCACCGGGGACCATATGCACGAGCAGGAACGTGACGATGCAGATGCCGGCGAGCACGAAGATCAGCTGGATGATGCGTCTGAAAACTGTCTGCAATTCGCCACCGTTTCCATTGCTGGAACCAAGCCGGCAAGGGCCGGCACAAAGAAAGCGGCACGGTGCCTTACGGCACCGCACCACCTCTGGGAGGATCTATTGCTCGATCATCGTCTCTTCGAGCGTCCACTGCATCGCCGGCGTCATCTTCAGGTTCTTCAGACGCTTCGAATAGGCGATTGCGTAAGGCGAGTAATAAAGCGGGATTTGCGAGACCTCTTCCGTGGCGATCTTCGAGATCTCCTGGTAGATGGCGGCCCGCTTGGCCGGGTCCTGCTCGCGTGATCCCTGCTCTGTCAGCTCGTTGAGCCGCTTGTTGTTATAGAAGGTGTTGAAGGCGTGAGAATCGCACTCGCCGCACAGTGCCCAGCGCACCGCGAGGTCGGGATCGGTCACTTCGTTCATCCACCAGGTCGGCGTGGCGTCATACTCGCCCTTGCCGGTAGCATCCCACCAGCCAGGCGTATCGACATTGACGAGCACCGGCTTCAGTCCGATCGCTTCCCACTGCGCCTGCATCAACAGCCCGATCTGCTGGTTGGTCGAGCCTCCTCCCAGGATGATCTTCACTTCCTTCCCGGCCATGCCGGACTCCGCCAGCAACTGCTTGGCTTTCTCCATATCGGCGACGATGCCGGGATAGTTGTCATCGTGGAACTGCAGCGACCCGGGAAGCGGGGTGTTCGCCGGCTTCGCATAGCCGCCGGTGACCGCCTGGGTAAGCGCCTTGTTATCCAGCGCATAAGCGGCCGCCTGCCTTGCCTTGAGACTGGAGAACGGCTCGCGGCCGTGGTTGAGAAGCGAGACGAAAATGACATTCGAGGGTTCCATGCGCATGTCGATGCCGTCGGTCGCCTTGAGATCGTCGACCTGGGACCAGTTGACACCGCGCATGACATCGACTTCGCCCGTCTTCAGCATGGCGGCGGCCGTCTCCGGCTCGGCGATCTCGAGCAGTTCCACGATCGCATCCGACTTCGGGTAACCCTGGCGCCAGTAGTGAGGATTGGGGGCGAGCACGAGCTTTTCACCCGGCTTCCATTCTTTGACCATGTAGGGGCCCGACGAAAGCGGCACCGAGGCAAAGGCACCATCGACACCGCGCTTGTCGACATCGACCTTGGAGACAATGCCGACATTCCAAAGTTCAAGATTGGCCAGCATGGGTGCCAGCGCATGCTTCATCTTGATGACGACGGTCTTGGCGTCCTGCGCCGAGATCGACTCCACTGCCGCCAGAGGGGATGGCAAGGCCGACTCCTTGTCGGAACGGACACGCTCCAGGCTGAATGCGACATCGCTGCCAGTCACCGGCGAGCCGTCCGAAAACTTGGCGTCGCGCAGATGCAGGGTATAGATCAAACCGTCAGCGGAGATGTCCCACTTTTCCGCCAGCCCCGGCTCCAGTTCGCCGGTTTCGAAATTGCGATGCAGAAGACGTGAATAGAGCTGCCCGAAAACTTCGATATTGCCGGCCGCCCCGGAGCGAGACGGATCAAGTGTGGTCGCCGGATAAGGCGATGCCATGCGGATAACCGACTCGGCCTGCGCAGCACCGCTTGGCGCAAGTACTGCCAAACCCAGCGCAGCCGCCAGCAACGCCCTCATCATGGTTTTCATCTGAAACTCCCTCTGGGGCGCTTTGCGCCTTCTTGTTTTCGCCGCTGGCCTGCCGTCAACAACGTCGATCGGCCAACATCATTATGCGATCGCAGATCGCAAATAATGTCAAGATCGTTGTGCCGTTCGACAACGATTTAGATGTTCCTTTTTCAGAAGGCATGTCAGGTACGACACTAGGAACTCTTGCACACGCGGCCCGACCGGAACCCGTGAATACCCAGTTGCGAGCCTGCAGCGTCGCGCCGCAAACATCATCCAACCCCGGCCGATGCGGCCGGGGTTGGTATTGCCCGATGTGTTGTGATCGAGAGCCTAGAACTGCCAGGCCAAGGAAGCGCGTCGATGCATCCAGTAGGCCGCGAAGCGCCCACCGGCGCGGATGAGGGCTTCACGCGGACCCGCTTCCACCACCCGGCCGTTCTCCACGAACACGATGTTGTCGGCGTGCGCGATGGTCTCCAGCCGATGGGCGACGATCAACACGGTACGATTGGCGAAATTGCGGACAGCGGCAGCAATCGCCGCTTCGTTGCCGGTGTCGAGAGAACTCGTGGCCTCATCCAGCAACAGGATCGGCGCCTCCTTCAGCAGGGCTCGCGCGATGCTCACCCGTTGCCTTTCGCCACCTGAAAGCGCGGAACCCCTCTCCCCGACAGCCGCGTCCCATGTTCCCAGGCGTGCAATGATTTCATCGACCTTGGCCGCGCTCGCCACTTGCTGGATGTCACCATCGGTGGCGGCTGGACGCGCAATCCGGATGTTCTCCCTGATGCCGCCCTCGAACAACTGAACGGTCTGGAAAACCACCGCCATCTGATCCATGAGGCTCGATGGATGATAATCACGGACGTCTCGTCCACCCACCAGAACCTTGCCGCCGTCGACGTCATGGAACCTGGCAATCAGCGACAGGATCGTGCTCTTGCCGGAGCCGGAAGGGCCGACGATCGCGGTGGTGGAACCGGCCGGCACCTTGAAGGAGATGCCGTCCAGCACGACATTGCCGCCCGGCGCGAAACCGACATCGCAAAACTCCACATCCGGCGCCCCGGCAACCGCATTTGTTGCCGGATGTGACAGCGTAGGCAGCGCGAGGATGTCCATGGTGCGACGCCAGGCACCGCGCACGGATTCAAGTGCCAGCGCCAGATCCGAGAGCGTCGTGAAAGGTTCAAGATAGCGCGTCGTCACGACGATGAGCGCGACGGCCTCTGCCGCACTGACCTTGCCGGCGGCGACGAGCCAGGCAATCACGCCAATGAGCGCAACAAGCACCACCTGAAAGACAATCGAAAACAGCAAGGTGCCGGGTACGGTGAACCAGAGCATGCGAAGTCCGGCGCGAAGCTGCCGTTCGACGGCATCCCCGAGCGGCGTGCCTTCGACACCGAGGCGGCCGGCCGCGCGCAGGATCAGCTGCGCCTTCGCGAACTCATCGGTCCGCTCGGCGGCCTCTTCAGAAGCAGCGGCAAAGGCAGCTTCCGACTGCCGCATCAACCTGGCCCCGAAAAACAGCGCCGTCAGGAGGATGGGCACGGCAGCCACGGCGACCAGACCAAGCGGCCAGGTCACGAAAAGCAGGCCAATGCCGATGAGTGGTGGGAGCAGCAGCGAAATGCCTACCTGACCGCAAAGGTTGACGAAGGCGGCAAAAAGCTCAGGGACCGAACCGGCGAGAGCACGCTTGGCCTCGCCCTGCTGTTTCGCGCGGAACTCCCCGAGCGGAACGGCCAGCAGATGGTCGATGAGCGCGTGGTTGGTCCTGTTGGCAACGGCGAAGCCCAGGTCGAAGGCACGTACGATCAATCGCGATTCCGCAAACCATCCGGCAGCGATCGCGGCGGCAAGCACACCGAGCCATGGCAGTGCTCCGTGCGGGCCGGCGCCAAAAAGCGTGCCAAGCAAAGGCAAGAGAGCAAGTGCCGCTGCGGCGCGCGCCAGCGCGGCAAAAACAACCCAGGCGACGTAAGGCGCGATATGGCGCCGAGCTTCCTTCGGGACCAACAGGCTCATGCCGCGACCTCCTCTCCGGCATGCCAGAGGTCCCGATAGAGCCCCGGAATGGCGACCAGGCCGTCATGACGACCGGATTGCACGATGCTGCCGTCCTTCATCACGACGATCGTGTCGGCCCGCGTGACCGTGTGCAGTCGATGCGCCACGACCAGGACGGTCCTGTCCCGCGTCAGCGCAGCGACCGCCTGTTGCACGAGATGTTCGGATTCCGGGTCGGAAAATGCCGTGGCCTCGTCGAGGACCAGGATCGGCGGATTGGCCAGAAGAACACGCGCTATCGACAGGCGCTGCGCCTCGCCACCTGAAAGATAGGCATCCTCGCCGATGACGCTGTCATATCCACGTGGCAAACGGGCGATCCTGTCGTGGATGTTGGCAGCACGCGCCGCGCTTTCGATCTCGGCGTCGCTGGCAGCAGGCCTGGACAGTGCGATGTTGTCGCGAACCGAAGCCCGGATAAAACATACGTCCTGGAATACGAAGCCTATGCGCTTGTTGAGGACCTCAGGACTGAGATCGCGGATGTCGATCTCGGCGCCCCCCGCCGACAGCGTGATGGCGCCTTCCGTTACATCGTGAAAACGCCCCGGAAGCGCGGCAAGTGTCGACTTGCCTGCACCGCTCGGCCCGATCAAAGCGGTCATCGTGCCGGGTTTCAGTTCAAGCGAAATGCCGCTGAGCACGGGCTTGCCAGGGCGATAGCTGAAGGAAACATCCCGGAACCGCAGTGTCAGCGGCCCTGCAGGCAGGTCACCATTCGCGCCCCGGCTGCCCAACTCCTTTTCCTCCAGCAAAACGCCGATGCGTCGGGCCGCCATCCGCCCCTCGCGCAGCGGAACGAGCCCGTAGGCCACGGCCATGATCTGCGCTCCGAAGGCCGTACCGAGGAAAATGAAAGGAAGGATATCGGCCGGCGTCATTCCACCGGTGCTGATACGCCACATGCCGCCGGCGACGATCAGCAGCAGGAAGGTAGGCGGCTGAATGGCAAGTTGCGAAAGCACTTTGCGGCCTGCCATCGGCCGCTGCCAGCCATTGAGGAACCTCGCCTGGCCGTCCAGCACCGCGCGCAAGTCGCGCCCGTTGCCGCCAAATACGCGCACGACGGCGAGCGCGTCGACAAAGGCACCCGCGGCGGCATTGGCCTTCTTCGTCCAATCGGCCACCCGAGCCAGATTGTCGCCATTGCCGCGCATCATGTGGCTGAAGAGGAATATGAAGGCGACGATCGGCAGGAAAAGCATCGCCGCAAGACCGGCGTCGACGGTGAAAAGATAGATGATTACGGCGATTGGCGTGATGGCCCCGGCGACGGCATCCGGTACTGCATGCGTGACCATGTAGTGCAAGCGGCTCGCATCCTCCTGCACCGACTGGCGCACGGAAGCAGCGTTTCGCTCGGTGTACCAACCAAGCGGCAGCCGGCCGAGCTTGTCGATCACCGTGCGGCGCAGATCGCGGCCGAAATCGGCATCCACCACATGCAGCCACAAGAGCAGCATCGAAGAGAAGAAAGCAGCCGCCCCATAAAGCACAAGCGTCGCGATCACCAATGGTTGGTATGCGCTCCAGCCGGCTTCACCGGAGAGCAGCTTGCGGCCGATTTCCGCGAGCAGGACGAACGGTGCCAGACGCATCAGCGAGATCAATCCCTGCAGCACGCCGGCGGCACGCAGCTTCCATCGCAGCGGCACGAGCAACTCAAGACCGCGCTGGGAGCGCCAGCGGCCAACCGCAGGTGCAGGCTCGGGGTTCGACGGCTCTGCCACCTGCACCGCCTGTTCGGCGACCTTGGCCTCAACTGCCGGCTCGGCCTCTTCCCCGCCATGGTCCTTCCGCAGCCGCATCGCTTTGCCGCGCACCCAGTAGGCACGATGCTGGATATCGGCGAGCGGAAAGCCATGCTGCTTGTTGAGGCACGCGCGCACTTCCTTGACCATCTTGGCCTCGCCGGCGAGCCAGGCGTGCCAGTTCGACCAGTCGCGATGCGGAATGGCACCTGCCATAGCCTCGGCTGTGCTTTGCGAAACCCAATCTACGCTGGCATTGGGATGCGCGGTAATTGGAATGGCTCTGTCGCCTGCCGAGACCTCCTGGAGCAGCACGACAATGGGCGCTTCCCGCGAGAGAACAGCAAGGATGCTGTTGATCGCGGGAATGGCTGACGGATCCCCGATCAGGAGATAGCCATCCGGCTCCGGTTCGGGGGGATCGAATTTGGTATAGGAGATGTAGGAGGCCGTGATCGCGTCGCCGGGTCTGGCTGCCATGGCCCAGCTGGCTGCCGGGCCTGCCGGCTGGTGAAGCACGAAATCGAAAGTGACCTCGCCGCTTTCCGGATCCGGATCAATCAGCGTGTAACCGCGCTGGTGAACCTTGTCGGAACCGTCCGGATCGGGAGCCCACAAACGGATGAAACTGGCGGTTGGTGTTTCGCGTCCATCGATCATGGTCGGTGCATGAAAGCGGATGCGACGAAAGGCCGGCGCCAGATCTTCCACGCTCAGCACGGTCATGACGTGTTCGGTCGCGCCGAAAGCCTTCATCAACGCGTTCTGGAAACCGCGTGCCATCGCCATCCTCGCTGCATGCACAATCGCCAGCGCCGACGGACTGCGTCCCGACAGGATCGATGGATTGCGCCTGGTGTTTGCCCGAACGCTCAGAGCCTCAGGAAAACATGACTATTCAAATCATGAAATAGCCGCCTAGCCCCGTGAACCGCAACCGCTGCCGCTATCGCGAAAGCAAGGAAAACTATCGCGCCAGCAAACCGGCCCGTTTCAATGCTGTCGTTGCTGGCCCCGCACCTGATCGGCGGTCGGCGGATGGCCGAAATGCTTTCTGTATGCGGCGGTGAAGGCCGCGGGGTTCGAGAACCCGACATGGCGGCCAGCTTCCGCAACGCGCAAGCCATGCTCCGACATCAGGATGCGCCCCATCTTCAGCCGCTGGACCCGGACATAGCCAAAGATCGTCGTTCCGAAGGCAAGCTTGAAGTTCGACTGCAGCGTGGTCAGATTCACGCCGACCTCACGGGCAAGGTCGAGCGCCTTAGGCGGATCGGCCAGGCGCCGATCGAGGATCTCGCGGGCGTTGTGCGCTCTTTCGTATTGCAATCGCCCGATTTTCTGGCCGACACGCTCCTGCTCGTGCAGCGCGATGGCGATTTCCAGCAGGAAACGCAGTGTCTGGCTCTCATGGTAAAGCCTTGCCAGGCTTCCTTCGTAGGGGTGGTCCAGCACCTCATTGGCAATTTCCACCGCACGCGCCAGATGAGGCAGGGTTGCACGCCGGAAACCCGGCTGCAGGAAATCTCTCAGGCAGGACAGGCTGTCATTGTCCACGCTGCTCGCAAAACGATCGAGAAAATCCGGCCTGACGGTGATGCCGAAGGCTCTCGCTCGCTGGCCGGTGAACCAGACACGTTCGCCTGCCTGTCGCGACCCGAAACCGAGAACCTCGATCCTGCCCGGTCTGTGGGCTACGGAGGAATGACCATCAAGCTGCAGCGGCTCACTGCTGCCATCGAGCAACACCGTGCACAGCAGCGACGGCTCGATCTCGATCGCCAGGCCGCTGTCCCTCAGATAGGTGATATCGTAGCCGGACATCAACAGGCCGGGCTGAACCTCCTCGGCCTTGAGCATGCCGGACATGGCCGGGGTTTCGATCGACGTTCCAGCCAGAACCTTGTGTTCGATGGTGATCGCGCGCTCGGCGGCTTCACGCAGCAGGTCGGAGACTGAAAAGTCTCCCACGAAGGCTGTTGAACCACCCATGAGCGATATCCCCGGATCCGGCACGGCCGGCACGCAGAACCACGGTTTCTGTTTCCCGCGATGGTTTTGCTTGCTGCCGCGATAGTGAAACGATTGCGGCTGCCCAGCCGCATGACTAATACCTGATAATTATAATCATGATTTAGGAAGCTGGCTAGGGTCCGCCCCGGCCGGCGCATTTGAACTGCGTGGGGATCCAATGCGCTTGAAAGCATATCGCAGGTCGCTGGCCTGCGGCGCTGCCGCTCTGTTGAGCTTGCCGGTTGCAACAATATTGCCGAAACCGGCTCTGTCCCAGGAAGCGGCACAGGCCGAGCAAGGTGCCACCTTGCTCGACAGGATCGTGCTCACCGGGCGAAAGCGCACGGAAGTCGAAGAAAAGGCACCGGTCAGCGCAACGGTGATCCAGTCCAAGGATATCTCCGCCTCCGGCCTGGATTCCGGCGCTGATATCGCCAGGAAAGCTCCCAACACCAACTTCATCGACTACACACGCTTCGGCGACAACTACCTGAACATCCGCGGCGTCTCGACGCTTGGCGGCCCGCTCAATTCATTCGATTCCACGGTTGGCTTCTCCATCGATGGCGTACCGACCAGCGTCATCGGCTTTGCCCCGCCCCTGCTCGATGTCGAGCAGGTCGAAGTGCTGCGTGGACCGCAAGGCACCACATTCGGGCGCAATGCACTTGCCGGCGCCATCAACGTCGTCAGCCGGCCTGCGGACGGCGAGCGCGATTTCCGCATCAACACCGAGATCGGCAGCAACGGACACGCCTTCGTCGAAGGCATAGCCGGCGGCTGGATCTCGCCTGACATCCTGGCCGGCCGCGGCGCAGTGCGCCTGCAGAAGTATGACGGCGATATCCCCAACCCGTATCTCGACAAGGACCTCGGCGGTGCCAAGATCGGCGCCGCACGTGGAACCGTGCGTTATACGCCGGATGCAACATGGACCATCGATGTCAGCGGTTCATACAGCCGTGACCAGAGAAACAACCCCGCCTATCTGCTCTACAATCATCCCGATTTCCCTCTCAGCGGCGAGGATGTCGAGCCGAAGAACCTGCGCACGATCGCGCAGGGCACGATCAACATCCGCAAGGATTTCGAGAACGTCAGCTTCACCTCGACAACCAGCTATCAGGACATCGGCATCTCCAATTTCGGCGACTTCACGGATTCCTATCTCTACGGTCCTTATCTCGGCCTGCCGCCACAGTTCCTGTTCAACCCTGCAGCCGACAAAGTTGATTCTGACGAGAAAGAGCGCATCTTTACTCAGGAATTCCGCCTGAACTCCTCAGAGTCATCGGATTGGCAATGGGTTGCAGGAGCAAGCTACCTGCGTTCCGACTACGACTTCCATCGCAAGACCGCGACGCCGTTCCCGACGATGAACGGCACCTTCGATAACAAGATGACCAGCGAGACTTATGCCGCTTTCGGCGACGCAACAGTGCCGCTGAACGAGCACTGGTCCATTTCGGGCGGCCTCAGACTGGCGCATGATCGCCAGACCTTCGACGGCAACTACGTGACGAACGGTTTCCCCGGCACGATCCCGGCCTTCAAACAGGCCAACGAGATGTCGGATACCTACATGACCGGACGCGCCGCGATCGCCTACAACTGGAACGCGGACGTGATGAGCTATGCCTCCATCGCCCGCGGCTATGCTTCAGGCGGCTTCGAAAAGACCTCACAATATGCCGGGTTTGGCATGCCCTCGCTGAAGTTCGACCCTGCCAAGAGCTGGACATACGAAATCGGCACCAAGGCCAATCTCACCGAAGGCATCGCCCTGCGCGGGGCCGTCTTCTACAATGACGTCCGCGACGGCCAGCTCAGCGGTTTCGACCTGGCAACGATGCGCGTCTTCATGACCAACCAGAATTTCCGCAGCTACGGCCTGGAACTTGGCGGTTCCGCCGAGCTGACCGACGGTCTCGAACTGACAGGCGGCATCGGATACACGAAATCCGAGATGATCGATGTGACGCCGGAATCGATGCTGACGGGTGCACGCGAAGGCAATCGTGTGCCGCAGGTGCCGGAGTGGACGGCCAATCTCGGTCTCGGCTATCGGTTGCCGGGCGAGGCGCTGGGGGTGAGCGGCAACTTCACCGCCAACGTCAGCTATCAATATGTCGGGACACGCGTCTCCGACCTCGCCGACAAGGAAGAGCTGGAGCCCTATCACACCATCAACGCGCGCATCGGCTGGGAAAACGAGAAATACGGCTTCTATGGCTTCGTCAACAATCTGCTCGACGAGCGGCCGCTGGCTTACTCACTGACCATGGCGCCCGGCGTGCGCGGCGTCTACATCGGTCGTGGCCGCGTTTTCGGAGCCGGTGCTACGGTCAAGTGGTGAGGTAGCCCACCAACCGCCGCACCTGTTGCCGGTCGAGGCGACCTCATCCGCGAGAACGCCGATACAAGCTTCGGCAACCCATCTGCCGCAGTGACTTCACGCCGAGAGTCTGGCATCTGCAGTCGATGGGAGCGATGCGGGATATTTTCAGGGACAGGCTGACGGCCACCGCCGTTGCGGTCGTCCTTGTCTATCTGTTCCTGCTGCAGGCTTTCATATCCGGAATGACGCAAGGCGCGATGGCTGCCTCGGCCGCCGATCCGCTGCACGTCATCTGCACCACCGACGGCGCGGAGCCTCCGTCGGATCCAACGGGACCAGCTGGGAAGGGCAGCACCTGCCCTTGCGCGGCCCTGTGCAACATCGCGGGTTTGGCTGCTCCGGCCGTCGTGGGTGGACAAGATCATGTCTATCTGACTGCGACCAGAGCTGAGCCGGTTCCCCCGCGGCTTGCGCCGAACCCGTTCACGCCATCGTTGCGCGGCTTCGTTCCTGGCCCCAGGGCCCCACCGCTCTCTTCCTGACCGCACCGTTCGAACACGACGGATCGAGCCCGTCGTGCATTTCACAACGTCAGGAGATACCCCATGTCCGAACTCACCCTCGGGCGGGAGCCCGCAGGCATCGTTGCGCGCTCCGCGTCCGATCTTTATCGCGCCGTCTGGCGCTGGCATTTCTACGCAGGCCTGCTTGTCCTGCCCTTCATGATCACGCTTGCGCTGACGGGAGCGCTCTATCTGTTCAAGGACGAAATCGATGGCATCGTCCATTCCGACCTCAAACGTGTCGAGGTTCAGGAAAGCGTGGCAAAGGCTCCGCCTTCACGGATGGTTGCCGCAGCCCTGGCCGCCAGCCCGGGAACGGCGGTCAAATTCACCGCCCCTGCCACAGCCGACAGTTCCGCTGAGATAACGATCGAGACGGCCGATCAGGGCAAGCTCGCCGTCTATGTCGATCCCTACACCGGCAAGGTTCTCGGCGCCCTGCCCGACCGTGGCACGGTCATGTGGACCATCCGCTATCTGCACAGTCTCAAATATTTCGGCTCGACCGCCCGCATGCTGATCGAGATCGCCGGAGGCTGGTCGATCCTGCTGGTCGGCACCGGGATCTATCTGTGGTGGCCGCGCCGTCGGGCGGGCGGCGTGGTGAGCGTAAGAGGAACGCCGCGTCAGCGCATATTCTGGCGCGACACGCATGCGGTCACGGGTATTTTCGTCGGCTTCTTCATCGTCTTCCTGGCGATCACGGGCATGCCCTGGTCCGGCGTCTGGGGCGCAAAGGTCAACGATTGGGTAAATGGCAACAATTACGGCTATCCCAACGGCGTCTGGACCGGGGTTCCGATGTCGGACGAACACGCCAGCCACATCGCCCAGATGTCCTGGTCATTGGAACAGGCCAAGATACCACAATCGATGGGTCAGGATGGTCAACCCGTCGGCCTTGATCAAGCGGTCGCTACCTTTGAGAAGCTTGGTCTTTACAAGGGTTATGCGGTCAACCTGCCCGCAGACCCATCTGGCGTCTACACTGGCTCCGTCTTTCCCGACGATCTTGCAAGCCAGCGGATCATCCACCTCGACCAGTATTCCGGCAAGCCACTCATTGATGTCAGCTATGCCGACTACGGTCCCTTCGCCAAGGCAATTGAATGGGGCATCAGCGTCCATATGGGGCAGCAGTTCGGCCTTGTGAACCAATTGGTACTGCTTGGTGCGTGCATCGCCATCATCGCGCTTGCAGTCTCGGCGGGTGTCATGTGGTGGAAACGGCGGCCCTCAGGTTCGTTCGGCGTTCCCCCTCTGCCCGGTGACAAGCGTGTGTTTCGCGGCTTGCTGGCCATGCTGATTGTCGGTGGCCTCGTCTTCCCGCTGGTCGGGATCTCGCTCATGGTCATGCTGGTTCTCGACTGGACGTATTCCAGGATCCGGCGCGAGAGAGTGGCTTGATCCTACGGGGCGCAGTCAATCGGCCTGCGCCCCGCTCACCACAACAGAAAGGAACATCAGCCAATCTAGGGGAAGGTACGAAAAGAACAATCTGCGCTTCGGCGCTTGAAGAGCACAGTTTCAGTTTTGGGAGTGCCGCCTTTTGGGTGCCCAGCAAGACGAATGTGAGAATTGAACGACTTTATCACCGAATATCCGGTGGATTGAGCTTCTGTCCGCGCTCCGAGACTTGGTTGGAGCCATTTCCTGCTCTAACGGTAACAAATCGACGCATCTGGGGGCCGAAACTGCCTATGCATGACAGATACGGCAAGCTTGGCTGGATTCCGGAAGCGCTGAAGCGTGGAATTCAACTTGGCGGATTTCTCGTTCTGTCAGCGTGCTCGCCAGCAGCCCCGGCCATCCCGATTTTCGGTTCCTATTTTCCGGCCTGGATCATTGCGGCCGTGATCGGCATCATCACCACCATCGTTATCCGGCTGATCCTGGTTGCGGCAGGCATCGACGAGCATCTGCCCGCACCGTTGCTTGTCTACATCTGCCTCGCGATGCTCTGCGGTATCGGAACATGGTTTGTCCTGTTCGGTGGAGTGCCCGGGTGAGCGCGCTCGACCTCATCCGCCGCGGCGTTGCGTGGATCCTTGCACTCGCCATCATCGCTGGCGCGGCTGTCGCGGTCTATTTCGCCTGGTGGGAGGCCAGCCGCAGTCCGCGCACCGACGTCGCCGAAATCGATGCGCCGACCGTGCCGATCGCAGCCTCGGTACCGGGTAAGGTCATCTCGGTCAGCGTCGCCAACAGTGCCTCTGTAAGAAAAGGAGATATCCTTTTCCAGCTCGACCCTGAGCCGTACCGCCTACGCCTAGAACAAGCCAAGGCCGAATTGCGTGCAGCAGAATCGGAGGTGGCGCAAGGCGGACGCAACCTTGCCACCGAGCGCGACAATGCCGGCATCGCCGACAAACAGATCGAACGCGCGCGCATCAATGCCGAAATGACCAAACAGACTTTGAAGCGCCTCGAACCGCTGCTGCCAAAACGGTTCGTCACGGCACAGGAAGTCGACATGGCGCGCACCGCTGCCAGTGACGCCCAGGTCAGCCTGCAACAGGCGCTGCAGCAGGCTCAGGGCGCCAACAAGATCATCGGCACGCTGGAAACGCGCAAGGCACAGGCCGATGTGGCGCGAGCGACGGTCGACCTCGCCCAGCGGGATCTCGACAATACCACCGTGCGAGCGCCGTTCGATGGCAAGATCGTCGGCATGGAACTGTCTGTCGGCAAGGTGGCAATACCGGCCGAGACATTGTTCACGCTCATCAACACCGCCGAATGGGAAACGGTTGCCTTCTTCCGCGAAACCGATCTCGGCGCCATTAAGGTCGGCAGTACCGCCGATGTGTTTGTGATGGCCGACTCCACCCGCCGCATGAAAGGCACTATCTCGGGTGTGGGCTGGGGCGTGCGCTCCGATGAATCCGCCACCATTCTCGGCATACCGATCGTTTCCTCCTCGCTGAACTGGGTACGTGTCGCCAAGCGGTTTCCTGTCTATGTGAGATTGGAAAACCCGCCGGAAGACCTCATGCGTGTTGGCGCGTCGGCTGTGGTGATCGTCGGGCCCGCAGCGGAAAGGAGGGACGGCGCCGATGCTGTACCGGCCGCCAGGTAGAACTTCGACGCTCTCCCTGCTGTGGGACGAATTGCAGCCCTATCCGGGCCGGCTGGATCTCTCTTTGCGCATCGCTCTGGTCTGCGTTTTGGTGACGGTCACCGCAATGGCGCTGCAGGTACCGGAGGCCGCCCTCTCCTGCTACCTCGTCTTCTTTGCTTCGCGCGCCGATGCCGGCACCGGCATTGTCACGGCGGCTGGCGTGCTGATCGGCGCAACCTTCGGCATAGGATTAGGCGTTCTGTGCCTGATGGTCGTTGCCGACAGCCCCATGCTGCGGCTTGGCCTTGTCGCCTTCTTCACATTTGGCGGCATGTATCTGGCGCAGGCTTCGAAAGCCGGCCCGCCGCTCGGCACCGTCGCCATGGTGTTCGCCTTTGTGATGACCCTCTATGACATCGTTCCGATCGCCGAGCTTCTGGTACGGGCGCTCGCGTGGATGTGGGTCGTCGTGTTTTTCCCGATGATCTACCTGATCGCGCTGAATGTGGTGGCAGGTCGAAGTCCCGCCAGATTGCTGCGCAACGAGATCGCGGAACGGCTCGAAACCGTCGCCAAACTGATCGACGATGAGAGCAGCCAGGTGCAGCGCTACGCCGGAAAACTGCTTGGTGCCGGCAATGGCGAACTCGGCAAATACCGTGCTTTCTCGCGTATCCTGTCGCTGATGAACCAAAAGGAGGCGATGCGCTCCGGCGAACTGACCGAAGCGAGCTATGCCTTGCTGACGCTTGCACTGGCGCGTTCTGTCGGGGATGAAGGCTTCGGCCGGGGCAGCGCCTTCGCCGCCAAAGCGCTCAGAGAACAGGCTTCCTATATCCGCGCCCAGCGACTGCATCCTGTCAGGGAAGCCAATATTCCCCTTGGCTTCGATCCTGATACCGCTCGGCTTATCAACCGGATCTCGCAAATCCAGTCAAAAGAACATCAGCCCCAGCCTTTGCCTCCCGGAGAACGGGAAGGCTTCTTCGCGCCGGATGCCTTCACCAACCCAGTCTACACGCAGTTCGCGCTCAAGACCCTGCTTGCGGTGATGATCACCTACGTCACCTATACCGCGCTCAACTGGTTCGAGATCCACACCGCCATGATCACCTGCTTCATGGTCGCCTTGGGTTCGACCGGCGAGACCACGCACAAGCTGACACTGCGCATCATCGGCTGCCTCATCGGCGGCGCGATGGCGTTCGCCTCGACTGTCTGGCTGGTGCCTCACATGACCGACATCGGCCAACTGGCGCTGCTGGTTGGTGCCGCGAGTTTCATTGCTGCCTGGGTCTCCGTGGGGTCGGAGCGCATCTCCTACATGGGCTGGCAGATGGCGCTCTGTTTCTTTCTGGTTGTGCTGCACGGATTCGGCCCGAGTTTGGACACCGATGCGGCACGCGACCGCATCATCGGCATCATTTTCGGAAACGTCGTCGTGTGGGTGGTGTTTTCAACGATCTGGCCAGTCAGCGTTGGTGCAGGGATACGCAGGCAGTTGGCGGCGGGCATGTCGGCACTCTCTGATTTGATGACAAGGCAGGGGGAACGTACAAATGCCTACGCCCGCCTTGCAGGTGGATTGTCCAAGGCGATGCGACAGACCGAAATGCTGCGTTTCGAGGCGACGAGGGTGCGGCATGGCGAAATCCAGGCCGAGACCGCAGAACAGATCGCCGATGAGATCGAAGCGATAGCCCTGCCCGTCATCCTGCTGCGCGAGCGCGACGATGCGGCATACCCGCTTCACCGTATGCCAAAACCGGTGAAAGCCGCGACGCAGGACTATGAGGACACGGTCGCGAAATGGCTCCGCAAGCGCACGACGGATTTGAGGACCGGCCGTTGGAGCGATGCAGCCGGCTCGGTGAGAATGGCGCTGCGACGCATCGAAGCCAGACTGTTGCGCGCCGAACGCGGCGGGCGCGGCGGGTTTCCCCGGAAACTTCGCGCCGAACTGGCAGCGCGGTTTGCGCTCTATGAAGAGATCGCGCAGGCCGCGGAGCGGGCGGAAGCAAAGGGAAAGCCGGCATGAGCCTGCGATTGCGCCCGGCATGTTCGACCGACCGCCTCCCCAATGGCTGGGGCCGCCGAGCGCGCGCGTTATATTGCGCCCTGATCGGCGCCGTCTTCCTGTTGACCGGTTGCACGGCATCGGCTCTCCAGGATCTTGCACCGCCCGCTGCGGACAAACCCTCTTCCAAGGCTCCAGGTAACGTGTCGACGGCTCCAAGAGCGGCCGATGGCAAGCCGGATTTCGGGTTGACCTCAAACCCGGCGATCCCGATCACGCTCAACAAACCGACAATCGATCCCAGGCATGCCTATTCGCTGCCGGAGTTGATCGACATGGCGCAGATGGCCAACCCGGTCACACGGGCGGCATGGCAGCGCGCACGGCAAGCGGCAATCGCCGTCGGCGCGACGGAAGCCACGTATCTTCCGATCATCACGGCGGATGTCGTTGCCGGCCTTGCACAGACTTCCGCAACCGCGCCTGGCTTGGACCTTCCTATTCCGATCCCCGCCGGCACACTCACAACCACGGGCACACAAGTCGTTCCCTCGCTGACCGTGAAGTGGCTTCTGTTCGATTTCGGTCAACGTGATGCGACGCGGGAAGCTGCCAATCAGCTTTCCTATGCCGCCAACGTCACCTTCAATGGGACCCACCAGAAACTCATCTTCGATGTCTCGAACGCATTTTTCATTCTCACAGCCGCCCGCGTACAGTTGAAGATTGCCCAGGGCACACTCACCAATTCGCGATTGGTGCTGGAGGCAGCCGAGGCCCGGCTTGGACGCGGTCTTGCCACGACCATGGAGGTGGCAACCGCCAGGCAGCAGGTGGCGCAGGCGCGCTTCAACCTGACACAATCGCAGGGCCATGAACGCAGCTCCTACATGGGACTGCTGGAGGCAATCGGCATTACACCAACGACCGAGATCAAGATCCAGGATATATCCAACCGCATCCTGCCCAAGGCGGTGCCGACCGACCTAGACAGGCTGATTGCGAGTTCCTTGCAGCGTCGCCCCGATGTTCAGGCGGCATTCGCCAGGCTGCAGGCCGACCGCAGCGGCATCGCCGCTGCTCGCGCGGAATTCATGCCTAAACTGGCGATTGCGGGCAACATCAACCGAAACATCGGTGAGCTCTCGACCGAAGATTCACGCTTCGACCTGCGCACAAAGCTGCGGGTCAATCAGCCCAACGCAAATCTCGTCGTCGGCATTTCCATGCCGATCTTCGATGGCGGGTTACGGGATGCTCGCCTGCAGGGAGCAGTCGCCCAGGCTGCAGCATCCGAACAGGAAATGGCGCAACTGCAGAACACGGCAGCGCGAGAGATCGTGACATCCTATGACATGCTGCGCACGTCGCTTGCGGGATATGCTGCGGCTGTGGAACTGAACAATGCGGCTCAGACCGCCTACAATGCCGCGCTCGACTACTACAAGCAGGGCCTGGGCACGATCACCGATGTCTCGATCGCGCAGACTGCCCTTCTCCAGGCGAAATTCTCAAGGGCCACCGCCTATTCCGATTCGCTTGTCGCCGCTGCAACGCTTGCCTTCGCCACGGGTACGCTCACCAATCGCAACGGACCAGGTCGGTTCTGACTGTCTGCCATGCAGCTGGCCGCCACCTGATTTGGTCCGTGATACTTCGTCAGCTTTGCAGTTTTTTCCACAAGGAACATACCGAGCGGCGATATAATATCAGGCATGTGTCAGCGCGCCCGGCTCATCGTAATTTCAGTTTGTTAATTATCTTCTTCAGCCTGCTTGAATTTGTACGTCTGGCAAGAAAGCTGCCTAGACAATTCAATCGTACTATGCAGGAATACTTATATAGGCAGGTTGGCGGGGGCTGACTTGCTCTCTATTGCGAGAGCCAATCGAGGGGACATCATGGTCGTTCGCCGTTTTGGCGAAGCCATCGCGCACCGAACGGCATCCACCGTGCCGACATCTCCTGTTTCCAGATCTGTCTCCGTTGCCTGCAACGGTCTCGCCGGCACTCGATATTATCCGGCTAACGACAAGTAGCGCCGCTCGAACTTCTTCGGCTCCATCATGCGAGGATATTGACGATGAAACACAAGTCTCCGTTCGACATCTTCTTCGATGAATTCAACGAGGATATTCCCGACGATCACTTCCCGCAGCGAAGCATGTCGGCTTTTGCCGCCAAATCGGTGGTGAACAGCGAGGCCTGGACCGATTCCCAACCCGTCATGAACCTGTCCTCCTTCGTGACGACCTTCACGGAGCCGGAATCCCTTGAAATCCTGCACAGTCATTTCCTGAAAAACTACATCGACCACGACATGTATCCGCAGCTCTTCGCCATGGAGGGCCGGATGGTGCGCTGGTTGCATCAGCTGTGGAATGGCCCCAAGAATGTCGAGCCCTATGGCACGGCAACGGTCGGCTCGTCCGAAGCCTGCATGCTTGCCGGTCTCGCCCACAAATGGAACTGGCGCAAGGCGCGTGAGGCTGCCGGCAAGGATGGCACGAAGCCGAACATGGTCACCGGCGGCAACGTCCAGATCGTCTGGAAGAAATTCCTGCGCTATTTCGATGTCGAGCCGCGCATTGCTCCGCTGAAGCCGGGCAACTATCGCCTGACCACCGAACATCTCGACAAGCTTGTCGATGAAAATACCATTGCCGTGGTGGCGATCGCCGGCCAGACCTTCACCGGCGAAGACGACGACATCCAGGAGATCCATGATTGGCTGGACGCCTACGAGAAGCGCACCGGCATCAATATCCCGATGCACATCGACGGCGCTTCGGGCGGCTTCGTCAATCCCTTCCTCTACCCCGACTACAAATGGGATTTCCGTCTGCCGCGCGTGAAATCGATCAACGCGTCCGGCCACAAGTTCGGCCTGGTGCCGCCGGGGCTGGGGTGGATCATTTTCCGCGAGCGTTCGATCTTCAATGAAGACCTGATGTTCTACGTTAATTATCTCGGCGGCGAGATGCCGACTGCGACGCTGAACTTCAGCCGCAACGCAGCGCAGATTGCCTACCAGTATTACGCGTTCCTGCGCCTCGGCTTCGAGGGCTACAAGGAGATCATGACGCGGACGCTGGAAAATGCCGAACATCTGCGCGAGCTCCTGGTCCAGAGCGGCTATTTCGAGATCATGAACAAGACGCAGCGCATTCCAGTCGTGGCGTTGACGCTGAAACCTGCATTCAAGAACTTCAACGAATTCGACATTTCGGCGAAGGTGCGCGAGCGCGGCTGGGTGCTTTCTGCCTATTCAATGCCACCGGATGCGCAGAGCGTGAACAGCCTGCGTGTTGTCGTGCGTCCGCATATCAACCGCAATGTCATCAACGGGCTGGCCAGGGACATCGTTCACGCCTGCGACTGGCTGAAGGAGCATGGCGGCAATGCCACGCCGCCAAAGCTGCACGACCCGCACAAGGTTGCCCCCAGCAAGTGCTGAGCGTCTGAACCCGCTTGAACGCAAGGGGCCGGCGCCCCACAGCGAAAGGATACCTTCATGGCTGCTTTGATGAGTTTTCTGGGCGCCAACCCCTACATCCTGCTGTTCCTCGTGGTCGGTCTGTCGATCTGGGTCGGCTCCTGGCAATTCAAGGGCTACGGCCTGGGTGCCGTTGCCGCCTCGATCATCGTCGGTTGCGCGGTTGCGGTTCTGGGCTCGTATTACGGCACCCGGTTCCAGCTGGATGATTTCACCAAGCTGCTATTCTACTACCTGTTCATGTATGGGGTCGGCCTGCGCGTCGGCCCTTCTTTCATCAACGGGTTGAAAGGCGACGGGCTGAAGTTCGCGTTCCTAGCGGTGCTTTGCTCATTCATGGGGCTCGGCATCGTGGTTGCGGGCGTCAAGTTGTTCGATCTGCCACTCGGCACCGCCGGTGGTATTCTCGCCGGCGCCATGACGATGTCGGCAGCGCTCGGCTCGGCCGATCAGGCAATCACCTCCGGTGTTGTGCCTTTGCCCGCTGGAACGACACACGATCAGGTTTCGGCCATGATCGCACTCTCCTACGGCATCACCTACATCTGGGGCACGGTCGGCATTATCCTGATCACCAAGTATCTGCCGCAATGGTGGGGGGTGGACGCAAAAGCCGCGGCCACTCAGTATGAAGCCGAACACGGCGTTCCAAATGTCGATGACGCCGGTCTCTCCGGCTACCAGCCTTTCGGCTTCCGCGCCTATCGGCTGGACAGCGACAAGGTAGCGGGCAAGACGGTTGCCGAATTCAGGGCAATCTATCCAGAGTACCAGATCGAGAATGTCGAGCGCGGCAAGGAATTGCTCGGCGCCGATCCGGAGCTCAGATTACAGCGTGGCGATGTGCTTGCGCTTGGCGGCAATCTGAATGCATTGACCGACCATATGGGCATCATCGGCCCGGAAGTGCCTGATTCACGCGTACTGAACATTCCACTCGACCAGGCCGAGATCGTTGTCATGAACAAGGAAGCGATCGGCAAGGCACTCAAGGAATTCCGCTCCTCGCCGATCGCCGGCCAGGTGCAACTGACGCGCATAGAGCGCGGCGGCGTGCCGATCCCGATTGGCCTGGAAACGACACTGCAGCGCTTCGACGTGCTGTTCTTCACCGGCTTGAAGAGCGCTGTGGATGCCGCCGGCAAGCTGGTCGGCAAAGTCGCTCGCCACAACACGGCAACCGATCTGCTGACACTCTCCTTCGGCATGATCCTCGGCCTGCTCATCGGCCTGATCGAGGTACCAGCCTTCGGCGCCGCTGTCGGACTCGGCAATGCCGGTGGTCTGCTGGTGTCCGGCATCCTGGTCTCCTCGGTGGTGTCGCGCCTGCGCTTCTTCGGCAACACGCCGAATGCCGCGCGCAACATCCTCGAAGACATGGGCCTGATCGTTTTCGTCTGCATCGTCGGCGTCAACGCTGGTGCGGACTTGCTCACGCAGCTCACTGGCGTCCTGGCGCTGAAGATCTTCGTCGTTGGCTTCCTGACCTGCTCGATACCGCCTTTCGTGGTCTGGGCGATCGGTTACCACGTCTTCAAGATGAACCCGGCCTTGCTGATGGGTGGTGTCGCTGGTGCCCGCAGCCATTCCGGCCCGGCGCGCGAAGCCGCGAAGCTGCTGGGTTCCAACGTGCCATGGATCGGATTCCCGGTGGGCTATGCTGTCTCCGGCGTACTTCTGACCGTGTTCGGTTACTTCGCCATGCTGCTCGCGCACTGACCGCCCTCCAAACGGAGACCGGCCCGAGACACGTCTCGGGCCGGTTCATTACGATCACAAGGGTTCTGGGGACCTGGGGCTGCCTATGCTTGATCTTCTGAAGCCGATCATCGGTACACCCGAAGCGATGCTGTTCCTCACCGTGGCTCTGGGCGTGCTGCTCGGTCGGCAGAAAATAGCTGGCTTCTCCTTCGGTAACGCAGCGGGTACCCTGATCGTCGGCACATTCCTCGGTGCTATATTCGGTGGCGCCGTCCCCGATCTTTCGCCTACCCTGAAATCCGTCGCGTTCCTGCTGTTCGTCTTCGCGGTCGGTTTCCAGAGTGGCCCGCAATTCTTCGCCTCGCTCGGACGCTCGACCCTGCCGCAGGCGCTGATCGCCGTGGTAGTCGCGGCGGTTGGCCTTGTTACCACCGCAATCGTAGCCAGGTTGCTCGACCTCGATCAGGGCATTGCCATCGGCGTTGCAGCCGGGGGCCTTACCCAGACGGCAATGCTCGGCACGGCCTACGGTGCCTTGAACGAACTTGGTCTTTCGGCAGAGGCCTTGCGCAAGATCCAGGGCGACGCCGCTGTCGCCTTCGCCCTCACCTATGTTTTCGGCACCATCGGTGTCGTGCTGTTCTGCTCCCAGATCGGCCCGCGCCTGATCGGCATCAATCTGAAGGACGCCGCACGGGACCTGGAGGCAAGCCAGGCCAAGGCACTCAACGGCGAAGGCGATCTCCTGGATTTCCGCTCGCTGGTGGCGCGTGTTTTCCAGGTCGATGCAGCCGACGGCAAGACGATCGCGGGTCTCGAAACGGCTTTCGGCCCGCAGGTCGCCGTGCAGCGCGTGCGCCGAAGCCGCAAGGACCTCGTCGTGGTGCCAGATCTTGTTCTGCGGCGTGGCGATCTTGTCGCGATCGAAGGCTATCGACCAGCCATCGTCAAGGTTGCCAGCCAGATCGGCCAGGAGGTGGCTGCAGAGGAATTGGTCACAGACCTGCTCGGCAACGGTGCGGACGTCATCATCAAGCCATCCTTCGCCGGATTGACGTTGCGTGACGCCGTCGCGAAGCTCGGCGCGGGCGGCCACGGGCTATTTCTGCGCCGGATACGCCGTCAGTCCCATGATATCCCCGTCACCGCTCAGACTGTGCTGCTACCTGGGGATACGCTGTCTCTTGCCGGCCCTGCTGATCGTCTTGCGGCTGCCTTGCCACAGATCGGCACGCCAGCAAGCACCAACAACCGCTCGGATGTCGCCTTCCTCGCTGCCGGGCTTCTGCTGGGTGTGCTGATAGGCCTTTTGACGCTCAACATCGCCGGCCTGCCGATCACGCTGTCGGCCGGTGGTGGAGCATTGGTGGCAGGTCTCATCTTCGGCTGGTGGCATGCCCGCCGGCCAGAGCGTTCCAACGTACCGTTGGCGGCAACCCAGATCATGTGGGACTTCGGGCTGGCCTCTTTCTGCGCCTTGGTCGGCCTCACCGCCGGGCCACAAGCCGTGTCGGCGATGGGCTCGCACGGCGCGACCCTTCTGCTCGCCGGCGCCATCGTGACTCTGGTGCCGCAGATCGTCGGCCTTTTCGTCGGCCATTTCATCCTGAAGATAAATCCGGTGCTGTTGATGGGCGCCCTGGCCGGAGCGCAGACGCAGGACGCTGCCATGCTGGCTGCAAGCGACGTCGCCGAAAGCCCGGCACCGGCGCTCGGCTTCACTGTTCCCTACGCGATCGGCAACATACTGCTCACCATTCTTGGCCCCGGCGTGGTGGCACTGACCTGAACAGCGAAGCATGTGCCGTTTGCCTTCAACCCAACGAGACAGCATCGCAGGAGCGCTGTTGCCCTTGAGTACAAACCGGATGCAGAACAAAGGCTTGGATCAGGCAAATGGCTGCGGACGGGCGGAGAGAGGGACAATCTTGATAGGGTTTTCTAGCGCCACAAGATATCTGCGCACCTTGGCGCTCGCCGGCTGGGTGGTCGTCGCGGGCTGTGCCGGACAACAGCACGATCTGCTGCCAGCGAAGGAAGTCGCCTTTCCAGCTGCCTCAATCGCTCGTGACCATCATATCTATATCGCCACCACACGCGCCAAGGCCAGGGACCCCCGCGAAGTGTTTTCCGGGCAGCGCTCCCGGAGGACCGCCTACGCGATGGTCGATGTCAGTGTCCCGGCAAACCACAAGCCGGGCCGTATCGAGCGCCCGACCGGGGGCGTCGCGGATCCGGCCAGATACTTCACGGCCGAGAAACTCACCGGCTATCGTGACGGCGAAGTCTTCTCGAAGGCGCTCGGCGCCGACATCAAGGCGCATGGCGGCAATGCCCTCGTCTTCATCCATGGTTACAACACCCATTTCGACGACGCCGTATACCGCATCACCCAGATCGCCCAGGATTCCGGCTACAAGGGAGCACCCGTGCTGTTCACGTGGGCGTCTGCCGGCAAGACCGTGGACTATGTCTACGACACCAACAGCGCTACCGTTGCCCGCGATGCGCTTGAAGAAACTCTGCGGCTTGTTGCCAGGTCCGGCGCCAAGCGTATCGATATCGTCGCCCATTCGCTCGGCAACTGGGTGACCATGGAAGCGCTGCGTCAGCTCGCCATCACCAGAGACAAGGATCTCAGTGGCAAGTTGGGCGATGTGGTTCTCGCCTCACCGGATCTCGATGTCGACGTCTTCAAGAGCCAGATGGAGCGCTACGGCAAGCCAAAACATCCCTTCATCGTGCTGGCATCGAGGGATGATCAGGCTCTGGATATTTCCAGCTGGATCGCGGGCGACAAGCCCAGGCTCGGCGACTACCTGAACGCCAAGGATATCGTCAACTATGGCGTGATTGTCGTCGACCTTTCCAAGGTCAAGCCAGGTGACGAGCTGGGGCACACGACCTTTGCCGACAATCCCAACGTCATCAAACTGTTGGGACAGGGTTTGAATGAAGAGGATGCGCGGGCGCTCGGACGCAATTCCGATGTTACCAGCCGCGTCAACCGTTTCGCGCAGGGCCTCGGCCAATCCATCGGCTCAGCAGCGGATATCGTCATCACAACGCCACTCGAAGTCCTGACACTCGGTGGACGCTGATCTCTCCCTCGGCCGAGCAAGCGACAGCCGGTCGGATGGCTGTACGCTTTTCGGGTTCTGCCGAGAAAAACAATTCCATTCGTAGCCCGTCGAAGCGAATTAACTTGTCAACCGCTGCTCCAATTTCAGGATTCCGTTTCGCGCAAACATCCTTAAGTTTACTATTCTTATGGACTTAAGGGAGGAGCGACGATGATCGAGCGTTCGCGCAATTCCGTTATCATAATTGGCGGCGGTGCCAGTGGCGTCATCCTGGCTGCGCATCTGCTGCGTTCGAACGATCCGGGTCTGCGTGTCACCCTGATCGAACGCCGCGAAAGCTTCGGCAAGGGCATGGCGTATTCCGCACCCCTGCCCGATCATCTGTTGAATGTCGCAGCCACCAATATGAGCGCCTTTCCTGACAATCCATCCCACTATTGGCGCTGGCTTCAGGAAAAAGGTCTGGTTCAGAGGGATTCCGGCCCGGTTTATACGCCGCGCAGCACCTATGGGCGCTACCTGCAAGACATACTCGAAGGTCTCGCCGAACGGGAGCGCACGACGGGGCGCTTGCGGCTGATCAGGCAGGAATGCCTTGGCATCGTCACGACGCCGGCCGGCGTCGAGGCACGGCTCACCGATGGCACCAGCCTTGTCGGCCATGTAGCCGTCCTGGCCACCGGGCACGACCAGGAACCCGCACCCGATCAGAACTTCGCGGTCCGCATGGGCTCCGTCGACGATACACCATTGGATCTCGATGCACCTGTGCTCATCCTCGGCACCGGGCTGAGCATGGTCGATGCCTGGCTGATGCTCGAGCACCGGGGACACAAGGGAGAAATAACGGCCGTCTCGCGGCGCGGGCTGTTGCCTTGGCCGCACCAGAAGGGCAATCCGATCAAACTGGACAGTGCCGACATTCCCCTCGGTACTGAACTGTCCTACTTCGTCGACTGGTTCCATAAACTGGTACGCGAGACGGAAAAAGCTGGTGGCAACTGGCGTGACGTCGTCGATGGACTGCGGCCGTTCAACCAGCGGATCTGGCAAAACTGGCCATCCACCGCCAAGCGGCGGTTCCTGGAACACACCAAGGCGTGGTGGGATATCCACCGCCATCGCATGCCACCACAGATTCACGCCCGCGTGAACCAGGCGGTTCGCACCGGCCAGTTGAAGTTGCTCGCCGCGCGCGTGATCGCTACGGCCTCCGACAATGGCGACAGGCTGGTGAAACTTTTACCCCGCCGATCAAGACATACCGAAACCTTGCGGGTAGGCCGCATTTATGACTGCACGGGGATCGTCAAGGACGTCTCGACCGGCTCGGTCGCGGTCATCAGGTCCTTGACTGATCGGGGCCTTGCCCGGCCCGATCCACTGCGGCTCGGCCTCGATGTGACGCTGGATTGCGCGGTGATTGACCGCAACGGCACTGCATCCGATCGCCTCTTTGCCGTCGGCCCGCTCACCCGTGGAACTTTCTTCGAGATCGACGCCGTGCCGGACATCCGCAATCAGACCGCCAAACTGGCGGGACAATTGACGCAGCGCACGGCACCCGGGTTCCGTTAGGCCTGACGACGAAAAAGGCGCGAACCTCAGTCCGCGCCGTCGCATGCACCGTCCTGCAGAGCGTCAGTAGCGTCCGACTGGCACCATATCGAGACGACCCGCCGCCACGCCTGCGCTTGCCGCCCAGGCAGCTTCGCGCCGCGACGATGAATTCTGAACGAAGGACACCACGTGTTCGAAAGCGTCAAGATCTTCGGTCGTCCCGATTCCTCCAACCATGAATTCCGAAACACCGGCATCGACGAAGCTCAGCAGCTGAAGCGCGGCCTGAGCCGGCGGTCGCGACAGTATGAACTGACCTGAGGCAGCGGTTTCCTGGCCTGAAGCGTCAAAAACAACCGGCAGCGCGAAACGAACCTTGCCTTGTCGACCATGTCTCGCTGCCGCGGCACGAACTCGGCTCGCCAGCAAGCGGGCCTCGTCCGGCGATACGGCAGCAAGTTCGAAAACGTCAGCATGCTTTCCGGCGACATTCAGGGCCGTTCCAGACAGTCCCGCCATGCGGATCGGCACCGCCGTGCCGCGCGCACCCTTGCGCGGCACGAAGCCGCCCACGACACTGTAGAACGGGCCTTCGTGATCGATCGGTTTTTCATTTGCCCATAGGCGCTTCAGGAGCGTCAGATATTCATCGACCCGCCGCCAGAAGGCGATATGGCTAGGCTGCCGGTCTGTATCGACCATTCCGCGCGCAGGCACCCGAAGCGCAATTCGACCATTGTGCTGGAGCTGCAACGCCGCCAGCCGGCGCGCTGCGCTGACGGGATCGAGTTCGCCGGCGCCGTGGGTCAGCACAATCTGTTGCTGCTCGATTTCCCTGGCGACAGTGCGGTCGACAAAATCAAGCGAGTTGTTCTGCTCGCCAGACAGCCAGGACTGAAAACCTGCGCGCCACGCCGAAGCGGGCGTAACCCGGCTTCCGGCTGCATGCCTTTTGGAGGCAACATGTGATTGATCGACGCTTGCAGGGGATACAAAAGTGAACACAACGCTCATCACAACTTCTCCCTTGTTGTGGTGGACAGGCGGGCGGTTCAACTCCTCTGGAATTGCAGGCGGTTACCTCACCGCGTCAACTCAAGGCACAAGCCCAAAAATGAAGGCGCTTGCAAAAAGGAAGGATACGGCGAAAACCGCATAAGGCAGCAGCGCACCGCCGACAGGCGACACGGAAATGCCACGGTGGCGGAACTTTCGTGCACCGGCCTGGGTCAGGAAATTCGCCATCGCGTCCTCCATTTCCCATTAGTCTATAAACTCAGTAGATTTTGTCGATTGCTATTTTTTGGCTCGGATTGGGATGGCTTTCTCAAAAATGACCACGATGTCGAAGATTGTTCCGTCCATGATGGGTCCAGGAAATTTGCCCCATGCAAGCAGGACACACGAGCGCCTACAGAGCCAACCGCAATATCCGGCGCAATAATCCTAGCCTAACACCATCGTTTTTCGTATCACTCCGCCGCGCCCACAAGGCGGCGCGATGCCCATGGAAAAGCCTCAGATGTTTGAAGACCTGCAGCCAGCGCCGACAGACAAGATTCTTGCCCTGATCGGGCTCTACCGTGCCGATCCGCGCACCGACAAAGTTGATCTCGGCGTCGGCGTCTACAAGGATCGTGACGGCAAGACGGCGGTCATGCGGGCGGTGCGTGAGGCCGAAACGCGGCTTCTGCAGAACCAGGACACCAAGACCTATCTTGGCCTTGCCGGCGATCTCGCCTTCAACGAAGTCATGACCAGGCTGGTCTTCGGTGACGGAGCCGACCTCACCCGAATCCGCGCGGCGCAGGCGCCAGGCGGCTCCGGCGCGTTGCGACTGGCCGCAGAACTGCTGAAGCGCACCCGGCCAGGCGCCACGATCTGGATTTCCAACCCGACCTGGCCGAACCACATCCCCATGATGCGGGAATCTGGACTGACCATCGCCGAGTATCCCTATTTCGATGCTGCAAGCGGTTCTGTCCGCTTCGACGACATGCTGGCGACGCTGAAGACCGCCAAGCCTGGTGACGCGGTGTTGCTGCACGGTTGCTGCCACAACCCGACCGGCGCCAACCTTACCATCGAGCAGTGGGCGAAGGTGGCGGATCTGTTGGTCGAAGGCCGCCTGTTGCCGTTTGTCGACATTGCCTATCAGGGTTTCGGTGAAGGCCTGGAGGCCGATGCGGCCGGCCTTCGCCTTATCGCCGGCAAGGTGCCCGAAATGCTGGTCGCTTCGAGCTGCTCGAAGAATTTTGCTGTCTATCGCGACCGTGTCGGCGCCGCGATGATCCTGGCGAAGAACGGTGCGGAAGCCGATATCGCGCTGAGCCACATGCTGGCAGCGGCACGCACGCTCTATTCGATGCCACCGGATCATGGCGCAGCAGCGGTCCGCATCGTGCTGCAGGACGAGAAACTGCGCGTTGACTGGGAGACCGAGCTGGAGGAAATGCGCCAGCGCATGCTGCGGCTGCGCGTCGCTTTCGCGGAGGCGCTGCGCAGGCAGTCCAATTCGGACCGCTTCGATTTTGTTGCTGAACACCGCGGCATGTTCTCGCGCCTCGGCTTGACAGAAGCGCAGGTCGATCGGCTTCGAAACGAACACGGCGTCTACATGGTGGGCGACAGCCGCATCAATGTGGCCGGCCTGCCCGAAGACGGCCTGGACAAACTCGCCAAGGCAATTGTTTCGGTACTCGATTAGCCCGCGGCTGAATCGGAATCGACTCTCGAAAAGCCCCGATGGGCCGCGCACGGGATGGTTCCGCGAGATTGTGGACAAGAGGCCGATGCCGCTCAGCGGCATTGGCCGTTCTGCCCGATGCGGATTAGGCTCTGGCCATGAAGCCCTCCAAGGACATCTCCCGCCTCATCGAGATCATGGCGGCCCTGCGCGCGCCGGTCACCGGCTGTCCCTGGGACATCGAGCAGAATTTCTCGACCATCGCCCCTTACACGATCGAAGAAGCCTACGAGGTGGCCGACGCCATTGCGCGCAATGATATCGACAATCTGCGCGAGGAACTTGGCGACCTTCTGCTTCAGGTCGTCTACCACGCCCAGATGGCTGACGAACAAGGTGAGTTTGCCTTCGGCGACGTGGTCGAAGGCATCACCCGCAAGATGATCCGCCGCCACCCACATGTCTTCGGCAGCGAAGAAGCCCGCAATGCCGGAATGGCCAAGGGCATGTGGGAAAAGATCAAGGCAGAAGAAAAAGCGGAGCGCCGCGCCGAAAGGCTTGCGCGCGGCCTGGATCCGGAAGATCACGGCAAGGGTTTCCTGGATTCCGTGCCCGTTGCCCTGCCCGCACTTACCAGGGCGCTGAAATTGCAGGAGAAAGCCGCTCGCGTCGGCTTTGACTGGAGTGAAGCCGAGCCGATCCTCGACAAGATCGAAGAGGAGATCGCGGAGTTGCGCGAAGCCTTGGCCAAGCGCGATATCGCTTCGATCAGGGATGAATTTGGCGACATGCTGTTTGCCGTCGTCAATCTCGGCCGCCATCTCAAGGTCGATTCGGAGGCAGCCCTCTCCGGCACCAACGACAAGTTCCGCAAACGCTTCCACTATGTGGAGCAGGCACTTGAGACCTCTGGCCACAGCTTGGAGAACGCATCGCTGGACGAGATGGAGGCGCTTTGGCAGCAAGCCAAGAGTGCCGACTGAAATCTGGAGAAATTCCAGCAAAGACGCGCAGCGGTTTGCGTCGGGAATTGCGTAAAAACAAAAAGTTAAAGCGTTTCCCTGAACAACCGCGCCACTCTAGAGCGTTTCCGTTTTTCACGGAAACGCGGAAACGCTCTAAGTTTTTGTTTTCGTCGCACTCTTGTAACGCCAAGTGATTCCACTTGGCTACAAAATGCTCTAGCGGCTCCACTCGGCTCGCTGGAGCACCACACGATACCCATCCGGATCCTGGAAGGTGATGCCAACCCTGTCCCAGTAGGGATTGAATGATGGAACCGGGTCAAAACCCGCCGCCTTCATGGAAGCGACGGCATCCTCCCATATCGTCCGATCAGGAAGATAATAGACAAGAAGGTGATCTTCCGACGGCGCTCGACCAGCGACCTCCCCGTGAGCCTTCGTGAACTCCAGATGGTAGGGAGCATTCGGGTGCCCCAACATGATCCCGTCAAAGCCATCGTGATCGTCGAAGCGCGCCAGGACCTGCAGGCCCAGGCCGTCCCGATAAAAGCGCAGCAACGCCTCGAGGTCGTCGGATGGCCTCGCCACCCGCATCTTGGGGAGACTGGGCATCTCAGCCGCTCTTGCGCCGCAGTCGACCTTCAATCTCTTCGCGCGCGCTTTCGGTCGCCATCAAGGACAGGGAAACGCTGCCGTCTTCATTGTCCGTGCGCCTGACGACGTCACCGTTGCGGTAAAGCCAGTCGACCATGCCGAGTTGCGCGGGCTGCAAGGTGATTTCGACCGACTGCAGTTCACCCGATACGCGTGTTTCGATCAGCGCCTTGAGAGCGTCGAGGCCCTCGCCCGTCACCGCCGAAATGGCGATCGGTGGGCGTTTCACATCAGCACTTTCCGACAAAAGGCGCTCCCGGTTGCCCTCGTCCAGCAGGTCGATCTTGTTCCAGACTTCAACGACACGATTGGCGTCGGCCGCATCGACGCCGAGATCGCCCAGGATACGCTCGACATCTTCCGCCTGCGCGGCCGTGTCCGGATCGGATATGTCACGCAGATGGATGACCAGGTCAGCCTCTACCACCTCTTCGAGGGTAGCGCGGAAAGCTGCGACCAGATGGGTTGGCAGGTCGGAAATGAAACCAACAGTATCGGAAAGGATGATCGGCGTGCCATGTGGAAGTCGCACCCGCCGCAATGTCGGGTCGAGCGTTGCAAACAGCATGTCTTCCGCCAGCACGCCGGCGCCGGTCAGCTTGTTGAATAGGGTCGACTTTCCTGCGTTGGTGTAGCCAACAATCGCAACCACCGGGAAAGGCACCTTTTTTCGCTTGGCACGATGAAGATCGCGCGTGCGCCGTACCGTCTCCAGCTCACGCTTCAGCTTGATGATCTTCTCTTGCAACGCACGGCGGTCTGCCTCGATCTGCGTTTCACCGGGACCGCCCAGGAAACCGGCGCCACCGCGCTGGCGCTCGAGGTGGGTCCAGGATCGCACCAGTCGACCCTTCTGATAGTTGAGATGCGCCAGCTCGACCTGCAGCGTACCTTCCTTGGTTCGGGCACGCTCCCCGAAGATCTCGAGGATGAGGCCGGTCCGGTCCAGAACCTTGACGTTCAGTTCCTTCTCGAGGTTGCGCTGCTGCACCGGCGTCAGCGGATGGTCGATGATGGCGAGTTCGGCGCCCTTGTCCTTGACCGCCTCAGCCAGTTCCGAGACCTTTCCTGATCCCAGCAACGTCGCCGGTCGCGGTTCGGCGACGACAGCAATCGATGTCTGGACAGGATCGAGATCGATGGCGCGCGTCAGACCGACGGCCTCTTCCAGCCGCGCTTCGGGTGACCGCGCCAGCCGAACGCGGCCGGTGTCGTCTTCCTGCCTTGTGTGATTCGGCAGTACGGGTACGACAACGAGGGCACGGGTTGCCTCTCCGGAGCCCGCGCCCTCATCATGTGTCGATTGCCCGCGGCCCTTCCGGCTCGCGTCGTCCTGCCTGGTCAATTAGCCGCCTTGGCTTTCCTCACCATCGAACATCTGAACCGGCTGGCTCGGCATGATCGTGGAAATGGCATGCTTGTAGACGAGCTGCGAATGCCCGTCGCGCCGCAGCAACACACAGAAATTGTCGAACGAGGTCACCACCCCGGTCAATTTCACGCCGTTGATGAGGAAGATTGTGAGTGGATTCTTGCTCTTGCGCACCGAGTTCAGGAACAGGTCCTGAAGATTTTGCGAACGCTCTGCCATTGTTCTTATCTTTCGCCGATCCCCTTCGGTATGCATGCCAGTGCGCCAAAATACTCGGCATATGTCAAGCTTGCAGACATGCTTGTCGTGAACAACGACAAGTAGAACGAGATGTATTGATGTCCATTCCTGTTGTGCCGGTTATCAGGCCGGACTTTTTTCCGCAACGTCAAAAAACGCCTGCCGCAACGAAAGTGTTATCGAGCCCGGATGACCATTGGCAACGGTTTGTCCGTCAATGGCCACCACTGGCATGGCGATTGTCGTTGCCGAACTGATGAACGCTTCACGCGCGCCCTTGGCCTCGGCAACGGAAAAACCGCGCTCTTCAATCTTCAGGCCAAGCTTGGCCGCAACGTCAAATATCGTCGTACGGGTGATACCGCGCAGGATGCCGTGGTCCGCAGGTCGCGTCACCAGGACACCGTCTTTCGTGACGATCCAGGCGTTCGACGACCCTCCCTCCTTGACGTTGCCGCTCTCGTCGACAAACCAGGCTTCCTGGGCTCCGGCTTCCTTCGCCTTCTGCTTTGCCAGCACGTTCGGCAGCAGCCCGACCGACTTGATGTCGACACGGTCCCAGCGGTTCTCCGGCACCGTGATGACCTTGATACCGTCTTCGGCACGCTTGGCCGCCAGCGCCGGGTTCACCTTTCTCGCTGTTACAACGAGCGACGACAACGTGTCTGCGGGAAACAGGAAGTCCCGGCTGGCGACACCACGCGTCACCTGGACATAGACCAGTCCATTGAACACCTGATTGCGCCTGACAACCTCGCGCAAGACAATCTCGAGCGGCTTCCTGCCGACCGGCCATTCAATACGAAGCTCCCGCAGGGAGCGCTCAAGCCGATCGAGATGGCGTTTCATGTCAACGATGAAACCGCGTGCCACCTCGCAGACTTCGTAGACGCCATCGGCGAACTGGTAGCCCCGATCCTCGATATGCACGGCGGCATCGCGGTGGGCGACATAGCGTCCGTTGACATAGGCAATGCGCGGCATGGCGAACCCTCTGAAATATCAGGTTTTCTTACGCGATTCCGATGACTGCGTATCGGACAAAGACATGGTCCAGCCGCCCCGCAACGGCTGGTCAAACACCGAGAGACTTGAGCTTTCGATGCAAGGCGGAGCGCTCCATGCCGATGAATTCGGCGGTTTTGGAGATGTTGCCGCCAAAGCGATTGATCTGCGCGATCAGGTAATCCTTCTCGAACTGCTCGCGAGCCTCACGCAACGGCAGCGCCATGATGTGCTGGTCCGACTGGTTGGGTGTGCGTGGCATCACATCGCCAATTTCGGACGGCAGCAGGTCGGCGGTGATCGGTGCCTCGACATCGTCACCGCGCGCCAGGATCATCAGCCGTTCGATGTTGTTGCGCAGCTGTCGCACATTGCCTGGCCAGTTGTGTGCCTGGAGCACCGCCATCGCGTCGTCACCGATACGCCGCGCTTTGATTCCCGCCTGCCTTGCGATCTGTTTGACAAAGGTATCGACCAGATAGGGAATATCCTCGCGTCGCTCCGCAAGCCCGGGCACCGCCACCGGCACGACAGCCAGGCGGTGATATAGGTCTTCGCGGAAGCGCCCCTCGGCAATCATCGCTTCAAGGTTTTGCGCGGTCGACGAGATGATGCGCACATCCACCTTGACACGCTTGGTGCCGCCCACCCGTTCGAACTGCTGCTCGACCAGCACACGCAGGATCTTGTTCTGCGTTTCGCGCGGCATATCGGCGACTTCATCAATGTAGAGAATGCCGCGATGTGCCTCTTCGAGAGCCCCGACCTTGCGCTCGGTGCCATTCGATTCGGTGCCGAACAGCTCGATCTCCATGCGCTCGGGCGTGATGTTGGCCGCGCTCAAGGTCACAAACGGCCCGCTCTTGCGCGCCGACAAGGCGTGAATGGCTCTCGCCGCCAGTTCCTTGCCCGAGCCCGATGGTCCCATGATCATGATACGGCTGTTGGTCGGCGCGACACGCTCGATGGTCTGCCGCAGCTGACTCATCGCCGACGACATGCCGATCAGGTCGAATGTTTCGCCGCTGCGCTGCTTGAGGTCGGAAACCTCACGCCGCAACTTGGAAGTCTCCAGCGCACGCTCCGCGACGAGGATCAGCCGGTCGGCCTTGAAGGGCTTTTCGATGAAATCGTAGGCACCGCGACGAATGGCCGATACCGCCGTTTCGATGTTGCCATGACCGGAAATCATCACCACTGGCAGATTGGGATGCAGGGTCTTGATTTCGTCAAGCAACGCCAGGCCATCGAGCCGCGATCCCTGCAGCCAGATATCGAGGAAGATGAGGCGCGGCGCGCGATCGGCGATCGCCGCCAGCGCACTGTCCGCATCATGAGCCGTGCGGGTTTCGTGGCCTTCGTCGCTCAGGATACCCGCAACCAGTTCACGGATGTCTTCTTCGTCGTCGACGATCAGAATATCAGACGCCATTACCGACCTTCTCAGTTTCTCGTTCGTTTTCCGCCATCTCCCGGCCACGTGGTGCCGTACCGGCAGGAAGGATGATGCTGATCATGGCCCCACGCCCACCATGGAAGTCGGCAGGTGCGTCGTGCAGTTCCAGCCGTCCGCCATGGTCTTCCACGATCTTTTTGACGATCGCGAGGCCAAGTCCGGTGCCTTTCTCGCGCGTCGTCATATACGGCTCGAGCAACCGCCCCCGGTTTTCACGCGGAAGCCCCTTGCCGTTATCGATCACGTCCACCCGGATCGAACCGTCGACGTGAGCTGCCTGGACACGGATCACGCCCTTTTCACCCGGCGCCCGTTCGAGCCCCTCCATGGCCTCGGCGGCATTCTTGATGACATTGCCGAACGCTTGCGACAGCAAGCGGTTGTCAAAGGTGCCCTTGAGCGGCTCGTCACCGAAGGAACGTTCGAATGCGATGTCGGACTGGCTGACTTCCACCAGGAACGAGGCCTCACGCAATGGCTCGCGCAAGTCGATCGCTTTCATTTCAGGCTTGGGCATGCGCGCGAAGGACGAGAACTCGTCAACCATGCGCCCGATATCCTCGACCTGCCGAATGATGGTGTCGGTACACTGGTCGAACACCTCACGGTCTTCGGTGATCACCTTGCCGTAACGACGCCGGATGCGTTCGGCCGAAAGCTGGATCGGCGTCAGCGGATTCTTGATTTCATGGGCAATGCGCCGGGCAACGTCGGCCCAGGCTGAAGTGCGTTGTGCCGTGACGAGATCGGTGATGTCGTCCACGGTCACGACATAGGATTTTTCGCCCTCATAGGCATCGTCCTGGTCTTCCTCGATCGTCACCTGGACATTGAAGGTCCGTTCGGCGCCGGCGCGGAAGAAGGTCACCTGCTCGCGATAGACCGGTTTGCCGGATTTGCGGCCGATCTCCAACACGCGCCCGACATGAGGCAGCACGGCAGAAAGGTTTTGCCCCAGTGCGGTCTCGGACGACATAGCCAACATCGCCTCTGCCGACTTGTTGACAATGGTGATGATGCCAAAAGGATCGACACCGACAACACCCGAGGTGACGCCCGCCAGAACGGCTTCCGAGAACCGCAACCGCTCGTCGGCCAGATCCTTGGCGGTCAGGATTTCATTGCGCTGGGATTTCAACTCCAGCAGCATCTTGTTGAACGTATCTCCCAGATGCGCGACGTCGCCGTCCGAATTGCGGACCGGAACCGAGACATCGAGATTTCCCGTCGCCACCTCGTCGGCAGCACCGATCAGCTGACGGATCGGACGCACCAGACGATCCGCCACGGCGATACCCGTCCAGATGGCGGACAGGATGACGATGAGCGTCAGCGACATGTAAGGCAACGCAAACGCAACCTGGGAGAATCCGCGGTTGGTTTCGAGGCCGCGATACTCCGCGGTGTTTGCCCGCACGATCTCCCGCGCCCTGATCACCTCGGGGTCGACCACGCGAATGGTGTAGAGATAAAGCCCCTCGATTTCCTTCAGTTTGATGATTGCGCCCATGATGTTGCGCGTGCGCGGCTCGATCAGCAGCGGCTTGCCATCCACAGCCTGTTTGACTGCCCCGTCGGGCGGCGGGGGCATTGGGAAGTCGATACCGGTTTTTGCACTTAGCACCGGAGTGCCGTCCTCCTTGACGAGCGCGGCATGGGCAAGGCCACGACCGATTGCTTCCTTGTTCATCAGGTCCAGGAAGCCGCCTCGATCAAGCCCGTAGAGCGTACGCGAGCTGTCCAGGTCGTAAGCCATGGACAAGGTCGTTCCCTGGAGGTTGCGTGCATTTTCCTGGACATAGGCTTCCGCGATCGAAAGCGACGAATTGATGATGGTTTTGGTGCGGATCTCGAACCAGCGATCAAGACCGATGTTCAGCGTGATGGCCGCGATGATGGCCACCAGGATCGCCGGAACCGCGGCGACCAGCGCGAACATCAAGACGATGCGCACATGCAGACGTGACGCAGCCTTGCCGACGCGACGCGCCATGATGATTCGCCTGGCTTCGCGGGCGACGAGCGCCACCAGGAAGAAGATGAACAGCGCATTGAGGCCGATCAGCCATAGCGTCGTTGTCCGATCAGGCGTGATCGGCGTCGCTCCGACCAGGATCGCAAAGGAAACCGCGGCGGTCAGCAAGGCACCGATGATCGCGAGGATGCCGGGAAGCGCCATCAGCCGCCTGGCCTCCTGCACGCCGGATCTCCGAAACAATGGTCCGTTCAATGGTATGGCCTGCTCAGCCATTTCGCCGCTTGCTGTCATGGTTGCGTAGCATCTATGCAACGCATTGTGGCGAATATGCAACAAGACGTCCGATCACAAAAATCTTTCGACGTCTCATCAACCGGTTTTTGATGGACTAGTTCGATCTGGTCATCGCGGACTCGGACTAGCCCTGCCGCGCCCCGCGGTAGACGTTGACGCCAAGATCGCGGATCTTCTTGCGCAAGGTGTTGCGATTGAGGCCGAGCAGATCGGCCGCGCGGATCTGGTTGCCACGTGTCGCCGTCATCGCGGCCAGCACCAGCGGATGTTCGACTTCCTCCAGAATGCGCTGGTAGAGCCCGGATGGTGGCAACTCGTCGCCGAAGGATGTGAAATAACGCTGGAGATAGTGCTCGACGGCTTGGCTGATGGACAGGTCATCGGGGATCAGGACATTGGAATTGGGTACGGCGGGTGCCTCGCCGGTCTTCAGCTCCGCATCGATGATCTCGGCCGAAATCTCGTCCTGCGGATAAAGCGCGGCCAGCCGCCGCACCAGATTTTCCAGTTCGCGCACATTGCCGGGCCACGGATAGCGCTTCATCAATTCGACACCGGCAGGCGCGATGCGCTTGGCCTGCAGCCCATCCTTGGCACCGAGCTTGAAGAAATGCCGTACAAGGTCGGGAATGTCCTCGGCACGTTCACGCAGCCCAGGGAGCCTCAATGGCACGACATTGAGACGATAGAACAGGTCTTCGCGAAACAGGCCCTGATTGATGAGGGTGCGAAGATCCTTGTTGGTGGCCGCAACGATACGCACATCCGTCTTGATCGGTGTGCGCCCGCCCACGGTCGTGTATTCGCCCTGCTGCAACACGCGCAGCAGCCTGGTCTGCGCCTCCATCGGCATGTCGCCGATCTCGTCGAGGAACAGGGTGCCACCTTCGGCCTGCTCGAAGCGACCGGTGGAACGGTTCTGCGCGCCGGTGAAGGCACCTTTCTCATGGCCGAACAGCTCCGATTCGATCAGATCGCGCGGAATCGCGGCCATGTTGATGGCAACGAAAGGACCGCCGCGGCGGCGGCCATATTCGTGCAAAGCACGCGCCACCAGTTCCTTGCCGGTACCGGATTCACCACTGATCATGACGGTCAGATCGGTCTGCATCATGCGCGCAAGCATGCGGTAGATGTCCTGCATGGCGGCCGAGCGACCGACGAGCGGCATCGTTTCGGGCTGATCGTCAGGACGGACGTCAGCCTTGGGACGGCGTGGTTCGGCCATCGCCCGGGCGACGATGTTGAGCAGTTCGGTCAGATCGAACGGTTTCGGCAGATACTCATAGGCGCCGGCCTCGGAGGCGCGGATGGCGGTCATGAAGGTGTTCTGCGCGCTCATGACGACGACCGGCAGTTCCGGTCGTGCCTTCTTGATGCGGGGCAGCATGTCGAAGGCGTTTTCGTCGGGCATCACCACGTCGGTGACGACAATGTCACCCTCGCCCGCCGCAACCCAGCGCCATAGCGTGGAGGCGTTGGACGTCACCCGCACCTCGTGTCCCGCGCGCGACAGCGCCTGATTGAGCACCGTGCGGATCGCAGCGTCGTCATCGGCGACGAGAATGGTGCCGCGCGTGCTCATGGACGATATCCTTCATGGCTTTCCGTTGTCGGCTCCTTCCAGGCAGGCAGGAGCACGCGGAAGGTGGTGCCGCGCGGTGTCGACTCACATTCGATGATGCCGCCATGTTCGCCGACGATCTTGGCAACCAGTGCCAACCCCAGGCCGGAGCCGTTCGGCTTCGTGGTGATGAATGGATCGAACAGGATTGGCAGAATATCCTCCGATACACCGGAGCCGTTATCGTGCACGCAGAATTCCAGTGGCAACGACACGCGGTCCTGGGTACCGGGCACGGAGACACGGATGCCGGGGCGGAAGGCGGTGGTCAGCGTGATCTCGCCGAGCGGATCCGAACCGATCGCTTCCGCGGCATTCTTCACGAGGTTCAGAAACACCTGAATAAGCTGGTCGCGGTTGCCATAGACCGAAGGCAACGAAGGATCATAGTCTTCTACGACCTTGATCCGATTGGCGAAACCGTTTCTCGCGATTGCCTTCACATGATCGAGGACCACGTGGATGTTGACCGGATACCGGTCGATCGGTCGCTCATCGGAAAACACCTCCATACGATCGACCAGCGATACGATGCGGTCGGTCTCATCGGTGATCAGTCGAGTCAACGCGCGATCCTCGTCCGAAGCGGAAAGTTCGAGCAACTGCGCGGCACCGCGGATACCCGAAAGCGGGTTCTTGATCTCATGCGCCAGCATTGCCGCCAGGCCGGTGACGGAACGCGCCGCGCCACGATGTGTCATCTGCCGGTCGATCTTGTCGGCCATCGAGCGTTCCTGGAACATCACCACCACCGAATCCGGAAACTCCGGTACCGGCGCGGCATAAAGATCGACAACCTTCTCGATGCCGAGGCGTGGCGAGGAAACATCGACACGATATTCATTGACCGGCGTGCGCCGGTCGCGAACCTGATCCACAAGAGCCAGCAACGGGCTGCCAAACGGGATGAGTTTGGCCAAGGTGTTGCGTGCCAGCATGGTCGCGCTGGAACGAAAGAAGTCCTCGGCGTCGGCGTTGGCGTAGGTGATGTTGCCCTCTGGCCCGACCATGATCACCGGACGGCGAATCGTGTTGAGAAGAACCTGCGCGGCGTCGGCCATATCCGCGACTGCGGTCGTCGCGATGGTCATGCCGCGCTCCTGATTTCACCAGACTGCATCCCGTCTGAAAACACCGTACGCAACAGCTTCACGACTGTGGCAGGGTCGAACGAAGTCAGTATGTCCTTGCGCAGAGGCGCCGGCGTCGCTCCTGCGTGTCGATCCAGATACCAGCCGAGATGTTTCCTGGCCTGCCTCAACCCGCTCTCGATACCGTAAAGAGCAAGCATGTCTTCATAGTGCTCGACGATATAGTCGGCGAATTCAGCGCCTGCCTTTGGCAGACCTGATACCTCGTCCCCGGCGGCAGTGGCCGCGATGGTGCCCGCGGTCCATGGCGCACCGTAATGGCTGCGGCCGGCCATCACGGCGTCCGCGCCGGATTGTTCGAGGATAGTGACGGCATCGGCCGGCGTCGCGACATCGCCATTGGCAACGACAGGTATCGACACGGCTTCCTTCACGCGTGCGATCGCGCGCCAATCGGCCTTGCCCTGGTAGAATTGGCAGCGGGTCCGGCCATGGATCGTCACCATGCTCACCCCAGCCTGCTCCGCGCGGCGGGCAAGCATCGGCGCGTTCAGGGCCTCTTCATCCCAGCCCAACCGCATCTTCACAGTCACCGGCACCTTCACCGCAGCGATCACCGCCTCGATCAAGGTCAGCGCGTGGTCGAGGTCGCGCATCAGCGCCGAGCCGGCATAGCCGCCGGTTACCTTCTTCGCCGGACAGCCCATATTGATGTCGATGATGTCGGCGCCCTCGCCCGCTGCAATGCGCGCGGCTTCCGCCATATGCACCGCTTCGCGCCCGGCAAGCTGCACCATATGGACCGGCAGACCGGAATGGCGGATACGCAGGTCGAACCCTTCCCGGCCCCGCGCGAGTTCACCGCTCGCCACCATTTCCGAGACGACGAGACCCGCACCATGCGCATAAGCGCGCTTGCGAAACGGCTCGTCAGTGATGCCTGACATGGGCGCCAGGAAAACGCGATTGCGTACGGCAACCCCGCCGACAACGAGCGGCAAGGCGAGCTTGTCCGGATAAGTCATGCACAAAAACCAAGCAACGTCTGTCTTTGCCTATTCACTAGCCAGATCGGGATGATTGTGCAATGCAGAATGAACATGCATTGCGGCTTATTTGGGAAAACGCTGGCCTTCCTCTTCGCCCGCGACTAAGCCTCTGCGCATGAGGGAACCGAGCGCAATCAGGGCCGTGTCCGCCGGCGGCGGCGTTGCCGCCGTCATCGTCGCGGCTGGCCGCGGCGAGCGCGCCGGCCAGGCTGACGGCCCCAAGCAATATCGTCATATTGGCGGCCGCGCCATCCTCGCTCGCACGATAGAGACGTTCCTTTCGCATCCGCGCATTGGCCAGGTCGTCGTCGTCATCCACAGTGACGACCTGGAATTGCTGCAAAAGGCAGTTGGCGATCATCTTGCCGGCGTCACGATCGTCACCGGCGGCCGAACCAGGCAAGACTCGGTCCGGCTTGGTCTCGTCGCACTGGACGACGGGACACCGGAAAAGGTGCTCATCCACGATGCCGTGCGGCCTTTTGCCGATCGCGATCTCATCGATCGCGTCATCGATGTGATCGGCGCCGACCAGGGAGCACTTCCTGCACTTCCCGTGGCCGACACGTTGAAACGCGAAAGCCGGGACGGCACCATCGGCGAGACGGTACCGCGTGCGGGGCTGCATGCGGCACAGACGCCGCAAGGCTTTCCGTTCCGCGCCATTCTGGCGGCGCACGAGAAGGCGCATCAGGCAGGCCGGGACGATTTCACCGACGACGCGGCCATCGCCGAATGGGCACGGCTACCAGTCAAGATCGTGCCCGGCTCACCCGACAACGTAAAACTGACCTGGGCACGGGATATCGTCATGGCGGATCAACGGTTGAATGGTGCACGCTTGAGTTTCCCGGACATCCGCACGGGCAATGGCTATGACGTGCACGCCTTTGAACCGGGCGACCACGTGACATTGTGTGGGGTAGCCATTCCGCACGACCGCAAGCTGTCAGGTCATTCCGACGCCGATGTCGGCCTGCATGCCCTGACGGACGCACTGCTCGCCACCTGCGGCGCAGGCGATATCGGCACGCATTTCCCACCTTCTGATCCGCAATGGAAGGGGGCGGCCTCGCGCTTGTTCGTCGAGCATGCAGCCAGGATCGTGCGGGCTCGTGGCGGGCGCATCGCCAATGCGGACATCACGCTGATCTGCGAGGCGCCACGCATTGGCCCGCATCGTGAAGCGATGACTGCCGCGCTTTGCGAGATGCTGGGCATTGCGACAGAACGCATCTCGATCAAGGCGACGACAAACGAAAAACTCGGCTTCGTCGGCCGCCAGGAAGGCATCGCCGCGATTGCCACAGCAAGTGTCGTCTATCCGGGCGAGGTGCCGGAATGAGCGAACTCACGCCGCTGGCCGACCGTTTTCTGAAGGCCTGTATGGCGCGCAAGATCATGGCGGCGACCGCCGAAAGCTGCACTGGCGGCATGATCGTTGCCCATCTGACCGACATTGCCGGCTCATCAGCCGTCGTCGACCGCGGGTTCGTCACCTATTCGAACGAAGCCAAGATGGACATGCTCGGCGTCAGGACGGCCACGCTGGACGCCTTCGGCGCGGTGTCTGCTGAAACGGCACTGGAGATGGCGGCTGGTGCACTGTCCCGGTCGCGTGCGGGCATCGCCCTGGCTGTGACCGGCATTGCCGGCCCCGACGGCGGCTCTCTGGAAAAGCCCGTCGGACTTGTGTGGTTTGGCCTTTCGGTGAAAGGCCAGCCGACGATCTCGGAGCATCGCATATTCGACAATCGAGGCCGTGACTTCATTCGCCGCGAGACAGTGCGGCATGCGCTTGAAATTGGGCTCAGGGCTCTCGCCGACTGAAAACGCGCTTCGCGATCAACTGGCGAGGGCCGTAGATCAACTTTCCTTCCTGTAAATCACGTCAGCGCGCTTTTCGAACGCTTCGGAGAACATGCGGAACGCACGGTCGAACATCGTGCCCATCATCGCGCCCAGAATGCGGCTCTTGAACTCGTAATCGATGAAGAATCGCACGAAGCAGCCATCGCTCGCCGGCTCGAACCCCCATATGTTGCTCAGATATTTGAACGGGCCGTCAATGTATTTGACATCGATGATGCGCTCGTCAGGCTTCAACAGCACCTGCGTGGTGAATGTCTCGCGGATCGCCTTGTAGCCTACACTCATATCGGCGAGGAGCACGGTGCGGCCGTCGCGTTCTCGGCGCGAGCGCACCGTCAACGCCTCGCATAACGGCACGAACTGCGGGTACTTCTCCACATCGGCGACCAGCGCGAACATCTGGTCCGGGCTGTGGGATACACGGCGCGTCGCCTCGAATTTCGGCATGAAACCGGCTTATCGGGCGGTTTTCTTGAGCTGTTCTTCGCGCGCAGCGCGCAACCGGGCGAAATCGTCGCCGGCATGGTGCGAGGAGCGCGTCAGCGGGCTCGATGCCATCAGCAGGAATCCCTTGCTCTTTCCGACGATCGCGTAGGACTGGAACTCCTCCGGCGTGACGAATTTCTTCACCGGATGATGCTTCTTCGAAGGCTGCAGGTACTGGCCGATGGTCATGAAGTCGACGTCGGCCGAGCGCAGATCGTCCATCAGCTGCAGAACCTCATGACGTTCCTCGCCGAGCCCGACCATGATGCCGGACTTGGTGAAGATCGACGGGTCGAGTTCCTTCACCCGCTGCAGAAGCCGGATGGAATGGAAATAACGGGCGCCCGGACGCACAGTCAGGTAATTTGACGGCACGGTTTCGAGATTGTGGTTGAACACGTCAGGCTTGGCTGCCACGACGATTTCCAGCGCGCGGGCGCCATCCTTGCGCAGGAAGTCCGGCGTCAGGATTTCAATCGTCGTCGTCGGTGCAGCGGCCCGAATGGCAAGAATGACATCGGCGAAATGCTGCGCACCACCGTCTTCGAGATCGTCCCGGTCAACCGAAGTGATGACGACATGGGAAAGGCCCATCGTCTTGACGGCCTGGGCGACGCGGTTTGGTTCGTCAGCGTCGAGTGCGGTCGGGATGCCGGTTGCGACATTGCAGAAAGCACAGGCACGCGTGCAGATCTCGCCCATGATCATGAAGGTCGCGTGTTTCTTTTCCCAGCATTCGCCGATGTTGGGACAGCCGGCCTCCTCACAGACCGTGACCAGCTTGTGCGATTTCACGATCTCGCGCGTCTCGGAGTAACCCTTGGAGACCGGCGCCTTGACGCGGATCCAGTCCGGCTTGCGCAGCACCTCCTGGTCGGGCCGATGCGCCTTCTCCGGATGACGGGGGCGCGGCTTGTTGGCGACGAGATCGAGAACGGTGACCATCTGATCTTTCCTGCATCTCCCCGAAACCTTCGGAGTCGGAGACTGGGTACAAGCCTCATCTAAGGCTTTTCTGATGGAAGAAAAAGACCGTGGCGACGCATGCTGCCACGGTCATTTTTGCATTCCTACGCGTTCAGCACCCGTCCATAGGCATCGAGCACGCTTTCCTTCATCGTTTCCGACAGCGTCGGATGCGGGAAGATGGTGTGCATCAGCTCTTCCTCGGTGGTTTCGAGGTTCATCGCCACGACGAAGCCCTGGATCAGCTCGGTCACTTCAGCGCCGACCATATGAGCGCCAAGCAACTGGCCGGTCTTCTTGTCGAAGATCGTCTTGACCAGCCCCTGGTCCTCGCCGAGCGCTACAGCCTTGCCATTGGCGACGAATTGGAAGCGGCCGACACGGATATCCTTGCCCTGTTCCTTGGCCTTGGCCTCGGTCAGGCCAACCGATGCGACCTGCGGGCTGCAATAGGTGCAGCCCGGGATCTTCAACTTATCCATCGGATGAACATGAAGACCGGCGATCTTCTCCATGCAGATCACCGCCTCATGCTCGGCCTTGTGCGCCAGCATGGGCGGCCCGGCAACGTCGCCAATGGCATAGATACCCGGGACATTGGTGCGGCAGAATTCGTCAATGACGATGGCGCCACGGTCGACCTTCACGCCGATAGTCTCCAGACCGAGATTTTCGGTGTTGCACTGGACGCCGACCGCGGAAATCATCCGATCAGCGGTAATCGTCTGGGTCTTGCCATCCTTGCCCTCGACCGTTGCGGTAACGGAATTGGCGCCCTTCTCGACCTTGGTGACCTTGGTCTCGAGCAGGAACTTCATGCCCTGCTTCTCGAGCTGCTTCTTCGCCCAGGTGGAAATCTCGGCATCTTCCACCGGCATGATCTGCGGCATGATCTCGACCACCGTCACATCAACGCCCATCGTGCGATAGAAGGAGGCGAACTCGATGCCGATGGCGCCCGAGCCCATGACCAGCAGCGACTTCGGCATTTGCTGCGGCACCATGGCCTCGAAATAGGTCCAGATCAATTTACCGTCCGGCTCGATGCCCGGCAGCGCGCGTGGGCGCGCACCGGTGGCGATCACGATGTGCTTGGCCGTATAGGTACCCTCGCCCTTGGTGCCCTTCGGGATCGGCCCCATTGGCTCCATCGGCTTCTTGGATGACTTGCCGACGACGATCTCGCCCGGCTTGGTGATCCTGGCTTCCCCCCAGATCACGTCGACCTTGTTCTTCTTCATCAGGAAGCCGACACCGTTGTTCATGCGCTGGGCGATGCCGCGCGAACGGTCGACGATACCCTTGAGGTCGGGCTTGATCGTGCCTTCGAGTGTCAGGCCATAGCTCTTGGCGTGCTCGGCGTAGTGGAAGATTTCTGCCGAACGCAGCAGCGCCTTGGTCGGGATACAGCCCCAGTTGGAGCAGATGCCGGCCAGATGCTCCCGTTCGACGATCGCCGTCTTGAAACCGAGCTGCGCGGAACGGATGGCCGCGATGTAGCCGCCCGGACCGGAACCGATGATGATGACGTCGTAGTTGTCAGCCATGTTCTTCCCTGCCTTTTTCATCAAGCAGCACTGCGGATCAGCAGCACCCAGTCTTGTTCCTTGCCGTCGCGCCACCTCGGCAAATCCGCGCGATTTGTAAAGTCCGAGCACACATTTCAACTGCCTGGCTGGTCATTGCCGCTCCGATGATGAGGTCCGGCAAATCATAGCTCCAGCATGTCGCGCACTTTCGGCGCCAGGGCAAAACCGATGCGGCGGGTGTTTTCGGCATCGAGATGCACACCGTCCAGCGGTGTTGCCTCTGCGACCGTACCGGCATCGAAGAAACCGCAATTCGCCTCTGTGGCAAGTGCTGCATAGAACTGCGCGAGCTTGCGCGATTCCGCGATACTCTCTCCATACATGGCGGAGAAATTGATGTCCGTGGTTTCCCTGACGGCCGGCGGTGACACCAGCAGGACTCTGGGCGCCGTAGCTGCCATCGGATAGGCGAGACGGCGCACGATATCGATCAGTCGTCCCATGCCTTGCCTGGCGCCGATTGCGCGACCGCAGATGAACGACTTCATGTCGTTGGTGCCAAGCAGCAGGATGATCAGATCAAGCGGTGCGTGCGACGCAAGGATCGTGGGCAGAGTGCGAGCACCGTTGCGGTCGCAATCGGCCAGATAATCATCGAAGGCTGTTGTGCGGCCATTCAACCCTTCGGGGATTACCCGCGCCGCCCCACCGAGCTCCGCCTGCAATACGCTCGGCCAGCGATCCTCGAACGCATGGCGACGGCCGAGACCTGCGGCATCATAGCCCCAGGTCAGGGAGTCGCCGTAGCAAAGCACGGTCTTCATATGCCGCCCTACCGCGGTTGTCAGACCAGCATGGTCATCGGGTTTTCGATGATGCGCTTGAAGGCGCCGAGCAGTTCGGCTCCCAGCGCACCGTCGACGGCGCGGTGGTCGGTCGACAGCGTCACCGACATCACGGTGGCGATCCTGATCTCGCCGCCCTTCACCACAGCACGTTCCTCGCCCGCACCAACCGCCAGGATCGTCGCATGCGGCGGGTTGATGACGGCGGCGAAGTCCTTGATGCCGAACATGCCCAGGTTCGACACCGCAGTGGTGCCGCCCTGATACTCTTCCGGCTTCAGCTTGCGGTCGCGCGCACGCCTGGCCAGGTCCTTCATCTCGTTGGAGATCACCGACAGCGTCTTCTGGTCGGCCTTCCTGACGATCGGCGTGATCAGCCCGCCCGGGATCGACACCGCCACGCCGACATCGGCATGCTTGTGCTTGACCATGGCCGTATCCGTCCACGACGCATTGGCATCCGGCACGGCAACCAGCGCCTGTGCCATCGCCTTGATGATCATGTCGTTGACCGAAAGCTTGTAGGCCGGGGCATCGCCCTTTTCGGTCTTCTTCATCGGCGCGGCCGCATTGAGCTCGGAGCGCAGCTTGAGCAGCGCGTCCAGCTCGCAGTCGAGGGTGAGGTAGAAATGCGGGATGGTCGACTTCGCCTCGACCAGACGCCGGGCGATGGTCTTCCTCATATTGTCGTGCGGGACGAGGTCGTAGGAGCCCTGTTCGAACAGCTTGAGCACCGCGTCGTCCGACATCGGCTTGACCGCAGGCGCGGCAGCCGCCGGAGCAGCAGCAGCTGGCGCTGCGGCGGATGCGGCTTTCGCCACGCCACCACCGGCAATCGCCGCCTCGACATCCGCCTTCACCACGCGGCCATGCGGGCCGGAACCGGTGACGGCGGCAACATCGACGCCGGCATCCTTCGCGATGCGGCGAGCGAGCGGCGAAGCGAAGGTGCGTTCGCCCGCGGTTACCGGAGTAGCTCCGTTGACAGCGGGCTTCGGTGCGGCCGGTGTCGCGGCAGCCTCAGCCTTCGCTGCTTCGGTTTTAGGAGCATCGACCTTTGCTTCTACCTTGGGAGCCTCTGCCTTGGCAGGCGCGGCAGCGCCGCCCTTGGCGGCAGCGCCTGCGTCCTCGCCTTCCCCAGCCAGGATGGCGATCACGGCGTTGACCTTCACGCCCTCCGTGCCTGCTGGAACAACCAGCTTTGCTACGGTGCCTTCATCGACGGCTTCGACTTCCATCGTCGCCTTGTCGGTCTCGATTTCGGCGATCACGTCGCCCGGCGAAACCTTGTCGCCTTCCTTGACCAGCCACTTGGCGAGATTGCCCTCTTCCATGGTTGGCGAGAGGGCCGGCATGGTGATGTTGATCGGCATGTTGTCCTCCCGGCCAGATCAGCGATAGGTGACGGCTTTCACCGCCTCGATCACTTCCGCGACATTGGGCAGCGCCAGCTTTTCAAGGTTGGCCGCATAAGGCATTGGTACATCCTTGCCAGCGACGGTGATGACGGGCGCATCGAGGTGGTCGAAGGCCTGGCGCGACACCTGGTTGGCGATGAAATCGCCAACCGACGACTGCGGGAAGCCCTCTTCCACGGTGACCAGACGATTGGTCTTTTTCACCGAGGTGATGACGGTCTCCAGATCCATCGGCCGGATGGTCCTGAGATCGATGATTTCGGCATCGATCCCCAGCTTCGCAAGTTCCGCCTCGGCCTTGACCGCATAAGTCATGCCAATGCCCCATGAGACGATGGTGACATCCTTGCCGACCTTATGGATCCGCGCCTTACCGATCGGCAGAACGAAATCATCCAGCTTCGGCACATCGAAGGAGTGACCGTAGAGGATTTCGTTTTCCAGGAAGATGACCGGATTGGGATCGCGGATCGCGGCTTTCAACAGGCCTTTCGCATCGGCCGCGCTGTAGGGCTGCACCACCTTGAGGCCTGGAATATGGCTGTACCAGGCGGCGTAGTCCTGGCTGTGCTGCGCGGCAACGCGGGAAGCCGCGCCGTTCGGACCACGGAACACGATCGGCGCGCCCATCTGGCCGCCGGACATGTAAAGCGTCTTGGCGGCCGAATTGATGATCTGGTCGATTGCCTGCATCGCGAAGTTGAAGGTCATGAACTCGACGATCGGCTTCAGGCCCGTCATGGCGGCGCCGACACCGACACCGGCAAAGCCGTGTTCGGTGATCGGGGTGTCGACCACACGCTGCGGCCCGAATTCCTGCAGCAGGCCCTGGGTGATCTTGTAGGCGCCCTGGTATTCGGCGACCTCCTCGCCCATGACGAAGACGTCCGCGTCGCGGCGCATCTCTTCGGCCATGGCGTCGCGCAATGCTTCGCGGACGGTGGTCGAGACCATTTCGGTACCGGCCGGGATGTCGGGATCGGCGGCCACTTCAGTTCTCGGCGCTGCGGCAACAGGGGCGGCAGCAGCGCTCGATGCCGGAGCAGGAGCTGGCTCGGCGACGGCAGGCGCCTCGGCCTTCGCCGGAGCGGCGGCCTTGCCGATATCGCCGGCGCTTTCGCCCTCCTGCAGCAGGACCGCAATCGGCGTGTTGACCTTGACGCCTTCCGAACCCGCGGCAATCAGGATCTTTCCAAGCGTGCCTTCGTCGACAGCTTCCACTTCCATGGTCGCCTTGTCGGTCTCGATTTCGGCAATGACGTCGCCGGGAGCGATCTTGTCACCCTCGTTCTTCAGCCATTTCGAAAGATTGCCCTCTTCCATGGTTGGCGAGAGCGCGGGCATGAGAATTTCGATCGGCATGGTCGCACCCTCCCCTTATACCAGAATGTCCGTCCACAGCTCGGAGACATCCGGCTCTGGATCGGTCTGCGCAAAGTCGGCGGCATCGGCGACGATGTCGCGCACGTCCTTGTCGATGGCCTTGAGATCGTCCTCGCTCGCCCATTTCTTGGCGGCAAGGCGCGCCTTGACCTGCTCGATGGGATCATGCTCGGAGCGCATCTTCTGCACTTCTTCCTTGGTACGGTACTTTGCCGGATCGGACATGGAGTGACCGCGATAGCGATAGGTCTGCATCTCGAGGATGATCGGACCATTGCCGGCGCGACACCATTCGGTGGCGAGATCGCCTGCGGCCTTGACCGCGCGCACGTCCATGCCGTCGACCTGGATCCCGGGGATACGGAACGACAGGCCGCGCTGCGAGAAATCGGTCTCGGCGGACGAACGCGACACCGACGTTCCCATGGCATAGCGGTTGTTCTCGATCACATAGATGACCGGCAGCTTCCATAGGGAGGCCATGTTGAAGCTTTCGTAGACCTGGCCCTGGTTGGCCGCGCCGTCGCCGAAATAGGTCACCGAGACATTCTTGTTGCCGCGATACCGGTTGGCAAACGCCAGACCCGTGCCCAGCGAGACCTGTGCACCGACGATGCCGTGGCCGCCGTAGAAATTCTTCTCCTTGGAGAACATGTGCATCGAACCGCCCTTGCCCTTGGAATAGCCTCCACGGCGTCCGGTCAGTTCGGCCATGACACCGCGCGGGCTCATCTCCATCGCCAGCATATGGGCGTGGTCGCGATAAGCGGTGATCATCTGGTCGCCCTCGATGAGCGACATCTTGAGGCCGGTAACAACCGCCTCCTGGCCGATATAGAGATGGCAGAAACCGCCGATGAAACCCATGCCGTAAAGCTGGCCGGCCTTTTCCTCGAAGCGACGCATCAAAAGCATCAGGCGGTAGGCCGAAAGCTCTTGCTCCTTGGTGAACTCCAGGGGCTTGGGAGGCGTCAGGCTTATCGATTTGTCAGATTTGGACTTGGCAGGCGCTTTTCTGGCGGCGGTTGCCATGCTTCACTCCCTGTTGGTGTCTCTTCGCGGACCCTAGAATGCTGCCGTTTTCCCGGAAACACTCCAATTCCTCGGCTCTGCGCACAATCCCGAACGCAAAACCGCTGCGCACTTTTGCTGGAATTGCTCCGGAGAGATGTTGCGTCTCCCCCACCGATTGGCAAAAAGGCTAACACGCAAGCTGCCGTTACGCCATGCGGAAAAATGCATGGCTGGCATGCATCTAAGCAATTAGAAATATTGGAAATAACAGCGATTAACCGATATCAGGTTAATTCGCTTTCGCCGGCAACATGATGACGACTTCGTTGGCGCTCGTCACATTGAGTGCCCGCCGCGCCTGCTCGTCCAGCATGTCCTTTTCGATCGAGCCATCATGCAGAAGCCTGACGCGCTGCTCAATCTCCATGCGCCGCTCCTTGACCGAGGCAAGCTGCGCCTGCAGGCTCGCGACCTGCTCCTGGAGCTTGGCCCTCGAATTGATACCGAAGGCACCGTGATAGGCATGGTAGCCAAAATAGCACAGAACCACAGCACAAAGCGTTGGCACGATCAACCGACCGGTGTTTGTCTGCTTGTGCTGGCGTGTCCACATGGCGCGACTCCTCGTCTGCCTCTTGTCGCCCGATTGTGCTTAATGGAGGGTTACGATGACGGTGGCGACGCCTCTGGACGAGATCGCTTTCCATACTTCAAACTGCCTGTGAGAGCCGTGTCCGCGCTCAGAAAACGCGCTGCAGGGAACGCGACAGCTCGAAGCCGGCACCCGCGCGGTTGACGCAGGTCACACCCTTGCGCGCCGAGCGGCAGATGACGGCGCCATAACCCGTACTTTCGCCGTAATGCAGAACCGGATAGTCGTCGGCGATGGTATCGCCCACGCACAAGCGCTCACCTTCCCGCGAGCTCGCTCCAAGGCCGAAATCGTGCCCCCATTCCAGATCGCAATCGGCCGGTCGCTGCGCCGGCCGGTTTGAAACCGCGGCAATGCTGCAGCGGACCGAGGAAGCGTCGAAAAACAGGCACTGGATGTTGCCGGTCGGCGAGCGAAAGCCTTTCGGCACCTCTTGTGCAAAGGCCGCTGTCGTAACGACGGCGGCAAGCACAAATGGGACCGCGCAGCGACCGATCCTTAAGATCGGTCGCCGACGATAGACGCTGTGGGTATCAGCCATCAAGCCTTGAGGATCGACGTGCCGGCATAGCGCGCCTGCGCACCGAGTTCTTCCTCGATGCGGATCAGCTGATTGTACTTCGCTATGCGGTCGGAGCGCGACAGCGAACCCGTCTTGATCTGTCCGCAATTGGTCGCAACGGCGAGATCGGCAATCGTGGAATCCTCCGTCTCGCCGGAACGGTGCGACATGACAGCGGTATAGGCAGCCTTATGCGCCGTCTCTACCGCCTCCAGCGTCTCGGTCAGCGAACCGATCTGGTTGACCTTGACCAGGATTGAATTGGCGACGCCCATCTTGATGCCGTCGCGCAGGCGCGAGGAATTGGTGACGAACAGGTCATCGCCCACCAGCTGCACCTTCTTGCCGACGAGATCGGTCAGATATTTCCAGCCCTCCCAGTCGTCTTCCGCCATACCGTCCTCGATCGAGATGATCGGATAATCGGCGGCGAGCTTGGCGAGGTACTTTGCCTGCGCCTTGGGATCGCGGCTTTTCTTCTCACCCTCATAGACGTAGTTGCCGTCCTTGAAGAATTCGGTCGCCGCGCAGTCGAGCGCAAGCGCAACATCCTGGCCTGGCTTGAAGCCGGCCTTCTCGATCGAAGCCATGACGAAGTCGAGTGCCAGCGGGGCACTCTTCAGGTTCGGTGCAAAACCGCCTTCGTCGCCGACGTTGGTGTTGTGACCGGCGTCCTTCAGGCCCTTCTTCAGCGTGTGGAAGATTTCCGAGCCCCAGCGCACGGCATCGCGCAGCGTCGGTGCACCGATGGGCATGATCATGAATTCCTGGAAATCGATCGGATTGTCGGCGTGGGCGCCACCATTGATGATGTTCATCATCGGCACCGGCAGAACGCGGGCGTTCGGACCGCCGACATAGCGATAGAGCGGCAAGCCGGATGCCTCGGCCGCGGCCTTGGCGACAGCCAGTGAGACACCGAGGATGGCGTTTGCGCCGAGCCGGCTCTTGTTGGCGGTGCCGTCCAGTTCGATCATGGTCTGGTCGATCTGGATCTGGTGCTCGGCTTCCATGCCGCCGATCGCCTCGAAGATCTCGCCATTGACGGCCTCGACGGCACGCTCGACGCCTTTGCCGAGATAACGCGGACCACCATCACGCAGTTCGACCGCTTCGTGGGCGCCGGTGGAAGCACCGGACGGCACGGCGGCGCGGCCCATCGAACCATCCTCGAGGACGACATCGACCTCGACTGTCGGATTGCCGCGGCTGTCGAGAATTTCACGGCCAACTATGTCGATGATGGCGGTCATTTGAAGCTCCTGCTTGGGATGAGGACAATGCGCGAGGTGGCACCGGCGGGGTGACGCTGCGCAAACTCAATAGCCAAAGCTTCGCGAAACGCAACCGCGCCCGGTGGCAGATTCCGTTCTTTGTCCGGGCTTTGTCAGGCTGCCGGCTTCACTGTCGCGTTGAATTTGCCCATCAGGTAGGGGCCTGACTGCACCGGTTGGTAGCGCGGTGCCTCTCCCTGCTCCAGGCAGGTTTCGATACAGGCGATTTCCTGAAGCCAGTTTGGCTGGTGAAAGAAGGCAAGCGACTGGCGCCGCGCGGACCTGGCCGCACCGACATCCGGGTTGACCACCCTGTGCAGGGTCGAAACCCAGCGATCATTGGTCCAAAGCGCCATCAGGTCGCCGATGTTGATGACGAACGCTCCTTCGACGGGCGGCACCTCGCGCCAATCGCCTTCCGGGGTGAATATCTGCAATCCACCCGAGCCAGGTTGCGGCAACAGGATGGTCAGGCTGCCGTAGTCGGTATGCGCGCCGGCGCGCAGCTGACCGGCAAGTGGCGGTGTATCGGTCTCGGGATAATTGAGCGCACGCAGGGCGCTGATCGGCCGATCGATCATCGGCTGGAAATGGTCTTCCGGCAGGTCGAGCGCGACGGCGAACACACGCATGATCCGTGCGGCAAGATCCTCCATCGACGCATAATATGCCTTCCAGGCATCGACGAAGCCGTCCGGAGATTCCGGCCAGATTGTTTCGGCATAACAGAAAGCCAGCGCCTGCGGATCCGTCAGCCCCTGCGGAACCGAGAGCGGACCGCCGTTGAAACTCTCCTTGAGATCCGGCGGCGTGTCGGCTCCCTTGGATTTTGCCAGGGCCTCGGCACCCGAGCCAAGGTAGCCATAAGGGTAGCCCGGATAGGGAGCCCTCACCTTTTCCTTCATTTCGGCAGACTGATCGAAGAAGGCCCGTGCCTTCGACCATACGGCATCGATCACGGCCTGCGGAACCGAATGCCCGCTGACCGCCAGGAAACCCGTGGCACGGCAGATTTCGTCGACCTCACGACCAAGCGCCTTGCGGCCGGCGACATCCGCCTGCTCAAAACGGGAAAGATCGAAAACCGGAAACGCCGCAACCATTTTCCACTCCCATCGGATTCTGGTTCCAATGCGAGCATAGCTTCCGTGCGAGCCGCATCAATGAGGAAGCGTTGTTCCAGCCAGGCGTGCTAGTCCGCGAGAATGAAGGTGACCTTCATGTTGACGCGGTAGGCAACGATCTTGCCGCCCTCGACCACGATCTTCTGGTCCTGTATCCAGGCGCCCTCGACGTTCTTGAGCGTCTTGGAGGCGCGTTCGACGCCTTTCTCAATGGCATCCTGAAAGCTTTTCTTGGAGGAAGCGGTGATCTCGGTAACGCGGGCGACGGACATGTCCTACTCCTGACGACGAGCCAATTTGCCCGGCAAGCCTACAACCGGGAAATACGCCTCGCAAGCAAAGGTAGTCTTGCCGAGCCTTCCGTCAGGCCTTGGCCACCTTGTCGAACGCCATCAGCCTTTCCAGCAGTGCCGGCATGTCCTTGAACGGCACCATGTTGGGGCCGTCCGAGGAGGTCGAATTGTCGGGATCTTCATGCGTCTCGATGAAGACACCAGCCACGCCGACAGCCACGGCTGCCCGGGCCAGCGTTTCCACGAAGCGACGCTCGCCGCCAGACGTGGCGCCCTGCCCGCCTGGCTGCTGCACCGAGTGGGTGGCATCGAAGATCACCGGCGCGCCGATATCGGCCATGATCGGCAGGGCCCGCATATCGGAAACCAGCGTGTTGTAGCCGAACGAAGCCCCGCGCTCCGTCACCAGTACGTTCGGGTTGCCTGAATCGGTCAGCTTGGTCACGACGTTTTTCATGTCCCAGGGAGCGAGGAATTGCCCCTTCTTCACATTGACGACCTTGCCGGTCCTGGCGGCGGCAACAAGCAGATCCGTCTGGCGCGACAGGAATGCCGGGATCTGCAGCACGTCGACATGCGGCGCCACGATCGCACACTGATCCTCGGTGTGGATATCCGTCAGGATCGTCACGCCAAGTTCCTTGCGCAACTCCGAGAAGACCGGCAACGCCGCTTCCAGCCCCGCGCCCCGCGTGCTGCCCAGCGAACTGCGATTGGCCTTGTCGAAGGAGGACTTGTAAACGAAGCCGATACCAAGCTTTCCCGTCAGTTCTTTCAACGCACCTGCCATGTCGAAGGCATGCTGGCGCGATTCGAACTGGCACGGCCCGGCGATCAGCGACAGCGGCGCATCATTGGCGAACAGCGTCTGCCCGACAGTCACCTTGGCATTGGGTTTGGTCATTTCAGATCCTCGAAGATGAAGGCTGCACCCTGGCCCGGCGCGGGCGGCACGACAAGCCGGCCGCCCTGCAAATGGTGCTTGATGCCTGCCGAAACAAGCAGTCGTTCTGTCGTGGCACGATCTGGCACGGCGAAAATCACGGCGGCGAAACGGAGCGCCGTGCGCCCGCCGGCACCGATCGCGAATTCTGCCTCGAATTCGTCAGGTCGCATGAGCAGGACATCGGCATTCGGCAAAGCCAACAGACCATTTGCCTGCGCCGAAGCCATGCCACAGCCGGCGGCCTTTGCCAGGAGAGCCTGCTGCCCGGCTGGATCGTCACTTACAGCCACGATGCCATGGATGGCGGCGGCGCCGTTGGCGTGCGCCTGCAAGGCGGCACGATCCACCTTGGGCGCATTGATCCTCTGGCAGGCGAAGACGAAGGCGTCGGGCGTGTCGCGCCCCGATGCGAAGGCAAGCCTGAACGAAACCGTATCACTCTTGCCGGAACGATCGGTGAATGGGCGCGAGAAATCGAGCTTCTCACCTGCCGAAATGCCGGCCTCGACATAGGCACGGTGATCGTGGTCGGCATCGTCAGTGCCGAAGACGATCGCCGAAAATCCTTCAGCACCATGATCCTCGCGATACGTGTGATCGCGAGCCACGAAGACATTGCCAGCCATGATCGCTTGCGCCGCTATTTCGGCGTCCCCCACGGCGAGCGGCTCCAGGAAGGTACCGTCCGCAAGGTAGACGCAGCAGTTTTCGGTACCGAAGGGATGAATGCCGCGCGGCGCGACGGTGAATCCCAATAAGGCAAGGCGCGCCTCGGCGCTTTCGAGCGTCGCCGTCGGCAAAACGATGTGATCGAGCGGATGGACTGGTCGCTGCATGTTGGCGGCGGTGTGCATCATTCCGACTGCCGGTTCAAGGAAAATGGCTCTTAGAACGGGAGAGTCCCTGCCATGATCCTGCGTCATCCGCATGACGGGTGGGGAACATTCCGGGCAGAACAAGCTCTACCGCGGATGCCTTCGACGCTTCGACGACGATGAAATCATTGAATGGGACAACCCATTATCTTGAAACCTGCTGTCCCAGCCCGGTGAGGGTTCACCGGGCACACAGCTGCGCCGAACGAGGGAACCGGATATGATCGACCAGACGCCGCTTTTCGCTATCCGTGTTTGATCTCTCGTTTCCCCTGGTCGTCGCGGTCGCCGTGACATTCTTCGTTGCCGGTCTCGTCAAGGGCGTAACCGGCATGGGCCTGCCAACGGTGGCGATGGGTGTGCTGGGGGCGCTCGTTTCACCTCTGGCAGCGGCCAGTCTGTTGATCATTCCCTCGTCCCTCACCAATATCTGGCAGCTGCTGGCGGGACCGAATGTCACCCTGCTCATCCGCAGGCTTTGGGCGATGATGCTGGCGATTGTGGTGGGAACGATGCTTGGCGCGTCATGGCTTGCCGAAGGCGACACCTCCCTGACAAGCACGGCACTCGGCATCATTCTCGTTCTCTATTCGGCCTACACGCTGTTGGCGCGTCAGCTCAGCGTAAGCAAGCGTTTGGAGCGCCTGCTGTCGCCGCTTGTCGGCGCGGTCACCGGCCTGATTGCCGGTGCCACCGGCGTTTTCGTCATTCCCGCCGTACCCTATCTGCAGGCGCTTCGGCTGGGAAAAGACGATCTGGTACAGGCCCTGGGCCTGTCGTTCACCGTTTCGACATTAGCCCTGGCGGCAGGACTGGCGGCACGCGGCGTGTTCCGAACTGAAAACCTTGCATTATCAGCGCTCGCCGTTTTGCCGGCGCTTGCCGGCATGTGGTTCGGGCAGGTCTTGCGGGGCAGGATCAGCCAAGTATTGTTCCGCAGGATATTCCTGCTCGGCTTGCTGTTGCTGGGGCTGGAGATGACGCTGAGACCGCTCTTCTGAGCTCCCTTCGCCATCGCCAAATCAGGTGCGAGCCTGCAGATCAAGCCGCCAATCATTGCTGCGCATCGCATTGCCCGGCGGATACTGGAAGTCGCATTCGCCCATCAGCTCGAAACCGAGCCTGCGGCAGATGGCGTTGGAGGCGGGATTTTCAGGTGCCGGAAAGGCGTGCAGATAGCGATGCCGGCGCTCACCACGCAGCACATTGATCAGCAAGCCTGTCGCCTTGCCTGCGATCCCGTGCCCCTGCAGACCGGGCACCACCGCCCAGCCGGTTTCGTAGACAAGGTCACCGCGCCACATCCGCTCCCAATAGCCGATCGACCCGGCACCAAGCCCATCATAGGAAATACGGAACATCCGGGTTTCGCCCGCAACAGCCTTTTCCAGATAGCGCCGGTGACGATCGAGCAGTTTTTCCGGCGTTTCCGGGCCGCCGATATAACGCTTGGCCTCGATCGTGTTGCAGCGTTCGAGGATGTCGATATCGCCTGAAGACCAAGTCTCCAGCGCCATGCGGCCATCCTGCGCAACCGTCATTTGCAAGTCCCCGCCTGGTCCAACCGCGCAACAGATACCGACTCGCTGCTGGCATGCTCAAATCGAAATGGCCGGCGTGAAGCCCTTTTCTCGTTGAATGTCTTTTTCGGGAAAACCGGCAAATCGGTTTCTTCCCCTTCCCCTGCGGCAGGCATAACCTTTCCGCAAAAAATAAGGTCATGAGAGGGGACTGCTATGACCATACCCGGTGCTTCACCCAATCTCTACAACGAGGACCTCGCGCCTGCCAAGGTCCGTAACTGGGGACCGTTTTCGATCTTCAACGTCTGGACGTCCGACGTCCACAGCCTGTGGGGCTACTACCTCGCTGCCAGCCTGTTTCTGTTCTGCGGCGGGTTTCTCAATTTCGTCGTCGCGATCGGCATCGGCTCGCTCATCATATACGCGCTGATGAACATGGTCGGTTATGCCGGGGTCAAGACCGGCGTACCTTACCCGGTTCTGGCGCGTGCGTCCTTTGGCATCTGGGGCGCCAACATACCGGCGCTGGTGCGCGCCATCGTTGCCTGCTTCTGGTATGGCGCGCAGACTGCCGCGGCTTCCGGCGCCATCGTCGCCCTGCTTATCCGCAACGAAAGCATGCTTGCCTTCCACCAGAACAGCCACATGCTCGGCCACTCGACGCTGGAGGTAATCTGCTTTTTCGTGATCTGGGCGCTGCAGTTGCTCATTATCCAGAAAGGCATGGAGACTGTTCGCCGGTTCCAGGACTGGGCTGGCCCGGCGGTGTGGGTGATGATGCTGATCCTGGCCGTCTATCTTTGTGTAAAGTCGGGCAAATTCGCCTTCACGAGCGACATCCCGCTTGATGTCCTGCGCGAAAAGACCAAGGACGCCGGCATTCCGGGCGATCCAGGCTCGTGGACGGCGCTGTTCGGCGTAGCCGCCATCTGGGTTACCTACTTCTCGGCGCTCTACCTGAATTTCTGCGATTTCGCCCGCTACGCGCCAGACAAGGCAGCCCTGCGCAAGGGCAACATCTGGGGGCTGCCGGTCAACCTTATCCTGTTCTCACTGGTTGCGGGTGTAACCACCATTGCCGCCTACGATGTCTATGGTGAAGTTCTGCTGCATCCCGACCAGATCTCGGCCAAGTTCGACAGCTGGTTCCTGGCATTGCTGGCAGCACTGACCTTCGCCGTGGCCACGCTTGGCATCAATGTGGTGGCGAATTTTGTCTCGCCGGCTTTCGATTTCGCCAACGTCTTCCCGAAGCAGATCGATTTCAAGAAAGGCGGCTACATCGCAGCCCTGATCGCCCTGGTGCTCTACCCGTTCGCCCCTTGGGAAGGCAGTGCAGCGTCGTTTGTCGGCATCATCGGCGCCACCATGGGACCGATCTTCGGTGTCATGATGGTCGACTACTACCTGATCCGGAAAGGTGAGGTCGACGTCGAAGCCCTGTACCGCGAGGACGGAGAATTCCGGTTCCAGGGTGGTTGGCATGTCAATGCCTTCATCGCCGCGGGCATAGGCGCCATCTTCTCGTCGATCCTGCCCAATTTCACCGACTGGCTACCGTCATGGTGGGGTGTCTATGGCTGGTTCTTCGGCGTCGCGATCGCCGGTATCATCTACTATGTCCTGCGCTCAGGCTCGGTCCGGGTACCAGCAAGAGCCTGACGCGACAAGCAACGGCGGCGCGTTCGCAAGAGCGCGCCGCTCATTCCGAACTGACGCGGATCATTGGGCCATCAACAGTAAGCTAGAGCTTACAGCTCTACCATCTCGGCCAGCTTGCGCACCGTGTTCCAGTTGCGCGAGGTGCCGATGCCAAGCCGCTTGTGGCCGACTGCACCGAGCAGCCGCGAATTCGGTCTCTCCCGTGAAAAGACGATCCAGATGTCGCCATTCACCAGTGCGATCTTCTCGTCCGGCGCCGCATGAGACCTGAGCGCGTCGACCGCCGATTCGGGCACCGGCTGACGCATGACACGAACAGCGACCTGGTCCGCCGTCGCGGCTGCCTCCTTCGGAAACGGATTGCCCGCTGCAAATGCCGGCCAGCCGGCCGCATCGCGCACGATGATGTCGACATGCCGACCGAAGGCATTGGGAAATGCCGCCTCCAGTCGGTTCTCCAGTTCGCTTATCGACGTTTCCGGTGCATCGAACACCAGGTTGCCACTGGCGGCGAGCGTGCGCGTGTTGGTATACCCCAGCCCCTCGGCCATCGCCTTGAGATCGGCCATCACGACGCGCCGCTGCGGTGTCAGCACAATGGAATAGAGCAGCGCAATATAGGTCCGCACCGCCCTACCCTTGTCTTAGACCATGCGGCTCTGTTCGACCGCCGCCTCGATGAAGGAGGCAAACAGCGGATGCGGATCGAGCGGACGGCTCTTCAATTCCGGATGGTACTGCACGCCGATGAACCAGGGATGGTCGGGATACTCGACCGTCTCGGGTAGCACCCCATCGGGAGACATGCCGGCAAAGACCAGCCCGCAGTCTTCCAGTCGCTGCTTGTAGTCGATGTTGACTTCGTAGCGGTGGCGATGGCGCTCGGAAATATCGGTATCGCCATAGATCTCGGCGATCTTGGAGCCCGCTTCAAGACGCGCGTCATAAGCACCGAGCCGCATCGTGCCGCCGAGATCGCCGGCCGACTGCCGCTTCTCCAGCATGTTGCCCTTCAGCCATTCCGTCATCAGGCCAACGACCGGCTCCTTGGTGGCACCGAATTCCGTCGACGAGGCGTTTTCGATGCCGGCCAGCGAACGAGCCGCCTCGATGCACGCCATCTGCATGCCGAAACAGATACCGAAATACGGTACCTTGCGCTCACGGGCGAATTTGGCAGCCAGGATCTTGCCTTCCGAGCCACGCTCGCCAAAGCCACCCGGCACCAGGATGCCATGCACCTTCTCCAGGAACGGCGCAGGATCTTCCCTCTCGAAGACTTCGCTTTCGATCCAGTCGAGCTTGACCTTGACGCGATTGGCCATGCCACCATGCGACAGCGCCTCGATCAGCGACTTATAGGCATCCTTGAGCCCGGTATACTTGCCGACGATGGCGATGGTAACCTCGCCTTCCGGATTGTGGATGCGTTCCGCCACGCCCTGCCACGGCTCCATGCGTGGCTTCGGCGCAGGTTCGATGCCGAAGGCGGCGAGCACTTCCGTGTCCAGTCCTTCATTGTGATAGGCCATGGGCACGTCGTAGATATGTCCGACGTCAAGCGCCTGGATGACGGCCGACTCGCGCACATTGCAGAACAACGACAGCTTGCGGCGCTCTTCCTTCGGGATCGACCGGTCGGCACGCACCAGGAGGATATCGGGCGCAATGCCGATGGAACGCAGTTCCTTGACCGAGTGCTGCGTCGGCTTGGTCTTCAATTCACCTGCAGCCGGAATGTAAGGCATCAGCGTCAGGTGCACGTAGACAGCATTGTTACGCGGCAGATCGTTGCCGAGCTGACGGATGGCTTCCAGGAACGGCATCGCTTCGATGTCGCCCACCGTGCCGCCGATTTCGCACAGCACGAAGTCATAGTCCTCGTTGCCGTCGAGCACGAAGTTCTTGATCTCGTCGGTCACGTGCGGAATGACCTGCACGGTGGCACCGAGATAGTCGCCGCGCCGTTCGCGTTCGATGATGTTCTTGTAGATGCGACCGGTGGTGATGTTATCGTTCTGGTTCGCTGAACGACCGGTGAAGCGTTCGTAATGGCCGAGATCGAGATCGGTCTCGGCGCCATCGTCCGTCACGAACACCTCACCGTGCTGGTAAGGCGACATCGTGCCGGGATCGACATTGAGATAGGGGTCGAGTTTTTTGATGCGCGCGCGGTAGCCGCGCGCCTGCAACAGGGCTCCGAGAGCCGCTGCGGCTATGCCTTTTCCAAGGGAAGAAACCACGCCGCCGGTGATGAATACATATCGCGCCATGGGAACCATCGCTTAGCGCGGCCTGATCGATTCCGCCAGTGGAAAAACCGCCGCGCGTGGTTTTTCCCGGAACTACTCGCTTGGCCGGGCTGCAGCCAAAACAAAAGGGCCGGCTGGAGCCGGCCCTTCCGCCACTTGTTCGTACCGCGTTACAGGACGACGACCTTGGTGCCCATCTTGACGCGGTTGTAAAGCTCGATGACGTGATCGTTGATCATGCGGAAGCAGCCGTTGGAAGAGCTGGTGCCGATCGTCTGCGGAGCAATCGTGCCATGGATGCGCAAGTGCGTATCCTTCTTGCCATCGTAGAGATAGATGGCGCGCGCGCCGAGCGGATTCAAGCCGCCGCCGGGCATGCCGTCCTTGTACTGGCCGTATTTCTTCGGCTCACGCTCCTGCATGTCCTTTGTCGGAATCCAGCGCGGCCACTCCTGCTTGTCGCCAACGGTGGTGTCGCCCTTGTATTGCAGGCCTTCCTTGCCGACCGCGATCGCATAACGACGGGCGGTTGACCAGGACTCAACGAGATAGAGACGGCGCTCCGCCGTGTTGATGACGATCGTGCCAGGTTCATAGCCGGTGAACGTCACCTCCTGCGGCTCATATTCCGGCTTCACCTTGAACGGCTTCTTGGCCGACTTCTTATCCATGACCGCATCCAGCGCACGCGTCTGCGGCAGCATGGACATCGACGATGAACCGGCATTGCCGCCGAACAGACCGGCAAACAGGCCGTTGTTGTTACGGGGACGGACTTCGCCGGCACGCGGCTCGCTGCGCAATTCACCATTGTTGCCATTGGCAACGACGTCCTCGGCCTCGAACGTCAAAGGCTCCTCGACGACCGCCGGCATCGGTTCGATCGGCTTGGCAAGCTCGAGCTTGACCAGCTTCTTTGCCTGCTTGGCATCTTCCACGGGTTCAGCCGACTGGATGACCGGCTTCTGGCCCTTCTTGGTCAGGAACTCCTGGCGAGCTGCTTCGGCCTTGACCTTGGCGGCTTCGCGCATCGCCATCTTGCGAGCCTCAAGCGCCTTTTCCTTGGCGAGGGCACGCTCGACCTGAACCTGCTTTTCGAGATCCTCGATACGAGCGAGGTCAGCATCGGTCGGTTTCTTTTTCTTCTTGAGCTGCTTCAGCTCGACAGCCGCGCTCTTGGTCTTGGCGGTGTCAGCCTTGGTTGCCTTTGGGTTGGCGGGTGCCGCCGCATAGGCAGGCGCACCGAAGGTGAGCGCGGCGCAAAGGCCGGCGAGAATGAAACTGCGAAGCCGCATGGCGAAGTTCCGTCCAGAAGAATCGTGTTGCCCACGGCAACAGGCGGCGCCCTCAAGGCACCGCAATTGCCGCAATTTCGCTATAATCGAACAGGTGGGGACCGCTCAAGCGCCTTTGCCCACGGTACAAGATCGAATCTTCGTGATGGCATCGCATTTGCGCCAACTGTGTTCCAGGAACAACAGGTAATAGTGTTACTGTGCCGCACCGAAGGTTACTTTCTCGGCAACTGTGCCCAATCGGGACAACAGGATCCCGCCGGATCGCAGGCCCCGCTCAATTCAGGCGTTCGCTCAACGAGATCGCAACCCAATCGCCGGCACGCTTGCCAATCGCTTTGAGAAGACTGGCCTTGAGCGGCAGTTTGTGATTGCCATCGCCAAGCGCCATGAACGAGCTCTGGAACGCAACACTATCAACGGTTGCGCGAACCTTCACCAGCCCTCGCGTCCCGAAAAACTCAGCCGAATGCGGCCAGATGATATAGGTCCAGCCGCCTTTGGTCGCGCTTTTGCGTATCTGCGCATCAAAGGATGTGTCGAGAAGTTGTCCCATCTCCTGCCTCCTGACGGGTTTCACCAAGGACGCACGATGAACCGTAATTCCGACAAGGGGTGGCAGATTTCAGGCGTTCGGCGAGCACGGCACTCCGGCTATGCAACCGATTCAACATCGCCGCCGCCGTCGGCCCAATCCTTGAAACCGCCGAGATTATAAATCCGCTGGTAGCCCATATCCTTGAGCACCTTGCCGCTCAGGGCCGAGCGCCCACCCGAGGCGCAATAGAGAATGATCGGCCGATCCTTACGAAGCTCCGCGTTGTGATAGGGCGTATCCGCGTCGGCGCGGAACTCCAGCATGCCACGCGAGATGTTGATTGCACCTTTGATCTTGCCGCTGGCCAGGACTTCCGGCGCGTCACGCACGTCAACGACCAAGGCATTCTCGCTGGCAATCAATTTTCGGGCCTCGTCCGCAGTGATCTTCGGCACCGCCGCATTCGCGGTCGCCATCATCTCCTTGATGCTGCTTGGCATTATCTGGCTCCTCGGGGACGAACTGCACGGAGCCTAGTAGGACCTTTAAACTCTGGATAGACCCTCGAAAGGCTTACGCCTTGAGGACAAGTCGTCGCCAAAAACGAAAACACCCGCCGGACCGGTCGGCCTGGCGGGTGTTCATCACGGAAAGCCTTGCGTCCAATTCTTACTGGTTTGGAACCTGCGGCTGGGCGGGCTGCTGCGCTGCGGGAGCCGTCGTGCCGTTGGCCGCAGGAGCGGCAGCATCGTTGGCAGGTGCGGCAGGCTGCGTCGACTGCGGCTTGGCGGCATCACCCGACGGCGGGGTCGGAGCCGTATTGCCGGCCGGTGCAGCCGGCGTCGTGTTGCCGGGAAGCTGGTCGAGGACACCCTTGCCGCCTGTCTGCTGCGTGATCGGAGCACGATCCAGGAAGTCGGTCGGCTTGCCGCCATAACGAGCGAAGATCGAAAGGATGAGCGACGTGGCGAAGAAAGCCGCTGCCAGGATCGCGGTTGCCCGCGTCAACGCGTTGGCCGCACCACGCGCGGTCATGAAACCCGAACCACCACCGATGCCGAGACCGCCGCCTTCCGAGCGTTGCAGAAGCACCACGCCGACAAGCGCGAGCACGATCATGAGATGGATGACGATCAGGACGGTTTGCATTGTCTACCTTGGCAAAACTGGCGCGGACACCAGCGGCGACCGGTGAACAGGTGGCGGCTCATACAATGCTTTCGTGGCATTTCCAAGCCCGGCACCCGAATATGGGGATCGGGGTCGCCTTTGCAACCGCCGACCGCGTCCCTAGAGGCTCCGATACGCCTCGGCGATGCCGAGAAAGTCGGCGGCCTTGAGGCTGGCGCCGCCGACCAGCGCACCGTCGACATTGGCAACGCCCAGCAACTCGACCGCATTGGAAGGTTTGACCGAACCGCCATAAAGAATGCGAATCTTCGCCGCTTCGACTGCGCCGAGCTTTTCGGTAAGTTTCGCACGGATATGAGCATGTGCTTCGGCGACATCACCGCTTGTCGGCGTCAGGCCGGTGCCGATCGCCCACACTGGCTCGTAGGCCAGGACAGCATTCACGGCCGTAGCACTCGCCGGTACCGAACCGGCTACCTGACGGGAAAGGATATCGAGTGTGGCACCCTGTTCGCGCTGCTCGCGGGTCTCGCCTATGCAGATGATCGCGACAAGACCGGCGCGCCAGGCCGCTTCCGCCTTGGCGTGGACGGTTGCATCGTCCTCACCATGGTCGGTGCGACGCTCGGAATGCCCGACGATGACATGGCTGGCACCAGCGTCCTTCAGCATCTCCGCTGAGATATCACCGGTATGCGCACCGTTTTCCTTGGCGTGGCAATCTTCGCCGCCAACCTTGACCGGAGTGCCTGCAACCGCCTCGGCAGCACGCGAAAGCAGCGTCGCCGGGACGCAGACAAGCGCATCGGCTTCCGTGTCCAGGCCGCTCATGAAGCCATGGCCGATCGAACGCAGTTCACCAAGCGAAGCGCCGGTTCCGTTCATCTTCCAGTTGCCTGCCACAAGGGGACGTATACCTGGCGTCATTCTGCGGTTCTCCGATCGTTCTGTTCGCGCCTTCCCTACCAAAAACAGGCCACAAAGCAATCGACAGTAGGCTTGAAGGACGCTATTGCGCTTGGCTTACTTCAAATACGGACATCATCATGCTCTCTACATTGCGAAGCGCGGCGGGAACCTGGGTCGCGAAAGCCCTGCTCTCCCTCTTGGTGGTCAGCTTCGCTGTTTGGGGCATCTCCAGCCGCATGATGGGCACGATCGCCGGGCACCACAGCGTGCTGACGACGGGAGGCACGTCCGTTTCCGTCACGGAATATCGCCTCGCCTACGATCGCGAGCTCAATGTCATGTCACAGCAGTTCGGCCAGCGGCTAACGCGGGAACAGGCCAAGGCGCTTGGCGTCGACAACCGCGTGCTCGTGCAACTTGTTTCGGGCGCGGTGCTGGATGAGCAGGCCCGCAAGCTTGGTCTTGGCCTCTCCGAGGATCGTGTTGCCGAACTCACACGTGACGATCCAGCCTTCAAGGGCGGCAACGGCCAGTTCGACCGCCGCCTGTTCGACTATGTGCTGCGGCAGATCGGCATGCGGCCGGAAGACTATCTGAAGAACCGCGTGCAGGTGGCGACCCGCCAGCAGATCGTCGAAGCTGTCTCCGACGGCATGCAGGCGCCGGATACGTTCCTGAAGGCTGTCGCGCTTTACCGCGGAGAAGACCGCACCATCGATTACCTGGTCCTGCCGAAGTCGCTGGTCGAGCCGATCCCGGCGCCGTCCGACAGCGATCTGAACGCCTATTTCGAGGCCAACAAGAAGAAATATGCCGCCCCCGAATACCGGAAGTTCTCCTATGTCCGCCTTGAGCCCGAGGACATCATGGACCTCTCCGCGGTGACCGAGCAGCAGATCAAGGACGACTACGAGAAGAACAAGGCCCGCTACACGACACCCGAGACCCGCACGATCGAACAGCTCGTCTTCAAGTCACCGGAAGCTGCAACCGCGGCATTCGATTCGCTGCGCAGCGGCGCGACTTTCGACAAGCTGGTGACTGCCGAAGGCAAGACACCCGCCGACACGCTGATTGGAACGCTGGCCAAGGACAAGATCGCCGACAAAGCTGTGGCGGAAGCCGCCTTCGCACTCAAGGCCAATGAAGTAAGCCCGGTCGTCAAGGGTGCCTTTGGCCCGGTCTTGCTCCGCGTCACCGAAATCAAGCCGGAAGTGGTGAAGTCGGTCGCCGAAGTATCCGACCAGATCCGCAAGGAACTGGCCGTCAACGAAGCGAGCCGCATCCTGCTCGATACACACGATTCCTATGAGGATGCGCGTGCTGGCGGCTCCACCATGCAGGAATCCGCCGACAAGCTGAAGTTGAAGGTGGTCCCGATCGAGGCCATCGACCGGACTGGCCAGCGGCCGGACGGGACGGTCGTAAACGGCCTTCCGGAATCGGTGTCCCTGATCCGCGCTGTATTTGACGCCGAACAGGGCATCGAGAATGAGGGGCTGACCACCGCCGACAATGGCTATGTCTTTTACGAATTGAACGGCGTCACGCCGGCTCGTGATCGCACCTTGGATGAAGTGCGGCAGAAGGTAGTCGCGGACTGGACCGAGGCCGAAGCTGAGAAGCGGCTTGCCGCCAAGGCGGACGAGCTGGAAAAGCGCGTCAAGGCAGGAGCCACCCTCGATACCGTCGCCGGCGAACTCAAGCTCGAAAAGCAGACCAAGCGCGGCTTGAAGCGTGAAGCCGACGATGCCGACTTTGGCAAGGAAGGCACCACGGCTGCCTTTGCCGTCGCCGAAGGTGGCTCCGGCATCGTCTCTGCCCCGACAGGTACCGCCAAGATCCTGTTCAAGGTGGCGGAAGTGTTCGAGCCAGCGGCCGCCGACGCCTCGGCGGTTCCCGACGACGTCAGGAAGTCCTTCGCGTCCGGCATGTCCGATGACCTGCTGGAAGAAATGGTCGCACAGCTGCAGTCGCAGTTCAGCGTCAAGGTTGACCAGGTGGCGATAGAGCAGGCTCAGCAGATCCGATGAGTGCTCTGAAGCCTCATATCGCCAAGGTTGCGGCGGGCAATATACTGTCCTTCGAGGAAGCGCGCGAAGCCTTTGACATCATCATGTCGGGCGATGCAACGCCAGGCCAGATCGGCGGCTTCCTGATGGCGCTGCGCGTGCGTGGCGAAGCCGTCAGCGAGATTTCCGGCGCGGTCGCAACCATGCGCGACAAGATGCTGCGCGTAGAGGCCCCAGCCGGCGCGGTCGATATCGTCGGCACCGGCGGGGACGGTTCGCATTCGCTCAACATTTCGACCGCATCCGCTTTCGTCGTCGCAGGCGCCGGCGTTCCAGTGGCCAAGCATGGCAATCGTGGCCTCTCCTCACAGACTGGTTCGGCCGACGTGTTGACCGGCCTCGGCATCAAGATCGACCTCACGCCCGAAGCGATCGGTGATTGCATTGCCAGGGCTGGCGTCGGCTTCATGTTCGCGCCCTCACATCATCCAGCCATGAAACATGTCGGCCCGGTGCGCGGCGAACTTGGCACCCGCACGATTTTCAACCTGCTTGGGCCCCTCTCCAATCCTGCAGGCGTCGGCCGCCAGATGGTCGGCGTGTTCGCGCCGGAATGGATCGTCCCGGTAGCGGAGGCGTTGAAGGCACTGGGTGCCGACCACGCCTGGGTGGCGCACGGCGACGGCTATGACGAAATCACCACCACCGGCGAGACCGACGTGGCTGAACTGGTTGGCGGCGCAATCCGCACCTTCAAGCTGACGCCGGAGATGGTCGGGTTGAAACGCCATACCAAACAGGACCTGCGCGGCGGTGATGCCAACTACAATGCAGAGGCCCTGCGCAAGCTGCTTTCCGGCGCGCCGGGGGCATATCGTGATACTGTGCTGATGAACGCCGGTGCGGGCCTGGTGGTGGCTGGCAGGGCGGCAACCCTGGAAGACGGAGTGAAACAGGCCGCGACAGCCATCGACTCCGGCAAGGCCAGGGCAGTGCTGGAAACGCTGGTCAAGGTTTCCAACGAATAGGTCAGGACCGACGACAATGGCCGATATCCTGCGCAAGATCGAAGCTTACAAGCGCGAAGAGATTGCCGCTGCCAAGGCGCTCCTGCCGCTCGCCGAGATCAAGGCACGTGCCGCCGATGCCGACCGTCCGCGCGGTTTCCTGGCCGCACTCGAAGCCAAGCGCGCTGCCGGCGCCTTTGCGCTGATCGCGGAGATCAAGAAGGCAAGCCCGTCCAAGGGATTGATCCGCGCCGACTTCGACCCACCGGTCCTCGCGAAGGCATACCAGGCCGGCGGTGCTGCCTGCCTGTCGGTGCTGACCGATTCACCATCTTTCCAGGGCGCGCCGGAGTTCCTGACCTCGGCCCGCGAGGCTGTTGCTCTCCCGGCATTGCGGAAGGACTTCCTGTTCGATCCCTACCAGGTTTACGAAGCGCGCGCCTGGGGCGCCGACGCGATCCTCATCATCATGGCAAGTGTCGATGATCGCCTGGCCGCGGAGCTCGAGGATACCGCTTTTTCGCTCGGCATGGACGCGCTGGTCGAGGTGCATGACGAGAAAGAGACCGAGCGCGCGCTGAAACTCAGGTCGCGCCTCCTCGGCATCAACAATCGCAACCTGCGCACGTTCGAGACCAGTCTCGAAACCTCAGAACGGCTGGCGGCGATGGTGCCGGCCGATCGCTTGCTGGTCAGCGAAAGCGGCATCTTCACCCATGACGACTGCCGCCGCATGGAAAAAAGCGGCATCGGCACCTTCCTCGTCGGCGAGAGCCTGATGCGGCAGGCCGACGTGACAGCGGCAACGCGCGAATTGCTCGGCCTCGATGCCAGAGCCGAGGCCGTCTGAAGATGTCCAGGAACGCCCTCACCCATCTTGGTGCGCAGGGCGAGGCGCACATGGTCGATGTCGGCGACAAGGCCGAGACGGTGCGCACAGCGGTGGCCGAAGGTTGTGTTTCGATGCAGGCTGCGACACTGGCCATGATCCTCGACGGAAATGCCAAGAAGGGCGATGTGCTGGGGACTGCCCGCATCGCTGGGATTATGGCCGCAAAGAAGGCGCATGAGCTGATCCCGCTCTGTCATCCCCTGCTGTTGACCAAGGTTTCACTCGATATCGAACCGGACCACGCCTTGCCTGGCCTGAAGGTCACGGCACTTGCCCGCGTCACCGGAAAGACCGGCGTCGAGATGGAGGCGCTCACAGCCGCTTCGGTCGCCTGTCTCACCATCTACGACATGGCCAAGGCAGTGGATCGCGCAATGACCATCTCCGGCATAAGGCTGGTGGAAAAAACCGGCGGGAAGTCCGGAGACTACAAGGCGGGCGCCTGATGTCGCTGGTTCCGGTCGAAGAAGCGTTACAGCGGCTGCTGAGCGATGCCGAACCGCTTGGCGCCGAGACCGTAGCGTTGGCGGACGCCTTTGACCGGGTGCTGGCGGCCCCGCTGGCGGCGCTGCGCACCCAGCCGCCTTTCGATGCTTCCGCCATGGATGGCTATGCAGCGAAAGCTGCCGACGTCGCAGCAACGCCGGCCAGGTTGAAGGTGATCGGCAGCGCACCAGCCGGCCGTGCGTTCCGGGGCACAGTCGGCAGCGGCGAGACGGTGCGTGTCTTTACAGGTGCACCTCTGCCCACCGGCGCCGATACCATCGTGATCCAGGAAAACGTAAGCGACCTCGGCGACGACACGATCGAGGTTCACGAGCCCTCTTCCGAGGGGCGTAATGTCCGTCGCAAAGGCCTGGACTTCAATGCCGGTGACGTATTGCTCAAGAAGGGCCGGGTTCTCGACGCCGCCGCGCTCTCGCTTGCCGCTTCCGCCAACCATCCGGCCGTTGCCGTGGTGCGCCGCCCTCTGGTGGCCATCATCGCCACCGGCGACGAGCTGCTTCCACCTGGTAGCACGCCGGGGCCGGATCAGATCATCTCGTCCAATGCCTATGGAGTGGCAGCGGCAGCTCAGTCCGTCGGTGCGCGTGCACTGGACCTTGGCATCGCCCCCGACAACAGGGGAGCAATAGCCGCCGCAATACGGCAGGCGGTCGAGGCTGGCGCCAACGTGATCGTCACGCTGGGTGGTGCTTCTGTCGGAGACCATGATCTCGTCCATGAGGTCCTGACCGGTGAAGGCATGACACTGGATTTCTGGAAGCTCGCCATGCGCCCCGGAAAACCACTGATGTTCGGCCGCATGGGTGCAATCCGCTGCATCGGGCTGCCCGGCAACCCCGTCGCTAGTCTGGTCTGCTCGCAACTCTTCCTGAACCCCCTGCTGGCGCAACTCGGTGGACGGCCTTTCAGCCAGAACATCCGCGAAGCGCGGCTCGCCACCAACATGGGAGCCAATGACCGCCGTCAGGATTACATCCGTGCCCGGGTCGAACTCGACGGCGACACATTGAGGGCTACCCCGTTTGGCGTGCAGGATTCCTCGATGCTCCGGACTCTCTCGGAGGCCAACGGCTTGATCATTCGAGCGCCGCACGCTGCGGCAGCAGAAGCCGGCTCCATCTGCAACGTATTGATGCTGCGCTGACCGTCGCTGGCAGATACACGTTCCGAAATAAATTAAGGTCTTCTTGCGGCGACTTTGTGCGAACGAGACCCGAGGATGCGGTCTCTGAGACAATACCGGGAGCCGACAACGTCACTTTGTTCGGGCTGTTCAGACTCCTGTCCGCCGCTGGCTCCCGGATATTTTCGGCTCACCTGAAGCGATGGGTGCGCCTGTTTTCGATGCTGTCAGCGGCAGTGGTACAACTGGATATCCAGTGCTGCCCCGGGCAGTTCATCTGACGATCACTTCACTGCGCGCTTCGGCAAGACAAGGTCATCGACCGTGTAGGTGTGGAATTCGCTTCTCGATACGGTGTCGAGCTTCCGGAATTTCTCCAGGAATACAGGATCGGAGAAAAACTCGCTGACATTGCCGGCACCGTGGATTGCTTCGACATTGACGACGGTTTCGCCGTCGGTGCTCTTGGCGAGCGTACTCCAGAGAAAACCTTCCTTGCGCTCTGCCACGTAGTGCACGACATCCTGGATGACAGCAAACGCCTCCTCCTGCTTTCCTGGATGGGCGTGAATGACGTTCACGACAAAAGTCGTTGACTGAGGAGATGCAGAAAAGGCTGCGGTAGGCTTGTCCATGAGTGTCTCCATCTGACGATTGCGGCGATCTTGCCGCGGCAACCTCTGGATATTCAGGACAGATGAGCAGATAAATGCCCATTCTCTCCCATCAATAACGAAGAAAATTCCGCAATTGGACAAGCTTGGACCACTCGGTATCTTCGTACAGGTTGCGGAAGCCGGTAGCTTTATCGGTGCCGCGCGCCGGCTCAGCCTTACGGCCTCGGCCGTCGGCAAGGCGATTGCGCGGCTCGAAAACGAAATGGGCGCCCGCCTCTTTCACCGCTCGACGCGGAGTATGGCTCTGACAGAGGAAGGCAGTTTCTTTCTCGAAACCTGCCGGCGCATTCAATCGGAATACGAGCAAGCGCAGATCCAGCTTGCGAGATCGCAGGCGAGCCCCCGAGGACAGCTTCGCGTCTCTCTCCCGCTCGCGGGCATGCTGTTGATGCCGACCATATCGGCCTTCATGGAACAATATCCGGATATCAATCTCGACCTTGATTTTACAGACCAGCTGGTCGACGTCATCGAAGAGGGCTTTGACGCGGTGATCCGCACCGGAGACATCCGGGACACGCGCCTGATAAGCCGCAAACTCGGTACTTTTCGGCACAAACTCGTCGCGGCACCGAAATATCTCGCCGAACATGGTACGCCCAGAGTGCCGGAGGACCTGCTCAAGCACCGCTGTCTCCACCATCGTTACGCGAATTCGGGGCGGCTCGAGCCCTGGCCCCTCGTGCGCAGCGGTTGTGACCTGAAACTCGATCTTCCCGTGACCACCGTTGCCAGCACGCTGGAGCCGCTGATCTACCTCGCCGAACGGTCCTTCGGTATCACCTGTCTGCCGCCGTTCGCCGTGTCTGCAGAACTGGCCGAAGGCAAGTTGGTATCGCTGCTGACGGATTATCTCGGCGAAACGGGTACGTTCCGAATATTGTGGCCGACAAATCGCCATCTCTCGCCCAAAGTACGGGTTTTCGTGGACTACATGGCTGAGAATCTATTTGCCGAGTAAGGGTAGGGCAGCATCCTTCGGCCTGCTCTGCGACGGGAGATATGGCAACAGGGAACAGCCTGGCTTCTTGCTAGGCTGAACAAAGCGTCAACAAATTCATTAAACTTTAAATGGTTGCGGAACACAAATGGAACAGATAGTGTTTGTTCCGGGTTTGTTTTTCTGATTCCGGTTCCGTTCCACGGAGGGTGGCGATGCTGACACGCAAGCAACATGAGCTTTTGCTCTTCATCCATGAACGGCTGAAGGAAAGCGGAATCCCCCCTTCTTTCGACGAAATGAAAGAGGCGCTGGACCTGGCCTCCAAGTCAGGAATCCACAGGCTAATAACTGCTCTGGAGGAACGTGGCTTCATCCGCCGATTGCCGAACCGGGCTCGCGCGCTGGAAGTGCTGCGGTTGCCGGATTCGATTGCTCCCGGCCTTAACGCAGCCAGGAAGTTTTCTCCGGCGGTCATCCAGGGCAGCCTGGGGCGTTCTGTACCCAAGGAGCCGCAACGCCTGCAGGCGCCTAGCAATGACGACGACGTCGCAGCTTCCGTTTCCATCCCCGTGATGGGACGCATCGCTGCCGGTGTACCGATCGACGCGATCCAGCACCGCACCCATTCGATTTCCGTACCGCCGGACATGATTTCGGGAGGCGAGCACTACGCCCTGGAAGTCAAAGGCGACTCCATGATCGAAGCCGGCATTTTCGATGGCGATACGGTCATCATCCGCAATGCCAATTCGGCCAATCCCGGCGAGATCGTCGTGGCATTGGTCGATGAGGAAGAGGCGACGCTCAAGCGTTTCCGTCGCAAGGGCGCCTCGATTGCGTTGGAAGCAGCCAATCCTGCCTATGAAACACGAATCTTTGGACCGGATCGGGTCAAGGTACAAGGTAAACTGGTCGGATTGATCCGTCGCTATTAGACCGGACACCCTACAAATTTAGCCGACTACAGATTGCCGGAAACAGACTTTCCGGGAAATTGTGTGTCTGAATGGGCGGGGTGGTTTGAGTTCAACGGTTTGGGCTTGGATTTAGGCGTGTTTTCAAGGCGAGGCGGCAATCCCCTCGCCTCGCGCGTAAATTCACGCTGGACATGCCAGGGTCGATCTTTGGCATCGATCGCGAACAAGATATTAGCCGGCTTATCTGGCAAGGAATCGAAGCGCACCGCAGCACTGCCGACGCGGGCCAGATCCTGCTTGGTGACCACCACCACAGTCGGATCGTTGCAGGGATCTGGTGCGGTCGCATCGTCGATCACAATGAGTGCCGCGACTCCGCAAGCCGATCTGGCTGCATCGATGCGAGCGGTCGTCACCACGACAGCCCCAGATGGATGGCGAGCGAAGCACAGCTGGCGAGTGCACAGGAATGGCGTGCCAAGCGGCATGTCGAGTGCATTTTCGACAGTCAGTTCGACGTCACTCGAAACATCTTCTGGCAAGACCGTCGTCTCTACGTTGAGCGCCCGGCGCCAGTTGTCGAGCGTGAAGGGATTGGGTCGTGCCCGGCTGACAGCGAGTTTGTCATCGCCGACTGGCAGGGCAACGAGCCGTGCGTCCTCCGAGATCAACACATCGGGCGTTTCTACATTGCCCATCGCTATCAGACCGGCCAGCACAAAGGGCAATGCCAGCAAACGTAGCCATGTCGTCGCCATCGCACCGATGGCAAGCGCCACGGCAATGAAGAGCACCGATTGCGTCGAGACAAGGCCAACCCCGTCGACCGGGGAGCGCTGCGAAATCCAGTCCGCGATCACCATCATCACCGTCAGTCCCTTGCCCATCGCATAGAGAAACGGTTCATCGGCGCCAAACGGCATGGCAATCGCGCTGAGAACGGCAGCCAGCATGACAAACGAAACCACTGGCATCACCGCCAGGTTGGCGAACAAACTCAGGGGTGAGACCCGCTGGAAATGCCAGACCGCGAACAGCGCCGTGGCAAGGCCGGCGATGATCGAGGTTGCAGCCATGCCAGCAACCGCAATCAGCGACTTGTGCGCGAGAAAGCCGGTGAACGAGCGTGCCAGCGGTGCCGGGGTAGGCATGACTTCGCGCCGTTGCGCCCAAGCCGCATACGCGCCGATCAAGGCGGCAGTCGCGGCGAACGACATTTGGAAAGACGGACCGACCACTTCATGCGGCGCGGTCAGGATCACGATCATCGCCGAGATGGCCAGGTTGCGCATCGACAGCGCCGCTCGGTCGAACAGCACCGCAATCAGCATCACCGACAGCATGATGAAACTACGCTCCGCCGCGACCACCACCCCGGAGATCGCGAGATATGCGGAAATCGAACAAATGGCTGCGAACGCAGCATATTTCTTGACCGGCCGGCGCGCTGAGAAATCCGGAAACAACGCGAAAGCGCCGCGCAGCAGTAACATCACGGTTCCTGCGACGAGTGCCATGTGCAGGCCGGATATCGAGATGATGTGATAGATACCCGTCCTTCGCATGGCTTCGTTGACGGAGTTCGGAATGCCGGCGCGCACGCCGACAATCAGTGCCGCGGCGATCTCGCCCTCAGGCCCACCAATCGAAGCGCGAATGCGATCCGCGATCGTTTCGCGTGCGGTCTCGACGGCCACCGACAGCCGAGTGGGCAGCGATGCAGGTACCTTCTCCAGGGGTTCAAGCTTCGGCTTGCCCATGAAGAACCCAGTCGCGCCGATCCCGTCGAAATAGCTTTCGAAAGAAAAATCATAGCCGCCGGGCCGCACCGGACCGGCTGGCGGCATCAGCCGGGCATAGCCGGAAACGATCGACCCGGCGCGGATTTCGGCCGGCATTGCCAAAGCCGAAAGCCGCACCCGCTCCGGCTGATAGCGTAGCTTGGGCTTTTCAGTACCGATGACGTCGAGCGTCAGCCGCGTGCGTCCACTGGCCATCGGCTCGACTGAAATGACGCGGCCTGTCACCCTGGTCGACACCTGTGCTCCCAGTACGTTGCTCGGCATGCGCCACGTCTCGACCTTGCCGGCAAGGATACCGAGCACGAGGAAGAGGACGGCCATCGCGGCGAGATGCAAGCCAAGGCGGGAGCGTGAAAGCAGCGCAATGACAGCAAGGACAGCACTGCCGGCAATCAACTGCGCGAAGGCAGGCTCGCGATCGAGTGAGAAATAGACCGTCGCTCCAGCCCCGAGAAAGACCGGCGCGAACAGGAACGCGACGCCGCGATCCAGCTCCAACGCGATCGCCCCGGCGAACGGGCCGCGCAGGTCCCCGCCAATCAGCTTTCGCAAGTTCTGCCAGCGGGTTTCCAGCCACGGCTTGTCGCCGGAAGGCATATCCAGGGCATCGGAACGAGGATGCTGGCGCGCTGCCAGCAGATCATCGAGCGATGATGGCATTCCGATCGGCTGAATGTCAGGCGATGCCGCCGCGGCATTGCTGTCATCGACGGCCGGAGACACGAATAGAAGACGCTCGTTGATGCCCTGTTCGGCATCAGCGCCCCCTCGCCCAACCCTCCCCGGTCCAGCCATCGGGCCTGCCCCTTGCGCCCCTGACCTCCTATGCTACATGAACGCCCAAACAACGAAAGTCCGCGCTCCTGCGCTTCTTCCCGAGAGTTCCATGTCCGATCAGGTCGTAACCCGTTTCGCTCCCTCCCCCACCGGTTATCTGCACATTGGCGGCGCACGCACGGCGTTGTTCAATTGGCTCTATGCCAGGCACACCAATGGCAAGATGCTGCTGCGCATCGAGGATACCGACCGCGAGCGCTCGACTGACGCCGCCACCGCCGCCATCCTCGAAGGACTGAGCTGGCTGGGCATGACCTGGGACGGCGAGGCCGTTTCGCAATTCCAGCGCGCCGCGCGCCACCGCGAGGTCGCCGAGGAACTGGTGCGGCTGGGCAAGGCCTATTATGCCTACGAGACGCCAGCCGAGTTGGACGTCATGCGTGAATCCGCCCGCGCGCAAGGGCTGCCGCCGCGCTATAACGGCCACTGGCGCGACCGTGATGCTTCCGAGGCTCCGGAGGGTGTGGCAGGTGCGATCCGCATCAAGGTGCCGCGCGAAGGCGAGACCGTGGTCAACGATCTCGTGCAGGGAGAGGTGCGTTTTCCCAACAAAGATCTCGACGATTTCATCATCCTGCGCTCGGACGGCGTGCCGACCTACATGCATGCTGTCGTGGTCGACGATCACGACATGGGTGTCACTCACATCATCCGGGGCGATGATCACCTGACCAATGCCGCCCGGCAGACCGCGATTTATCGCGCCATGGGCTGGGATGTGCCAAAGATGGCGCATATTCCCCTGATCCATGGTGCCGATGGTGCAAAGCTTTCCAAGCGTCATGGCGCGCTCGGCGTCGAGGCCTATCGCGCCATGGGCTACCTGCCTGAGGCGCTGCTCAACTATCTCGCCCGCCTTGGCTGGAGCCATGGTGATGATGAGGTCATGTCGATCGAGCAGATGGTGTCGTGGTTCGATATCGTCGACGTCAACAAGGGTGCTGCCCGCTTCGACTTCGCCAAGCTTGAGGCGCTGAACGGCGTGCACATGCGGGGTATGGACGATGCGGCGCTGACCCAGGTGTTTTTCGATACGCTGCCCTATCTGCCCAATGGGGAAGCACTGGTCGACCAGCTGGACGACAAGAAGAAAGCCCAGGTGCTGCAGGCGATGCCCGGCCTGAAGGAACGCGCCAAGACGCTGGTGGAACTGGCCGACAGTCTTTATTTCATCGCGGCCCAGCGACCGCTGCAACTGGACGAAAAAGCAGCTTCGCTGCTCGACGTCGACGCAAAGGCCGTTCTCAAAGCCGTGCTTGGCCATTTCCAGGCGCTTGACGAGTGGACCGTCGCCACGACCGAAGCCGCGGTACGCGCCTATGCCGAAACGGCGGGCGTCAAACTCGGCAAGGTGGCGCAGCCTCTGCGTGCGGCACTGACCGGCCGCAGCACCTCACCCGGCGTCTTCGACGTGCTCGCCGTGCTTGGTCGTGACGAAAGTCTTGCTCGCATCGCAGATCAAATCGATTAGGAGTTCTGGTCCAAGAACTTTAGCATTGAAAGGTTTCTTTTGCGGTGCAACATTGCCGCCGGATCAATCAGCCCTAACTATTCCGGCGGCTGTAATCTCGCGCATTTCAAGGGCTTGTGGCGTTCCGCGTAGCGGATCGTCCTGGCCTGCAGACCAGGGAACAAGAAGGAGTTTGCAATGACCGGACAGACGGCGAAACTGGAGCTCGACGGCAAGACCCACGAGTTCAAGGTCCGAAGCGGTTCGGTCGGTCCGGACGTTATCGACATCGGTGCGCTTTATTCGACGACCGGAGCTTTCACCTACGATCCCGGCTTCACGTCAACGGCGAGCTGCGAGTCGGCCATAACCTACATCGACGGCGATGCTGGCGTGCTCTTGCACAGGGGCTATCCGATCGATCAGCTCGCCGAGCACGGCGATTTCCTGGAGGTATGCTACCTGCTGCTCTACGGCGAACTGCCGACCAAGGCGCAGAAGGACGATTTCGACTACCGGGTCACGCGCCATACCATGGTGCATGAGCAGATGACCCGGTTCTTCACCGGTTTCCGCCGCGACGCGCACCCGATGGCGGTCATGTGCGGCGTGGTCGGCGCCCTGTCGGCCTTCTACCACGACTCGACCGACATCTCCGATCCTTACCAGCGCATGGTTGCGTCCGTGCGCCTCATAGCCAAGATGCCGACCATCGCTGCGATGGCCTACAAATACCACATTGGCCAGCCCTTCGTTTATCCGAAGAACGAGCTCAACTTCGCTGCCAACTTCCTGCATATGTGCTTTGCCGTGCCTTGCGAGGAATACAAGGTCAATCCGGTGCTGGCACGCGCCATGGAGCGCATCTTCATCCTTCATGCCGACCATGAGCAGAACGCCTCGACCTCGACGGTGCGGCTGGCTGGTTCTTCGGGCGCCAATCCATTCGCCTGCATCGCAGCCGGCATCGCCTGCCTGTGGGGACCTGCGCATGGCGGTGCCAACGAGGCCGCGCTCAACATGCTGTCCGAGATCGGCAGCGTCGACCGCATCCCGGAGTACATCGCCCGCGCCAAGGACAAGAACGACCCGTTCCGCCTGATGGGCTTCGGTCATCGCGTCTACAAGAACTACGATCCGCGCGCCAAGATCATGCAGAAGACCACGCACGAAGTGCTGGGTGAACTCGGCATCAAGGACGATCCGACACTCGATGTGGCCATCGAGCTCGAAAGGATCGCGCTGACCGATGAATATTTCATCGAGAAGAAGCTCTACCCGAACATCGACTTCTATTCCGGCATCACGCTGAAGGCGCTCGGCTTCCCCACCACCATGTTCACCGTGCTGTTCGCCGTCGCACGCACGGTCGGCTGGATCGCGCAGTGGAAGGAGATGATCGAGGATCCACACCAGAAGATCGGCCGTCCTCGCCAGCTCTATACCGGCGCGCCAGAGCGCGACTATGTGCCCATCGCCAAGCGCTGACCGTTCACGCCTCGGCTGACGTTTCGCCGCCCCTGATGCCGCTGCATCAGGGGCGGTTTTCATATGCGTTGAACCACAGCAAGACTTTGTCTTCGCTGTCCGGCGACGGCCAGGACATCACGCCCCTCTCAACAACTGTTGATTTGCGAGGCTCGTCATTTGACCGCGCACAGATGGCCCCCGCCGCATTTCCCCGCTAGGTGCGGATTGCCAGCACACGCTGCATTTGAGATCACCCGCAACCATTCAAACGAGATATTGAGGGACAATATGAAATTTGGTTTTCTTCAGCCCTGGGCGCCACAGTTGCTCAGCATCCTGCGCATCACGACCGCAGCCACTTTCCTGACGCACGGCACTATGAAGCTGCTTGGCTGGCCAGCCCCGTTCCCCTATCCGCTCAATGGCATGACCACGACAGCCGCGGTCCTGGAAATCGTCGGTGGCCTGTTGCTGATCATTGGCCTGTTCTCGCGCCCGGTGGCTTTCATCCTCTCCGGCCTGATGGCATTCGCCTACTTCATCGCGCATGCCCCGCAGGCCTTCTTCCCGGTACTCAATGGCGGCGAAGCGGCAATGCTTTTCTGCTTCGTGTTTCTCTTCATCGCCGCGGCTGGTCCCGGTGCGTGGAGCGTCGACGCCGCGCTTGGCAAAGACAAGTAATCAGACTGCAAACTCCCGACCAGCAATGGACAGCCGGCTACGAGGCCGGCTGTTTTCGTTTCGGCACCGGCGACTCCTGACTCAAGCCTGTCAGGAGGACATGGCTATTCTCGGCTCGTTTCTTTTCACGGAGCACGCCAAGATGCTGAATGCTTTTGCGACCCGGTCCGTCACCCTGCAATCCGTGCTGCTGGTGACTTTTCAGGCACCCATGGAAGACGTCGATCGTATCATGGCCGAAGTCACCGCGATCATTCCGCTCGTCATGGGAAAATACGACAGCAACTCCTATCAGACAGCGGAGGGCGTGGAACGCTATCGCCCACTGCAAGGCGCGGCAGCCGGGCCGGAGACCGACCTCCGCAGGCGACCCGGTGTCGTTGAGATATTCTTTGAAATACCCGAAGATCAGCAACTGGCCGAGAAGGTGGTCGAGGCAATCTTTCTGACACACAGCTACCAGGAGCCCGTAATCCGCCTTCAGTCGATCCTCAGCAGCAGATCAAGGGGCCTGGACGACAGCGAGAATCCCAATCGTTGGTGGAACACTACGGGTGACTGGAAGAAAAACGCAGAGCCCGTTGCCTCTGGCTCTGCGAGCTAGGGCGCCAGTTCAACGCAGCCACGATATCAGCGGTGCTTGTCGATTTCCCCCAAGACGACAGCAGCCGCGATTTCGCCTGCCGGAAGGTCGGTCGCCATGCGGCGGCGCACCTCGGCAAACCCGTCTTTCTGCCATGTGCGAAGTCCGCTGTCCGACCACAAGGCCTCGATCTGGCGGGCAAGGTTCGGCGGCCGCACATAGATGTCGTAGAATTCGGTCACCAGCGCCCGATCGGCGATGAGATTCGGCAAAAGCGCCGACCAGGTGGTGATAAGCTTCTGAAGCAGCTTTGCCACCGGATCGAGCTTGTAAGTCGAAACCATCGGTACGCCTGACAGCGCCAACTCCAGCGAAACCGTGCCTGAGGCAATCAGCGCCACGTCGGCTTCGCCGAATGCCTGCCACTTGCGTGCCGCATCCACGATGATTTCAGGCTTTTGTGGCCAGGACGAAACGGCCGTTCGTACCAATTCCGCGACATGGGGTACGGTTGGCAACAGCAGGCGCATCCTGTGGCCGCGTTCGGCGAGCACCGCGACGGTTTCTCCGAAGGGTTCGAGCAGCTTCTTCACCTCGCCACGCCGCGAGCCAGGCAGAAGCAGGAGTGTCTTTTCCCGGTCCTCACCAAGATCACGAGGCGCGTTCTGCGCTGCAGCAGCGCGCAACACATCGGCATCATGGCTCAATCTGTGGCCGACATAGGTTCCTTGTGGTCCACCCAGTCGCTCCAACGCCTTCGCTTCGAACGGCAGGATGCAGAGGATATGATCGACATAGGGTTTCATCGCAGGCGCCCTGCCCGGCCGCCATGCCCACACGCTCGGGCATACATAGTGCACGATCGGGATGGCCGGGTTGGCCGCGCGTACCTTTTTCGCCACGCGCAGCGAAAAATCCGGACTGTCGATGGTAACAAGGCAGTCCGGTTTTGCGGTCGCAATCAGCGAGGCAACCTGGCCGATACGGCGGATCAAGCGGGGCAAGCCGGCGAGCACGGCACTGAATCCCATCAGGGCGATCTCGCTGGCATCGAATGGCGGATTGAGACCGAGCGTCTTGAGATGACGCCCGCCAAGACCGACGAGCTGGATCTCACGGCCGGTCTTTGCCTTGAGCGCAGCGATCAGATCGGCACCCAGCAGATCGCCGGATTCCTCACCCGCCACGATGGCGATCCGGAGCGGCCCAGCCGTCATGTGATCCGCTCCTTGGCTGGCAGACCCACCACAAAGAGGCCGAGCGCATCCGCCTTTGCGATCACCGCCGAGCTATCCAAAACCAGTGAGCGGCCGGCTTCCACAGCGATGCCGGCCAGACCGGCGGCGTGAGCGCCCTCAACGGTCTGCAAGCCGATGGAAGGCAGATCCACCCTGAGCTCCTGCCCGGGCTTGGCGCATTTGACCAGCACGCCGCCCTTCTTTCCAGCCAGCCGGCCATGCCCGCGCAATTCTCTCACGCGTGCCAGCAAGCCGTCCGTTCCCTCGATCCCTTCCAGCGCGATCGCACGACCGCCAACCGCCACTGCACCCTGCCCTATGTCGAGCATGCCGATAGCGATTGCAGCTTCGTGCGCGGCCTCAATGTCCTTCCAGTCGGCCGTGGACGGAGCAAGGCGCGTCAAGGCTCCTTCGGTCGCCGTCAGGTCCGGGACGATCTGATGTGCCCCGACAACGGTGAAACCACGCGCCTCAAGCCCGCGAACGACCACCTTGAGAAGGCCATCGTCCCCCCGTGCCAGCGCGGAAATCACAAGTGGAACAATGGCTAGCAGACCGAGGTTGAAGCGCATAGCGCCAAGTCGTGGTCGCCGCCTGATTTCGCCGGCGAGCACGACATGCGTGATGCCGCGGCGTCTCAGGATTCCGACCAGAGAACCGATGTTCTCAAGCGAAAGCACCTCGTGCTCAAATTTCCCGAGCGCGCTCTCCGGCAACGCCTCGCCCTGTACCATCAGGACGAAGGGCTTATGTCCCTGTTCGCCGAGTCCATTGGCGACGTCAGTCGGGAGCCTGCCGCCACCGGCGATGATACCGACCCTGGCATCCGGCGGGAGCTGAAGGCGGCCACCGCCCTCAGCTGTCGTCGTCGGCGTCGTCATCGGCCCCGCCCTTCAGCGGCGGCACGGTGTAGTGCCGCTTGCCACGGCTGGTTATGAAGTCGATGATCTTCATCGCCGCCGGGGAACCGGAAAACTCCGCCTTGGCCAGTTCGACATTCTCGGCAACAGTGCGCGAGGGGTCGAAGATCGCGCGGTAAGCGCGCCGCAGCAGGTAGATTTCGGAGCGCGGCAGACCAGCCCGCTTCAAGCCGACGATATTCAGGCCGCGCAGCTTGGCGCGGTTGCCCATGGCAATGGCATAAGGAATGACATCGCCAACGAAGGCCGAACAGCCTGCCAGGAAAGCATTGTCGCCAACGCGCACGAACTGGTGAACGGCGCTCAGGCCGCCGATATAGACATTGTCGCCGACCTCGCAATGGCCACCAAGCGTGGCGCCATTGGCGAATGTCGCGTTCTTGCCGACAACGCTGTCATGACCGATATGTGCGTAGGCAAGGAAATTGCCGTTGTCACCAACGGTCGTTTCGCCACGGCTGTTGTCGGTGCCGAGATGCATCGTCACGTTTTCACGGATGGTGCAATTGGCGCCGATGACCAGTGTCGTGCGGCCACCCTTGTGCTTCGTGTTCTGTGGCGGTCCGCCCAGCACGGTCATCGGCCACACTTTGGTGCCGGCGCCGATGGTCGTTCCACCCAGCACGGAAACGTGGCTCACCAGTTCGACATTGTCGCCAATGACCGTATCGGATCCGACATGGCAAAATGGCCCGATGCGGGCTCCGACGCCGATCTGGGCACCGGACTCAACAACGGCAGCGGAATGAATGAATGTTTCGGTTGTCATGCGTACCTGAAAACTTACGGTCGCTCGTTCTCGACCATCATCGCCTGAACCTCGGCCTCGGCGACGACGGCACCATCGACCTTCCCTTCGCAGGCGAATTTCAAAAGATTGCCGCGCTTCTTGAGCTTATGCACGTGGATCAGCAGCTGGTCACCCGGAACGACGGGCTTGCGAAACTTGGCGCCGTCAATGGTCAGCAGATAGACGAGTGACGGCTTTTCAGCACCCGCCGCGCGGATACAGATCGCGCCTGCAGTCTGCGCCATCGCCTCCAGGATCAACACACCCGGCATCACCGGATGTTCCGGAAAATGGCCCATGAAGTGCGGTTCATTGACCGTGACATTCTTGACGCCGATGGCGGAGTTGTCACCATCGATATCGATGATACGGTCGATCATCAGGAACGGATAGCGATGGGGCAGGATTTTCATCAGCCCGATCAGATCGACGACTTCAAGCGTCGAACCGGCCGTATCAGCCATTCTTGTCCCCCTTGGAATGCTTCGTAAATGCGCGGATCGCCGAGAGCTCCCGGAAGAAGTCACGCATTGGCTGCGCAGGCATGCCGGCCCAGCGCTCGCCCGCAGGAATGTCATACATCAAGCCTGAGGACGCGGCCACCTGTACCCTGTCGCCCACGGTAATGTGGTCGGCGATACCCACACGGCCACCCAGCATGACGTAATCGCCTAATGTCACGGAACCGGAAAGACCGCAATGGCCGGCAATGATGCAGCCTCGGCCGATACGCACATTGTGGGCAATCTGAACCAGATTGTCGATTTTTGTCGCCTCACCGATCACGGTATCGGCCATTGCACCGCGATCCACCGTGGTGTTCGAACCGATTTCGACGTCGTCCTGTATGATGACACGGCCGATCTGCGGCATGCGCTCAGGACCCTTGGCGCCGCCGGCGAAACCGAAACCGTCCTGCCCGACGCGAGCTCCGCCGTGGATGATCACGCGATTGCCCACCAGGGCATACTGAACACTCGCACCTGGGCCGATGTAACCGTCACGGCCAACGCGACAGTTGCGTCCGACAACGGCGTTGGCTGCAATCACCGTGCCGCTGCCGACATATGCGCCGGCGCCGATCACGGCACCAGCCTCGACGATCGCCCCGTCTTCGACATGGGCAGTATCATCAACGTAGGCGCGGCTCGAAATCCCCGTTTCGGAGGTCAGGGCGACAGGCGTGGAAGCATCGGGATACAACAGCCGGCCGATCATGGCGAAAGCCTGCTGCGGGCGCGGATTGATCAAAACCGCGACACCGGCAGGCGCCTTGTCAGCAATGTCCGCCGTGCAGAGCACCGCAGCGGCGTTCAAGGTCGGCATCAGGCCGGCATTACGCTTGCCGTCCACAAAGACCAGGGCTTTGTCGTTGGTGTCGGTAGCTGAGGCAATCGTCTCGATGACGGTCTCGGCATATGCCTCGTTAGACAAAGCCGAACCAGTCAGATTCGCGACTTCGGCCACCGTGAATCGGCGCGAAGCCACAAAAAACACCGGTTCGGTCATTCCTGAGCGGTATCCAGCCAAATCAGACCTTGGCCTTCCGAACCGAAATGTCCGGAAGCCGCCATGGTTCGCAAATCAGAATCGGGTCGAAATGCCGAAGTTGAATTCCTGGACGTCGTCCGTCTTTTCCTTCTTGAGCGGGATCGCATAGTCGATACGCAGAGGACCGAAAGGCGATGCCCACATCAGGCCGATACCAGCAGATGCGCGCAGCTTCATGCCAGTTGTCGTTCCGTCGACACCCGAAACCTCGTTGCCATAAAGCGTCGCTGCGTCCGCGAACACCGCGCCGCGCAAGCCGAGGCTTTCCGGAACGAGTGGCAGCGGGAACTGAGCTTCGGCCGACGCATTGAAGTAAGTCGTGCCGCCCAGATGGTCGTAGCCGCCGCCGGGCCGGGCCGCTGCCGGACCGATACCGTTGAACTCGAAGCCGCGGATCATGCGGTCGTTGTTCTGGAACAGATCGAAGACGCGCAGGTCCTTGTCGCCATAACCGATGATGTGACCAGCGCCACCAGACACCAAGCCGACGATATCAAGCTCTTCGGACAGTGTCTGATAGATCGAAGCTCGTGCCGTCAGCTTGACGAACTTGGCATCGCCGCCGAGACCAGCCACTTCCACACCACCGTTGGCATAGATGCCATAGTGCGGATTCTTCATGTCGTCGATGGTGTTGTAGACCAGCGAACCGCTGACCGACGACTTGATCCAGGCACCACGCAGATTTCCCGTTACCGGATCGGTGATTGCGTTCTGGATTGCCTGCGAGACGTTGCAGAGCAACGGATTGAAGACGCCGGAGGCATCGTAGCAACCCTTGTCGTACTTATACTTCTCTTGCGAGATGTTGTAGGCGAGCTGCGTCGTCAGGTTCTGCGTGATCGGCAGACCGAAACGGATCGTCGCGCCGGTCGTTTCCGAATCGTAGGCATCGTATTCGCGCGTCGAGCGGTAGATGTCGAAGCCAGCTGCAATGCGGCGACCAAGGAAATACGGCTCGGTGAAGGACACGCTGTAGTCGCGCGACTTCCTGCCACCGCCGGCGGACAGCTTGATAAACTGGCCACGGCCCAGGAAATTGCGCTCGGTGATCGAACCCATCACCGACGGACCAGGTGTTTCACCACCGGTCGAGTAACCGGCGCCGACCGAGAAGTCACCCGTCGACTTCTCGACGAGGTCGACCACAAGAACGACCTGGTCAGGCTCTGAACCTGGCTGGGTCGAGATGTCCACCTTCTCAAAATAATCAAGAGCTTCGATACGCTTCTTCGCGCGCTGCACAAGCACCTGGTTGAAGGCGTCGCCTTCGCTGAGGTCGAATTCGCGACGAATCACATAGTCGCGGGTACGAACGTTGCCGCGGATTTCGATACGTTCGATATAGGCCTTGGCACCCTGGTCGATCGTGTAGGTAACCGAGATGGTCTTGTTTTCGAAATTACGGTCGCCACGCGGCGTCACCTGAGCAAAGGCATAGCCCTGGCCGGCAACCTTTTCGGTCAGTGCGATGATCGAATCTTCGACCTTCTTAGCGTTGTAGGTATCGCCCTTATAGGTCTGAACCACGGACTGCAGCGCCTGCGCGTCGACTTCCGGGATCGACGAGTCGACGCTGATATCGCCGAAGTCGTAACGCTCGCCCTCGTCCACCGTGATCGTGACGGTGTACTGGTTGTTGGCGCTATCAAGATCACCCGTAGCGGACACGACCTGGAAATCGGCATAACCGCGATTGTAGTAGAAGCGGCGCAACAGCTCCTCGTCGGCTTTCAGCTTGTCCGCATCGAACACGTCGTCGCGCAGGATGAATGAGAGCCAGCTCGACTTCTTGGTGCCGATGACGTCGGTCAGACGACGGCTCGAAAACGCCTTGTTGCCCACGAAATTGACGGACACGATCTTGGTGCGCTCGCCTTCGTTGACGTTGTAGACGACGTTCACGCGGTTCTCGCCCAGATCCATGATCTGGCTGGTAACCGCGGCGTCGTCACGACCGATACGACGATAGGCTTCCTTGATCGCCTCGATGTCAGCATCGACAGCGGCCTGCGAATAGGACGAACGCGGCTTCAGCTGCACGGCCATCGCGAGCTGGGCATCCTTGATCTTCTTGTTGCCCTGGAAGATGACCTGGTTGACGACCTGGTACTCGGAGACGCTGATGACCAGAGCAGAACCAGCCTGGTTGATACGGACATCCGAGAACAGGCCGGTACCGAACAGCGCCTTGACGGCTTCGTCGATGTCGGCGTTCGAAAACGCCTTGCCGGGCTTGATCTTCACATAGTTGCGGATCGTCTCGGCATCGACGCGCGTGTTGCCGTTCACGTCGATGCGGCTCACCACGGCCGCTTGGGCAGCAGACACCGATACAAACTGAACAGCGAGCGAACCTGGAACAACCAGGGCGGCTGACAAAGCCGCCGCAGACGCGGCGCTCAGAAACTTGGATGCTGCCTTCATCGGGCTATAAAACCTTTTTCTCGTAGTCCCCACGGCGAGAAAACCGGACGTCGCGGTCATTTTCCCGTACCGTATTAACCGGATTTTCCCTACACGCAAGGCTTCTGGTTAATTTGTATTTACTTACGTTCCCAGCGTGGCTTTCGCGTCACTCATATCCCTGCTCATGGTAAACGGTGCCTCAACAAACCCGCCCCATGAGCCAAATTCCTTCATGATTTCAGCATCCAAACAAATCGTTCCAGAACACGAAACCCATGAACCCCAGGACGAGAATCATTCCCGTCCGATAAACCGCCTCCATCATCCGCTCGGACACCGGTCGCCGGATGACAGCCTCAATCCCGTAGAAGAGAAGATGGCCGCCGTCCAGTGGCGGAATCGGCAGAAGATTGAGTATCCCTATCCCGACAGACAGCAATGCGGCAAGTTGCACTAGCCACTCGAAGCCGAGCTTCGCCGCCTGCCCGGCCATACCGGCTATCTTGACGGGCCCGCCGAGCTGACATTTATCCTCCCGGCCAACGACGAAGCGCTTCATGAACAGGCCGGTGCGCTCGATGATCTGGCCGGTCGCCTCGACAGCCGCAACGACCGCGCCGCCTGGCGAATAGGTTATGTGCCTGGGCTGACCGACCTCCTTGTTGGTGGTCACGCCGATCACCGCGATCTTGACCTTATTGCCAAGCGCGTCTTCCTGTTCGGACAATTGCGGCGTCGCCACCACGCTGACATCCTTGCCGTCGCGCAGCATGACGAAGGTGATCGCATCACCCGCCCGGCCGGAAACGAGGCGCTGCACATCGGCAAAGCTCTCGACCTTCGCGCCATCGACGCTGACAAAGCGGTCGCCCGGCAGAATGCCAGCCTCCGCTGCAGGACTGCTGGGGCGAACCTCGGCCACCGCCGGTTCCAGCACCGACCGGCCGAAAGTCATGAACAGCACGGCAAAAACCGCAATGGTCAAAAGGAAATTGAACAGAGGACCGGCGAATACGGTCGCCGCCCGTTTCCAGACCGGCTGAGTGTGGAAGGCGATCCTGCGTTCGCTGTCGCTGAGTTTGTCGAGTTCCTCCTCGCCGGGCTGGCTCGAAGTCGCGTTCATGTCACCGACGAACTTCACATAGCCGCCGAGCGGAATCGCGCAGAGTTTCCAACGCGTACCGCGACGGTCATTGAAGCCGATCAATTCCGGACCGAAACCGATGGAGAAAGCGCGCACGCCTATGCCGCACCAGCGGCCGACAAGATAGTGCCCCATCTCGTGTACGAACACGACGACGGTCAAAACGAACAGAAACGGCACAAGCGTGCCGAGCACAAAGCCCTGGGTGCTCAACAGCGCGGAAAGAAACTCGTTCAATTCACGTCCTCAATTCCCCGGTCCTTGGTCCGCATCGCAAATGTGACATCAATCCAGGCGAATCCGTGGCACCGATGCGCTGTGCACGTCGAAACTTCAGACCGGAAAGAGCCCCTGCGCCGGATGATCGGCAGACCCTGCCACCCAGCCAATCAGGTACAGGGCCACGGCCGCAGCCACAAGTCCATCGACACGATCCATGACACCGCCATGGCCCGGAATGATCGTGCTGGAATCCTTGGCCCCATGGCGGCGTTTGACCCAGGATTCGAACAGATCACCGGCCTGTGCGACGATTGACAGCACCAGCGCCACGACAGCAAGCGAAGCAAGATTGGGTTGGCCTAGAACCGCCGCAACCAGAACGCCCGCAACAACTCCGAAAACCGCACCGCCCAATGCGCCGCTTCGTGTCTTGCCAGGCGATATGGCAGGTGCGAGCTTCGGCCCACCGATGGCCTTTCCGACAAAATAGGCAAAAATGTCGGTTGCCCAGACCACCGCAAACAGGAAAAGCACAGCGGCAAGGCCCGCCCGGTCGCTATCGCGCAGGAAAGCCAGTGCAAACCCGGAAAGACCCGCATAGGCGAGACCACCGGCATCCCATTGCCCCGCTCCACGCATCGCCACGCAGATCGCGGCGATGGCGACCAGCAGCGCGAGCACGGCCGCCGTCGTCAAAGCCGAGACCCCAGCAACGAGCACACCGATAAAGACCAGCATCAAGGCTTCCGGAAGAAAGCCGAGCCGACTTGCGCCGTTGGCGCGAGCCATATGAATCCATTCGTAGAAAACCGCGCCGGCGATCAGTGCCGCAAGAAGCCTGAAGGGCAAGGCGCCGAACCAGGTAAGCGCCAGTACGGCAATGCCAAGCACAACCGCGGACACCACCCGAATTTGAAGATTGCTGAGTCCATCACTCATGAGGCGACGTCTTGCGCTGCAAGACCGCCAAACCGGCGCTCACGCCCTCCAAAGTCGCGTATGGCGTCCGCCAGATGCTCACGGCTGAAATCTGGCCAATAGCAAGGCAGGAAGACAAGCTCACTGTATGCGGCCTGCCACAGCAGGAAATTGGAGAGCCTCATCTCACCGCTGGTGCGGATGAGAAGTTCCGGATCCGGTATGTCTGCCGTATCCAGATGCGCAGCGAAATTCTCGGCGTCGATCTGCTCGGGTGCGATCTCGCCGTTTATGGCAGCGGCGGCCAGCTTGCGCGCCGCGCGCACGATCTCGTCACGGCTGCCGTAGTTGAAGGCGATCAGCAGCGTCAGCTTCGAATTGCCCGCGGTTAGGGTCTCCGCCTCCACGAGCAGATTGCGAATGTCGGGCTGCAGGCTCGCGCGATCGCCAAGGATCCTGACCCGGACGCCGTTTTGATGCAGCTCAGCCAGATCGCGACGGATGAACAGCTTCAACAGTCCCATCAGGTCAGAGACTTCGGACTTCGGCCGCGACCAGTTTTCCGACGAGAACGCGTAGAGCGTGAGGTATGAAATACCGAGGTCGGGGGCGGCCTTCACGGTACGGCGCACGGCCTCCACACCGGCGCGATGACCAGCGACGCGCGGAAGACCGCGCGCCTTGGCCCAGCGTCCATTCCCGTCCATGATGATCGCGACATGCGCGGGCGTTGCCATGGTTCTGCTTTCGCGTCGGCTGTAGCCGAGCCTAAACCTGCATGATCTCTGCTTCCTTCTCGGAAAGCAGCCGGTCGATGGTCGTGATCGTCTCGTCAGTCAGCTTCTGAACGCGATCGGACTCCTTGCGATGATCGTCTTCGCTGATATCGCCGTCCTTTTCGGCCTTCTTCAGGTAATCCATGCCGTCGCGGCGCACATGGCGGGCAGCAACACGGGCGTTTTCAGCATAGCCGTGCGAAATCTTGACCAGTTCCTTGCGGCGCTGCTCGTTGAGTTCAGGCAGCGGAATGCGCAGATTGGTGCCATCGACGATCGGATTGAAACCAAGGTTGGATTCGCGAATGGCCCGGTCGACGGCACCCACCATCGACTTGTCCCACACCGACACCGAGATCATGCGTGGCTCCGGCACCGAAACGGTTGCGACCTGGTTGATGGGCATCGCCGAGCCATAGGCCTGGACGTGCACGGCATCGAGCAGGTTGGAGGACGCACGCCCCGTGCGCAACGAAGCAAGGTCTTGTTTGAAGGCGGCGATCGCCCCGTCCATGCGTCGCTTCAGATCGTTGTAGTCGCCACTCATTGTCGTCTCCCCGGCCCGCTGTCCGGGCCACTTGCGTCAGGGCTGAGCCCTGTTGTCAATTGTCGGCTACCACCGTGCAGTGGCCGCCGCCCTTCAATATCTCGCCGAAACCGCCCTTTTCGTGGATCGAATAGACGATTATCGGAATGTTGTTTTCCCGCGCAAGCGCAATTGCAGCCGTATCCATGATGGAAAGGCCCTTATTGATGACTTCGGCGTGGGTAATGCGATCGAAACGGGTTGCTGTCGGGTCCTTCTTGGGATCGGCCGAATAGACGCCGTCCACCTGCGTGCCCTTGAACAAGGCATCCGCGCCGATTTCGGCAGCGCGCAGCGCCGCTGCCGAATCGGTCGTGAAGAAGGGATTTCCGGTTCCACCGGCAAAGATCACCACCTTGCCCTGGTTCATGTAAGCGGTCGCCTGGCGCTGCGAGAAACTCTCGCACAGCTCCGGCATGGCGATCGCAGAGAGCACCACTGCGTCGACGCCGATCTTGTTGAGCGAAGTGCGCAGCGCCAGCGAATTGATGATGGTGGCCAGCATCCCCATGTGGTCGCCGGTCACCCGATCGCCCCCTTTCGAAGCGACAGCCACGCCGCGGAAAATATTGCCGCCGCCTATGACGACGCCGACTTCGACGCCAAGTGCCCTCGCCTCGGCAATGTCGGATGCAATGCGGTCAACTACCGAAACGTCGATGCCGAAATGCTGCTCGCCCATCAACGCCTCGCCCGACGCTTTCAACAGGACACGTCGGTAGAGCGGTTTGGTTGTCATTGGGTCCCCTGGGGTCATGTCGCGGGATGGTCCCGGGCGAAGCCCGGCGCTGTCCCGTACAGTTGGCGATGTGCTGCACCGGATACACGAAGGGCGCGGCCATGTCACGCCGCGCCCTCCTCCGATGGCCTTCACCTGTTGATGGATTCGCCGGCTTTCCTTAATTGACGCCGGCGTACGTTCCTTCAACCAGAGTCTCCGGATAGTAACCTGAGGGCTTGGAGCCGATCGTGGCGCCGCCGCTGATGCCACCCTGGATCTCGGATCCGAAGAAGGAATACGGAAACGGAACAACGGGGCGGCTGACGAGTTCGAGCCTTGCCCGCAACTCGGTCGGAATCTCGAAATCCAGGGCACCAAGATTGTCCTGCAATTGCTCCACCCTGGTCGCACCGATGATGGTGGAGGCCACGCCGGGTTGCGTTGCCACCCAGTTCAGCGCTACCTGCGCCATGCTTCTGCCAAGCATTGCCGAGACCTTTTCAAGTTCGGCGACAATGGCCCAATTTCGATCATTGAATTTCTGGAAACCGGGATTGGTCGTCCCACGCACCGTTTCCAGGCGCCCGCTCACCTTCCGAGCATCACCGGAGTGGTACTTGCCACTGAGCAGTCCGCTGCCCAGCGGGCTCCAGACCATGATACCGGCACCGTGCCGGGTGCCAAACGGCACGAACTCATGCTCAATGTTGCGTTCAACCAGCGAATACTCGAGCTGCAGTGTCGAAATCGGCTCAAAGCCGCGAAATTCCGCAACGGCCTGTGCGCGGCTGGCATACCAGGCCGGCACATCGGACAGACCGACATGCCGGACCTTGCCGGCACGCACCAGATCATCCAGCGTGCGCATCACCTCTTCCGGCGGCGTCAACCGGTCCCAACAATGCAGGATGTAAAGGTCGACATAGTCGGTTCCGAGCCGCTTCAACGAAGCATCAAGCGCCCGCACGATGTTCTTGCGGCCATTACCGCCGGTGTTGGGATCCGGCCCTTCCAGATTCATACTGAACTTGGTGGAAATGACCGCCTTGTCGCGCAGTCCCCTCTCCGCGATGAACGCACCTAGCCAGGTCTCGGATGTGCCGCCCGTATAGGCGTCCGCGGTGTCGAAGAAATTGCCACCCGCCTCGACATAGGTGTCAAACAGCGCGCGCGCTGCTGTTTTGTCGGCACCCCAGCCCCACTCGGTGCCGAAGGTCATCGCACCAAGTGCGAGCCGACTCACTTTGAGGCCGCTGTTGCCAAGCGTGTAGTAGATCATGCCCATGGAAGTCTCCTGAAATCCCGACGCTTTCCTGCAGCTGCACGGCTCATCTGCCGGGCGTGGTCTTCACCCAGTCGTTGCCGCGCTCATGCATCTTGTGAAAAGCAAAGGCATCGACTGCCCAGCCTCTGCTGCCCCGCACCATTTCTGCCGTGTAGGTACCCCACACCTCCCACAGCGGATCACCATTGCCTTCCATGCGGTTCCAGGCATAGCCATTCGATTTCACCACGGCCCGGTCCCCATCGATGGATACATCATGGTTGGTGCGCAGATGCAGGCTGGTCTTGCCGCCCTTCAGGTTCCCGGCCCATCCGGCGATCAGCTCATCGGCCGGGATGACGGTTTCGGGCTGGCCGCTGAGCGAACTGAAATCGACCCGCACGCGGTCGGCGAAGTAGCCGCGCGCCAGCTTCCAGTCCTGTGCGTCAACGGCGCGGTCAATCTGGTCGACAATGCGGATCAGCGCACGCTCGTCGACAAGTCTTCGCAGTTCAGCGTTCGAGGGTTCGGTTGCTGCGGCGCTGCTTCCCATGTCCGGAGCGGCCGCCACTGCAGCGTAAAGCGCAAGGCGCGTCAAAGCGTTCATCGTCGTTCCTCTTTTCGATATCAGTTGATGGGAGCTGGGGCAGTCAGAAGACGCCGCCGCCGGCACCGACATTCTGGCCGGTCACCCAGCGCGCCGCATCGCTGGCAAGGAACGCCGCGACTTCAGCGACCTCCTGCGGGGTGCCAATGCGACCGAAGGGCGACATGCCTGCCGCAACAACGCGATCCCGATCAGGCAGGAGCTCGGTGTCGGTGAAACCCGGCGAGATGGCGTTCACCGTGATGTTGCGCGGCCCCAGTTCGCGCGACAGCACACGTACGAACTGCTCCACGGCGCCTTTGCTGGCAAGATAGAGGGAGGTCTGGCCGAAGAACATCTTTGTACCGCCCGTCGAGGTGACGACGATGTGTCCGTTGTCGCGCAGCCGTTTCGCCGCTTCCTGCAGGATGAAGAAGACACCCTTGGTGTTGGTGTCGAAGACACGGTCATAGTCTTGTTCGGTGGCCTCGACGAGCGGCTTGATGATCGCCGTTGCGGCATTCGCCACGACAATATCGGGTCTGCCAAACGCCGCCTCGGCCTCATCGAAAAGTCGGCGGATGTCGACGGGGTTCGACACATCGGCCTGAACCGCGATCGCCTTTCCGCCCTTCGCCTCGATTTCATCAACGACTTCTCGCGCACGGCTTTCGTTCTCGAGATAGTTGATGACCACGCCTGCACCATCATCGGCCAGTCGTTCAGCGATCGCACGACCGATACCACGTGAGCTTCCGGTCACGATCGCGGTCTTTCCTTCAAATTGCCCCGACATTGCGTGCTCCAGCTTGATATTCCGTCATCAAGATGGCGGCTCGAGGATCAATTGATAATGTCATTTTATCTGCACTCATTATGCGATACGATTCATGAATGGATCGCGATCTGCTTGGCCATTTGCCCGTTATCGTCGCCGTGGCGCGACGCGGCGGTTTTGCGCCCGCTGCAGCGGAACTTGGCATGAGCCCATCGGCGGTCAGCCACGCGGTGCGACTGGTCGAGGAGCGGATAGGACAGCCGCTGTTTGCTCGTACGACCCGTTCCGTCGCCCTGACGGAAACGGGGCGAGCGCTGGTTGCCATAGCCGAACCCGCCCTGGACGATATTGCCGAACGCATGGAAAGCATCCGTGCCGTGAAAGGCCGCGCCAGTGGCTTGTTGCGGCTCAACACCTCACGGGTGGCGCTGACGCTGGCGCTGTTGCCGGTGTTGACGGCTATGGCGGAGCGCTATCCAGATGTGAGCATCGAAGTATTCACCGACGAACGACTGACCGACATCGTCGGAGACGGTTTCGACGCCGGCGTTCGGCTGGGCGAGATGATCGCGCAGGATATGGTCACAGTGCGGCTGACACCGCCCTTTCGCACCGCCATCGTCGCCTCGCCCGCCTATATCGGCCGAAATGGCAAACCTGAAAGCCTGGGTGAGCTCGCCGACCACAACTGCATCGGCTACCGGCTGCTGCGGTCCGGCGCGCTCTACCGCTGGGACCTCCTGGAGGATGGCAAAGACGTCAGCGTGGCTACGCGCGGCACCGCGATCGTCAGCGACCCTATGTCGGCGCGCGACCTCGCGCTTGCCGGAATAGGACTGGCCTACGCCTTCGAACCTCTGCTGCGGACAGATCTTGCAGCCGGGAGACTGGTTGAGGTTTTGCCCGAGACATCTATCGAGGAACCGGGCTTGTTCCTCTATTTCCCACGCCGCGCCTCAATGGCACCGAAGCTGCGTGCCTTCATCGACACCGCCCAGGAAATCGGCCGGGCATCGTCGCGGGCACTTGGTCATTCCAGCACCGCAGTCTGATGCCTCGAGCGACTGTGCGCTTCACCTGCAGTTTCTATGAGCCGCCGTGGCCAGCCAATCGCGTCCCATGGGACATTGCCGACAGTGTCGGCCAAAGGCGCAAGATGGCCCGTCTCTGAAGGAACTCTAATGGCGGGTTGTCTCAATCGGATGTCGCCCTGATCAACACCGCAAAGGAAATCGGCCGGGTATCCTCGCGGACACCCGGCCGATCAAAAAGCCAGAATGAAGCTTCGAGCGATTATTTCTTGACTGCCGCAGCGACCTCGGCCGCGAAGTCGGTCTCTTCCTTTTCGATGCCTTCGCCGAGGGCGAAGCGCAGATAGGCGGTGATCTTGGCCGGAGCGCCGATATCCTTCTCGGCAGCCTTCAGCGCCTGCTCGACGGTCAGGTCGGGATTCAGCACGAAAGCCTGCTTCAGAAGCACGACTTCCTCGTAGAACTTGCGCAGACGGCCTTCGATCATCTTCTCGATGACGTTTTCCGGCTTGCCCGAAGCGCGGGCCTGCTCGGAGAAGATCGCGCGTTCACGCTCGACGGCCGCCTGATCCAGCGCGTCGACGTCGAGCGACAGCGGGTTGGTGGCGGCAACATGCATGGCGACCTGGCGCGCGAAGGCACCAGCCTTGTGCGCGTCGCCGGCGGTCTCGATGGCGACCAGCACGCCGAGCTTGCCGAGATTGTCGGCAACCGCGTTGTGAATGTAGGTCGCAACCGCGCCTTCAGTGACCGTCAGCTTGTCGGAACGACGGAAGCCGAGGTTTTCGCCGATTGTGCCGACGGCGTCCTTGATGGTGTCCGTGACGCTCTTGTCGGAACCCGGATACTTGGCAGCAGCAACGGCCTCGGTCTTGCCATAGGCCAGCGCGACCTTGGCGACATTGGCCACGATCTCCTGGAAGGCATCGTTGCGGGCAACGAAGTCGGTTTCGGAGTTGACTTCGACGATCGCGGCTTCGCGCAGGCCGGCGTCCACAGCGATAAGGCCCTCGGCGGCAGTGCGGCCGGCCTTCTTGTCGGCCTTGGCGATACCCTTCGCGCGCAGCCAGTCGACCGCCGCTTCCATGTCGCCGTTGGTTTCGGCCAGGGCCGCCTTGCAGTCCATCATGCCCGCGCCGGTGAGGTCGCGCAGTTCTTTGACCTGTGCTGCTGAAATGCTCATTGTCGCCTCTTTGTTTCGCAATAGGCTGGCGCACCATCGATTCTTCGATGATGCGCCGCGTTCAGGCGCTTAACGCGCCAAGATATGAAATTGATGAAGGCCTGAGGCGGCCCTCGACCTTGGAGCGTTTCCATTTTTCACGGAAACGCGGAACCGCTCCAAGTTTTTTGTTTCACCGCATCTATGCGACACCAGGTGATGCCACCTGGCCGCAAAATGCCTTACGCTTCCGGAGTCTCGCTGGCCGGGGTCTCGCCGAGAACCGGCTCGACCGGAGCTTCAGCCGCGGCGCCGATGTCAACGCCCAGCGCGCCCTGCTGGCGGGCGATGCCGTCGATGGCAGCCTTGGCGATCAGGTCGCAGTAGAGCTGGATGGCGCGGGCAGCATCGTCGTTGCCCGGGATCGGGAAGTCGATCTTGTCCGGGTCGCAGTTCGAATCGATGATAGCAACGACCGGAATACCGAGGCGCTTGGCTTCGAGAATTGCGTTCGCTTCCTTGTTGGTGTCGATCACGAACATCAGGTCCGGGGTCGAACCCATGTCCTTGATGCCGCCGAGAGCCTTGTTCAGCTTCTCGCGCTCACGGTCGAGGTTCAGGCGCTCCTTCTTGGTAAAGCCCTGGGCTTCGCCACCGGAGAGCAGGTCATCAAGCTTGCGCAGACGCTGGATCGAGTTCGAGATCGTCTTCCAGTTGGTCAGCATGCCGCCGAGCCAACGCGAATTCACGTAATACTGCGCCGAACGCTGCGCGGCATCGGCAACGATGTCGGAAGCCTGGCGCTTGGTGCCGACGAACAGCACGCGGCCGCCCCGGGCAACGGTGTCCGAAACCTGCTTCAGCGCCTGATGCAGCAGCGGCACAGTCTGCGACAGGTCGATGATGTGGATGTTGTTGCGGGCGCCATAGATGTAGGGCGCCATCTTCGGGTTCCAGCGGTGGGTCTGGTGGCCGAAGTGAGCACCAGCCTCGAGAAGCTGACGCATGCTGAAATCTGGCAGAGCCATTGTCTAGTTCCTTTCCGGTTGACCTCCACGGACATTTGACGGTTTCTGGAAAACCGGATCGAAAGCGCATTGCTTTTCGGGGTTAACCTGAGCCGCCACCGGAGGTTTCAGCCGGATTTCTCCCGGACAGACACCAAAGCCCGTGTGTGGAATGGTCGCGCCTATAACCGTGTTGCAGCGCAAAAGCAAGCCTGCTGGCCGTACCCTGCTATCGCGCAGCTATAAAGGCTCCCGTACCAATCATCGCACCTCCGGCGACGCGGTTCATCATACGCATGCGCGCGGGCACCCGGAACCAGTACGACGCACGACCCGACAATGCCGCATAAAAACCCATGGTCAGGATGTTGGCCGAAACCACGACAGCAACCACGACAAGGCCATCGGCAAAGGTCATGGCGTGGAGATCGAGAATCAGCGGCATGATCGAGGCGTGGAACAGGATCGCCTTGGGATTGCCGAGCGCAATGGAAGCTCCAAGCACGAAGGAGCGAACGAACCGGCTCTCGCCCTTGCCACCCTCTTCCGCCCGGGCGGCCGCCGAGCGCCACATCTTGAAGCCGAGATAGATCAGATATGCGGCACCCGCATATTTCAGGACCAGGAATATCCATTCGAAGGTCTGCACCAGGGTGACCAGCCCGAGTAGCGCCAAGGTAACCAGAACGGCATCACCCGCCGCCACCCCCAGGCCGGCGGTAAAGGCCCGCGCGAAACCGCGCGAAACGCCATTGGTGATCACCGCAAACATCGCCGGCCCCGGCGTCATCGCCGCCAGGACGACCGCGGTGCTGTAGGCAAAGAAGGCCGTCAGTGTCATGTCCTCACCTTCCCGTTCTTGATCCGAACGCGCCGGAATACGGCAACGATCTCCTCGCGGCTGCATTCGATGGCGCCAAGCCGCACCGCGCGATCGCGCTCGAACCCCGTAATATCGTAATGCGGCGCCGATGTCTTCGGCGGTCCCTGATAGGAAGAACGCTTCACGCCGAGTTGAGCCGCGAACCCATGCAGTTCGTTGATGTCATCGGCAAGAAGATGGCACCAGCGATGGCCAGCCCATTTCCAGATTGCCGCATCGACATAGACCGCCATGGAACCGGCAGCAGCGCCGCTACTGCTTGCAGGGCTTCTGCGGCGTATCGAACAACGACAGATTGACCAGCTTGCCCGTCATCGAGAAATCGCCGTAGTCCATCGTGAGATCCCGCGTCAATCCGTTCTCATGCAGCTTGAAGGAGATACGATAGGACGGCAGCTCTTCGCCATCAGCCTTGTCGGTCTGGTCGAAATAGGCGATGTCGACCGGCCAGTATTTGTCCTTGCTGAACTTGGCGAGCGCCGAAACCTCCGGATCGTCCTTCGCTGCAGCCACGGGCTTGCCGACCACCACAGTCGTCGTCATCACCTTGTCTGCCGTGTCCGACCCGTCATACAGGCTGGTCTCGTAGAAGGTCTCGCCCTTTTCCGCCTTGCCGATCAGTTCCACCAGATGCTGGGTGGGGAACTGGGTCGAGGTCAACTCCAGGGTCTTCCTGTCAGGTTTGTCCAGGACGACCTTGAGATCCTTGGGTTCCTTTGTCGCCGTGCCCTTGATTTCCTTGTCCATCGACTGATCGACAAAGGACTTTGTCACGAAGGAGAAGGTCTTGCCCTGCGCGTCTTCGAAGGTCGTGGTCTGCTGGTCGGTAAGGCGCGTGTTGTTGTCGTTGGTCGCGATCTGCGTCACGAACCGGAACTTGACTGTATAGCCTTCGCAAGGCGAGCCGTTGAATTCGTAGACCATGCGCCCCGACAGGCCGGTGATGCCTGACCGATCGGAAGCCTTGTCCAATGCAAGGTCATAGACGGCGCGGTGTGGCTGCAGCAACGGCGCGGCAAAGACTGGAGCAGCGGGCAGAGCAGTGGCGAGCAGAAAGGCACTGGTTAGAAGGCGCGTCACGCGCATGGGCAGCTCCGGTCGGTGCGGCTGACAGCTGAGCCGCAAAAGATGATCTACATCACAAAAAGTCGTGGCGGAAGCGTGTCAAACAATGCAGTTTCGACCCAACCAACGCGACACCTTCAAGCAATAGGGAATTACCATGGGCGAAACAATCGAAAAGCGGCTAAGCGATCTCGGCATCACCTTGCCGGTGCCCGCCGTGCCGGTCGCCAACTACGTCCCGTTCGCCCGCAGCGGCAATCTCCTGCTGACCTCCGGCCAACTGCCTTTGAAGGATGGCAAGCTGACCGCGACTGGCCTGCTTGGCCGCGACGTTGATGTCGCCACCGGTCAGGAAGCCGCGAAATATTGCGCCGTCAACATCCTGGCGCAGGCCAGGGCGGCACTCGGCGACCTCGAAAAGATCCGCCGTGTCGTCAAGATCACTGTATTCGTCGCCTCGACCCCCGATTTCGTCGAACAGCACCTTGTCGCCAACGGCGCATCCGATCTGCTGGCGACCGCGCTCGGCGAAAAAGGCAAGCATGCTCGCTCGGCCGTCGGCAGCGCGTCGCTACCGCTCAATGCCCCCGTAGAAATCGAAGCAATCCTGGAAGTCGAATAGGCACTTCGATCATGACCGACATCTCCTGGTTGACCGCCCGGCCGATCGCACATCGCGGCTTTCACGACCTCAACGGCAAACGTTGGGAAAATACGCTCTCCGCCTTCTCTGCCGCGATCGAGCGCGGCTACGCCATCGAGTGCGACGTGCACCTGTCCGCCGACGGAGTGCCTATCGTCATCCATGACGACGACCTGCGCCGGTTGACCGGCACCGAGGGTTTCGTCTGGCAGCGGACAGCTGCCGAAATGGCGCAGCTGCGTGTCGGCGGCACCGACGACCATCCGCCAACATTGCGTGAACTGCTTGATCTCGTTGACGGGCGCGTACCGCTCGTCGTCGAGATCAAGGGTACGCCCGGACATGACGCCGGGCTTGTCAGGGCGGTGGGACGCCTGCTCAAGCGCTACGAAGGCCAGGTCGCCATCATGTCCTTCGATCATTGGCTGATCCGCGAATTCGAGACGGAAGCACCTGGCATTCCCGGTGGCTTGACCGCCTATGGTACCGGCAACCATGAAACCGAGGCGCATTTTTCCATGCTGGCACATGGTATCGTCTTCACGTCCTATGCCGCCGGCGACCTGCCCAATCGCTTTGTTTCCTTCGTAAGGGAAAAGCTCGGCATGCCGGTCATAACCTGGACCATCCGCGACCAACCTGCAATCGACCTCACCTTCAGATATGCCGACCAGATGACATTCGAAGGATTCGAGCCCGATCACGTACAGGTCGCCTGACCCATCTTGCACGCGCTGCGACGGACCATAGATAACACGCCATGGACCAGAGCGACGATGTGAAGGAATCCGACGAGGCTGGCTATGCCGTGCGCATAGCCGCCAGCATCAATGCCTTCACCCGCGAGGAATGGGATAGCCTCTCTGGCACGACAAGGACATCGAAGAGCGGTTACAATCCGTTCATTTCATTTGATTTTCTAAGCGCGCTGGAGGAATCCGGCTGTGCCGTTTCGCGCACGGGCTGGCAAGGCCATCATCTCAGGCTGGAAACCGCCGACGGCAGGTTGCTGGGGGCTGTACCCTGCTATGTGAAGTCACACAGCCAAGGTGAATACGTGTTCGACCATGGCTGGGCAGACGCCTTCGAACGTGCCGGTGGCAACTATTATCCCAAGCTGCAATGTTCGGTGCCGTTCACGCCTGCCACAGGACCTCGCCTGCTCGTCTCGGACCGCGAAGACGCCAGTACGGTAAGAGCCGGTCTGGCCGCCGGGCTGAAACTCGTCACCGAACGGCTTGGCGTTTCATCGTCACACGTCACCTTCGCGGGTGAAGACGACATAGCCACACTCGAAGCCGCGGGTTTCCTGCATCGAACAGACCAGCAGTTTCATTTCTTCAACGAAGCCTATGACTGCTATGACGATTTCCTTGCCACGCTGGCGTCGCGCAAGCGCAAGGCCTTGAAAAAGGAACGCCGTGAGGCGCTCAGTCCCGGCATCAGCATCGAGCGGCTGACCGGCAGGGCCATCACCGAGCAGGCCTGGGACGACTTCTTCACCTTCTACATGGATACCGGCGGACGCAAATGGGGCCGCCCTTACCTCAATCGCCGTTTCTTCTCGCTGATTGGCGAGCGCATGGCCGATGACATCCTGCTCGTCATGGCCAAGCGCAACGGTCGCTATATTGCCGGAGCCATCAACTTCATCGGCTCCGACACGCTCTATGGCCGAAACTGGGGCTGCATCGAGGACCATCCGTTCCTGCATTTCGAAGTCTGCTACCATCAAGCCATCGATTTCGCGATTGAGAACAGGCTGAAAGTGGTCGAGGCAGGTGCCCAGGGCGAACACAAGCTGGCGCGCGGTTACCGGCCGGTGACGGTGCATTCGGCACATTACATCGCCCACCCCGGCCTCAGGCGAGCCGTCGCCGACTATCTCCTGCGCGAACGCCGCGAAGTGGCGGCAATGAGCGACTATCTCGACGAGCACACTCCGTTCCGCAAAGGCGAGCCAGTCATCGATTGATGCGCCACTGAGACGAGGTGTCCATTCAGACGCCGCAAGAAGCTCCGAACTTGTTGATTCCGTGTCGCGCTAGTGCACGACTGTCTTGGAAAACACGTTGATCACCACCACGCCCGCCACGATCAGCCCCATGCCAATCAGCGCCGGAGTGTCAAGCGCCTGTCGGAACCAGATCCAGCCAATGGCCGTGATCAAGGCGATGCCGGCGGCACACCAGAGCGCGTAGACAATTCCGACCGGCATGGTGCGCAGCGGCAGCGACAGGAAATAGAAGGCGAGCGCATAGCCCGCCACGGAAACGAGCGACGGTCCAAGCCTCGTAAATCCCTGTGTTTCCTTCAACGCTGTCGTGGCGACCACCTCGAACAGGATCGCGACCACCAGATAGATATAGTTTTGCAACATGCTTTTCCGGCGCCTGATTTCGTGCAACCTGCAGGATGAGTACCCCAGCCCGCCCGGCAGCACGAGAGGCACACCATGAGCTATGACGATACCAACATCTTCGCCAGGCTGCTGCGCGGTGAGATCCCTTCGCACCGCGTCTACGAAGATGATGCCGTAATCGCCTTCATGGATGTCATGCCACAAGGCACGGGGCACACCCTGGTCGTTCCGCGTGCCCCCTCACGCAATCTACTGGACGCCGCCCCGGCGACGCTGGCTCCCCTCTTCGCCGTAACACAGAAAGTAGCGCAGGCCGTGAAGAAAGCCTTTGCCGCCGACGGTGTCACCATCATGCAATTCAACGAACCGGCTTCCGGTCAGACGGTCTACCATCTGCATGTGCACGTCATTCCGCGCTTTGAAGGTGTGTCGCTTAAGCCCCACAGTGGCGGAATGGAAAAGCCCGAAGTGCTTGCTGCGAACGCCGAAAAGATCAAGGCGGCCCTGGATAGCTGATCGGCTCAGGATCAGAACTCCAGATAGAGCCCGGCCAGCAGCAGAAGTTCGGCCATGATGATGCCGACGACCATGCGTTTGCCCGATAACAAGTAAGCGGCGAAGCCAAGGCCTGCCGCGGCAATGCGCAGCGTGGGCGATGTGTGCGCAAGCGCACCACCGGGAAAGACGATCAGATTGCCGATGACGGCGGCAACAAGCGCCGTCGCCATCGTGCGGACCAGCACAAGCAGGTCAGAATCTTCGGAAAGCTTGCCACCGAGATAGACGCCGAGGAAGCGCCAGATGTCGGTGGCGGCGAAGCCGGCAACGAGAATGAACAGATACGGCCACCACCAGGCACCGTTGGAAAAATAACTCATGCCGCGCCCGCCTTGCGCCGCCAAAGGTGCCAACCATAGGCAGCCGTGCCGCCAACCATTCCAGCGGCCAAGAGATCGAATTGCGGCAGCAGCACGTGGAAGACCGGCCCGAGAGCAAGGCCCAGAACCATCGCCACGTGCCCTACCCGCTCGCGTGCAGAACCCCACAACGATGTCAGGAAGTACATCGGCGTAAGCATAAGCAGCGCCGCCGAAATGGTGGAAGGCAGCGCATCCGCCACCGCATAGACGGCGGTGACCACGATGATGTTCGACGTGACCAGCGTGCCGCCGAGCCCGGCGTAGTAGGTTGTGCGCATGTCACGCGGAATGTGCTTCAGGCGCTCCATCGCCAGGACCCATGAGGTCACCGCCACGAAATGCGCAAGAAGGTAGAGCACCCATTGCCGGGTCCTCTCGGTCCGCATCTCGGGCACGAGCGCCATCACCATCGGCATCAGGCGTATGGCTGACAACGTCACCGCAAACAATGCCGCCGGCAGCGCGACACCTGACACGATCGCGCCCACGAGGACTACCATGGAAGGCAACGCCCAGACGGTTCCGGTCATGAAGGCGGCTTGCGCCATCGTGACTCCGGCATCTTTTGCCAGTGCAGCGAATCCGACGAAGGAGCTGACGAGGATCAGGCCGGGAAGGGAAAATGCTGCGCGAATGCCGCGTAGGAACCAGGTCGAACGAGGTACTGCCGTGTCGGAGGTAGAAGGCGACATATCCCGGCCATAGCATGGGCTGCCACGTGATGCGACCACGCCGAAAGGTGGATTCCGTCTTTCCATTGATCCAGGAAAAGCTGTAAGCAGCCGCCCTCTGGCTGGAGATACGGCGATGGATGAACAGGAAGTAGGCCGATACTGGGAAGCCAACGCCGAGACATGGACCCGGCACGTGCGTGCCGGCTACGATGTCTACCGGGATGCTCTGAACACACCGGCATTTCTGGCGTTCTTGCCAGAGATTCGAAGGCTCAGTGGTATAGACATCGGCTGCGGCGAGGGTGAAAACACGCGCCAGCTCGCGCGGGCGGGCGCCCGCATGCAGGCAATCGATATCGCCCCGACCTTCATCCGCCATGCCAAGGAATCCGAGACCTCCGCCCCCCTCGGCATTGTCTATCAGAACGCCAGCGCAACGGCCCTGCCCTTTGCCGATGCAACATTCGACTTCGCCACGGCGTTCATGTCGATGATGGACATAGCCAGGCCGGAGATTGCCCTTGTCGAAGCATGCCGGGTGCTGAAGCCGGAAGGATTCTTCCAGTTCTCGATCCTGCATCCCTGCTTCGTGCCGCCCTACCGGCGCAACATCCGCGACGACAACGGCGAGGTACATGCTGTCGAAGTCGGCCGCTATTTCACGGCAACAGACGGCGCGATCGAAACCTGGCACTTTTCAGCCGCACCGGCCGATGAACGGGCCGAAGCCGAACCTTTCCGCGTACCGCGCTTCCACCGCACGCTCAGCCAGTGGGTAGCTATGATCGTGCAGTCTGGCTTTGTCATCGAAGCCTTGGGCGAACCCATGGCAAGCGAGGAAACTGCGGCGGCAGAGCCTATTGTGGCCGATACCCGGGTAGCCCCGATCTTTCTGCATTTTCGACTGCGCAAGCCGGCGAGCCGATAACCGGCCAGCTTTTTGGCGATAATCTATCGCATTCCCGCAATCGTCTCGAACGCGCTTGCCAGCTGTAGCCCCTGGTCAAGGCACCCGCGGATCGCTTGCGCACATTCCAGAGGCGTAAGCAACGAAGTGTCGACTTCCAGATCGTAGATTCCAGGCTCATGTACGGCCGACTGCCATCGGCGCACAGGGAGTGGGACCGGGTCATCGCTGGAACCGACCAGATAGCGCCCCTCCCGCCCCGGCTCCGAATGACGACGACGTTTCATGATTTCGTGCAGTGGGCATCTCACACCGACGAACAGAACCGGCAGGCCTTTGAGGCGAAACGCACAATCGGCAAGGATATTCAACGGTTTGGAATAGGAAGTGTGATGCCCGACATCCGTCACCACATTCAGACCAAGCCGACTGTGCGCCGCGATTGTTTCATATAGCGCCGCGTAGAGTGTCGGAACGATTGCCTCCAGGTCCGGGCGCTCGCCACCTGGCCTGAGACCGATACCGGGACGATAGCGCGGTGGCGTTACCAGCTCATAGGCATCGACGCCAAGGTTCATCCACGTGCCGTCAAAGGTTTCCTGAATCGCCCGCGCTATACTCGACTTCCCCGACCGCGGTGCGCCATTCAAAATGACGATCTGACCGAACTTCATCGCTTTCGCCTCCCTCGCAAATAAAAAAGCCCCGTCGCCGGGGCTTTTCTTGTCACTTGTCGGCCTGCGCCGGTCAGTTCTTGCGCGGCAGTTGCGGCACGAGGCTGCGCTTGCCGCCGTCCTTGCCCTTGGGCTCCGGCTTGGAAGCGACAGCCTTCTTGGCGACAGCCTTCTTGGCCGTCGCCTTGCGTGGCTTCGGTGCGTCCTCTTCCGGCTCCTTCTTCGGCTTCACGGGCGTCTCATCGGCCAGTGTTTCGAGCTTGAGCCCGGCTTCGCCGGTCTCCTTCTTTTCGACGCTGACACGCACTGTGCCACCATGTTTCAGCTTGCCGAAAAGCACTTCGTCGGCGAGCGGCTTCTTGATGTGCTCCTGGATGACGCGGCCCAGCGGACGTGCGCCCATGCGCTCGTCGTAACCCTTGTCGGCGAGCCATGCGATCGCCTCTGGTGACAGGTCGAAGGTGACACCGCGCTCCGAAAGCTGCGCTTCCAGCTGCATGACGAACTTCTGCACGACCTGGTGCACCACCGGCACCGGCAGCGAGCCGAACGGGATGATGGCGTCGAGACGGTTCCGGAACTCTGGCGTGAACAACCGGTTGATCGCCTCGACATCGTCGCCTTCGCGCTTGGTCGAGCCGAAGCCGATCGCCGCGCGCTGCGCATCCGCCGCACCCGCATTCGTGGTCATGATCAGGATCACATTGCGGAAATCGATCTGCTTGCCGTTGTGGTCGGTCAGCTTGCCGTGATCCATCACCTGCAACAGGATGTTGAACAGATCCGGATGCGCCTTCTCCACCTCGTCAAGAAGCAGCACGCAATGTGGGTGCTGGTCGACTCCGTCGGTCAGCAGACCGCCCTGGTCAAAGCCGACATAGCCGGGAGGCGCGCCGATCAATCGCGAGACCGTGTGGCGTTCCATATATTCCGACATGTCGAAGCGCAGCAGCTCGACACCGAGCGAAGCGGCGAGTTGCTTGGCCACCTCGGTCTTGCCGACGCCGGTCGGGCCCGAGAACAGGTAGGAGCCTATCGGTTTCTCCGGTTCGCGCAGGCCGGCACGCGCCAGCTTGATCGCCGAGGTGAGCGCCGAGATAGCCGTGTCCTGGCCATAGACGACCCGCTTCAACTCGACATCGAGACCGGCGAGAACCTTCTCGTCATCCGCGGAAACCGTCTTCGGCGGAATGCGCGCCATCGTGGCGATCGTCGCTTCGATCTCCTTGATGCCGATCGTCTTCTTGCGCTTGCCTTCAGGCAACAGCATCTGCGAAGCACCGGTTTCGTCGATCACGTCGATCGCCTTGTCCGGCAGCTTGCGGTCGTTGATGTAGCGAGCCGAAAGCTCGACCGAAGCCTTGATCGCGTCGCTGGTGTACTTGACCTTGTGGAACTCCTCGAAATAGGGCTTGAGGCCCTTCATGATCTCGATGGCATCCTCGACGGTCGGCTCGTTGACATCGATCTTCTGGAATCGGCGAACAAGCGCACGGTCCTTTTCGAAGAACTGACGAAACTCCTTGTAAGTCGTTGAGCCGATGCAACGAATCGCCCCGGACGACAGAGCCGGCTTGAGCAGGTTCGATGCATCCATGGCACCGCCCGAGGTGGCGCCGGCGCCGATGACGGTGTGGATCTCGTCGATGAACAGGATGGCGCCGGGATAATCCTCCAACTCCTTCACGACCTGCTTCAGACGCTCCTCGAAATCGCCGCGATAGCGCGTTCCGGCCAGCAGTGTGCCCATGTCGAGCGCAAAGATGGTGGCATCGGACAAAACTTCCGGCACGTCCCCTTCGACGATACGCTTGGCCAGACCTTCGGCGATCGCGGTTTTACCGACGCCAGGATCGCCGACGTAAAGCGGATTGTTCTTCGAGCGGCGGCACAACACCTGGATCGTGCGGTTGATTTCAGGGGCACGACCAATCAGCGGATCGATGCGGCCCGCCTTTGCCTTGTTGTTGAGATTCACGCAGTACGCTGTCAGCGCGTCCTGCTGCTTCTTCTTGCTGCCCTCTTCCTGCTGCTCGGCACCGTTGTTGGTGCCGCTCTGCTCGTCCTCGGCGCCGCGCGGCGACCGATTCTCGGACGAACCGGGACGCTTGGCTATCCCATGCGAGATGTAGTTGACCGCGTCATAACGGGTCATCTGCTGTTCCTGCAGGAAATACGCTGCATGGCTCTCGCGCTCTGCAAAGATGGCGACGAGCACGTTGGCGCCGGAGACTTCCTCGCGACCGGACGACTGCACATGGATAACGGCGCGCTGGATGACGCGCTGGAAACCCGCCGTCGGCTTGGAATCCTCGTCATAGCCGGTGACGAGGTTGTCGAGTTCGGTGTCGATGTAGGTCAGGACGGTCTGCTTCAATTCGTCCAGATCGACATTGCAGGCGCGCATCACCGCAGCCGCCTCATTGTCATCGATCAGGGCCAGCAGGAGGTGTTCGAGCGTCGCATATTCATGGTGACGTTCGTTGGCGAAGGTCAGCGCCTGATGAAGCGCCTTTTCCAGGCCCTGGGAGAAAGCCGGCATGTTACCTCACTTCTTCTCCATCACGCATTGCAGCGGATGTTGGTTCTGTCGGGCGAAATCCATGACCTGAGACACTTTGGTCTCGGCCACTTCGTAGGTGTAGACCCCGCACTCGCCCACGCCGTGATTGTGGACATGCAGCATGATGCGCGTGGCGGCCTCGCGGTCCTTCTGGAAAAAACGCTCCAGCACATGAACCACGAATTCCATCGGGGTGTAGTCGTCGTTGAGGATCAGAACCCGATAGAGGCTGGGTTTCTTGGTCTTGGTTTTCGTGCGCGTGATGACGGCCGTTCCGCGACCGGTACCATTACCGTCGCTGCCGTTCTGCATTCGCGCCACACTCGTGGCAGTCTTACCGGTGGTCACGTATTCCTGCCTTCTGGATCGAATCCCCATCAGAACCCGACATGTAGGGTATCGATGCAGGATTTTAAGCCCTTCTGGTTAGCTGACAATATGGCTAGGTCCTCATTCAGTACCGTTTTTAGCAAACGTGAAGATGTCGCGCCGACGGAGACGAAAAAACCCGGCTGCGCAGGCGCAACCGGGCTCGCTGAGCGGGCCAGAAACCCGCAAACTGGCAGAAAATGATGCTTACTTCGCCTTGGCGGTAAGCGATTCGAACGGCTTGTAGGCGTCCTTGGCAAGGTCGGCATACAATTCGCTGATCTTGGTAGCCTCGGCCACGAAGGCCTCATAGGCCTGCTTGGCATAATCGGTCTGGAGTTCGACGGCGCTCTCGATCGACTTTGCCGAGAGAAGCTTTTCGACATGCGCAGCGCCGTTCTCGAAGCTCTTCTTGGTGTATTCGGTCGCCTCGGTGGCGATTGCCTGCACGCCCTTGGAGAGCGAAGCAAAGCTCTTCAGGCCGGTGTCAGCGAATTCCTTGCCGTATTTGCTGAAATCCTCGTAGGTCTGGCTCATCGGGCATTCCTTTCGTGCGGATCGGCTAATTTGTGCGATGCATAAGATGTATGCTGCGATGCACAAAAAGTCAATTCCCGCGCGGATGCGCCACCAGCCCCTAAGATTCGAATAAAGCTCGCCTCAAACGCAGCCGAAATGGTGAACGGGGTGGTTACCATAAACGGATTGGTAACGAGCGTTAAAGTAGGTTGGCCAAATGCGGGGTCGGACCTTTGCCGACTCCCCGGGGTGCAAGCAAAATTCAAAGGAAGCAGCAGTGCGTCAGGCGTTAACAGGCATCGTGTCCAAGTCCGTATCCTCCCTTCTCAAAACCTCCATGGTCGCATCGCTCGCGCTGACATTCGCGGTGACGGATGTCGCGTCGGCGTTTGCCGCGCCGTCCTCCGCGATCGTTGTCGACGCCAAGACCGGCAAGACGCTCTACTCCAAGGACGCCAATGCGCGTCGCTATCCTGCGTCGCTGACCAAGATGATGACGCTTTACCTGACCTTCGAGGCGCTCGCCGCGGGACGGATCAGCAAGAACACTCCTGTGGTGTTCTCGGCCAAGGCCGCCGCGGAGCCCCCCACGAAGCTGGGTGTGCGCAAGGGCGGTGCCGTCACGGTCGAGACCGCGATCCTGTCGATGGTGACCAAGTCCGCCAACGATTCCTCGACCGCACTCGCGGAAATGATCGGTGGTTCCGAGGCAAATTTTGCACGGATGATGACCTCCAAGGCACGAGCGCTGGGCATGAAGGGCACGGTGTTCCGCAATGCCAACGGCTTGCCGGATCCGGGTCAGTTCACGACCGCGCACGACATGGCCGTCCTCGGCATGGCACTGCGTGAACACTACCCGCAATATTACGGTTATTTTTCCACGCGCTCGTTCGCTTACGGCAAGCGCCAGATCAACGGTCACAATCGCCTGCTCGGCCGCATCAAGGGTGTCGACGGCATCAAGACCGGTTACACCCGCGCCTCAGGCTTCAATCTGGTTTCATCGGTCGCCGACGGCAACCGCAAGCTGGTCGCGGTGGTGATGGGCGGCTCCTCGGGTGGCTCCCGCGACAAGCAGATGGCTTCGCTGATCCAGACCTATATGCCACAGACCTCGACCCGCGGCTCCGGTCCACTCGTGGCGCGCGCTTCCGGTGACACGGCAGTGGCGGCAATCGCCAATGTCTTCCTGCCCAAGAAGAACGCACCAACCCCTGATGAGAAGCCGGAGACCGTCGTCGCTTCGGCCGACGAGGCCGTCGCGGACGAGATTACGGCAGAAGACGCAGTGGTCGAGCCGGCACCTGAGAAGCCCTCCCGCAAGAGCAAGAAGGTGATTGCAGCTGCAGCTCCGGTTGTTACGGCCTCGGCCGCCGAAGTGGCCATCCCGGCGCAACTTCCGGTCGTGCAGGCCTACGCCCCTGTCGAAGAAACACCGATCGATCGCCTGATGACGGCTTCCACAAATGCGGGCTCCACGGCTTCGGGCAACTGGGCCGTGCAGATCGCCTCGGCACCGCGCGAGGCCGATGCCAAGGCACAGCTCGACAAGGTCGCCAAGCAGGCTGGCCGCGTGTTGGCGAAGGCTTCCGGTTACACCGTCGCCTTCGACAAGGACGGCACCACCTACTATCGCGCCCGTTTCGGTTTCGAGACCAAGGAAGCGGCATGGAAAGCCTGCAATGCGCTGAAGCGGAAGAGCATCTCCTGCTTCGCCGTACAGCAGTAAGCGGATTTCTCCCGGAAACGTATCTTATCGAAGGAGATCAGTGGTGATTGGAGAGCAGGACGTCCTTGGCTTCGTTGATCCGCGCCGCCAGGAACGACGCGTTTCCGACATCGGGGTGCAGGCGCTGCATCAGGCGGCGGTGCGCCTTGCGGACATCCGTCGCGGCGGCGCCCGTTTCAAGACCAAGGACCTTGTAGGCCTCCTCCTTAGTCATGGCGCCCGCACCTGGCGCAACACCCAGCCTCTCGCCACGATACGTCTGCGTGTCGAGGCGCCAGGTGGGAAAACGGCGGTCAAGATACGTCTCTAGCAACTGCCGGCTGTCCGGATCGACCGCCAACTCCCGATAGAGCTGTCCAAGGTCCGTCAGGTTCATGGCACCGAGCATTTTACCCTCGCTGCGGCCTGCCAGCACCAGTCCTTCCAGTCGACCGGTATCGTGGTCAAGCTCCATTTCCAACGCTGCGGTACGAACCAGGGAATGGCGCGTGACGAGCGTGCCCACCGGACGTTCCCTGCGAAACATCATGTAGAGCGAGCCGGCAACGGCCAGCGCCAGCAGGCCGAAACCGGCGCGTCCGGCGGCCAGGATCGCTATCCCCGCAGCTCCGAAGCCGACGGGCAAAGCCATGCGTACCGTAGCGGCGACGGACTTGGGATCTGCCCGCAGGAAAATGGCTGCCACGCCAGCAACGGCGAGCACGATTGCAGCGACGGCGATCACAACGCCCATGGCCGACCATCCCGGTTCGACAAAGTCTACCGCGATCCTCCCCAGACACCAACAGGCATCGGCGAGAGGCGCTCTGCGACAGGTTCAGAGCAGGCCGAGTTCAGCCAGTTCCTGTCTTAGCTTGGGCGGCATCTCCGCCCAGCCTATTCTGCCTTGGCCGAGATCGGCGGGGGCATCGGAAAGCTTCAGGTAACGCCACCCCTGGAAAGCGCGTCGCGGCTGCCATTCAGTGCGCACCACGACAGGGTCAAGCACCAGATGGCAGCGTCCGATACCCTCCTTGTCGGTAAACGGCCTGATCTCGGTGATCAGCTGCCGGCATTGCACGCTGCCCTTGATCACCCAATAAAGCGAACCGCCTTCGACAATTTCGGCGACCCGAGTCGGCACCATGCGTGTGGTGTGATACTGCTCCACCGGCTCTCCGGCCCGGCGCTTGTCATCGAGCCGGTCGGCGATCCATTCCTCAAGGTCTTCGACGCTGTCGCAGCCGACGCACAGTTTGATGAGATTAAGAGCCATGGCCGGAAGGTAGTCCTCCGGCAGCCCGGGTCAACGGCCTCGGCGACTTCTCCACAATGCCAGAAGCGACCGGTTCAGCATTCCACCACGTTGACGGCAAGGCCACCGAGGCTGGTCTCCTTGTATTTTTCGTTCATATCGAGCCCGGTCTGGCGCATCGTCTCGATGGCCGCATCCAATGGCACGAAATGCTTGCCGTCTCCCTTGATGGCCAGCGAAGCTGCGGTCACCGCCTTCACGGCCCCCAGCGCGTTACGCTCGATGCAGGGCACCTGGACGAGCCCGGCGATAGGGTCGCAAGTCATGCCGAGGTGATGCTCCAGCGCAATCTCGGCGGCATTCTCCACTTGCTCGGGTGTTCCTCCCATCACGGCGCAGAGCCCTGCGGCAGCCATGGCGGAAGCCGAGCCCACCTCGCCCTGGCAACCCACTTCGGCGCCGGAAATGGACGCATTCGACTTTATGATGCCGCCGATGGCGGCAGCCGTGAGCAGGAAATCCCGGATCGACGGCTGGTCGGCCTCGGGATGAAAATGCAGCCAGTAGCGCAACACCGCGGGAAGCGTGCCTGCGGCGCCGTTGGTCGGCGCCGTGACCACCCTGCCGCCGGCAGCATTTTCCTCATTCACCGCCATCGCGTAGATCGACAGCCAGTCATTGGCGAGCAGCGGATTTGGCCGGTTTTGTTGCCACTGCTCCTGCAGCTTGTCATGCAACTGACGGGCACGCCGGCGTACTTTCAGCCCGCCTGGCATGATGCCTTCCTGAGTCAGGCCACGCTCGATGCAGCCGAGCATTGCGTTCCACACTGCGTCGAGCCCGGTATCGAGCTCTTCGCGGGACATGTGTGTTTCTTCATTGACCCGCTTCATCTCGGCGATCGAAAGACCGCTTTTTCCGGCCATATTCAGCATCTCGACGGCATTCTTGAACGGATACGGCACCTTTTTGCCTTCCGTCGTGACCGTGCCTTTCGCCTTCATGCGCTGTAATTCTTCATCCGAGACCACGAAGCCGCCGCCGATCGAATAATAGATGCGTTTCAGGAGCAGGCGATCGGCCCCGTCATAGGCATAAAAGGCCATGCCGTTCGCATGGCCGGTCAGGGGTGTCTTCTTGTCCAGCACCAGATCTTTGGCCGGATCGAAACGATAGGAGGAGCGTCCGGGCGGCGAAATGCGTTTTTCCGCTGTCACCGCCGCGACGATGGCTTCCGCCTTGTCCGGGTCGACCGTCTGCGGGACCTGGCCAGCCAGTCCCAGGATCACGGCTCGGTCCGTGCCATGTCCGATGCCGGTGTACGCAAGCGACCCGTGCAGGCTGGCCCCCACCCGCTCCACCTTGACGCCGGCAGGGCGCGGCCAGTCATTTCCTTCGAGTTCCTCGAGGAAGCGCGCCGCTGCCGTCATCGGGCCCATCGTATGCGAACTCGACGGCCCGATGCCGATCTTGAACAGGTCGAAAACCGAAAGAAACACGCTTCCAATCTCCTCAGTCGCTCCCGGATGGGCAGCGCACAATCCAATCGATCATTCCGCCATTCGTCGCGCGGGCGCTAGACGCCGTCCCGACGTCCGTTTCGCTGCAAGCGACATCAGCGCGCAAGCGTCGCGGTATAAGGCATTCCGTAGGGTTCTATGTATTAGATAGTTTCCATGAGCGATTCTTTTCTATTTTCGCTGAACGACTTTTTAGCGCTGGGTTTTTTCCTCGGCGTCTGGGTGTTCTTCGCGCTCGCGGCCGACGGAAAGGTCTTCCGCCGCATTTCACTGACCACAGCCATGAACGCACAGCGTGAAGCCTGGATGCGCACCATGGCCAAGCGGGAACTGCGTATGATCGACACCTCGATCATGATCGGACTGCAGCAAGGCACTGCTTTTTTCGCGTCCAGCTCGATCTTCGCCATTGGCGGCTGCTTCGCCTTACTCGGCGCTTCGAACCATGTGCTGGCGGTGGTTTCGACGCTTCCCTATGTCGGCACGCCACCGCAGGGCGTATTCGAGGCCAAGATCGTCGGCCTGATTGCGTTGCTCGCCTATGCGTTTTTCAAGTTCGGCTGGTCGTACAGGCTGTTCAACTATTGTTCGATCCTCATCGGCGCGGTACCGACGGTCCAGGAAGGGGTCGTTGCGCCACACGAGAGCGAGGCCGCGGTGATGCGCGCGGCCAGGATGAACATTCTTGCCGGCAAGCACTTCAACGCTGGCCTGCGCGGCATTTTCTTTTCTCTTGCCTACCTCGGCTGGTTTGCGAATGCGGGCGTTTTCGCGACCACCACGCTGATCCTCCTGGCCGTTCTGGTGCGCCGCCAGTTCTTCTCCAACGCCCGAGCCGCAGTTCTCGCCGCCATGGAATAGCTGGGCTCTAGGCAGGACCTGGATACAGCCTGTCTATCTTGCCGGTTGCCCAATAAACGAAGAGGCCGATCCACTCCTTGATCGCCATGGTCGTCGTCTGCAGCGAATCGACGGGGTTGTCCGTGAAAAGGCCGACGCCTTCGCGGCCTGACGTGCGATAATCGACAGGCCATGGCGTGGTTTCAAAACCGACCTTGTCGAACAGCGCCTTGGAACGCGGCATATGGAAGGCTGAAGTCACCAGAAGCCAGGTCTCGCCCGGTTTCGGCATCACCAGCTTGCGTGTGAAGACGGCATTTTCGTAGGTGTTACGGGATTCGCTCTCCAGCACCAGCCGCTCCGGCGCGACTCCAAGTGCCGTCAACAGTCGTTGCGCGGTGACGGCATCGCCCTCACCTTCAAGGATAAGTTCACCGGCACCGCCGGAAACCACTACCTTGGCGTCCGGATAGCGTCTGGCCAAAATCGCAGTCTCGACAAAACGATCCCCTGCTGTGCTCAATTCGTAGCCACCACGGGCAAGATTGATCGCACCTTCCATGCCGCCGCCGAGGACGACGATTCCATCGACGCGTTGAGGGGCGGCCGGACGCTGATAGCGCTCCTCCAGCGGCGTCATGATCATCGCGCCGAACGACGTCCACACGGCCAGAACGAGGATGAATGCCGCCAGGAAGGTGGCGGTCTTGAATAATCTGCGGCCGCCAAGGAATCCGGCAATGAGGCCGACGAGCAGAAGAAAGATCGCCAGGTTAATCGGTTGGGCGAAAAACCAGAAAACTTTGGAAAGAAAGAAGAACATCAGACGGCCCCAGTCGTGTTCGAAGGCCGAACCCCTTAGTCCTCCCCCGACAGGCCGGAGATTCTTCCCTGGCCCACGACAGTGGTCTATCGGGATTCAGGCAAAACTGCGGAACGCGAACTGCTGCCGTCTTGAATCAAGCCGGGAGGGGATGTTGCCCGCTCACCACCACCGATTGGCTTCGAAGCGGCCAGCTGCCTGTTCGATGACATGCGCCGTCTGAAACAGCGTCTCCTCATCGAATGGCCGGCCTATGAGCTGCAGTCCGAGCGGCAATCCGTGTGAATCGAGCCCGGCAGGTACGGAAATACCCGGCAGGCCTGCCATGTTCACCGTGACCGTAAAGACGTCGTTGAGATACATCTTGACCGGATCGGCGGCCATGTCCTGATCGGCAACGCCGAAGGCGGCCGACGGTGTTGCTGGAGTCAGGATGACATCCACGCCCGCGGCGAACACGTCCTCGAAATCCTTCTTGATGAGAGTGCGCACCTTCTGCGCCTGCAGATAATACGCGTCGTAATAACCTGCCGAAAGCACATAGGTACCGATCATGATGCGACGCTTGACCTCTCGACCGAAACCGGCCGCTCTGGTCTTCTCATACATGTCGACGATATCCTTGCCCGGCACGCGCAGGCCGTAGCGCACGCCATCATAGCGGGCGAGGTTCGACGAGGCTTCCGCAGGCGCCACGATGTAGTAGGCCGGCAACGCATATTTGGTGTGCGGCAGCGAGATATCGACGATCTCCGCGCCGGCGTCCTTGAGCCATGCGATGCCCTGCTGCCAAAGAGCCTCGATCTCTTCTGGCATGCCGTCGACCCGATACTCCCTCGGAATGCCGACTTTCATGCCCTTGATCGGACGACCGAGCACAGCCTCATAGTCCGGCACCGGACGATCGACGGAGGTCGTGTCCTTGGCGTCGACCGAGGCCATGGATTTCAACAGGATGGCGGCATCGCGCACGTCGCGCGCGATAGGGCCTGCCTGATCGAGCGACGACGCAAAGGCGACGACGCCCCAGCGCGACACGCGGCCATAGGTCGGCTTTATGCCGACCGTACCGGTGAAGGCTGCCGGCTGGCGGATTGAACCGCCTGTGTCTGTGGCGGTCGCACCGGCGCACAGGAACGCGGAAACAGCCGCGGCCGAGCCACCGGAAGAACCACCCGGAACCAGTTGCATATTGTCGTAGGTGCGATTTTCTTCGACACCGCCCGGCTTGACGAAGCCGGCGCTGCCGTCGTGGAAAGTCGGCTTGACAGTTGTCTGCACGCGCGAACGACGCCACGGGTTGATGACGGGACCGTAATAGGAAGTCTCGTTGGAAGAGCCCATGGCAAACTCATCCATGTTGAGCTTGCCGAGCATGACGGCGCCATCGTTCCACAGATTGCTTGTCACGGTGGACTCATAACGCGGCTTGAAGCCATCCAGCACGTGACTGCAGGCTTGTGTGTGCACGCCTTCCGTGGCGAACAGATCCTTGATGCCGAGTGGAATACCCTCCAGCGCCTTGCCCTCGCCCTTGGCCAGCCTGGCATCGGACGCCTTGGCCATGTCACGTGCTTTGTCGTGCGTGACCGCCACATAGGCGTTGAGGAGCGGATTGGCCTGATCGATCGCCGCGAGATAGGCGTTGGTGATCTCCGTTGCGGAAATCTCCCTGGCCTGCAGCTTCGCGCGTGCTTCAGCAATGGTCAGTCTGGTCAGGTCGCTCATCAGGCAAGTTTCTTTTCGTAAAATCGCGGACAGCCGGAAGCGGGATCTTTGATCGTTACCGCAACAGCCAGGGCTTTATTCCACCACCTTCGGCACCAGGAAGAAGTTCTCCTCCGTTGCCGGTGCGTTAGCAACGATGTCGGCGGCCTTGTTGCCGTCCGTGACGACATCGGCGCGCTTCCGCATCGCCATCGGCGTCACCGAAGTCATCGGCTCGACGCCGGAGACATCGACTTCATTCAATTGCTCAACAAAGCCTAGAATGGTGTTGAGTTCGCCGGTCATGCGCGCGGCGTCCTCCTCGCTCACGGCGATGCGGGCCAGGCGCGCGACGCGCTTTACGGTCTGGATGTCGACGGACATTGGTGCCTCGGCGATCGTGTCGGAAAGGTTCAGGCGGCTATAGCCGCGTGCCGCGCCGTGCGCAACCTTGAACGGCGCGGAACTACGCTGATCGTACCTACAGGGAAATCGCGTCGCCAACCCTGGGCAGCGCCACCTTGGTACCGGAGCCTTCCATACCGGCAACAAACTTGTCGGCGGACTGGTCGATCATCGGGAAGCTCCCGAAATGACACGGCACGACGGTATCGAATTGGAAGAAGCGTTGGCAGGCAAGGGCTGCGACCGCACCGCCCATGGTGAAACGGTCACCGATCGGCACAAGGCCGATCTTCGGCTCATGCAATTCGTTGATCAGCGCCATATCGGAAAAAATGTCGGTATCGCCCATGTGATAGAGCGTCTTGTCTTCCGGGAAATGCAGCACCAGCCCGCCAGGATTGCCAAGATAGGTGTTGGCGCCCCCCTCGCCCGAAAGCGAGGAGGAATGCAGTGCCTGCACAAAAGTCGTGGTGAAACCGCCGCAATCGACGGTGCCGCCGATGTTGCCTGGATTGATCCTGTCGCCAGACACGCCCTTGCCGACAAGATGCATGCAGATCTCGAAATTGGCGACCAGCATCGCGCCGCTCTTCTTCAGGATGTCGACGGAACTGCCGACATGATCGTCATGACCGTGGGTCAGCAGCACATGGGTGACGCCGTCAGCGACTCCCTCCCAGCCCCCACCCCATGAAGGATTGCCCACCAGGAAAGGATCGATCAGGATCGTAGCGCCGGCGGCCTCGACACGAAATGCCGCGTGCCCGTACCAGGTGAGTTTCATCAGGCTCTCCTCGATTTTGTGAGAGCAGGAAGATAGAACGGCGACGGATCAAGTCAAAGGAAAGCACGTGGCAATCATCGCAATCGAGGACGCGTCTCAATTGCTGACCGCAGGTGGCGCACTCGCCGGTATCGATCTTGGCGACAAGACCATCGGTGTTGCGGTTTCCGACCGGGGCCTCTCCTTCGCACATCCTCGCCCCGTGATCATGCGCAAGAAATTCTCTATCGACGCCGCTGCCCTGCTTGGTCTTCTCACCAGGGACAACGTCGTTGCGATCGTTATCGGCCTGCCGGTCAACATGGATGGATCCGAAGGGCCGCGAGCGCAGAAGTCGCGCGCCTTCGTGCGCAACATGGCGCCGCTCAGCCCGCTGCCCTTCATTTTCTGGGACGAACGCCTGTCGACAGTGGCGGCGGAACGCGTGTTGATCGAGATGGACGTCTCGCGCCGCAAGCGCGAAACGCGCATCGATTCCGCGGCTGCCGCCTTTATTCTGCAGGGAGCCTTGGACCGTCTGAGGACACTCGCTCGATCCGGCTGAGCGGCGGCTGGTCGGAGCGCTGCCGGCGCCACCATGCCGAAATCTGGCGACGGCGACGGAAAGCGACGATGCCCGCCACGAGGAAGGAATCAAAGATGCAGGCTTTGGCGATCATGCCCGGGATGAGTGCAGGATCGATGCCGAGCATCTCGCCATAAAGCTGGAAAATCAGGTCATGCAGTTGGCGGCTGAGCATGACGTAGCCGAAATTCATGTCGTTGAGCGACAGGAAGTACCAGCCCCAGAACAAGGCGAGCGGCGCGATCCACAACAGCAACAAGGCGCGCATCAGCTCGCCTCTCCGGTCATCGGCTGCTGCTTGAAATCCGCGCATGCCCCAGCCACGACCGCGTTGTCGGCGGTACTCTCCTGGCCTGCGAGCAGTTGCGGTGTGTGGCGCATGATCTTCCTGCAATCGAATAGAGACAGTGGGACTTGCCGCCCGCGATCGCAACGGAAACCATTTGTTAAGGTTAACAATCGGAAGGTGAACACCTTACTGTGGACAAGGGATTGCCATTCCCCATCCGATGAGAGGATGCGATCTCGTTTGCACGCGCAGCTGGGGAGGAATTAGCTCGTCACCGGATAAAGCGTATCAAGTATCATGCGGGCATCGTGACGTGAATCGAGCATGCCGTAGGTGTTACGCCATTGCCCGGCCAGCCGTGTTTCAATGAAGGCATCGGCGATCCGCCCTGCCCCCAGCCGCTTCAGTTCCGCCGCTGCTGCAGCCAGAGCAAGTTGCTCCGTCAGCAACCGGGCGGACCCTTCATCCGTCGAGGCCACCTGCATGGCTGCCTTGAGAACACTGATCGTGCCGTGTCCGTTGGCGCCGAGATCGCGGTCGATCCCCGCCAGCACTTCTTCGAACAGGGCCGGTGCACGTCCAAGCACGCGCAACACGTCCAGCGCCATGACATTGCCGGAACCTTCCCAGATGGCATTGACCGGCGCTTCCCGATAATAGCGCGCCAGCGGTGCTTCCTCGACATATCCGTTGCCGCCGAGGCACTCCATCGCCTCGTAGAGCAATGAGGGTGCAATCTTGCAGACCCAATATTTCACAACGGGCGTCATGGCTCTTGCGAAGGCCGCTTCACCTCGGTCCGCCGCTGCTTCGTCAAAGGAACGTGCCAGGCGAAACGACAGCGCGGTAGCTGCTGCCACGTCGAGTGCCATGTCGGCCAGAACGCGCTGCATCAGCGACTGATCGATCAGATTCGCGCCGAACACCTTGCGATGGCGTGCATGATGGACGGCTTCTGCCAAACCCGCTCGCATGATTGCGGCGGAAGCGACGGCACAATCCAGCCGCGTCAGCGTGACCATGTCCATGATGGTCTTGATGCCTTGCCCCGGTTCGCCGACCATCTCGCCAATGGCGTTCTCGAATTCGACCTCCGAGGAAGCGTTGGAGCGATTGCCGAGCTTGTCCTTCAGCCGCTGGAAGCGGAAGCCATTGCCCGAACCGTCGCCGAGAATACGCGGCACAAGGAAGCAGGACAGCCCTTCCGATGCCTGTGCCAGCACCAGGAAGGCGTCCGACATCGGCGCCGACATGAACCATTTGTGTCCGGACAGGCGATAGAAGCCGCTGGAACCCGCGCGCTCCGCCTTGGTGAGATTGGCACGCGCATCGGTGCCGCCCTGCTTTTCGGTCATTCCCATGCCAAGTGTCAGGCCGGTCTTCTCGACCGGGGGCTTCTGCGCCTGGTCATATTTGCGTGTGGTCACACGCGGTGCCCACTCCCGGAAGATCTTCGGATTGGCCATCAAGGCTGCCAGCGAAGCATTGGTCATGGTGATCGGGCACAGGTGGCCGGTCTCCAGCTCCGCCGTCAGGTAGAACCGCGCCGCGCGCACCTGGTGGCGGCGGCCGATCTCGGTTTCACCGTTCTCCCACACGGAAGAGTGCAGACCGTTTGCAACCGAACGGCGCATCAGTGCGTGATAAGCCGGATGGAATTCCACCAGGTCGATACGACGCCCCTGCCGATCATGGGTCCTCAGCTTAGGCGTTTCTATGTTGACGAGCCGCGCCAGATCCTGTGCTTCCTGGGTCAGCACGAAACGACCGAGCTGGTCGAGATCCTTGCGCACCGGCTCCGAGAATCGCTCCGCCAGCTGGATCAGCAGCGGATCACCTCGCCAGGCATTGCCACCGGCAAGTGGTGGCGGCTGGTTCATCACGTCGTCGGCCACGCTTTCCCTTTCACATCGGTCCCGTTTGCTGTTCGAATCCGGAACCGCTGCCGGGTTTATAACGAAGCTGTTGCGCAGAGGCGACGAAAATACCGGTGGAAAGACGCGCTTTCCGATCGAGGCGCTTGCGGGTGGCCCGCGCCCGCCCTATAGCAGCGCCTTGAGATGACCGACGCTTCGTCCCTTCCGCTGTTTCCGCACCGCCATCTTCTGGGCATAAGCGACCTTTCCCCCGCCGACATAGAGATCCTTCTGGACCGCGCCGATCGCGCGGTGGCGATTTCGCGCCAGTCCGAGAAGAAGACCTCGACGCTGCGCGGGCGTACGCAGATCAACCTGTTCTATGAAGCGTCGACGCGCACGCAGTCGTCTTTTGAGCTCGCCGGAAAACGGCTCGGCGCCGATGTCATGAACATGTCGGTCGCGTCGTCCTCGGTGAAAAAGGGCGAGACGCTGATCGACACCGCGATCACGCTGAACGCGATGCGTCCCGACATCCTCATCATCCGGCACCAGTCGGCGGGTGCGGCAGCGCTGCTGGCACAGAAGGTCGGGTGTTCGGTGGTCAATGCCGGCGACGGCACGCATGAGCACCCCACCCAGGCGCTGCTCGACGCACTCACCATCCGACGCGCCAAGGGGCCACTGTCAAAGCTGATCGTGGCGATCTGTGGCGACATCCTGCATTCGCGTGTCGCGCGCTCCAACATCATCCTGCTCAATGCATTGGGCGCTCAGGTACGGGTGGTCGCGCCTTCGACGCTGCTGCCTTCCGGCATCGAGCGCATGGGTGTCATCGTGGCCCGCTCCATGGCCGAAGGCCTGAAGGATGCCGATGTCGTCATGATGCTGCGTCTGCAGCGCGAACGCATGGAGGGCGCTTTCGTGCCTTCTGTGCGCGAATACTTCCGCTATTTCGGCCTTGATGCCGAAAAACTGAAGGCTGCCAAGGACGACGCGCTGGTCATGCACCCAGGCCCCATGAACCGCGGCGTAGAGATTGCCTCCGAGGTTGCCGACGGGCCGCAGAGCGTCATCCAGGAACAGGTCGAGATGGGCGTCGCCGTGCGCATGGCGGTCATGGAAGCATTGCTCGACCCGCGTCGCAACCAGGAAGGACGCGGCGCATGACCACAACGGTTTTTCAGCGTGCCCGTATCGTCGACCCCTCGCGCGGCATCGATGAGATCGGCACTGTCATCGTTGATGGCAAGACGATCGCTGCCGCCGGTGCGGAGGCCCTGAACCAAGGCGTCCCGGAGGGAGCCAAACTCATCGACTGCGCCGGCAAGGCGATCCTTCCTGGCCTGGTCGACTCGCGCGTTTTCATCGGTGAACCCGGCGGCGAACACCGTGAAACCATCCACTCGGCAAGCCAGGCTGCGGCGGCCGGCGGCATCACCTCGCTGATCATGATGCCCGATACCGATCCGACGATCGACACGGTGGCACTGGTGGAATTCGTGCTCCGCACCGCCCGTGAAACGGCAAGTGTCAACGTTTTCCCTGCGGCAGCGGTGACCAAGGGCCTGCACGGCCGCGAGATGACCGAATTCGGCCTGCTGCGCGAGGCTGGCGCCGTTGCCTTCACAGATGGCCGTCACACCATTGCCAACGCGCTGGTGATGCGGCGGGCGCTCACCTACGCCCGCGACTTCGGCGCGGTGATTGCGCATGAGACGCAGGATGCAGACCTCGCTTCCGCCGGTGTCATGAACGAAGGACTTTACGCCAGCTGGCTCGGCCTGTCCGGAATTCCGCGCGAAGCTGAACTGATCCCGCTGGAGCGCGATCTGGCGCTGGCCAGGCTGACCAGAGGCAACTATCACGCCGCCAAGATCTCAACGGCGATATCGGCCGCCGCGATTGCCCGCGCCAAGGCGGACGGCGCCAAGGTGACGGCCGGTGTCGCCATACACAATCTGGCGCTCAACGAAAACGACGTCGGGCAATACCGCACCTTCTTCCGCCTGGCGCCCCCCCTGCGCCTCGAAGAGGACCGGCTGGCCATGATCGAGGCGTTGAAGGACGGCACGATCGATATCGCCGTTTCCTCGCATGACCCGCAGGACGTCGACACCAAGCGGCTGCCGTTCGCGGACGCGGCAGCTGGCGCCATCGGGCTCGAAACGCTGCTTTCCGTCGCCCTGCGCCTCTATCACAATGAGGATCTGTCGCTCTTGAAGCTGGTCGAGGTGCTTTCGACGGCCCCTGCCCGATTGTTCGGCTTGCCAGGCGGCACGCTGAAGCCCGGCGCAGCCGCGGACCTCGCTCTCGTCGACCTCGACGAGCCCTGGATCGTAAGCGAGGCCGGCATCCGTTCGCGCTCGAAAAACACCTGCTTCGAAGGTGCACGTCTGCAAGGCAAGGTCTTGCAGACACTGGTTGCGGGCAGCACAGTCTTTTCCGCCTAGAGCACTTCCACCAGAACTGTACTGTGGTTTTGCGTCCGGAATTGCGTGACAACAAAGTCTGGACGTTTCCGTGAAAATGGAAACGCTCTAGTGTCCGTAGGGGGCGCGGGGCAACGGGGGAGCAATGCAGCTGATTTTCATTCTTGCGCCGATCATCGGCTATCTTTGCGGCTCGATCCCTTTCGGCCTGCTTCTGACCCGCGCCGCCGGCCTCGGCGACGTGCGCAGCATCGGTTCCGGTAACATCGGCGCCACCAACGTGCTGCGCACCGGTAACAAGGGGCTCGCCGCGGCAACACTCGTCCTCGATGCGCTGAAGGGCACAATTCCGGCACTGATCTTCGCCCGCTACGGCACGGAAGCCGGCGCACTCGCCGGCGCCGGCGCTTTCATTGGACATATCTTCCCGGTCTGGCTCGGTTTCAAAGGCGGCAAGGGCGTCGCCACTTACCTCGGCGTGCTGATCGGACTTGCCTGGCAAGTGGCACTGATCTTCGCCGCGGTGTGGCTCGCGATGGCTGTGCTGTTCCGTTACTCCTCGCTGGCGGCACTCGTCGCCTGCATCGTGGTACCGGTGGCGTTGTTCTTCTTCGGCCACGCGCAATATGCGCTGGCATTCGCACTGATGAGCGCGCTGATCTTCTACAAGCACCGTGCCAACATCGAGCGCCTAAGGGCCGGAACGGAAGGCAGGATCGGGGCAAAAGGGTGAGCAAGCCAGTTGCCGGGTTGCGCCTCAGTGACCGGCAACGGCTGAACTGGCTGCGCCTGATCCGCACGCCGAATGTCGGACCGGCTTCTTTTCGTTCACTCGTCAACCGCTTCGGTTCGGCCGAAGCAGCGCTTGAGGTCCTGCCTGAACTGACGCTTTCCGGCGGCGCCAGCCGTACGGTCAGGATCCCGGCGATCGCCGAGATCGAGGCTGAAATGCAAGCCGCCAGGCGCGTGGGTGCGCGTTTTGTCTGCATTGGAGAGCCGGATTATCCATCGCTGCTCAAGCAGATGGATCACCCACCGCCCGTGCTTGCCATGAAAGGCATTGGCGCGGTGTTCGCGGCACCGGCGGTTGCCATCGTCGGTGCGCGCAATGCCTCGCTCGCGGGCATCAAGATGGCACGCCTGCTTGCGAACGAACTTGGCCGAGAAGGCTATGGAATTGTCTCCGGCCTTGCACGCGGCATCGACACCGCCGCTCATCAGAGCAGTCTTCTTACCGGCACAGTCGCTGTACTGGCGGGCGGACTGGATCAGCCCTATCCGCCCGAAAATGCCGGGCTGATCGAAGAGATCGTCGAGCACGGCGCCGTGATTTCCGAAATGCCGTTCGGTTGGCAGCCCCGCGCCCAGGATTTTCCCCGCCGCAACCGGTTGGTGGCCGGTGCCTCACTCGGGCTCGTTGTCGTGGAGGCTGCCGAGCGATCGGGATCATTGATCAGCGCGCGGCTGGCCACTGAAATGGGGCGGCTGGTTTTTGCAGTGCCCGGCTCACCGCTCGATCCCCGTGCCAGAGGCACGAATGGTCTCATTAAGGATGGCGCCACTCTCGTCACCGAAACAGCGGACATACTTAACGCTCTGGTACCACTAATCGGCACGCGGTTCGTACCGAACATTCCTGTGGAGGAACCGCCTGAATTTTCGACGACGGCACCGCCCGGCGACAGGGAGCGCCAACAGGTTGTCGAAACGCTTGGACAAGCACCTGTAAACATTGACGAAATCATCCGCCACACTGGCCTGCACCCGGCTCAGGTCGCGATGATTCTGCTGGAACTCGACCTTGCCGGTCGGCTGGAGCGCCATGCAGGCGGATTTGTTTCACTGATCTTTAGCCATTGATCGACATTGCCGGGTCAAATCGACCGCAAACCCGATCATTCGATAAAATTCTAATCTTATCCTACTGATTTTACTCACGTTTCATTGAACAGAATCGCGCACCACTCTCGCCATGCCGTGGCGTGGGGAAACGGAGGCGATTGTGAAGGAACGTTTTGAGTTAGTGCTGGAGCCAACCGATCTCTGGTCGGTGTGGGACAACGAGACCGACCAGCCCGTGGTTTTTGCCAATCAGCTTCTTGCCGGACTCAGCAAGCGCGAAGCGGAAGCTGCGCACCAGATCCTGAGCGAAATCGTCAGGAAACGGGAGTTGGAGAAGAAAAGGCTGGACAAGAAGAAGCGTTCTTCCGACGCCGCATAAAAGCGTATGAGGGAAAACGCTCTGTTCCCGCGCGAAGCCGGCTCTTGATCGGCTTCGGATCGCGCCTTTCCTGGAAGCAGGTCTCCAACGCAGATAGGCTCGGCCGGGTGGCCACCAAACAAGCCAGCTGCAAACGGCCGATCATCACTCTATCTGAACGGGCATCCATCAGCTCGGCACTGTTGTCGACACCATAAGGCCCTCAGGACGGTTCGGTCGGCGGACGCGCCCGGTGGCAGTCTGGACCATCCGGACTGCCTTTTCGTAGTTCGACCCGCGGCCGACGGCCATTGGCGCTTGTGGGCCATTCCGAAACCCGCTTAGGGTATTGATAGTCGCCACCGTCGGCATTCGGTGTGACGGCACGATGCTCACGGCCATCGCGCCTGAGAAAACGCAATGGATTGCCTGGCCACAGGTCAACGGCTGAACAAGTGGAGACCATTTGGCAATGGATCGAATATCGAGGGGAACGGCAGTCCTGCTGATGGCACTCGTTTCCGGCTGCGCGGCATCCCCGACAAACTACGCAGCCACGCTCTCGACCAAAGATCCCAAATGGCGATCGAAGCAGTGCCAACAGGTTCGATCGACTGCACTGGCCTTTGAAGCCAAGGAGAAAGAGACCCGCAAACTGGCTCCTGGCCTGTTGCTTGGCCCGTACGGGATCGGGATCGCACTTGCCATCAAGGAACATCAGGAGAAGCAGCGCAGGCAGATCGCCCGAGACATGCATATGCGATGCTCAAGCCAACCCCTGCCAAAGGAACTGCAGGCGGTTTCAAGTTAAGGAAGCCAGAAATGAAACAGGATCGCACCTTCCGATGACACCTGAACGGCTGGAAGAATGCCTGTCGATTGTCCGCTGGTCGCCTGAAACCCTGGCGCAAGCCCTGGGCTGCGACGTTTCGCTGGTCGAGGCGTGGCTGACCGAGGAAGCGGAAATCCCTCCGAAGACGGCAGCATGGGTCGATACCGTTGCTCAGTTCATGGAAACCGCAGACGGGATGAAACCGAAAGGGTTGAAAGGGAAGAAGTGGCCCTAGGGGTTAGAGAGTTCTTCCGGCACCTCAGAACAGCATGTAACCATTTGAAATTAATGGCGATCCCGACAGGATTCGAACCTGTGACCATCGGCTTAGAAGGCCGGTGCTCTATCCAGCTGAGCTACGGGACCGCAGGCTGACCCGGATCGGGGCAGCAGAATCAAAAAGCGGCAGTCGACGGCATTCGTCGCCAACAATCAGCAGTCAATGCGTCCAAGGCGTGCGGCGGTCATAGCGGAAATTGTCCGAATAGGAAATCTGCCGGCGCTTGGTTTCCTTCGGTTCTTCGACTCGAAACGCCAGGCCCTGCTTCTCGGCATAGGCGACCGCTTCCTCGCGCGTCTCGAAGGAAAGCCGGATCTGGCTCTTCATGTCTCCGGAAGTGGTGTAACCCATCAGCGGATCGATCTTGCGCGGCTTTTCCGGATCGAATTCAAGCACCCAGTTGCCAGTTCTGGCTTTGCCCGACTGCATCGCGGTCTTGGCTGGGCTGAATATGCGTGCGGACATGGAGACCTCGTTGCTCGGCAGCGCGCCGTTTCCTCCCCGGTGCTTACTGCGCAATGGAAATAACCGCAAGGCCAATGGTTTTAGGGCTTGCTTTGCGGCGTGCGACCCACTAGGCAACACGCGGCCTCGGAGTGTAGCGCAGCCTGGTAGCGCACCTGATTTGGGATCAGGGGGTCGCAGGTTCGAATCCTGCCACTCCGACCAATCTTCCCCCGCAGCTTCAGAACGTTGATGTGCCGGCTGGCCTGGTTCCGAATGGGCACGCCGATCCCGGCGCGACATCCTTGTTACTTCGCCAAGCCCTGAATTGTCAGCGAAAACGCCGGCGGAGACGGCTTGGCGTCTGGAGGGTTGGCCGCCCAGGCAAACAGTCCGAAGCCGGCGATCATTGTCGGGACAGCCCATTTGAGCACCGAGACAAGCGCCGAAAAGCGGTTGTAGACCCAGATGAAGCCACCGGCCGCAGTGAGAATGTCGACATTCTCTTTCACCTTGGCGAGCACGTCATTGTCGCTTGCCTGCTTTGGATTGGCCGTTTTCGCTTGTTCGACGCGCTGGATGTAACCGTCTAGCGTCGTGGTCCCTTGCGGCAACAGGGCGCTATATGTCTCGATCAGCGTGGCCTGCAATGCCGCCCTCTCGGAGCCCGCTACGGCGGGAGCGGCGACCTGCCGAAACGTCATGGTTTCGACCGTCAGAACCCGGATCGCTTTTTCGAATATTGCAGCAAGGCCGATGAAGCCTACAACGAGCGCTGCGATAGCCAGCAGCAGCCTGCCCAGGTCCGTTGTGGGATCCAGTGTCCCCAGCGAAGTCAACGAACTGCCTGCAAACACCCCGACAGCCGTCGCCGCAACGCCACCGACCATCCATTTGGCCGTATCCCGCAGTGATTGGGTACTCGCCGCCATCGCCGGCGCAACGGAAGACCCTGTCTCGCTCACGGCTTCAAAAGCCCGCCAAAGTCGACAGCAATCGGCAGCTCCGGCCTCAATCCTGCGATCTGGTCGCGCAACTGGTTCACTTCCTGAAAATTGAGCTTGTCGGTCTTCAGCACGACCGCCCGCAGCGGCTCATCATCGACGCTCTCGAGCATCTCCTGCACCAGGCGCGCGACAGTCATCTTGTCTTTGTCGGTGCCGTCGACCCTCAGATACGTTCCAGGCTTGTCGAAGATGCTGCCGAGATCAGGATCAGGGGTGGCCGGCACGAGGTCGATCGGTGCGGTGCCGGCTCCGGCGCCAACCGGCACGGCAATCTGAATTTCGAACTCCTTGCCGCCGCAAACCACCCGAATGACGCCTCGGGCATCTGGAATGGCGATAAGTGGATTGGTCACGGCTGCCCTCCTCCGTTCCACGCATTTTAGCACAACGCCATCGGTGTTGTGTGAACCTCTTCACACGGAGATCGCGGTTGACTCGATCTTGCCTCCATGTAATTGGTTGGACCATTGATCCAATTGGATGCTGAATGAGCCAGGTTCGCCTCCCCCCTATCCAGACCACCGCGCGCGACGACGCAGTGCTGGAGGCATTGGCGGACTTCGTTCAGCAGGAAACTCTGCAGCCAGGAGACAAGCTGCCGACGGAGCGCATCCTGGCCGAGCGGCTGAGGGTCAGCCGCAACACGGTGCGCGAGGCTTTGACGCGCTGGGAAGGGCTTGGGCTTGTCGAGCGCCTGCAGGGCAGCGGCACTTTCCTGAAGGCGGCGGTTTCCCCGCACATGCTGCACATGCCGCTGACGCTTGCCGGCGGCAACGATTTCGCCAGCCTCATGCAGACGCTGGAGGTCCGCCGCGCGCTGGAAGCCGAGGCCGCTGCACTGTGTGCCGTCCGCACCGGGCCGCAGGAACTCGACCTCATCCACCGCAAGCTCGAAATCATGGAAGAGGCCTTTCACAGCCGCTCCGGCATGTCATCCGAGGAAGACTGGGAATTCCACCAGGCGATCTACAGGGCATCCGGCAATCCGTTGTTCGAGCAACTGATCGCTGCCATGCATGAAATGTTCCACCGCTTTTGGGAACATCCGCTTGGTGTGCGTGACTTCGGCCACGCTTCCTTTCCTTACCATCGCACCATTTACGAGCGCATCGCTGCCCGCGACGCCGAAGGCGCTCGCGCCGAAGCGCTGAAACTGATCGCCACCGTCGAAGCCGATCTGCGGCGCGGCGAGGCCGCACGCAACCAGGCACGACAGACATGAACGACCCTCGCCCGAACCTCGACATCGATCCCGTTGCAGAAGCAGCCACGCTGCTTGCCCACGACGACCCGTTCGTCGGCGGCGCCGTTGTACCGCCGATCTACCAGACATCGCTGTTCACGTTCGCCAGCTATGCCGAAATGGCTGACACTTTTGCCGGCAAGCGCCGCCAGCCGATCTATTCGCGTGGCGATAATCCGACCGTCATGGAATTCGAGAAACGGGTGGCGGCGCTTGAAGGCGCCGAGGCAGCACGCGGTTTCTCCTCCGGCATGGCGGCGATCAGCGCCACGGTCCTGGCCTTCGTCGGCGCCGGCGACCGCATCGTGGCGGTCCGCAACTGCTATGGCGACGCCTACCGCCTGTTCGAACGGCTGTTTCCGCGTCTCGCCATCACGGTCGACTATGTCGACGGTTCCGATCCGGACGCCGTTGCCGCCGCCCTGCCCGGCGCAAAACTGCTTTATCTCGAAAGTCCGACCTCGATGATGTTCGAATTGCAGGACTTGCCGCATCTGACCCGGCTGGCGAAGGAGCACGGTATCGTCACGACGATCGACAATTCCTGGGCGACCCCGATCTTCCAGAAGCCGATTGCCCATGGCGTCGATCTGGTGCTGCACTCGGCGTCCAAATATCTCGGTGGCCACAGCGATACGGTTGCCGGCGTCGTCTCAGGCTCCGCCGAAAACATCCGCCGCATCAACGAGCAGACCTATTCCTATCTCGGCGGCAAGCTTTCGCCTTTCGAGGCATGGCTTCTGCTGCGCGGCCTGCGCACGCTGCCTCTGCGCCTGCCTCATCATATGAAAAGCGGGCTCACGATCGCCGAACGGCTCAAGGCGCACGGCATGGTCGAGCGGGTCAATCATCCCGCCTATTCCAACCATCCCGGCAAGGCGACGCTTGCGGGCTATGCCGGCCTGTTCTCCTTCGAGGTGACCGAGGAGATCGACATCCCCGCTTTCACCGATGCGCTGAACTATTTCCGCATCGGCGTGTCCTGGGGCGGCCACGAAAGCCTGGTCGTGCCGGCCAAGGCATCCCTGGAACAGACCCCAGGCTTGAATTCCATGGCGCGCTTCGGCGTCAGCCCGCGAACCATCCGGCTCAATGTCGGGTTGGAGAATGTCGAGGACTTGTGGACCGACATCGCACAGGCCCTTGAAAAAGCAAGAAAATAACCTGTCAAACAAATGGGAGTGGAAGACATGGGAAGATTGAAGACACTGCTTGCCGCAGTGGCCGGCCTGGCGATTTCGGCAAGTGCCGCGATGGCAGACACCACGATCAAGATGGTCGAGGTCATCACCAGCCCGCCGCGAACGGAATTCCTCAAGAAGCAGATCGCGGAATTCGAAACCGCGAATCCTGGCGTCAAGGTCGAACTCATCTCGCTGCCATGGGGCCAGGCTTACGAAAAATTCCTGACCATGGTGCAGGCCGGCGACACACCAGACGTCGTCGAGATGCCGGAACGCTGGATGGGCCTCTACGGCGCCAACGGCATGCTGGAGGACCTTGGCCCCTACATGGAGAAGTGGCCGGACAACAAGACGCTTGGCGAGCGTGCACGCCAGTTCGGATCGACCGTGGGCGGCAAGCAGCTGATGATCCCCTACGGCTACTATCTGAAGGCGATGTTCTGGAACAAGAAGCTGTTCAAGGAAGCCGGTCTCGACCATGCGCCTGCAACGCTGGACGAATTCGTCGAAGCATCCAAGAAGATCTCCGCCCTGCCCGGCAAATATGGCTATTGCCTGCGTGGCGGCCCCGGCGCCACCTTCGGCATGAACATGTTCATGAACATTGCCAACGGCAAGGGCGGCTATTTCAATGCGGATGGCAGCTCGACCATGAATGAGGCAGGCTCGGTCAAGGGCCTGCAGATGCTGGCCGATCTCTACAAGAACGGCTACGCCCCCAAGGACAGTGTCAGCTGGGGTTTCAACGAGACCGTCACCGGTTTCTATTCCGGCACCTGTGCAATGCTCGACCAGGATCCGGATGCGTTGATCGGCATCGCCGAGAAGATGAACAAGGACGATTTCGCTGTTGCACCGGTTCCTGCCGGGCCAAGCGGCAAGTCGTTCCCGACGCTCGGTTATTCCGGCTGGGCGATCTTCGCCAACTCCAAGGTAAAGGATGACTCCTGGAAACTGATGGAGACGCTGCTGTCGCCCAAGGGCAACATCGAATGGGCGAAGATGGTCGGCGTCCTGCCGATCCATAACGGAGCCGAAGAGGACGCTTACTTCAAGACTGAGCAGTTCAAGGGCTGGTTCGACGAATTGAATGGCGGTGACAGGTATGAGTTCGTCACCCCGCCGACACATCTCGAAAATCTCGGTAATTTCGTCGACCAGATCGCCATCAAGGGTTTCCAGGAGGTGCTCCTGGGCAAGCGTCCGGCCAAGGAAGTCGCCGACGAATGGGCGGCCTACATGACCAAGGAACAGCAGGACTGGATGGCCAAAAACAAGAAATAGCAATCCGGCCTCCCTGCCATCGGGAGGTTCGCCAAACGGCCGAAGGCCGAACGAGGGGCGGCGATCACTCTCCCCCGCCTGCGCCGCCCCTCACCGCCCTCTCTCCAGTTGGTGGAAGGCCCCTGCGCATTGCGTTTTGCCAACAGAGTGTTTCCGCTTCTTTCGAACACACGGAAACACTCTAACTCTTTGTTTTTACGCAATTCCAAACGCAAGACCGTTGCCCGGTTTTGCCGGAATTACTCTCGCGAGTGATTGTGATGACCATCGCTATCGACAGCGCGCCAACGCGCCGTAAAGGCCTGTCCTTTGCCTCCCTGGAGCCCTGGCTCTATCTCAGCCCGGCCATCGTGCTTCTGGTCACGGTGCTGCTTGTGCCGCTGATCATCGGCATCGGTTATTCGTTTCGGAAGTTTTCCGCCTTCAAGTCGGAATTCGTCGGACTTGGCCAATATCAGGCGATGCTGTCCGATCCCCTGCTTGGCGAGGCACTCGTCAACACCGCCTGGTGGACGATAGCCAGCCTGTTCTTCCAGTTTTTCCTCGGTCTCGGGCTGGCCCTGCTGCTCGACAAACCTTTTGCCGGCCGTCGTATGGTACAGGCGCTGGTGTTCCTGCCCTGGGCAGTGCCGTCATTCCTCTCTGGTCTCACCTGGGCCTGGCTGTTCAACCCCATCATCGGCCCGTTGCCGCATTGGCTCTACGCCTTGGGTCTGAAAGCAGAGCCGACCAACATCCTCTCTGATCCGGCAACCGCCATGTGGGGACCGATCATCGCCAATGTCTGGTTCGGCGTACCGTTTTTCGCCATCACGCTGCTGGCAGCGCTCAAGTCCATTCCTTCGGAACTGCATGAAGCGGCAGCCATCGACGGCGCCACGCCCTGGCAGCGTTTCGTCAAGGTGACTTTGCCTTTCCTGGCGCCGACCATCGCCATCACGGTGATGTTGCGCACCATCTGGATCGCCACCTTCGCCGACTTGATCTTCGTCATGACAGAAGGCGGCCCGGCCGGCTCGACCGCGACCATGCCCGTCTACATCTATGTCAGTGCCTTTAAATCACTGGACAAGGGTTATGCCTCGGCCATCGCCGTGCTGCTGCTTGTCCTGCTCATCCTCTATGCGCTCGTGCTCATCGGCATTCGTCGTACACTTGTGAGGCATGTCTGATGATTGCCGGACAAACCCAATCCTCGCGCCTGCTCGGTGGCATCGGCCTCTATGCGGCGATTGTCGCCTATGTGCTGTTTGCGCTGTTCCCGATCTTCTGGACGTTGAAGATATCGGTGACGCCGACATCCCTGCTCTATTCGGAAGGCATCACGCTTTGGCCGTCGCGCACGACCTTCGAGAACTTCGCGACGGTGCTCTCCGCCACTGATTTCCCACGCTATTTCCTGAACAGCGTCATCGTTTCGCTCTCGACAGCCGCGCTCGTCACCGTGATTGCGACCCTGGCCGGCTACGCCATGTCGCGATTCACGTTCCGCGGCAAGGCTGCACTCGCCATCATGCTGCTGCTCACCCAGACCTTCCCGCTGGTCATGGTCATTCCGCCGATCTATCGCATGATGGGGGAGATCGGGCTGATCAACAGCCTGACCGGCCTGATCATCATCTACACGGCCTTCAACACCGCCTTCGCCACTTTCCTGATGCAATCCTTCTTTGACGGCATTCCGAAGGACCTGGAGGAAGCCGCCATGATCGACGGCTGTACCAGGGCGCAAGCGATGCGACGTATCATCGTGCCTCTGACCTTGCCTGGCATGGGCGCGACACTGGGCTTCGTCTTCACCGCCGCCTGGAGCGAACTGCTGTTTGCGCTGATGCTGATCTCGAGCGACGACAAGAAAACCTTCGCTGTCGGGCTGCTCACCTACATTGGCAAATTTGCCGTCGACTGGGGGCAGATGATGGCCGCATCGGTGCTGGCACTGATCCCGGTCTGCATCTTCTTCGCCTTCCTGCAACGCTATCTCGTCACCGGGCTCACCGCCGGTGCGGTCAAGGGGTGATTCATGGCTTCCGTCACGCTGGAAAAGGTCAAGAAGGACTATGGCGTCGTCCGCGTCCTCAATGAGGTCGATCTGCAAATCGCCGACGGCGAGTTCGTGGTGCTGGTGGGACCGTCCGGTTGCGGCAAATCCACCCTGCTGCGCATGATCGCCGGCCTGGAAGAGGTGTCCGGCGGCGACATCCGCATCGGCGAACGCATTGTCAACGACGTTGCGCCGAAGGACCGCGACATCGCCATGGTGTTCCAGTCCTACGCGCTTTATCCGCATATGGATGTCTCCTCCAACATGGGCTTCAGCTTGATGTTGCGGAAGACCGGGAAGGCAGCCATCGAGACCCGGGTCGAAGGTGCGGCGAAGCGGCTGGGGCTCGATCCCCTGCTGCAGCGTCTGCCGCGCCAGCTCTCTGGTGGCCAGCGCCAGCGTGTCGCCATGGGCCGTGCCATCGTGCGGGATCCCCAGGTCTTTCTGTTCGACGAACCCTTGTCCAACCTCGATGCCAAACTCCGCACCCATATGCGTACAGAAATCAAGGCGCTGCACCAGCAGCTCAAGACAACCTCGATCTACGTCACCCACGATCAGACCGAAGCCATGACCATGGCCGACCGCATCGTCGTCATGCACAACGGCAATGTGCAGCAGGTCGGCGCGCCGCTGGAACTTTACGATCGTCCGGCCAACATGTTCGTCGCCGGCTTCATCGGCTCGCCTGCCATGAATTTTTTGCCGGCCACCGTTGCCCGCCAGGCCATCGCCGAGGCGGTTTTCAGCGACGGCCAGAGGTTGCGGCTGCCTGACGGTCTGCCGCTGCAGGATGGTGACGTGCTCACTGTCGGCATGCGCCCGGAGGACATCAGGATTGTCGATGACGGCCCTCTCAAGGCGGAGGTCGAGGTGGTCGAGCCTCTCGGCATGTCGACGCAGTATTACGTCCGCCTCGCAGGCGAACAACTGCGCATCTATGCCATCGGCCGGCCCAGCCTGGCGCCGGGACAGCAGGTGCGGCTTGCTGTGGGCGCAAGCGCACAGCATATCTTTGATCCTCTCAGTGGCAATCGGGTTGAGCCGGGCGCCTGAGGCGGCTGGTAGCGCCCTACAGTTCGAACTCGCCCTGCCCTTCATCCATGGCGCTGACGGCATCGGCCGCCATCGTGCGGGTGATGCGTGCCTTTTGCTCGAGTGCCATGCGATCGAGCCGCTCCACCACGCGCATCGCGGTTGCAAGCGAGCGCTCGATGCGCCGCACGAGATATTGTACGACATGCGGCTCGACTTCGACCTGACGGTCGGCGAAAAGCTTTGTGATGACGCCAGCCAGAAGCACGTCGTCGGGTTCGTGGATCTCGACGGTAGCCGCCGCCTTCAGGCGGGATGCCAGATCGGGCAGCGTCGTGCCCCAGGCCGCTGGAAAGCGCCGCGCGGTCAGCAGAAGGTGGCAGCCAGCGCCCCGCACATTGTTGATGAGATGGAACAGTCCGTGCTGGTCGAAAGCAGCGGCATCGATGTCGTCAATCAGAACGGGCCGCCCGTCAAAGGCCGCCGCACCTTGTGCAACCTTGCCTGCCTCGATGGCAACTGCATTGGCTGCGTCGCGCCAGATTTCGGCCAGATGCGTCTTGCCCGATCCCGCAGGCCCCGCCAGCACCACGACCGGTGCAGGCCAGTCCGGCCAGCGGTCGACGAGCGTCGCTGCCTGCGCGTTCGACGCCGACACGACAAGGTCGTCGCGCGAATAGGCGGTGCCGTGCCCGAGATCGAGCGGAAGCTGGCGCGGCCTTTCCATCGACTATCCGCGTCGCGTCCTGGTTCGCTTGCCCTGCAAGGGCGGCGGCTCGACGCCGTGTCCCTTGTAGAGCGGCGATTCCAGGTATCGCGCGATCGCGAAGCGCACCAGAACAGCGATGGCCGCCGCAGCCGGCACTGCGATGAGCAGGCCGACGAAACCGAACAACGCGCCAAACGCAAACAGCGCGAACATCAGCCAGACCGGGTGCAGGCCAACGCTTTTGCCCACCAGCTTGGGCGAAAGGATGTTGCCCTCGATGAACTGGCCGATGAAAAACACGGCGGCAACCGCAACGATCATTGTCCAGTCCGGCCAGAACTGCACGATGGCGACACCGATGGCCAACACCAGCCCGGTCAGTGAACCGACATAGGGAATGAAAGAGATCAAACCGGCAAACAGGCCGATGAGGATACCGAAATTCAGCCCCGTCAGTGTCAGGCCGACGGCGTACATCGCGCCAAGGACGAGGCAAAGCGTACCTTGCCCGCGTACGAATCCGGCGGTGGCGCTGTTGATATCGGCAGATATCTGGCGAACCGTTTCCACGTGATCGCGCGGCACCCAGCTATCCACGGTTGCCACCATACGATCCCAGTCGAGCAGCATGTAGAAGGCGACCACCGGCGTCACCACGAACAGCGATGCCACCGAAACCAGCGCCATGCCGGAATTCCACAACGACTGGAAAACAGTGGTCACCAGACCGAGGCCGGAACTCAGCACCGAATTCAGCCCGTCCTTGAGGCTGGCGGCGTTGACACCAAAACGCTGCTCCAGCCATTTCGGGTCGAAATTGGTGACGAGGGCCTGCAGGCGGGTGAGATAGTCCGGCAGTTTCTCCGCAAACCCGGCCATCTGTGAGGCCAGGACCGGCACCAGGATGACGAAGGCAAGCACCAGGATGACGATGAAGGCGATCAGGATCACCACCGTCGCCATGACACGTGACAGGCCGAACCGTTCCAGCCGATCGGCAACGGGATCGAGGAAGTATGCCAGCACCATGCCCGCCACGAAGGGCAGCAGAATGTCGCTGAACAGATAGAGGAAGCCGATCAGGATGACGGCGCCGATTAGCCAGAACCGCAGCTGGCGTCGGAAAGCGGCCGCGGCAGATGCCTCGGCTGCGTCGTGATCAGGAAGTGCTGCCTTCGCCATTACTGCTCATATGCCTCAGCCAGGCCACGAGATAGGCCGCGGCCGAAGCCACGGTCAAGAGCCCGGACAGCATTATCAGGATGGTACGCAGCGGGTCGAGATGCATGGCGAAGGTCAATTCGGCGAGAACCTGAGCCGCGAGAATGATCTGCACCGCCGTGTTCGCCTTGGAGACGAGCAGCGGCTTCACCTCCACCGGGTGTCCCATCACCGACGACAGCACCACCGCGCAAATGATCAGTCCGTCGCGCGAAACCATGGCGACGACCAGCCACAGCGGCAGTTCCCCGCTGATGCCCAGCACGATGAAGACGGAAACCAGCAGGAGCTTGTCGGCGATCGGATCGAGATAGGCACCCAGCCTTGAATGCTGGTTGAACTGGCGCGCGATGAAGCCATCGACTCCGTCGGAAATGCCGGCGACAACGAAGCCGGCAAAGGCCCACTCCCAGCGCGCCTGCAGCATGGCCAACACCACGCCGGGCACCAGCAGCAGGCGCATGATGGAGATCAGGTTGGGAATGGTTATGACCAAAAGGCGGCCCGTCCTTGTTCCTGGCGATACATGGGTGAAGGCGACAAGAACCGCAAGACATCGTGAAACAGCGTCTGGATATCCACGGATTTGTCTGACGTGTGTCCGAAAATCGCGATCGAAAGCCGTCGACGTTTCCTGTTGCGGTTGCGAGGCTGGACTGTTCGTGCGAAGAGCCGCGTGACGCGCTAAGGTGGTGCTGGCCGTTGCGCCGGCCCAAGCAGGGAACAGCCATGAACGAACGAACCAACGGGCTCACCTACGCCGACGCGGGCGTCGATATCGACGCCGGCAACCTCATGGTGGAGAAGATCAAGCCGCTGGTGCGAGCCACCCGCCGGCCGGGCGCCGATGGCGAGATCGGCGGTTTCGGCGGCCTGTTCGACCTCAAGGCGGCCGGCTTCACCGATCCCGTTCTGGTAGCGGCCAACGATGGCGTCGGCACCAAGCTCAAGATTGCCATCGACGCCGGCAAACACGACACAATCGGCATCGATCTCGTCGCCATGTGCGTCAACGATCTCGTTGTACAGGGTGCAGAACCCCTGTTTTTTCTCGATTATCTCGCTACCGGCAAGCTTGATCCCGACCAGGGCGTTGCGATTGTCAGCGGCATCGCGGAAGGCTGCCGTCAGGCCGGTTGCGCGCTGATCGGCGGCGAGACCGCCGAAATGCCTGGCATGTACCAGGAAAAGGACTATGACCTTGCGGGCTTTGCCGTCGGTGCCGCTGAACGTGGCCAGCTTCTGCCGACCGACGATGTCGTTGAAGGCGACGTGCTGCTTGGCCTCGCGTCTTCCGGCCCGCACTCCAACGGCTATTCGCTGATCCGCCGCATCGTTGCCGCAAGCGGTCTCGCCTGGGACGCCAAGGCTCCATTCGCGTCAGGCCTGACACTGGCCGAAGCACTGCTCGAGCCTACCCGCATCTATGTGAAGTCGATACTCAAGGCGATCCGCAACACGCACGGCATCAAGGCGCTCGCCCATATCACCGGCGGCGGTTTCCCCGACAACATCCCCCGCGTCCTGCCCAAGGATTTTTCGGCCGAGCTCGACCTCGATGCCATCGATGTGCCAGCAGTGTTTTCCTGGCTCGCCAAGACCGGTGGAGTTGCGCCGGCCGAGATGATGCGCACCTTCAACTGCGGCATCGGCATGATCGTCGTCGTGGCCTCCGGCCAGGCGGCGCAGGTTGCTGCCGTGCTGCAGGAGGCCGGCGAGACGGTCACGCCGATCGGCCGTATCGTGCCGCGCCGCGACACCGGCGTGATCTACCGGGGGTCGATCAGCCTATGACGATGCAACGCAAGCGCACGGCAATCCTGATTTCCGGCCGCGGCTCCAATATGACCGCCCTGATTGCGGCTGCCAGCGATCCGGATTTCCCAGCCGAGATCGTCGGCGTCATTTCCGACAGGCCGGATGCTGCAGGCCTCGGCATTGCCATTGCGCGCGGCATTCCGACCAAGGTCGTCGCCAGATCCGACCATTCCGGCAAGGACGCGCATGACGCGGCGATCGACGCCGCCCTGACCGGCTTCGGTGCCGAACTGGTGGCTCTGGCCGGCTACATGCGCCTGCTCACCACGCCGTTTGTTGAGAAATGGCAAGGGAAGATGATCAACATCCACCCGGCCCTGCTGCCGTCCTTCAAGGGACTGGATACTCATCGGCGCGCATTGGACGCCGGTATGCGCATTCATGGCTGCACCGTGCATTTTGTGACCGCCGCCATGGATGATGGTCCTGTCATCGCCCAGGCAGCGGTTCCAGTGATGCTCGACGACAGCGAGAGCAGCCTCGCTGTACGGGTGCTCAAGGCCGAACATCAAATCTATCCGATGGCGCTGAGGCTGGTCGCGGAAGGCAAGGCCCGGATGGAGAACGGACATACCGTGTTATCCGGCTTCGCCGACAATGAAGCGGCCGCTGGTGCGGTGGTGGCAGCGCCCAATCCATTACGCACCAGCATCGACCTTGAGCAATTGGCGCGCATCACGCCTTAGGTTAGGGTGCCGGTCCGACCGGTTCTGGAAACGCGCCTCGCGAGGATCACGTCATGAAGCGGCTTCTTCTGCTGCGCCACGCCAAGTCGAGCTGGGACAATCCGGATCTGGCCGATATCGATCGTCCGCTGGCACCGCGCGGCATCGAGGCGGCGCTTCTGATCGGCCGCACCATCACCCAGCGCAACTGGTTGCCCGACCGGGCACTGGTGTCGACCGCCGAACGCACCCGCGAGACCTGGCGCCTGGCGGCAGGCGAATGGTCATCGCGACCGGAACCCAGCTTCTCCCAGGTGCTCTACGAGGCACCAGCGGAGACCGCCCTGGACGAAATCCGGCGCAGCGGCGGCGATGCCGAAACACTGCTTGTGATCGGCCACAATCCCGGCCTTGGCGATCTCGCTGCCCGGTTGGCCGACAAGGCCTCGCCGGCGAAATTGGCAAAGTCGTTGAAGAAAAAGTTTCCGACCGGCGCGCTGGCCGTGTTCGATTTCGATGGCGGCTGGACCGATCTCGGCGCAGGCAGAGCTATGCTCACCCACTTCCTGCGGCCGAAGGATCTCGGCTGAGCGGGCTCAGTGCCTTCTCGAACGTACAAAACCGCCGAGCCGTCGCAGGACAAACGGCATCGCAAGAATTGCCAAACTGCCCAGGAACCAAACGAATACGATAAGCGGGCGGGCCACGGCGACGGCAGCCGCTATGAGTTGCTGCAACAACCCGCCAGCACCCTGCACATTCACCTGATCAACGACATCCTTGCCGATACCGATTGTGCCGATCGCGTCCTTGCCGCCTTGCAGAAGCGCGCCGGTGTTGGCGGAAAGCCAGCCACCCAGCCCGTCGACGAGCCCATAGGCTACCCAGGCCAGCAGTGACCAGAGCAGAACGGCTCCGATCGCGCCGACAAAGACGAATTTCGACTGAACAACCTTGTCGGACGGAGCATTGCTTGAAAACCTGCCGGGCATGCTGGGGAACAGATCCGCGCCGATGCTGCCTCTTTTGTGCGCCGACCGACCCCAGGCAGGCTGCTCGACCTGTTCCTCGTCGTAGCGCCGTCCGTCGCGATATCGTCTGTCTTCGCGATAGTCTTCCCGGCCTTCGTCTTCGCGTTGACCGTGGTCGTGGCGGTCGTTCTTTTCGCCTTGCCCAAGAGCACCAAGAATCGACGAAAGTCCGCCGTGCCGTCCCCCTGGATAGCCGCCATGACCGCTTGAGCCATGGCCTTTCCTGCCATTTCTGGAACCGTGCCAACCCATAATCGTCTCCTCGATCCAACTTGGACCGAAGATAATTCCTCTAGTGGCTAGAGGAGCAAGAGCCAGGGCTAAAATGCCGCACACGGGCCAGCAAGAGACCTAGTGGATCGTCTCCACCTGTGTGCAGGCCTCCCGCTCCATCTGCAGCGTCGAGTGATGCAGGTCGTACTTCTCGCGCAGCATTGCTTCGACCGCCCGGCGCGTGCTTTCGGCATCCGCGGCGCTGTCCAGCACGGCATGCGCGGTCAGTGAAAGCTTGCTTTGCGTGATTGCCCACAGATGCAGGTCATGGACCGAGGCGACTCCCGGAATGCCCTTTATGTCGGTCTCGACCTCGGCCAGCTTCATGCCGGGGGGCACGCCCTCGAGCAGGATGTTGATGCATTCCTTCAGCAGCACCCAGGTGCGCGGAAACACCATGAAGCCGATGCCGACCGCAATCAACGAATCCACCCATTGCCAGCCGGTGAGGTAGATGATCACCGCGCCCGCGATGACCCCGACCGATCCCAGCATGTCGGCCCAGACCTCCAGATAAGCGCCTTTGACATTGAGGCTCTTGTCGGCATGACTGGTCAGCAGCCGCATGGAGATCAGGTTGACCAGAAGTCCGAGAATGGCGATCACAAGCATGCCAACCGATGCGATTTCCTGCGTCTCGAACAACCGCTTGTAGGCTTCGTAGAGGATGTAGAACGCCACCGCGAGCAACAGCATCGCATTGAAGGCGGCGGCCAGGATCTCGAAACGGGCGTAACCATAGGTACGCAACAGGTCGGCCTCGCGGCGACCGAGGCGGATGGCGATCAGTGCGATGACCAATGCCATGGCGTCGGTTGCCATATGCATGGCATCCGAAATCAGCGCCAGACTGCCCGTCACGATACCGCCGACGACTTCGGCGACCAGGAATGTCCCCGTCAGCCCAAGCGCGATCCACAATCGCGAGGCCGGTGTTGTCTCAAGGTCGCCGTGCTGGTGATCGCCACTCATCGAAGCCTCCGCGCTGGTTTCCGGATCAGGCTAGACCGATATGGGCACAGGTTGGAAGACACTGCATCGTGACCACGATGGTGGAAAGACCTCCCAATCTGTCCCTATGCGGCTGGAACCGTGCTGATGGCGTTCTTCTGCAACAGGAAATCGATCACGGCGCGCACGGCGGGAAGCTGCCCACGCCTGTGTGGCGTCAGGATCGTCGTCATGACGCGGCCAGCCGTCCATTCCGGCAATACGCGCGTCAGTCGCCCTTCCCTGACAGCCTCCGTCGAGATCAGTTCCGGCAGGCAGACAATGCCGAGCCCCGCTTCAACTGCCCTCAGCAACGGCACCGATTCATCCGCATAAAGCCGGGGCCGTGGCGCAACCTCCACCGTGTGGCCACGCGCATCTCTCAAACGCCAGACCTTCGTTGCCATCGAGCTCATCAAACCCTCGTGGCTGCCTAGTGATTCAGGCTTCGCCGGATCGCCGTGCTCGGCGAGATAGGACGGCGCCGCCACAAGGGTAATCGGGTCTTCGCCCATGCGCCGCTGGACAAGATCGGAATCCGGCAAAGGTGCGAAATGGCTACGGATGGCGATATCGAAACCATCCTGCACCAGATCAACAAAACGGTCGGTAACGTGCAACTGGATCGTCAGTTTCGGATATTGCCGCGCCAGAACCGGCAGGCGATGCGCCAGCCGGAATTGCGCGTTCGGCACTGAGGTGGTGATCCGCACGATGCCGCTTGGCTCCGCCAGACGCCTGCGCACGACCGTTTCGACCGCTTCTGCCTCGATCACTGCCGCACTGGCGTGATCGTAAACGTCGCGCCCCACATCGGTCAGCGTAAAGCTGCGTGAACTGCGGTGAAGCAGCTGCGCGCCGAGCGCCGCTTCCAGGGCTGCCACCCGCTTGCTTACAGTCGACTTCGGACACCCGAGTCGTCGGGCGGCCGCTGCGAAGCCGCCGCTGTCGACTGCCTGGACAAAGAAATTGAGATCATTGAGGTTCATGATTAAAGTCTACATATGTGGACATTAAGTCCGAAAATGCCAGTCTACAGCCGATCAGTCCATGATTCTATATCCATTGCATCAACAATGGAGAAACGACATGACACCTGAACCAATCTTCACCTCCGGCTTTCCGCTCGGCTCCTCGGCGGGGCTCGTTACTGCCTTCGAATGGCTCGGCCAGCCTTATCGGCTCACCCGCGTCGACATGCTGGGCGAGATGCGAACCGATGCCTACAAGCGCCTCAACGGCCGTGTGGAAACCCCCGTGCTGATCACAGGCGAAGGCCGCGTACTCACTGAAACGATGGCGATCGCACTCTGGCTGGAAGCACGCGACAATGAACGTCGTATCAGTTTCGAGCCCGGCACACCGGAGGCAGACCGGATGCACCAGTATATCGCCTTCCTGAACACAGGCTTCACCGGCGCGTTCACCCCGCTGTGGGTGGCGCTGGAAGCCGATGAGGCTTCGGAGCAGGAACGGGAGACATGGCGCAAGTTCGGCCGTGAATTCGTCGCCAGGCGACATGAACAGCTCGAGGCGATGATCGGTGACAGCTCCTATCTGCTCGGCGACAAGCCGACCCTGGCGGATGCCGTGTTTGCCGGCGTCGCACGCTGGGTGGACTTCCACGAGGCGGCCGATCCGAACGACTATCCGCGCATCCTGGCGCTGCGTCAGCGCATCGAAGCCGACCCGGCATTCCGCTTTGCCTTGGCAATTGAGGACGGCCGGCCTGCTATCGGCAGCGGCGCGATGAAAGGGCTTGTCCCGCTGGCCGATGTCCTGCGGGACACGAGTTCGGCGCTGGCTGCCTGATACCAGCTTTGAACAAGAAACGCGCGCCATCCGTCGATGGCGCTCGCTTCCGAAGAAGCGTTCACTACGCCCGAGGGCTGTCGAGGCGTCTCGTCCAGTCTTCCACCCGATTGCTCTCCAACCGGCGCGCAGCATGGCTTCGCCACCCTTCCGCCAGGCGATCGAGGGCCGCAATCCCGGCAAGTTCCGTACGGTTGAGCGGATCAACATAGAAGGCTCGCCAGATGCGCTTTAGCGGCCAGTCCGGCGACCGGCGATCAAGCAGCGTGAGGCGATCTTCCGGCGTCACGATGCCCGGCGTCAGCACACGGTAGTACCAACCCGTCCGCCCCGTCGATTGCACCAGCCGGGCCATGTCAGACCTGCCGAAGCGTTCATTCAGTTTCCAGCACGGCTGGCGCCCCTGGCTGACCTCGACAATGGCCGCGCCGAGCGAAAAGACGTCACCAATAGCCACCGTCTCCTCGGTAAGGCCAATGGTGGAGATATTTTCACCGAACGCGCCTGCATCAGCAAGCAGGGCATGGCGCCCAAAATCGCTTCGCCAGGCGCCATAGTGGTCAAAAGGATAGTGGTGCACGGCTTTTTCCGGTCCGCCATGGCGCACGGTGTCGCCTTGCTTGTCTCCGGCAAGCCCTGTTTCAGACAACGCAAGCGGGGCCGTCACCGCCAGTTTGACGATACCGCTCGGCGCGCCATGCAACCCGAGCGGCGCGACCTCGCCAATGCGCAGGCTGAGCAGCGGCACGCCCGTCATGACTTCAGGCTGCCCGCACCCAGACCTTGTTGTCGTGCACAGCTGCGCCGCCATACGGCGCAGGCGCATCGGAACCGGTCAACACATTGATGCCCTCGCCGCGCTCGTGCGCCGAATTCGGCCAGATGCCTTCCGCGATCACCACGCCACGCTTGATGCCAGCGAACAGCTTGGCGTGCAGCACGACCTCGCCGCGCGAATTGCCCACTTCCACCCGCGCCCCCTCGACCAGGCCGAGCGCGGCAGCATCCTCGGGGTGGATCAGCAGCTCGGGTCGTACTTCCTTGGCCTGCGACACTGGTGTCTCGGCGAAAGAAGAATTCAGGAAGTTGCGTGCCGGCGATGTTGCCAGCCTAAACGGATGCTCGGCATCCGCCACCTCGATCAGGTCGACATGGTCGGGGAACTCCGGAAGTTGCTCGACCGGTCCGAAAATGCCCATGCTCTTGGGCGGCTTGTTGGGTGCATAGCCGCCGTTCCATTGCGGCCTGAAACGGAACTTGCCATCCGGATGGCCGAAGCCCTTGATAAAGTGCGCGGTCTCGAAATCCGGTTGCATGTCGGCCCAGCGCTGCTCGCGCAGCGTATCGAAATCGAGGTCGCGGTTCTTGAGCAACGCGTTGATGTGTTCCTTTTCGGTCAGCCCGAAACCCGGCATATGCGAAACACCAAGACGCTTGGCCAGTTCCTCGATGACGTAGTGGTTGGTTCGCGGGCCGTTCGGCGGATCGATCAGCTTCGGACCGAGTGTGATGTGCTGGTTGCCACCACCCTTGTAGATGTCGTCATGCTCCAGGAACATCGTAGCCGGCAAAACGACGTCCGCGACCTTCGCCGTATCGGTCATGAACTGTTCGTGCACACAGGTGAACAGGTCCTCGCGCAGGAAGCCTTCCTTCACCAGCCGCTGCTCGGGCGCGACGTTCATCGGATTGGTGTTCTGGATAAGCAGTGCCGTCACCGGCGGGCCACCGTAAAGCGCATCCTGCGCGTTTGTCAGCACCGGGCCGATGCGTGAATGGTCGAGATAGCGCACCTTGGGGTCGCGATAACGGTCGCCTTCGAGCAGATCCTTGTTGAACTTGAAACCGGAAATGCCTGAATTGGAGTGGAAGGCGCCTCCGCCTTCATATTGCCAGCAACCGGTCACGGCGGCGATGGAAAGTGCCGCGTGCATGTTGGCGGCACCATTGCGCTGACGCGCAAAGCCATAGCCGAGACGGAAGAACGTGCGATTGGTAGTGCCGACCAGCCGGGCGAAAGCCTCGATCTCAGCCACGGTCAACCCTGTGATCGCCGCAGCCCATTCCGGTGTCTTGTCAGCGAGATGTGCTTCCAGCCCCTTCGGATCGTCGGTGTATTTTTCAAGATACGCGCGATCGGCCATGTTCTCGCGAAACAGCACATGCATGATCGCGCAGGCCAGCGCGCCGTCCGTTCCGGGCTTCACCACCAGGCCAATATCGGCCTGCTTCATCGTCGCGTTTTCATAGATGTCGATGACGACAATCCTGGCACCGCGTTCCTTGCGCGCCTTGATGGCGTGGGTCATCACATTGACCTGGGTAACCACTGCATTGGTGCCCCAGATGACGATGCAGTCGGAACGGCCCATTTCCCGTGGATCGGAGCCGCGCAGCGCGCCCGTGCCCATGACATAGCCGGTCCATGCCAGATTGGTGCAGATCGATCCGAAGAAGCCGGAATACTTCTTGGCGTGCCGCAACCGCTCGATGCCGTCGCGCTGCACCAGTCCCATCGTTCCGGCATAGAAGTACGGCCAGACCGTCTCGGAACCATATTTCTCTTCCGCTGCGATGAATTTTTCGGCGACGAGGTCGAGGGCCGCTTCCCAGCCCGCTTCCTTCCACTGGCCGTCGCCCTTGCTACCGGCGCGCACCAACGGCTTCAGCAGCCGGTCGGGGTGATGCACGCGATCGGCGTAGCGCGCGACCTTCGCGCAGACAACGCCCGCCGTATAGCTGTTGTCCTTGGCGCCATGGATGCGCCCGATCCGGTCAGGCCCCAGCAACTCGACGTCGAGCGCACAGGTGGACGGGCAATCATGTGGGCAGGCCGAATGGCCGATGCGGATCTTGGCGTGGGTGTTCATAAGGCTCTTTTACCTGTTCGCCAGCCCGGAGTGTAGGGCCAGTTGCCCAATGACGGGAGGCAACGCCATCCTCCCGCGGAAACCAGGAGGGAATCTATTTCTCTACCGCCGTGCAGCCCGAGGGTCCGCAATCCCGCAGCGACAGGACGACAAGCTACTCGGCGATACCTTCCTCATACTCGGCCGACATCGTCAGCCATCGCTCTTCATGGGCGTCGAGCTGGGCTGCCAGCTCCGAGCGCTCCTTGGCAAAACGCGTCGCCTTGATCGGGTCCTTTTCGTAGAGTGCCGGATTGGCTAGCTCATCCTCGATCAGGTCGATGCGCTTGCGCAGACGATCCATCAGCCCCTCGGTCGCGCGGATTTCCTTGGCGAGCGGCTCGAGCGCCGCGCGCCTTGCGGCTGCCTCGCGACGACGGTCAGCCTTGGAAGCCTTGTCTGCCTCGCGCTTTTCGCGACGATCGGCAGACACACCGGTCACCAGCGTCTTGTAGTCGTCGAGATCGCCGTCATACGGGTTGACAGCGCCATCCTTGACCAGCCAGAGCCGATCGGCCGTCGCCTCGAGCAGGTGGCGGTCGTGCGAAACCAGGATCACGGCACCCGGAAAATCGTTGAGCGCATGGATCAGCGATTCTCTGGAATCGATATCGAGATGGTTGGTCGGTTCATCGAGGATGAACAGGTTGGGACCGTCGAAGGCGGCCAGTCCCATCAGCAGACGTGCTTTTTCACCACCCGACAGATCCTTGGCGGCGGTATTCATCTTCTCGGTTGCCAGGCCGAACTGTGCGACACGTGCCCTGACCTTCGCTTCCGGCGCGTCCGGCATGAGACGGCGCACATGTTCGTAGGCGTTTTCGTCCGGGCGCAGGTCATCGAGCTGATGCTGGGCAAAGATCGCCACCTTCAAGCCAGGCGCGATCGTCATCGTGCCGGTTTCCGCCTTGAGCCGCCCGGCAAGCAGCTTGGCAAAGGTCGACTTGCCATTGCCGTTGGCGCCAAGGAGTGCGATGCGATCATCGGCATCGATGCGCAATGTCATCTTCTTCAATATCGGCTTGCCCGGCGTGTAGCCGACTTCAACGCCGGACAGCGCCACGATTGGCGAAGCCACCGTCTTGACCGGCTCCGGAAAGGAGAATGGCTTGACGGAATCGTTGACCAGGGCCGCAATCGGCTTCATCCGCTCGAGCGCCTTGATGCGCGACTGCGCCTGTCTTGCCTTCGAAGCCTTGGCGCGAAATCGATCCACGAACGACTGCAGGTGCTTGCGTTGCGCTTCCTGCTTGATCCGGCTCTTTTCCTGCAGCTCCTGCTGTTCGGAAAGCTGCCGCTCGAACTGATCGTAGCCGCCGCGCCAGAAACTCAGCTTCTGCTGGTCGAGATGCACGATCGAATTGACCGCCCTATTGAGCAGGTCACGATCATGCGAGATCAGAAGCACGGTATGCGGATACTTCGAAACGTAGTTTTCCAGCCAGAGCGTGCCCTCGAGGTCGAGATAGTTGGTCGGCTCGTCGAGCAGCAGCAGGTCAGGCTCGGAAAACAGCACCGCTGCCAGTGCGACCCGCATACGCCAGCCGCCGGAAAAGGATGATGCGGGCCGCGCCTGCGCCGCCTCGTCAAAGCCCAGGCCGGCGAGGATGGTCGCGGCACGGGATTCGGCGGTATGCGCATCGATGTCGGCCAGCCGGATATGGATCTCGGCAATGCGGTTGGGATCGGTCGCCGTCTTTTCCTCTTCCATCAGCGCGGCACGCTCCTTGTCCGCGGCCAGCACGATCTCCAGCAGCGAATCCTCCGTGCCGGGAGCTTCCTGAGCCACCTGGCCGATGCGCGTGTTCTTCGGAATGCTGATCGAGCCGGTCTCGGAAGCGAGATCGCCGGTGATCGCCTTGAACAGCGTGGTCTTGCCCGTGCCGTTGCGGCCGACAAGGCCTGCCTTCGTGCCGGTGGGCAGCGTCAGCGAAGCATGGTCGAGGAGCAGGCGTCCGGCGATGCGGAGCGAAAGGTCATTGATGATAAGCATGGCGGCGCGGTTTTGACCCGTATGGGCAACAATGGCAAGGGGATGCGGCCGACTGTTTCGATCCGAAAGGCACTCAGAGGCGGCGCGACGCCGCTATGCTGTTCTGACAGGCGCCGGCCGGCCGGCCCGCAACAAGTCGCTCAACGCGGTGTCGACGGCTTCCGCGGGAGCGTCGGCGCCAAGCCGGCGCGGCGGTGGCAAGGAATGACCAATGGCGAAAAGCAGTGCGCTGCCGGCCGAAAATACTGCAAACAACAGGAACATTCCGGTTCCGCCGTAGGCTCCGAGAGCTATTCCAGCCAGCACGGGGCCAAAGAAGTTGCCGATGGTCGACAGCGAATGCGCCCCGAAATAGGTGCCCCTGTTGGCGGCAGTCGAAATGCCGTCGACCAGCATGTATTCGGCTGGAACGACCAGAACCTCGCCGATCGTGAAGACGATCATCGAAGCAACCAGCATCTCGACACCGGAAGATGCCGCAAATCCCAGGTTGCCCAGGAGAAACAGCACACAGCCCAGCACCAGGGCATGCAGCGCGCCGATCCGCTCGATCACCCAGCGCGCGGGGGTGCTGGCGACCAGCACGGCAGCCGCATTGGTGCTGACCAGCAAGGCGAATATTTCCACGCCTTTGGCGAAGTCCTTGATGATGTACTGCGACAGCGGCACCGACCACTGCCCGTAGACAGCAACCAACAGCGTGCCACCGCCTGCAAAGAACATCAGCCTCGGATCGCGGAAAGCACCGACAAGGCGCCGCCAGCCGCCCATATGCTGCCGGGCGGCATTCGCTGCGCTCGTGGCAATCTCGGGCACCAAAAGGAAGATGATTGCCCCGAACATCAAATGAACCACGCCAGCCACGACGAACAGAATGTCGGAAGTCGCGCCGAAAGCCAGGCCGATCATGGGACCGATCGCCCAGCCGGCATTGATGGCGAGGTAGCGCCACGAGAACACCTTCAGGCGCAGTCTTTCAGGCGCCGCATCGCTCATCATTGCGCGTGCAGCCGGCTCATAGACGGCGCCGGCGATCGAAGCCACGATGTGGGCAAATGCGAAGGCTGTGACGGACTGGGCAAGTCCAAGGCCGATCATGCCTAGGCCGGCGAAGGATATGGCGATGGCCAGCACGGTTCTGCGTCCAAGCCGGTCGGAAATCGCCCCGGCAAGCGGGCTGACCATCGCACCAAGCAGAGGTCCCACGCCGATCAGAGCACCGATCCCCGCCGGACCTAGTCCAAAGTCCTGCTGCAGTCGGATCGCAAGAAACGACAGGCTCATGCCTTTGGCGACAGCGACGACGCCGGAGCCGGCAATCAACAGGAGGGCGATCATACGCCCGGTCTGTTCGGAGTAGCTGTTCATGGACATTCAAAGCACATTCGTCGGCTCAGACAGACGACCGACGCCCACGGCTTCGCATTGAAGCTGGCCGCATGCAATGGAAAACACTGCAGGGACCTGTGGGCCAGATGGAAAACCAGGTTCGCTGCCCAAGCACCAGCGTCCTCGAACACCCTCGTTCATGGAAACAGCCCGCCAAAGCGGGCTGTTTCCTTTTCAACGAGCGGAATGATCAGCGATTGACCTTGGCAAGCAGGGCGCACAGTGCCTGCAGATCGCTGTCATAGGCACCGCTGCTCACCACTTCGGCGCAGCGGCGCTTCAGCTTCATCAGCTTGCTGTCCGAAAGCTGGGCAATGGCCTTTGGCACGCCCGGGCTGTTGGGATTGAGTTTTCCAGTGTTGGTCGCATTGCCAAAGATCGTACCACTTGGAGCGACCGGGCTCATCGGATTGCGTGGACTGGAAGGTCCAGACGGGTTGCTCGTGGTACCTCCGCCTATCCCGACTCCAACGCCCACACCGGTACCGCTTCTGCCACCGACCGAAGCCCCGAGACCGGCAGTGACTCCGTTCGAACCGCCAACGGAAGCACCGAGGCCAGCGTTCACACCGCCACTGCCACCGATCGATGCCGTAGCGCCAGCCGCAACACCGCCGGAGCCTCCTATCGTGGCCCCTCCTCCCGCCGTAACGCCGTTTGATCCGCCGACATTTGCACCGGCCCCCGCGGTGACACCATTGCTGCCACCCACTGATGCACCAAGCCCTGCGTTGACCCCGCCAGTACCACCAACGCTCGCGCCTAGGCCAGCGTTAACGCCATTGGAACCGCCGATCGAAGCCCCCAATCCGGCATTGACGCCCCCAGGACCACCAATCGAAGCCCCTAGGCCGGCGTGAACGCCTCCCGATCCACCGACGGATGCGCCAAGACCATCGGCACCTGCTGGCAAAGCCAAACAAACAACGACGGCACCACTCGCCAATGTTCCGGCGAGACTCCTAACGAAACCAGCCATTACATCCTCCTAATGGTTTTGTGCTTCTTCGACAGCACGGCCAAGCAGCCCGCAGCGAAGTCAAAACATCTGGAGAATACCAAAACCGTCAGTACATTCTCACATTTTAATATTTATGGCTTTCGGTGCGTTTTCCACCGCTGGTCAATTGCTGTCTAATTTTATTATATAACAAATCAACGGCTACATTGAAATTATGCGAAAGTACGCCCCTCTTCTGCCCGCTGGAAGTACATCAGGTCCAGCTGAACCGACGCATGTCCGAGAACTGTCAGGATCATATGCGCCTGGCCTCTGTGATGGGTCTGATGGTTGAACAGATGATCGAGCGCGGGCGCCAAACGCTGCGAAATCGTGCGCATGTCGGTGGTCACATAGGAAAACCGTCCGGCGATATCCTTGTCGTTCAAATCTTCGACCCATTCGACAATACGCCTGTCTTCGGCCTCGCGCGCTATCCGCAGCGCCGGCAGCGCCCGTTGCAGGATTGCGTCAAGGCTGGCCGGTGCATCGCCCAGGCCGGTGAAGCGCTTCATCCAGATGCGGTCGGTGACCAGCAAATGGTTGAGCGTGCCCATCAGTGAGCCAAAGAATGCGCCCGTGTCGCGCGTGAATTCTTCGTCGGTAAGGGCGTCGGCGGCATCGTAGAGGCGGCTGTTGGCCCAGCGATTGTAGGCCGCGAACATCATGAAATGGCGTTTCATCAACCCTCGGCTCCCGCACTATCCACCCCGAACCTGATCTAGAATGTCGGGAAGGGCAAAGCCATGGCCATTTTGCCCGGCGGCAGGATCAACGCCTCCCCTTGGCAATGCGCCGGGCGGCTTGTATAGAGCCCGCCACACCTCAATCCCCATCACCAAAGGACGACCCATGGCGATCGAACGCACCTTCTCGATGATCAAGCCGGATGCCACCAAGCGCAACCTGACGGGCGCTATCACCAAGATGCTCGAGGATGCCGGCCTGCGCGTTGTCGCTTCCCGGCGCGTCTGGATGAGCCTGCGCGAAGCCCAGGGTTTCTATGCCGTCCACAAGGATCGCCCCTTCTTTGGCGAACTGACTGAATTCATGTCGTCGGGCCCGACGATCGTACAGGTGCTCGAAGGCGAGAACGCAATCGCCAGGAACCGTGAAGTCATGGGCGCCACCAATCCGGCCAACGCGGCTGAAGGCACCATCCGCAAGGTGCATGCACTGTCGATCGGTGAAAATTCGGTACACGGCTCGGATGCCCCGGAAACGGCCGCTGAAGAGATCGCCTACTGGTTCTCGGGCACCGAAATCGTCGGCTGATCGTACCTTACAAGGTACTCGCGTTTTCGAAAGCCGGGCTTGAGCCCGGCTTTTTTGTATTCAGACATCAGGTCGTCTCGATCTACCCTGGGGTATCAGTATCGCTTTGCTTGTCCTGAACTTGCTTCAGCACCATCGTCATCGGCTCACTGGCAAGCGGATCGATATAGTGTCGAGCATTGGTCAGGAACTGGGTCTGGCCGTCGACCGTGATATTGGCATCCACCGCATAAGTCGTCTTGGGGCGGATGTCCCGACTATCGAATTTCAGGGTGAAACGCATGGGTACCTGACCGGCAGGTGTAATCCGCTGTTCGCAGATCACCCTGGCGGGAGCGTCGGGCTGCGAGGTATCGAGCAGCTGCACGGTAAGCACAGCATTCCGGGGCAGGATCATGTGCTCGCGATAGATCACTTCGCCGGTCAGCCGGCGCTCGGCCGCCGCGGACATGTCGGTTGAGACAAGCATGCCCGCCATCAGGGGCGCGAAGCCGAAGATCAGGAATTCGGCGATCCTGTCCAACATGACACTGCTCCATCGGCACTCGACAAACGCCAGCGCCAATGGAAAATCCGCCGCGATTGCGGACAATCCATGACCGATCTGGGGTATTTTCGAGCACGGAACACCGGCTTTCCGACAGTCAGCGCCAGCGGGCGGCAGCCTTGTCGTCCCTGTCCTTGACCTCGACCCAATTGCCTTCCGCACCGTCGGTTCGGTGCTCCTTCTTCCAGAAGGGTGCACGCGATTTGAGGTAGTCCATCAGGAAATCGGCGGCCTCGAAGGCAGCTTGCCGATGTGCGGATGCGGTAACGACCAGCACGATGTTCCCGCCAGGCTGAATGCGGCCATGGCGATGGATAACCGTGACCCCCTGCAGCGGCCAGCGTCCGATGGCTTCGGCCGCAATGCGACTGATCTCCGCTTCGGCCATACCGGGATAGTGCTCAAGTTCGAGTGTCGTGAGCGCACCGCCTTCATCACGGCAAAGCCCGGAAAACGTGACTACGGCGCCGATATCGGCGCGCCCAGCGGCAAGAGCTGCGACCTCGGCAGCAATGTCGAAATCATGAGCCTGGATGCTGACCTTCGCCACGACGCCGGACACGGCATCAGCCTCCAGTCATCGGCGGAAACAGCGCAATCTCACGCGCGCCAGCTATTTTCTCACCGTGGTCCACATGCTCCTGATTGATGGCGACACGGATCGAACGTGGATGCTGGAGGGCGGTTTCATATTCTTCGCCCCGAGATTTCAACCAGGCCAGCAACTCGGCCACCGTGGTCACCTCTGCCGGAAGTTCGACGTCTTCCTCGGTTTTGCCGATCCGTTCGCGCACCCAGGCAAAATAGATGAGCTTCATCGCCTTCTCGCTATTCGTCGACGATATGCTTCAAGCCGGCACGGAAGTAATCATAACCGGTATAGAGCGTGACAACCGCCGCAATCCAGAGCAGCACCAGCCCGGTTTCCGTGGTGAACGGAAAAATCTTGTCGCCAGCCGGACCGGCAAGGAGAAAGGCAATCGCTACCATCTGGATCGTCGTCTTCCACTTCGCCAGTTGCGTGACCGGAACGGAAACCTTGAGTGCGGCAAGATATTCGCGCAGGCCGGAAACCAGGATTTCGCGGCACAGAATGATGATGGCCGCCCAAAGCGACCAGCCGGCGATGCCATCCTCATCAGCGGCAAGCAGCAGCAGGCAGGTCGAAACCAGAAGCTTATCGGCGATCGGATCCAGCATCCTGCCTATATTGGAAGTCTGCTGCCAGGCACGCGCCAGATAGCCGTCGAAATAATCGGTAATCGACGCCGCCAGGAAGATCGCCAGAGCGAGCCAGCGCGCAAAATCGCTCGATTTCAAATGGCCTTCGAGAAAGAAACACACGACGACCATCGGCACCGCAACGATACGGGCGTAGGTGAGCATGTTCGGCAGATTGAATGCGTGTTTCGCCATGCGTGCCTGGGAACTTCTGGGGTCGTTTCTTTTTGCCTTCGTACTCAAATCAGAAGCCGATATCAGGGGTCAACCATTGAAAATCGACTAGCCAGCGCAAAACACCGTACAAACGGTCAATTCTCATGAAAATGGTTGTAAACAAGTCGCGCGACCTGCTCTGAAATACCGTTGACCGACATGAGGTCGTCGACAGCGGCCCGGCTGACTGCCTTGGCGGTACCGAAATGCAGGAGCAAGGCGCGTTTACGACCCGGACCGATGCCGGCGATTTCGTCCAGCGGACTCTTCACCATCTCCTTCTTGCGGCGGGCACGGTGCGAGCCGATCGCGAAACGGTGCGCCTCGTCGCGCAGACGCTGGATAAAATACAGCACCGGATCCCGGACCGGCAGCGTGAAGGACGGCTTGCCTTCGACGAAGAAGCGCTCGCGGCCGGCCTCGCGATCCTGGCCCTTGGCGATGCCGATGGCCACCACACGATCCTGGACGCCCAGATCCGCCAGGATCTTGCGTACGGCCGACATCTGCCCCTGGCCACCGTCGATCAGGATGACGTCGGGCCAAGCCGGGAAGCCATGGGAGAGAAGATCGTCCGGCTCGCCATTCTCCTCGCTCGAGTTCTCATCGCCATGTTCCTTGATAAGACGGGAAAAGCGGCGCTCCATCACCTCGCGCATCATGCCGAAATCGTCGCCGGGAGTGATCTCGGTCGAGCGAATGTTGAACTTGCGGTACTGATTCTTGACGAAGCCCTCCGGCCCGGCAACGACCATGGCACCGACGGCGTTTGTCCCCATGATATGCGAATTGTCGTAGACTTCGATGCGTACCGGAGGCTTCGGCAGACCGAAAGTCTCTGCGAGACCAGCGAGCAATCTCGCCTGCGTCGAGGTTTCAGCCAGTCGTCGGCCAAGCGCTTCGCGCGCATTCTGCAGCGCATGGTCGGTCAGATCTTTTTTCTCGCCACGCTGAGGCACCGAGATCGACACCTTGCGGCCGGCACGGGTCGACAATGCCTCGGCAAGCAATTCCTGTTCGTCGACCACATGCGAGAGCAGCACCGTGCGCGGTGTCGGCTTGTCGTCATAAAACTGCGCCAGAAACGAACCCAAGACCTCGGCAGCTTCCATGGCCGGATCGGCCTTGGGGAAATAGGCGCGGTTGCCCCAGTTCTGGCCGGTGCGGAAGAAAAAGACCTGGATGCAGACCTGCCCGCCTTCCTGATGGATCGCGAAGACGTCCGCTTCTTCCACCGACTGCGGATTGATCCCTTGATGGCTCTGCACATGCGCGAGTGCCGCCAAACGGTCGCGATAGATTGCGGCGTGCTCGAAATCGAGATTTTCGGCAGCAACCTGCATAGCGGCGGAGATCTCGGTCTTTACCTTCTGGCTACGACCGGACAGGAAATCCTTGGCCTCGTCTACCAGCACGGCATAGTCGCCGTGCGAGATTTCCCCCGTGCACGGCCCGGCACAACGCTTGATCTGATAGAGCAGGCATGGCCGTGTCCGGTTTTCGTAAAAGGAATCGGTGCAGCTCCTCAGCAGGAAAGCCCGCTGCAACGAGTTGATGGTACGCCCTACCGCTTGCGCCGACGCAAATGGGCCGAAGTAGTCGCCCTTCCGCGAGCGTGCGCCGCGGTGCTTGTAGATACCGGGCGACAGGTGATCTCCGGTGAGCAGGATGTAGGGAAATGACTTGTCGTCGCGCAGCAGCACGTTAAAGCGCGGCCGCAAGCGCTTGATGAGATTCGCTTCCAGCAACAGCGCTTCAATCTCTGTGCGGGTGACGACGAATTCCATCGTCGCCGTTTCGCGCACCATGCGGCCGATGCGATTGGTATGAAACCGCCCCTGAGCATACTGGGTGACGCGCTTCTTGAGGCTGCGAGCCTTGCCGACATAGAGCACGTCGCCGTTTACGTTCATCATGCGGTAGACGCCAGGAGCGTTGGGCAGACGCTTGACCAGCGTCTGGATGACCTCTGCGCCAATCTTGCCGTCGGTATCGCCAGCATGTTGCGTCCAGTCTATCGCCGTAAAAGCAACCTCGGGACCTGCAGTCTCCACATCCAGTTCGATGCTGTCGTCGTCATCCAGATCAACGTCGGGTAGATCTTCACCCGTGCGTCCGTTTTTCGCTTTTCCGGAACTCATTCCACCACGCCTGTTACATCCGGCGTCTGCCATGCAAGATGCTGGCCGCCATCCAGCGCGATCATCTGGCCGGTGACCGACCGCGCATTCCATAGATATCGTATCGTCGCGCCAAATTCGCCAAGTTCGGCACCACGTTTCAACAACACGCCGTCGAGCTGCGCCTGGAAATCGTGATCCTCCTGGCGTGCTCCTTTCAGCGTCGGCCCCGGCCCGATCGCATTAACGCGGATACGTGGCGCCAGCGCCTGCGCCATCGTCTGCGTGGCTGCCCACAACGCAGATTTCGACAGGGCGTATGAAAAATAGCGTGGCGTCGGTCGCCAGACCCGCTGATCGATCATGTTGACGACCAGACCATCCTCTCCCTCGGGCAAGGCACGGGCGAAACGCTGCGTCAAAAGCGCCGGAGCCTTCACGTGCACAGCGAAATGACGATCCCACCCGGACCAATCGAAATCCTCGAGGGAATCTTCCTCGAACAATGAAGCGTTGTTGACCAGGAGGTTGATCGGACCGAGCGCATTCGAGGCAGCATCGATCAGCCCGGCCGTCTTGTCCATATCGGTCAGATCCGCGGCAACGACAGCGGCGCGCCCTCCCGCGGCGATAATAGTCCCCACAAGGGCTTCGGCCTCTTCTCGTGAACGATTGCAGTGGACGGCCACGGCAAAGCCGTTGGCTGCCAGATCCTCAACGATCGCCCGGCCCAACCTTTTCGCTCCGCCCGTAACCAGGGCCGTAGCTTTCATTCTGTTCGTCATCTGGCTTTCATCCGCAACAAGGGCAGCCAGCAAATGAGACCGCTCAATCGTAAAATGCCGTTCGCTCCTATGGCCACATTGTGTCGATGCGCCGAAATGACGACCTCGACTCGCAATCAGCCATCTGACCAGACGGCCAATATAGGGACCTCAACCCCTTGTACCAAGCCGGGTGCAGCCGCCCTCCCGAAAGGCTCCTGACAACTTTGTTGCACTAGTGCAACGTCATCGTTCAGCCTCATTCGCGCCAGCTAAAGACCCAAGTTCAGGTTCGCTTCCGCCGTATTTGCCGCCCAAATTCCGGAACCGTTGAACGCGTGATCCGTTTCCTCCCCCGGCGGGTCTGGTTCGCAAGGAACAAGCCAGCGTCTTTGGCTTTATGGAGTAAGAACTATGTCTATCAACCACAAATTCGCGCGGACTTCAGTTGCTGCGATCGGGCTCCTCGCCGTCATCGGCACCGTTCCCGCTTTCGCTGCGGACGTCGTTTCGGAAGAGCCGCCGGCTCCGGCCCCGATTGCTGAGCTGCCGGTTGCATCCTGGGCCGGCGCCTATGCCGGTGTGAACCTCGGCTACGGCTTCTCGGGCCGCACCAAGCTTGAGGACCAGAACACCCGCGCCAAGACCGACGGCTTCATCGGCGGCGGTTTTGCCGGTTACAACTGGCAGCAGGACAACTTCGTGTACGGCGTCGAGGGTGACCTCGGCTATAACGGCACCAAGGGCTCGTCGAACGGCTTCAAGTCGAAGTCGGGCTTCGAAGGCTCGATCCGTGCCCGTCTCGGTTACGCTGTCAGCCCCGACATCCTGCTCTACGGCACGGCCGGTGGTGCGGGCGAAGGCCTGAAGGTCACCAACGAAGCCACAGGCCTCGGCGACCGCAAGACCATGTTCGGCTGGACCGCAGGTGTCGGCACCGACATCAAGCTGACCGACAATGTCTTCGGTCGCGTCGAGTATCGCTACACCGACTACGGTTCCAAGACCTTCGACAACGGTATCGGCAAGGTCAAGGACAGCGACAACCGCATCCAGTTCGGTGTCGGTATGAAGTTCTGATCGCGTCCCGATCAGCAGCAAAAAGCCGGGCTCAAGCGAGCCCGGCTTTTTTGTTTTAGAATTGACGGGCGTACAGTATCGACGCCTCTGTCAGGCCGGTATGCAGCCCTTGAGTTGCGGAAACTTCTCGTCGAAGCGTGCCGCCCAGCGCACCAGCCGCCCTCGCCCCTTTTCCCATTTGCCTGCGAAACGAAGCGACAGATAACCGAGCGCAGCGCGCAGCGCGATTTGACCTACGGTAATCTTGCTCGGCAATTTGGGAGGATTGGCGTTCAGACCGTCGAGTGCGCGGGTGACCTTTTCCCACTGTCTGTCCAGCCAGGGCTGATACACCTTCTCCTCGGGTCGTACCCTGCGTTCATAGACCATCGACAAAGCCGAATCGCAAATACCGTCCGCCAAGGCTTCCAGAGCTTCCGCTTCCAGGCGCTTTTCGGGGTTGCGCGGGAAGAGCACGTTCTTGGTCTGTCGGTTGAGGTATTGGGTTATGGCCCGGCTATCGAAGACCGACTGGCCTGTCTCCAGCACAAGCACAGGGATCTTGCCAAGCGGATTGGCAGCGATCAGATCCGCCGGGTCTTCCTCCGTCTTCACCGGCTTCAAGTCCAACGCAATGCCAGCATAGGCGGCTGCCATCCGGACCTTGGAGCTGTAGGGCGAGGTGGTCGCATAGAGCAGACTGGGCATGAAATCCTCATTGAAAGCGCGCTCTGGCGCAGTTGCGCCAGACGGACGATGACTGCCCTCGTCCAGCAACACGTGGATCAGACCGGATGACGATCAGAAGAGCGCCCTTGCCAGGGGCGCCGGAGCGTTCAGCGCAGAACGCGGCAGGCGCCGTTGTAGACATACCAGCGGTCGAAGCCTGATACGCAGAACTCGACATTGTCGCCAACGCCGGCGTAACCCTGCCCTTCCTCAATCAGATACCAGATGGTGCGCTCATGTCCGTCCGAGAGGATGACTTTTGCGTCGCAATAGCGACGACCGATCGGCCAATTCTCTTCGGCCGGCTGATAGCGGCGCTCATTGATGCGGCGAAAGTCGGTGATCTGCACATCGGGGAGATTCGGCACATTGCGTACCTGGTAGGCAAAACGGCTGCTGATCTTGTTCAGCACCCAAGCCTCACCGCACACGCCCGGATCACTTGAATAGCTCGACAGATCGGCGGCTTGCGCCACTGGAGCAACGGTCATAACCGAACCCAGGCAAATCAACCCGGCAAGAAAGGATTTGAACGAGTGAGTCATGGCAGCGCCTCATTTCTGGTCGGCGGCACTGTGCGGATTTGCCGTCATACGGTCAAGCCAGGAAGTATCCGGCCTCGATCAAATCCGATGCCTAGCTGTCCTCGCGCGCCAGCCAGTCGAGCCGCCAGCCTGTTGCGGCTGGTTCTGCCATCGCAGCCTGCAGCGCGGGCAGGATCAGACGGAGTTCCTGTTCCAGGGTGAATGGTGGATTGATCACCACCATGCCGGTGCCATCCAGGCGTTCGCTGCGCGAATCCGGTCGCACTTCGAAGACGATGTCGAGCACCTTGCCGATACCAGACGCCGTCAACCGATTTCGGAAGTCGGCAACGCCGCGTCGATCCTTGATCGGATACCAGAGTGCATAGATACCGCCCGGCCAGCGGTTGTAGGCCTTTTCAACACCTGCGGCGAGGCGATCGAACTCGCCTTCCTGCTCGAAAGGAGGATCAACCAGCACCAGCCCGCGCTTTTCCTTGGGCGGCAGATGCGCGCCGAGCGCCAGCCAGCCATCCAGCTCGATGACACGCGTCTGAAAATCGCCTTCAAACTGTCCCTTCAGCCGGACAGCATCCTGAGGATGCAGTTCGATCGCGGTGAGCCGATCCTGCTTGCGCAGCAGACGCCGCGCAAGCCATGGGGAACCGGGATAGAAGTCAATTCCACCATCAGGGTTGCAGGAATTGATTGCTTCGAGATAGGGCCCCAGCAAGATAGTCGCCTGTATGCCTGGGTCGATCGCGGCCAACCGGCCGATACCGTCCCGCCACTCGCCAGTCTTCTGGGCCTCGCTGGAAGAAAGATCATAAAGACCGATACCGGCATGGGTATCGATGACACGAAACGGCTTGTCCTTCCGTTTCAGATATTCAATCAGGCGCACCAGCACGACGTGCTTGACCACGTCTGCGAAATTGCCGGCATGATAGGCGTGGCGATAATTCATGGCCTTAGACGGCGCCCCGACCCCAACGCGGCTTGGGCGGAGTTTCCGGTTTGTCGGGACGTCTGCTGAAACGGATTGCCAGCACCAGACCGATCACTCCGAATGCAAGCGATCCGAAGCCCACTTGCCGAACCCGCGCGTCAGGCACGGCAGCCCCGCTGCGCAGGACCAGATCGACCGCCTTGATCTGCAGGTTTTCGGCATCTCCAAGGCCGAGCGAAAAGACGTAGGTGTTCGCCTCCTCAACTTGGATCAGCCCCGCCTCGTCGCGAAATATCTTGTCGGTCAGCTGTGGGCTTTGTTCGCGGGGCGTCGGATTGCCGCTGAAACTCAACCGTTCGGCAAGCACCGTTCGGTTGCCCGCCGCGGCAGTCAGCGTCAGTACGGTGCGATCAAAAGCGATGATGCGATCGGCATTGGTGGTGAGATCGACAAAGACCCGGACCGGTCCGGTTCCGGCTTTCAGCGACACTGTCACCGGTTTGAAGCGGCCATCCTGATAAGCGTGCCAGGTACCGAGTTCCTCGCCGGAGAAATTTCGAACGGCCCAGGGATAGAGAAGACCAAGGGCGACGCCAGCCAGAATGAACAGCAGGAAAAATCTACGCATCGCTCAGCCCTTAGAGCGCTGAACGCGCTCATGCAATGTCATGCCTTGCGCTCCCAGCGCCGGTCCGCCGTCTGCTGCCAATAAGTTACGGTGTGGCCAGCGCCCTTCATGTCCTTCCAATGGCTGCGCGCTGCCTCGACCTGACCTGCGTCATGTCCGTCGAAGAGGAAAACGGCGCGATCGTAGCCGGCAAGGTCCGGAGGGCTGGCGCCGTCCACGAGGAAACGGATCTGCGCCGAATTGGGGTTCATCTCCCCGGTCGTGAGCAAGACTGGCTGTTCCGCCGGATAAGGCTCTCGGTCCGTCGCATGCGCCAGGAAGCCGTCATCGCGATAGATCCACAAATGCTGGTCAAGTGCATCCCTGCGCTCTTCCGTGCCCGTCTGCACGACGACGCGCCAGCCACGATCGACACTGCGCTCGAGCAGGCCCGGTAATGCCTCTTCGAGCGTCGACTCCGTCATGTGATAGAACAGCACTTCGGCCATCGATCAGCCTTCGTAGTGGTCGCGCACCAGCCGGTCGAGCAGCCGGACGCCAAAACCGGAGCCCCAGGACTGGTTGATCTCGCTGGCCGGAGCCCCCATGGCCGTCCCCGCAATGTCGAGATGGGCCCAAGGCGTTTCCTTGACGAAACGCTGCAGGAATTGAGCTGCGATGATGGCACCGCCATAACGTCCGCCAATATTCTTCATGTCGGCGTTTTTTGAATCAATGAGCTTGTCGTATTCACTGCCGAGCGGCATGCGCCACAGCTTCTCCTGAGTGGCGGTTCCTGCCTGCACAAGCTGTCCGGCGAGTTCGTCGTTGTTGGAGAACAACCCGGCATGGTGTTGCCCCAGCGCGACCATGATTGCTCCCGTCAACGTGGCAAGATTGATCATCAGCCGGGGTTCGAAGCGATTGTTGCAATACCAGAGCGCGTCGGCGAGCACCAGGCGCCCCTCGGCATCGGTGTTGAGCACCTCGATGGTCTGGCCGGACATCGAGGTGACAATGTCACCCGGCCGCTGGGCATGGCCGTCGACGCTGTTTTCCACCAAACCGAGAATGCCGACGACATTGGCTTTCGCCTTGCGGGCAGCAAGCGCGTGCATCAGCCCCGTAACCGCCGCTGCACCGCCCATGTCGCCCTTCATGTCCTCCATACCCGATGCAGGCTTCATCGAATTGCCGCCGGTGTCGAAGGTCACCCCCTTGCCGACAAAGGCAAGCGGCTTGTCCTTGGCCTTGCCGCCATTCCATTGCAGCACCGCCAGTCGGGCACCGCGCGGTGAACCTTGCGCGACACCGAGCAGGGAGCCCATGCCGAGCTTCTTCATTTCCTTCTCGGCGAGAATCTCGACCTTGACGCCCAGCGCTTCCAGTTGCTTGGCTCGCTCGGCAAATTCGACCGGCCCCAGCGCGTTCGCCGGCTCATTGACGAGGTCGCGCGCGACGATCACGCCGTCGACAACGGCCTCCAGTTCTGCGAACGCCCTCTTGGCAGCAGTTGGATTTGCCGTCTGGATGGTGATCTTGATCGGTGTCTTGGCGTCGTCTTTTCCTTCGTCACTTTTTCTTGTCTTGTATTTGTCGAAGGAATAAGCGCGCAACAAAATGCCGGCAGCAACGCCAGCAGCCTCTGAACCGTCCGCTTGCGTACCCGGCAGGTCGACGACGACCACAGCGTCCTTGGCCTTGCGCAGTGAAGCAGCCACATGCCCGCCAAGCTTCAGCCACGCATATTCGTCCAGTGCGGACAGCTTGCCCGCGCCGACCACCACCAGCCGGTCAAGAGCGGTGCCTTCCGGCGCGAGTATCTCGGCGGAAGAGCCGAATTTCCCGGAAAAATCCGCGACCGGAAGAGCCCTTGCCAGCGAATCGGATGGATCATGCGCCTTGGCCCCTTCGGAAAGCCCCGCCTCTTCCGCAGCGAGCACAAAGACCGTGCCTTTCTTGACAGGGGCGAATTTGGCAAAGGCAATCGTAGGTCGGGCAGCCATGAGATCCTGCTTGATTTGAATGCTTGGATTGAAGCGCGACATTTCGCGCTTTTGAAACGTTTGGCAAGACCGGCAAACTTCCAGCGAGCACAAGGAAATAGGCTCAGCGCGCCATGCTGCCACCTTCAGTCGCCGGATGCGTGAATGCAATATTGGCAGCTGCCGACCCTTGACGATCGCCTGTGCGTCGCACAAATGTCTGGCTCAAAGTGCTGTTAACCATACCTATTCGCCTTTTCTTATCCATTGCCGACCAGAGTCGACGGCACCGGACATGACGACTTGAAACGGAACCAGGCCGGTTGTGTGGGTGTCACCGGAAAGATAACTTCTAGAGCTGCGACACCCGTCGAGATCAATCGAGAAGAACTGCCCTGAATGAAGGTCGCCGAGCTCTATATCTTCCGGCGCGCGCTCTCGCTCTTTCTTGCGGCGTTGGCGTGGACGTTGGCGATTGTCTGGACGACGCAGGTTCTCACCCGCATCAACCTGGTGACGGACAATGGACAGTCGGCGGTTAGTTTCTTCCAGGTTGCCGCGCTTATCCTGCCAACCATCATCCCGATCGTTGTCCCCTTCGCCCTCATTGTGGCGGTCGCGCAGACACTCAGCGTCATGAACTCCGATTCGGAGCTGGTGGTGATCAACGCCGCCGGCGCCTCGCGCATGACCGTCGTCAAGCCGATCCTGATCCTTGCATTGATCGCGAGCGTGTTCTCTTTCGTCGTCGACAACGGGGTTGAGCCTTATGCGCGCCAGAAAAACCGTGAGCTGATTGCCAGCGCGCGCGCCGACTTCCTGTCGTTGATCATCCAGGAAGGGACCTTCCGGAAGATTGAAGACGGCCTGTTCGTCCAGATTGGCGAACGTTTTGCCGATGGCGGCCTGGGCAGCATCTTCGTGGCCGATTCCCGGCAGCAGGGCACCGACCTCGTCTACTACGCCAAGACAGGCGCAGTCATCGACAAGGGCAATGAAAAAGTCCTCCTGATGAATGACGGCGTGGTGCACCGCAAATCACCTGCCGGCGATGTTTCCGTCATTCGTTTCACGTCCTACGCCTTCGATCTGTCAGCGTTTGCGACGGCTGCACAGGCAACGCTCTATCCGAAGGATCAGACGACACAATATCTGCTCAACCCCGATCCCAACGACCGGTATTATCAACAGGCGCCAGATCAATATCGTGCCGAGCTTGCCTTGCGGTTCTCGGAATGGGCCTATTCGCTTGCCTTCGCGATGATCGCCTTGGCCGTCGCTGGTGACGCGCGCTCACACCGGGAAGCGCGGATCCACCCACTGATCACGGCTATCTGCATCGCGCTGTTCGTGCGCTGGCTGGGTTTCTTCGCCGCAGGCAAGGCCAACACCAATCCGCTCTATAATTACCTGGTGGTAGCCGTGCCTTTTGGTGCGTCGATCGTGGCCGCATGGGTCATCTTTTCCAATCGCCGCATGGAGTTGCCGTCGAGTTGGGCCGACTGGCTCACGAACATGTTCAGCCGTTTTGGCGAAATAGGCATCCGGCTGCGACTTTGGTGGGCCAATCGCTCCGCAACGCGTCAGGGGAATTCCTGATGGGTTGGACACTCGGCCGCTATTTCTTCTTCCGCTACCTGGGGATCACCATCTGGATCTTCCTGGGACTGTTTGCCCTTGTCTTCCTGATCGACTTCACGGAATTGACGGGTCGGATCGCTGGCGTGCCCGGTTTCACCTACCAGGCGGGTTTTGCGATCTCGGCGCTGCGCGTACCGATGATCATGCTGCAGACCGTTCCCTTTGTTGGTCTGTTCTCGGCCATGGCGACACTGGTTTCGCTCAACCGCAAATACGAACTGGTGATCGCACGCTCGGCAGGCATCTCGGCCTGGCAGTTCCTGTTGCCCTGCTGCATCGGCGCGCTGTTGTTCGGCACGGTTGCCGTCGCGGTTCTCAATCCGCTGGCTGCCTACGGCTTTTCACAATCCGAGAGAATTGAAAGCGAACTGCGCTCGGGAGCGTCGAACGACGTCTCGGCCGATGCTGCTCCGTGGATCCGACAGAAGACTGCGGCCGGCGATACCATCATCGGCGCGCGTGCCATCCTGAACCAGGGACTGGAGATGGCGGACGCCGTTTTCTTCCTGCTCGACCAGCAAGGCAACATTATCGAACGCAAGGACGCCAAGCGGGTGTTCCTGCGCGACGGCTACTGGGAATTGCAGGACGTCAGCATCCTCAAGGATGGCAATGTCGAAAAGAAAACCACGGACCGGCTGGCGACCGACCTGAAGCCGGAATTCGTGCAGGAACGGCTGGCACGGCCGGAAACAATTCCCTTTTACGAGTTGCCGCAAAAGATTGAAGTTGCTCGTTCCTTCGGGCTTAAGGCAAATGCATTCGCCATGCAGTTCGATTCGCTTGTGGCGATGCCCTTCCTTCTGGTTGCGATGACACTGATCGCAGCAACCGTCTCGATGCGATTTGCACGCATGGGACAATCTGCAACGATGATTCTGGGTGGCGTAGTCGCTGGGTTTCTGCTTTATGTTGTGTCTGTTTTGGTCAAAGCGTTTGGAGTGGCGGGATTCGTCCCGACCGTGGTAGCTGCATGGTTTCCGGTGGTCGTGGCGATGTTCTTCGGGGTGACGTTCCTGCTGTACAGGGAAGACGGTTAGTGATGAGACCGGTTTTGCAAGGTCGCAGGCCGATCCGGGCGGCACTTCTGTGTGGAGTGAGCGCACTCGCTTGCCTATTTGCCGGCAGCCTGGCGACGGCTGTCCCGGCAGCGGCGCAGTCCGTGGCAGCACCCAGCGTACCAGCCGGTTCGCAGATGCTGCTCGAATCCGATACGCTGGTTTATGACAACGACAACCAGACGGTGACCGCCGTTGGTGGCGTGCAGATCGACTACGGCGGCAACAAACTGGTTGCTCAGCGTGTGGAATACGACCGCAAGACCAAACGTCTTGTTGCGACCGGCAATGCACAGCTTGTTCAAAGCGACGGCACCAAGGTCAACTCCGAGCACATCGACATCACTGACGATTTCGCCGACGGTTTCGTCAACGCGCTGCGTGTCGAGACGGTCGACAAGACCTATTTCGGCGCCGAAAGCGCCGAACGCATCGGCGGCGTGCTGACCACGTTCCACAACGGTGTCTACACCGCCTGCGAGCCTTGCGAAGACAAGCCCGACAAAGCGCCGATCTGGCGCGTCAAGGCCAAGAAGATCATCTGGAACGGCCAGAAGAAGACGGTGCGCTTCGAGAACTCCAATTTCGAGTTCTTCGGCTTCCCGATTGCCTTCCTGCCGGCTTTCGAGATCGCTGACCCTACGGTGAAGCGCAAGAGCGGCTTTCTGATGCCCGGCATCACCTTCAACAGCAAGCTCGGCACCGGCATAACCGTTCCTTATTACTTCGCGCTGTCGCCGACCTACGACATCACCGCGCGTGGAACCTACTATACCAACCAGGGCTTCCTCGGCGAAGCGGAGTGGCGCCAGCGTTTCGACAATGGCCAGTACAGCCTGCGCATTGCCGGCATCGACCAGCGGAAACCCTGGAAATTCGATCCCAGCACCGTCGACTCCGGCCCAACCGGCGATCCGAACAAATTCCGCGGCATGATGGGTACCAAGGGCCAGTTCGCGATCAATTCGCGCTGGAACTTTGGCTGGGACGTCCTGCTGCAGACGGACAAGAATTTCTCCAACACCTATCACATCAACGGCTACGACGCTTCGGTCCATCGCTCCGAAGTTTATCTGACCGGTCTGAATGACAGGAACTATTTCGACCTGCGCGCAATGCACTTCGAAGTGCAGGAAAAGACGCTGCAGCGAGAGGCCGGCGCCCGATATCAAACCGGAGCGCGCGACGAATTTCAGCCATGGGTGCTGCCGTCGCTCGACTACGCCTATATCCCGGATGCGCCATTGGCCGGCGGTCAGCTCTCAATCAATCTCAATTCCCGCGTCATCAAGCGCGACCGCCTCGATGAGGCTTTCACGGTGAACTATGATACCTTGAGCGCAGTACAGCGCGTTCGTGGCATCGAAGGCAATTCTGGCCGTTTGACAGCGGAAGCCGAGTGGAAGCGCAGCTTCGTCACCGATGGCGGCATGGTCATCACGCCGCTGCTGGCTTTCCAGGCCGACGCCAGCTACCTGAACGCGTCTTCCGGCTCGCTCGATGCCGTCAATCAGATGGCCGCCGCGCAGGGTGTTTCCGCGGACATGCGCTCATCCTTTGCCAGGGCTATGGCAACCGCGGGCCTTGAGTTCCGTTGGCCTCTGCTGTTCACCAGCTTGACCGGCGGCTCGCACATCATCGAGCCAACGGCGCAATTGTTCGTGCGCCCGAACGAATCCTATGTCGGCGGCTTGCGGGTTCCCAACGAAGACGCGCAGAGCATGGTGTTCGATGCGACCACGCTGTTCGAACGCGACAAGTTCTCCGGCTATGACCGCATCGAAGGCGGCACGCGCGCCAATGTCGGCGTGCGCTATTCCGGCAGCTATGCCAACGGCTGGACGACAAACGCCCTGTTCGGCCAGTCGTACCAGCTTGGCGGCACCAACTCTTTCGCGCAGCCCGATCTGGTCAATGTTGGCGCCTATTCCGGTCTCCAGACCGACAAGTCCGATTATGTCGGCCTGGCCGGCTTCACCAGTCCCTACGGACTTTCGGCCTCGGTCAGCGGCCGTTTCGATGAGCAGACCTTCGAGGTTCGTCGCGCCGAAGCCAAGGCGGCCTACAGCGGCTCGTCCCCCATTTCTGTTTCGGCGCAGTATGCCTTCATCCAGGCTCAGCCGGGTTACGGATTCGAAGAAGACCGCCATGAGGTCACACTGGGAGGTTCGACACGCCTCAACCAGAACTGGCGCGTCTTTGGTTCGGGCACGTACGACATCCAGACCAGGGTACTGACCGGCGATGGTGTCGGCTTCGCCTACGACGACGAGTGCTTCACGTATATGATGACGGTGTCGGAGAGCCGCGACCGGACCACCAGGGAAGTGACCCGCAACATCGGCTTCAACATCTCGTTCCGCACCATTGGCGATTTCGGCTCGACGTCCAGCAGTTTCCAGTAAGCCATCCCCCTTGCAGGACATGGTTTCGCCGCATAGGACGGGCATGGGAAAATTGTATTCGGCTCAGTGATGAGCCGGAACCGAAATGGATTTGGAACAGAGACGATGAGGAAACAGCTCTTTTCCGCGAGCCTTGCACTTCTGGTTGCAGCCGCGGGTGTTTCGCTGACGGCGATGTCCCAACCGGCCTTTGCCAGCGAAATCAAATATGTCGTCAACAATGTCGCCATCACGACCGGCGACATCCAGCACCGCGCTGCTTTCCTGCGCCTGCAGAAGCGCAAGGGTGACGCTGCCGACGAAATGGTCGAGCAGACGCTTCGCCTCGCCGAGGCAAGACGCCTGGGCATCCGTATTTCCGACCAGCAGGTGAATGAAGCCTACGCGCGCTTTGCCTCCAACAACAAAATGCAGTTGGCGCAGCTTGATGGCGTCATGGACAAGTCGGGCGTCACCAAGCAGCATTTCAAGGATTTCATCCGCGCACAGATGGCCTGGAACCAGGCACTCAGCATGCGCTACCGTTCCGAGCAGGGCAGCGGCGGCCTGAGCGAACAGGACGCCGTGCGCAAGATGCTGCAGAAGGGCGGAAACAAGCCCTCAGCCACCGAATATCTGCTGCAGCAGATAATTTTCGTCGTGCCGGCCGCCGAGCGCGGCGCATTGATGGCCAAGCGCAAGCGCGAAGCCGAGGCCATGCGCGCACGCTTCAATGGATGCAACACGACGCGTGAATTCGCCAAGGGCCTGATAGACGTCACCGTCCGCGACCTCGGCCGTGTGCTTGCACCGCAGTTGCCGGCAGACTGGGCGGACCAGATCAAGGCAACAAAGGCCGGCGGCGCGACCAACGTGCGTGAAACGGACCGCGGCATAGAGTTCATCGGCATCTGCTCGGCGCGCGAAGTCTCGGACGACAAGACCGCTCAGTTGATGCTCCAGAACGAAGGCCTCGGCGGCAAGAAGGACGATGCCGCAGACGAGCTCAGCAAGAAATATGTCTCTGAGTTGAAGGCCAAGGCCGTCATCGTTCAGCGCTGACGGCTGTGCGCGAAACCAGACTTCCTCTCGCCTTGAGTGTGGGCGATCCGTCAGGAATCGGCCCGGAGATCGCGCTGGCTGCCTGGGAACGGCGCAAAGAATCAGGCGTTCCTGATTTCTACCTGCTTGCTGACCCGATTCTGCTGGCCGCACGCGGCCGTCGCGTCGGTGCCACTGCCACCATCGCCGAAACAACACCGGAAAAGGCAAATGCCGTTTTCCAGGATGCCTTGCCGGTCGTGCCGCTGGAAGCGAAGTTTCTCGATACCGCCGGTCATCCTGATCCGGTCAACGCAAAGGGTGTCATCGAGGCCATCGACCGTGCTGTTGCGGACTGCCTTGCTGGTCGTGCCGCCGGGGTTGTCACCTGCCCCATAGCCAAGAAGCCACTCTACGACGCCGGTTTCGGCTTTCCCGGCCATACGGAATATCTGGCACATCTGGCCACTCGCCACTCCGGTCGGACGGTAATGCCTGTCATGCTGCTGGCGGGGCCAGATCTGCGCACCGTTCCCGTCACGATCCATATGCCACTCGCGACGGTGCCGAAGGTGCTCACCACCGAGCTGATCGTGGAGACGGCTCGCATCACCGCGCGCGATCTGAAGGGCCGTTTCGGGATCGAAGCGCCGCGGCTTGCCATTGCGGGCCTCAATCCACATGCCGGCGAAGGCGGCTCCATGGGTAAGGAAGACCTGGAGATCGTTGCTCCAGCTGTCCAAGCACTGCGTTCCGCAGGCATCGATGCGCGCGGGCCGCTGCCTGCCGATACGCTTTTCCATCGACGCGCCCGAGCGGGCTACGACGTTGCGCTTTGCATGTACCACGACCAGGCCCTGATCCCGGCAAAGACGCTGGCTTTCGATGAAGCCGTTAATGTAACTCTTGGCTTACCGTTTGTTCGCACTTCACCAGACCATGGCACGGCCTTCGACATCGCGGGAAGCGGTATCGCACGACCGGATAGCTTGATTGCAGCGCTGAAACTGGCTGCGGAATTGGCCGGAAATGTCAGGAGCACGGACGCATGAGCGCCGACGGACTGCCGCCGCTTCGAGACGTCATCGAACGCCACGGCCTGCAGGCCAAGAAGGCGCTCGGTCAGAATTTTCTGCTCGACCTGAACCTGACAGGCAAGGTTGCGCGTACCGCGGGTGATCTGACCCAGTCGACAGTCATTGAGGTTGGCCCAGGGCCTGGAGGGCTGACACGCGCGCTGCTCCTGCATGGCGCACGCCGCGTGGTCGCCATTGAGCGTGATGAACGCTGCCTGGCGGCGCTTTCCGAGGTATCGGCCCACTATCCGGGACGGCTGGAAGTTATCTCGGGCGACGCGCTCAAGACCGATTTCTCGACCTTGGTGACCGACGGCCCGGTCAAGATTGTCGCCAACTTGCCTTACAACATCGGCACGGAGCTGCTCATTCGCTGGCTAATCGTCGACCGTTGGCCGCCTTTCTACCAATCAATGACGCTGATGTTCCAACGCGAAGTAGCCGAGCGTATCGTCGCAAAACCCAACTCCAGCGACTACGGCCGGCTGGGCGTATTGGCGGGCTGGCGAACAGAAGCGAAAATCGCGTTCGATGTGCCACCACAGGCATTCACGCCGCCTCCCAAGGTGACGTCGTCCGTTGTGCATATGACACCGCGCGAATCCCTTCTATCCGCGGATGTGAAGAAACTCGGCCGCGTTACGGAGGCGGCCTTTGGTCAGCGCCGGAAGATGCTGCGGCAAAGCCTTAAAAGCCTCGGCGGCGAGAAACTGCTGGAGCGGGCCGAAATCGATCCGACCCGCCGTGCCGAGACCCTTAGCGTCGAGGAGTTCGTACGTCTGACCAACTTGCTGGGTAGCTGAGCCTCACCACCGACGGCGCTGGCACACTCAAAGTCGGCCCTTCTGCGAACTCCAGCTCATGCAGTGAACTGGACATCTCCGTCATTCAGGAAACATGCCCTGTCGAACAGGCTGAGGTCCAAAGGGTTTGGCAGGCGAACGTCGCCAAGGTTCGGGAACGGCTTGTTCGCAGGGTCGTAGGAGCGGTCGATCTGGGAGATGAAGACAAAGATAAGCCCCTTGTCGCGAGCGAACGATCTCAGCTCACGGATCTGATCGACCAGATCCGGACTCTGGCGCTTCTGATCAAGCAATTGCAGGTAGTCGACCACCACAAGCGTGCCCCTGGGCGCCGCTTCGAGTGCGGTTATCATGTAACCAGCATCGATTGCATCAGAACCATCGAACTCGAACCGGTTGGCGAACTGGACTGGTTCAACGCCAAGAGCATGAAAGCGGCCGAGTATATCCTTCTGGGTGTATTCGAGCGAGAAAAATGCGCTGCGACGTCCGATCTTCATCGCTTCGATCGCCAATTCGAGGCTGAAGAGTGTCTTGCCCTGCCTTGGACGCGCGCCGACCAGAAGCAGATCACCAGGCTGCAACGAAGCGAGCAGCCTGGCGGCAGCAGGCACTTCCTGACGTTTGGACGCCAGCAAACTCCAGCTCACAAATCCCTCTTTGGCTGCGGTACGGTCAAGCGCGGCATGAAGAGGGATGTTCTCCTCGCGCGACAGCCGCTTGGCCTGTCGCTTCAATTGATAGGCCGGGACAGAGAGCTTCATTGAAAAACCTCCTATTGCGAGCTGGTTTCGCAATCCCTCCTTATGCGCGATGCTCGAACAGTTGGTTCGATGAGAATTGGCCCCGCATGAACAATGCTTCCCGAATGGAGGGCGGAGGCGCGGGCCAGTGCCATGCAAAAGCATAACAAGGCTTCGCTGAGTCGAGAACTGCCTCGATTTACATCGGCAGCCGAAATCCCTCAGACCGCCTCGTCCAGAAGACCTGATACGAAATCGAACAGTCCGGGCCGACGGTCGCGTCGCAGGCGCTCAGCGGCAACAATGGCGCGCACTTCCGTGAAGGCGCGGTCAAGATCGTCATTGACGATGACGAAATCATATTCCGTCCAGTGCTCGATCTCGGTACGCGCATTTTTCAAGCGCGTTTCGATGACCTGTTCCTGATCTTCCGCGCGGCGCTTCAATCGCGCCTTCAGCTCCTTCATTGAAGGTGGCAGGATAAAGATGGAGACGATGTCGCCCCGCATCTTCTCCTTCAGCTGTTTCGCTCCCTGCCAGTCTATGTCGAAGAGCATGTCGCGCCCTTCGGCCATCGCCCGCTCAGCGGCTTCACGCGGGGTCGCATAAAAGTTCCCGTGCACTTCCGCCCATTCGAGCAGCTCGTCATTGTCACGCAGCAGCTCGAACTCGCGACGCGGTCTGAAATGGTAGTGAATGCCGTCGATTTCGCTGCCGCGACGTGGACGCGTGGTCACGGAGACCGAGAGCTCGAAGCCTTGGTCACTTTCAATCAGATTTCGCGCAATCGTCGACTTGCCGGCACCCGAGGGCGACGACAGCACGAGCATCAGGCCCCGACGGCGGATGCGGGAACCGGTGTCCTTGACGGCCATCTGTTACTCCAGATTCTGGACCTGTTCGCGAAATTGGTCGACGACGGCCTTCAGTTCCAACCCTATTGCGGTAACTGCGGCTGCGTTCGACTTCGAACATAAAGTATTCGATTCGCGATTGAATTCCTGCGCCAGAAAGTCGAGCTTGCGACCGATGGAACCGCCAGCGGAAAGCAGCGCCCTTCCCGAGGCCACATGAGTCTTCAGCCGGTCAATCTCCTCGCGGATATCGGCTTTTGTAGCAAGAAACGCAGCCTCCATGTGAAGCCTGGTTTCATCCAGACCGGCACCGGTATCCATCAAAAGCCGAACCTGCTCGGCGATCCGCTCACGGATCGCCGCCGGTTGGCGCGATGAATCCGCTTCCGCACGAAGTGTCAGCGTTTCGATTGCATCAAGTTGACCGGAAAGCAGCGCGCGTAGCGCTTCACCCTCGCTCTGCCGCGCCATCACGAGACCGTCGAGGGCCTCCTCGAGCACCCGTCCGATCGCTGCGTCAAACGCCGCCCGTATCTCCTCGGTCTCGATCGTCTCGGGCACTTCCAGCACGCCACGCAGGGCCAGCAACCCATCAGCCGTAGCCGGCGCAGCACCAAACTGCTCCTGCAGCCGTTTCGCGAGGCCGGCGACATCCTTCAGAAAAGCTTCATTGACGACCGGCTGCACCGCCTGGCTGCTCGTTCGTCCCACGGTCAACGTCGCCTGGAAATTTCCGCGCGCAAAGCGTTTCTGCACCGCCTGACGAACGACCTGTTCAAGCCGATCATAGCCAGGCGGCAGCCGTAGTCTCGTCTCGACACTTTTGCCGTTGACGGACTTCACCTCCCAAGCGATGGCTGTGCCCTGATAATCAGCGGCCGCCCGCGCGAAGCCGGTCATGCTCTGCAGATTCATATCCCCACGCCCCCAAAAGCGCCCTTATTGGACCGTGTTTGTCCCGGTCGCACCACCATTGTTTGCGGGCTGCGTGGCGGTTCCAGCCTTGGCCGCTTCTTCGGCCTGCTTTTTCATCAAAGCGCGGTAGCGCGCCACGTTCTCGTTGTGGTCGTCAAGAGTTTCGGCAAACACATGCCCGCCATTGCCATCGGCAACGAAGTACAGGTCTTTGGTCTTCGACGGATTGGCCACGGCTTCAAGCGACGCACGCCCTGGATTGGCGATCGGCGTCGGCGGCAGACCATTGATCTGGTAGGTGTTGTAAGGGGTCTGCTTGTCGATGTCCGACTGGTAGATCGGCCGATCGCCGGGCTTGCCCTTGCCACCGAAGAGACCATAGATAATGGTCGGATCGGACTGCAACCGCATACCCTTGCCCAGACGGTTCAGGAACACGGCCGCCACCCGAGAACGCTCGTCGCTGCGGCCAGTTTCCTTCTCGACAATGGAGGCAAGCGTGACGAATTCCTCGACATTGGCCAATGGCAGATCCGTCGAACGACGCTTCCAGATCTCCTCGACCAGTTCCTTCTGATCGGCCAGAAGCTTGTCCACCATCTGCTGACGCGTGGCACCGCGCGTGAACCGCAACGTGTCGGTGGCAAGGCTGCCTTCCGGAGGCAGGGTGGCCGGCATGTCGCCGGTCAGCGCCTCCTCGGCGGCGACACGCTGGAACGCCTGTTGGACCGTTAGCCCCTCGGGGATGGTCAGCGAGTACATCACCGACTTGCCGCTCTTCAAAAGGTCCATGATCTCGCGCATCGAGGCGCGCGGTTTGATCTGATATTCGCCAGCCTTGAGCGCCTGGTCGTTGCCATAGGCACGCACGCCCAGGCGGAAGATGCGCGCGTCACTGATCAGGCCCCGCCGCTCCAGCTGATCGGCAATGTCCTGCACACCGCTGTTCGGCTTGACGAGGAAAGTGTCGCCGTTGGCCGACGGTCCCAGGCCGAAGAACTCCTGCCTGCCGAAATAGACCGCGCCGCCGGCGGCAATCACCGCCAGCATGACGCAGGAGACGAGGAAGTTCATGAAGACGATGATCTGGCTGCGCGATGCACGTGACCGCTTGGCGGGGGGCGGCGTGCCCACTTCCGGACGGAGCGCCTCACTCGCAGTCTTGGGGATGATCGGCGTGGTCTGCGCGGCGGCCTGGCTGACATCCTCGTTGTTCGTCGGAGCAGTGTTCATGGCGCCCTACCGTATGTCCCATCGACGAATCCCCCGACAGTAGCGGGGAATATGGCAAAAATGACGGATATGCCCGTCCCAAAGGCTGTCGGTAGATCGGCGAAAGCCGGTCAATCAGCCGTTATAGCGCTGGAAGACCAGCGATGCGTTGGTGCCGCCGAAGCCGAAGGAATTGGACAGCGCAACATCAATCTGCCGCTTGCGCGGCGTGTTTGGCACGAGATCGATAGCGGTCTCGCGCTCTGGATTGTCCAGATTGATTGTGGCCGGCGCGATGTTGTCGCGGATGGCGAGGATCGAAAAGATCGCTTCTGCAGCACCAGCAGCGCCGAGCAGGTGGCCGATCGACGATTTGGTGGACGACATCGAAACCTTCGAGGCGGCGTTTCCGACCAGGCGTTCAACGGCGCCGAGTTCGATCGTGTCAGCCATGGTCGAAGTGCCGTGCGCATTGATGTAGTCGATATCCGCCGCCGTCAGCTTCGAGCGTTTCAACGCAGCCGACATGCAGCGGAAAGCGCCGTCGCCATCCTCGGCCGGCGCAGTGATGTGATGTGCATCGCCAGTCAGGCCATAGCCGGTGACTTCTGCATAAATCTTGGCACCACGCGCCTTGGCGTGTTCCAACTCTTCCAGAACCACCACACCAGCGCCCTCGCCCATGACGAAACCGTCGCGGTCGCGATCATAGGGACGTGAAGCTTTTTCAGGCGTGTCGTTGCGTTCGGTGGAGAGTGCGCGGCAGGCTGCAAAACCGGCCAGCGACAGGCGCGTTACAGGGGCTTCGGCACCGCCGGCCACCATCACATCGGCGTCGCCGAACTGGATGAGCCGTGCGGCATCGCCGATCGCATGAGCGCCGGTCGAGCAGGCGGTGACCACTGCGTGGTTCGGACCCTTCAGACCATGTCGGATGGATACCTGACCGGAGACGAGGTTGATGATCTGTCCGGGGATGAAGAAGGGGCTGATGCGGCGAGGCCCCTTTTCCTGCAGAATAAGGGCGTTTTCGGCGATGCCTTCGATCCCACCAATGCCCGAACCGATCATCACGCCGGTCGCGCATTGCTCTTCGTGGGTTTTCGGTTGCCAGCCCGAATCCTTCAGCGCTTCGTCAGCGGCCGCGATCCCGTACAGGATGAACTCGCCGATCTTGCGCAATTCCTTGGGTTCGAGAACGGCCTCCGGATTGAAGGTGCCGTTCTCGCCATTGCCGCGCGGGATAACATGCGCGATCTTGCAGGCAAGGTCTTCGACTTCAAATTCGGTGACACGCTTGGCGGCACTACGGCCGCTCAGCAGTTCCCGCCAACCGTGCTCGACCCCAACGCCATATGGCGACAGCAGGCCGAGGCCCGTAACGACGACGCGCCTCATTCCAAGCCTTTCCCGAAGACCTATGCCGGAAAAATCAGGCCGAGGCCTTGTCGATGTACTTCACGGCGTCGCCGACCGTGAGGATGGTCTCTGCCGCGTCGTCCGGGATTTCTACGCCGAACTCTTCCTCGAACGCCATGACAAGCTCAACCGTGTCGAGGCTGTCCGCGCCGAGATCGTCGATGAAGGAGGCCTGCTCCGTCACTTTGTCGGCATCGACGCCCAGATGCTCGATAACGATCTTTTTGACGCGCTCTGCGGTGTCACTCATGTTGGCATCCTTCGTTCTATGATCTGTCTTCGTTAGCGGGCACAATGCCGCTAATCAAGCTGAAAGATAGGCCGGGCTTAAACACAATAAACAAGGCCGGCTATTGCCCGAACCGCCGGGTTGCGGGCCGCATTACACGAAAACGGCCCAGCATCCAAGGCGCGAGCATCGTTTTTCCAAAGCCGCGACAACTCGCGGCCGCGAGTTAGATCATCGCCATGCCGCCGTTGACGTGAATGGTCTGGCCCGTCACGTAGGATGCTTCCTCCGAAGCAAGATAGGCGACCGCCGATGCGACCTCGGCACCCGTTCCCATGCGCTTGGCGGGAATTGCGGCCATGATCGCTTCTTTCTGCTTGTCATTCAGCTTGTCGGTCATGGCCGATTCGATGAAACCTGGAGCAACGCAATTGACGGTAACGTTGCGTGTGGCGATCTCTTGCGCCAGCGATTTGGAAAAACCGATCATGCCGGCCTTGGAGGCACAATAATTGGCCTGCCCCGGATTGCCGGTGACGCCGACGACGGAGGTGATGTTGATGATGCGGCCGTAGCGGCGGCGCATCATCGGATGCGTCAATTCCCGCGTCAGGCGGAAGACGGCAGTCAGATTGACTTCGATCACACTGTCCCAGTCGGCATCCGACATACGCACGAACAGACCATCCTTGGTGATGCCTGCGTTGTTGACCAGGATATCGACGCCCTCGAGATCAGCCTCCGCCTTCTGGCCCAGCGCCTTGACCTCGTCGCGGTCGGACAGGTTCGCCGGGAAGAGCTTAACGCGATCGCCAAGTTCGCCGGCGAGTGCTTCCAGCTTTTCCACACGCGTGCCATGCAGGCCGACCGTCGCACCCTGCGCGTGAAGTATCCTGGCGATGGATTCGCCGATGCCACCCGAAGCTCCGGTGACGAGCGCCTTGCGGCCTGTCAGATCAAACATGTCTTGTCCCTTTCAAGCACACCCATCGCATGGATGGGGTCATCAGGTTGCTCAGGCCAGTGCGGCAATGGCTGCATCGACATCGGCAGGATTTCCCACCGAAGTCACAGCGATGTCACGGTTGATTCGACGCGCCAGGCCGGAAAGTACCTTGCCGGCACCGACTTCATAGAGCGTGGTCACGCCATTGGCAGCGAACCACTCCACCGTCTCGCGCCAGCGCACACGGCCAGTCACCTGCTCGACCAGCCGAGCCGCGATCGCATCGGGATCCTGAGTTGGCGAAACCGAGACATTCGAAATCACCGGAACAGCCGGCGCTTTCCTGGCGACATTGGCCAGGGCTTCGCGCATCGCTTCCGCCGCCGGCGCCATCAGCGCCGAATGGAACGGCGCCGACACTTGCAGCATCAGCGCTCGCTTGGCGCCCTTTTCCGTGCAGAGCCTGGCTGCGAGTTCGACAGCGGCCTTGGCGCCCGATATCACCAGTTGCCCACCACCGTTGTCGTTGGCAACCTGGCAGACGGATCCCTTGGCAGCTTCGGCACAGGCGGCTTCGACGTCGGGCTGCTCAAGGCCGATGATCGCCGCCATCGCACCTTCCCCGACCGGCACAGCCGACTGCATGGCATTGCCGCGAATGCGCAGGAGCCTTGCCGCATCGGCCACCGAGACGAAACCCGCGGCGGCAAGTGCCGAATACTCGCCCAGCGAATGGCCCGCGACATAGGCGACCTTTTCCTTCAAGGAAAAGCCACGCGCTTCGAGTGCTTTGACAGCAGCCAACGACACCGCCATCAGCGCTGGCTGCGCGTTTGCCGTCAGCGTCAGCGTCTCTTCTGGTCCATTCCAGATCAGAGCGGACAGCTTCTCCCCGAGCGCTTCGTCTACTTCTTCGAACACGCGACGGGCTTCAGGAAAAGCGTCTGCCAGATCCTTGCCCATGCCGACCGACTGGCTGCCCTGCCCCGGAAAGGTAAACGCGACCGCCATAACGAGCTCCAATTGCTTGATCTCGCCTGCCCTGTGCGCAAGGCCGGGCGACAAGTCAAGCCCGATGCAGCCTTCGCCTGCTGTGGCCAACAGTGCTTGGGAAGGCCAGGCGACGATCAATCATGATGAAAATCGAACACGATTCGTTTGCTGGCTCTTCTAAATTTCGCCACAGGCGCTAGCTTTTTGTGACATTTGAGTGACAGTTACGTGACGCTTTTGCAGTCGGGGGACTTGTAAGTTGGCGAAGGGATGGTCAGGGAGCGGCATGAACGCGCCAGAGCATAGACATGACACCGCCATACCCGGCTTGGAACCGGGTGAGAAAAGGCGTGCCGTGCGCTATTGCATGATGACATTGGTTGCGTCAGCCGTGCTGGTGTTCGCCATCGAGCTGATCTTTCGAGGTGATCTCGCCAGCACGTTCGGTTTCTTTCTTCAGCCGTCGAAGCCCGGCTGGACAACGGTCATCCTGTTCACGCTTATCCTGATTGGCATCGACGCGTTGCTCGGCCGCAATCATCAAAGCCTGATGATCTTCGCACCTTTGACCCTGGCGCTCGCCTTCGTCGGCCATCAAAAATCGCGCTACCTCGGCGATCCACTCTATCCGACAGATTTTCTTTACGTGCGCCAGATCATCGAATTGATGCCTCTGCTGGTAAAGGAACGGCCATGGACCGGTGTAGCGCTGGCGACCGGCATTGCCGGAACGCTGGCTTCGGTGGTGATGTTGTGGCGCATGTGGCGTCGTCGTGCACCGACCCTGCGCTACAGGGCGCGTCTCGCGCGCCTTGCCGTCGCAATCCCACTCCTCGCCTTCTTCGTCTCCATCATGGACTACGCGACCTTTTCATGGACGCGGGACCGCCTGCAGATCATCCCCATGATGTGGGACCAGAAGGAAAACTACAATTCCAACGGTTTCGCGCTCGCCTTCGCACTCAACGTGCCGATGGCACATGTCGGCGCACCCGCGGGTTATTCAGACAAGGCAATCGCGACCATCACGCGGCCTGAGGCGACCACGACAGTCCCGGAAGACAAGCCGGACATCATCATGGTGATGAGCGAATCCTTCTGGGATCCCACCATTCTGCCAGGCGTGTCGATCAAGCCAGATCCGCTGGGTGCTGTACGTCAGCTCCGTTCCGGGTCGATGCTGTCGCCAGAGTTCGGCGGCATGACCGCCAATGTCGAGTTCGAGGCACTGACCGGATTTTCCAACGCCTTCCTGCCGGCTGGGTCAATTCCCTATCAGCAATATGTGCGCGCTCCGGTGCCTTCACTCGCCACCTTCCTCAAGAGCGAGGGCTATTCCGCCAGGGCATTCCATCCGGGCACGAACTGGTTCTGGAATCGCACCGCGGTTTACGCCGATTTCGGCTTCGACGATTTCCAGTCGGAAGAGACCGCGCCTTTGGAAAAACGCGGACCGCTCGCTTCCGACGAGGCGATGACCGACCAGCTCATTTCCACCGCCGATGCTGCGGAGGAACCATTCTTCTATTTCGCCGTAAGCCTTCAGAATCACGGCCCCTATGAACCCAATCGCTACGCAGATGCTTCCCACACGGTTGAGGCGCCGATCAGCCAGTGGGCAAAGGATTCACTTCTGTCCTATGCGGAAGGCGCAGCTGATGCCGACCGCAACCTGAAACGCCTGATCGACTGGGCAGAAAAACGTGACCGTGCGACCGTAATCGTCTTCTTCGGCGATCACCTGCCGCCACTGGGCCCGGTCTACGTCGAAACGGGCTTCCTCAAGGACAATGTCGCGCCGCGCAGGGAAGCGCCCGATCAAATGAAGCTCCACCGTGAAACACCGCTGGTCGTCTGGTCGAACCGTACGGGTCTTGCCAAGGATATCGGCTCGGTCAGCCCTGCGTTCCTGCCTTATCACCTGCTCAAGGCCGCGGGCATCACGCACCCCTATTACACAGGCTTCCTCGGCGAAGTGAGCAGGCAATACAGTGCCATCGACCGTAACGTGCTGCTGGCCACCGACAGCGAAGCAACCATCGACTGGGCCAGACAAAAGCAGATCGAGCCACTGATCCGCGACTATCGCTACCTGCAATATGACATGATGTTCGGCAAGCGCTGGTCGGCTCGGGATTTCTTCCCCGAAACCATAAACCGTCTGGTTGCCCATACGAGCTGACGACCATCGGCGAGGCGATCACGACGGGCTGCAATGCCGCGCGGACTTGACTTTCCGGAAGCATTCTTTATGTGTCCGGCAAGTTTTCCGCGTCCGGGTGTTTTCCCCGTGTTCCAGCGGCTCGAACTCCAAGACAATTAACGGACGAACACCATGGCCAAAGCCGCTAACATCAAGATCAAGCTTCTGTCGACCGCCGATACCGGCTTCTTCTATGTGACGAGCAAGAACAGCCGCACGAAGACCGACAAGCTGTCGTTCCGCAAGTACGACCCGATCGCCAAGAAGCACGTCGAGTTCAAGGAAACCAAGATCAAGTAATCTGGTTCTCATTGGCACGCCGAAGCGCCGCCCCTGGGGCGGCGTTTTTGTTTGCGCCGGCATGCAAGACAAGCGCCCACTCTGCCCCGGAGCGTTGGCTCCAGGGCATGTCGGCTGTATGGCTATGAGGAATAAGGGGGCCGGTCGGCGGATGGCAGCGGTACGAGGAGGCCACTATATGCCAACGCCGGCCGGCCGACCCCACGGACCCAGGAGATGCGGCGGACCTGAGCATCATGGGGTATCAATGGAACATGCCGGTTTCGCCCCCGCACCGAACAGTTCCCCGTTAGCGGCTGCACATTTGCGCAAGCGCTGATGAAAAGCAATACTTTCTTAACCACGCATCGGAGATTCGCGCTGGTTAAGGTAAACGACTAGCGTAACCAGCAGAAGCAGCAGGCTAGGCAGCCTTTGCCACCACCCGATTGCGGCCGCTGTTCTTGGCTTCATAGAGCGCGACATCCGCCCTCTTGATCAGATCTTCCACTGTGTCGGAGCCTTTGAGCAAGGCCGAAACGCCGACGCTGATGGTAACTTCGGCGGTTTTGCCCTCACGCCCGATCGCAAAGGGCAAGCGGGCGATTTCAGCGCGTATGCGCTCGGCCACCTTTTCAGCGACGGCACCTTCGGTATCCGGCATCACGACCACGAACTCCTCGCCGCCGAAGCGACAGGCGAGATCGATGCCGCGCACGTTCTTGCGCAAGCGATGCGCGAATTCGCGCAGCACATCGTCGCCGCCGTCATGACCATAGGTATCGTTGATCGCTTTGAAACGATCGAGGTCGGTGATCATCATCGACAAAGGCCGGCGGCGCGCGACGGCCCGGTCGAAGAGTGTCTGCAGATGGCTGTCGAGATAGCGCCGATTATGCAGGCCGGTCAGACCATCCGTCACCGCCATCTCGATCGTCTGGGTCACCGAGGCCCGCAATTGATCATTGTAACGCTTGCGGCGGACCTGCGTGCGCAACCGCGCGGTCAACTCATGCGGATCGATCGGCCGGGTAAGATAGTCATTGATACCGAGTTCCAGTCCACGAATGACACGGTCCTCCTCGCCCTGGTCCGCCAGCAGCATGATCGGCACGAAGCGCGTGCGATCGAGCGAACGAAGCTGCGAGCAGAGCCGCAAAGGATCGAAATCAGTGAAATCCGTCGAAATCAGGATACATTCATATGGGCTTTCGGCGGCCTGGAAGAAACCGGCATGCGGATCCTTGGCCGCATCCAGCATTGCCTTGCCCCGCAACACCTTCTGAATGCGTTCCGTCGAGCTTTGGCGCTCGTCGATCAAGAGCACCTTCGGCTGCGATTCCTCGTCGGCCAGATTACGGCTCAGCAATTCCTCGATGCCTATGTTGCGGGTGGTGGAGGCGCGCAAACGCAATTCGTCGGTCAACATCTTCAGACGAACGAGGCTCTTCACGCGCGTCATCAGCTGCAGATCATTGACAGGCTTGGTCAGGAAATCATCCGCACCAGCCTCGAGCCCGCGCACCCGGTCGGTGATCTGGTCCAGCGCGGTAACCATCACAACAGGAATGTGCGAAGTGGCTGGATCGCTTTTCAGCCGGCGGCAAACCTCGAACCCGTCCATATCCGGCATCATTACGTCGAGCAGAACGACGTCGACCTTGCCGTTCTCGCAGGTTTCGATCGCATCCGGGCCACTCGTCGCCGTCAGCACTTCGAAATATTCGGCCAGCAGCCGAACTTCGAGCAGCTTCACATTGGCCGGCACGTCATCGACGACAAGGATACGGGCTGTCATCTCATGCGGCTCCGGATAAACATCGGGCAACCATCAGGCGTCACCCAGATAGGATTTCACAGTCTCGATGAAGCGTGGCACCGAGATCGGCTTGGAAATGTAGGCTTCACAGCCGCCCTGACGGATGCGCTCCTCATCCCCTTTCATGGCAAAGGCAGTGACGGCAATGACCGGAATGACATGCAATTCATCGTCTTCCTTCAGCCATTTGGTCACTTCGAGCCCTGAAACCTCGGGCAATTGGATGTCCATCAGGATCAGGTCGGGCCGGTGCTTGCGCGCCAGATCCAGCGCCTCCAGTCCGTTGCGGGTGCGCACGGTTTCGTAGCCGCTGGCCTCGATGAGGTCGCGAAAGAGCTTCATGTTAAGCTCGTTGTCTTCGACGATCATTACCTTCTTCGGCATAATTTCCCGCTCCGACGGCGCTCCCGCAAGGAAACCGTCGCATCGCGCTCCATGCAAAGAGCGCCCAAACCCGGTTTAACTTTAACGCGAGATGATTGACGAAACGCAAACCGGTGGTCCGAAATCCGATCGGCTTGCCTGCAACAAAACAACAACAACGCGACACAAGCCTTGCCCTCGGCAGTGCTTGTGACTACTTCCAGGCACAGACTCATCATCATTGCTGGAATCAAAGGTAGCGATGGCAGACGCAGCGTCAATGCGCGAACAGGCTGAGGCCCTGGCCATCAATGCGCTGGCTTTTGTTGCCGGCGACGCCGAACTCCTGCCGCGTTTCCTGGCGATCACCGGCATAGAAGCCAGTTCCGTCCGGCGTGCCGCCAGCGAACCCGGTTTTCTGGCTGGCGTGCTGCAGTTTGTTCTGGCGCATGAGCCGACCTTGATGCGCTTCTGCGAAGAAACCGGAACACCACCGGCATCGGTGAGCAAGGCGCTGCGCGCCCTGCCCCTCGGCAACCAAGACGACTATGAGCGTTCGACATGAGTGATGATCCCGAAACCGCCCGCCAGATCGCGGAGCTTGCGAGCGACGACCGGCCGCTTCTGGTACTCGATGTCGACGATGTGATCCTTGAATTCATCCGGCCGTTTCCGCGGTTTCTGGAAGTTCGCGGCTATGACCTGACCTTCGCCTCGTTCCGCCTGACCGGCAATGTCGCGGAGAAGGCCACCGGGCGGGTAGCGGAACAGCATGAAGTGCATACGCTGCTCGACGATTTTTTCGCCGGCCAGGCAGAGTGGCAATATCTGGCTGAAGGCGCAGCCGATACGCTGCGTGCGCTGGAGGACAAGGCCGAAATCGTACTTCTGACGGCAATGCCGCACAAGCATCGCTCGGCCCGGCGCGCGCATCTTGATCAGCTTGGGCTTCGCTATCCACTGCTAACCACCGAGATGGCCAAAGGGCCGGCCGTGGCAAAGCTGCGCGGCGACAAAGGACGTCCGGTCGCCTTTGTCGATGACCAGCCCAACAACCTGATTTCGGCGCGAGGTTCGGTCACCGACGCGCATCTGTTTCATCTGATGGCGGACAACTCGTTGCGTGCTTTCCTGCCGCCATTGCCCGATGATCTGATCGTGGTACAGGACTGGCATGAAGCCGCACCGAAAATTGCGCGAGCGCTAGGCCTTTAGACTAGGCATTTGGAAAAGATCGTCGCGAAGAAAAAAGCCCCGCTGGAGTCCAGCGGGGCTTTTTAATGTGGTCGGCCGGCTCTCGATCTACTGCTGAGGTGCCTGCTCCTCGCCGGCTCCTTCTTCCGCAGGCTCCGTGGCATCCGGAGCCGGGTCAGTGCCTTCCTCCAGAGTAGCATCGTCACCGCTGTCTTCGGCAGGATCGACGAGCGGATCGGGGCCCTTGACGGTAACGCCATTGACCACGACGCTGCCATCCGATTTGCCGTTCAGCACCCATTCAATGCGACCGTCCGGCAACGTCTTGGCAAATCCCTTGATTGCCAACGCCGCTGCAACCGCATTGGTGGCGTCCGGCGTCGTCTTGGCCGCTTCCTGCAGCGTTTCGACGATTTTGTCGTAACCCGACACTGTAACCGTCATATCCACATCCGGCTTCTTGGTCGGATCCGGCTTGTCGAACGGGAAGCGAACCTCACCCTTGAAGGCAACCTCGGTGTCCTTGTTCTTGATGATGCTTGGCTCGATCAGCACCTTCGGTGATTTGGCCAGGAACTCCGCGCCGATCTTGTCGCCGAAATCGGCCGGCAATGACGGCTCCTTGTTCAGGTCGAACGTGTCGATCGCCTTCCTGGCCATGGTGTCCAGATCAAGATTGGCGCCGCCGAAGTTGAGTTCGACGTCAGTCGGCAACAACGAGACACTCCAAGCCGGCAGCATCTGGGCGGCGACTGCAGGAACGCTGAGGCCGCTGGCCTTGAGGCCGTAGCTCAACTTGCCGTTCTGGCTGACACCATCGGCGCCGAATTTTGCGACCAATTCGGTCATGCCGAATTCGCCGACCGGCGTACCGACTTTGAAATCCTTGAAATTATAGGCGCCATCGAAGCGCTGCCAGACAGGCAACGCAGCGAGAAGCAAGGTCTTCAACTCGGCCTGATTGGCCTTGACCTTCGCTTCGTCCTGATTGGCGACACCGAAGGCAGCAAGATCCAGCATCGCGCGGCTGCGCAGCCCCTTGGCAGTCGCGTCCACCGCGAAGCTTGGCGAATGGAAGGTGAGCGGCACCTTCAAACCGCTTTCGGGATCATCGATCGTGACCGTTTCGCTGAAATCAGCCACGGTCTGGTTCATCGCGAAATCGACACCACCATCCGCGGCCTTTGCGCCGGTTCCTGTCATCGTGGCTGCACCGGCGCTGGCCTGCAAACTCGACTTCGGATCCTTTGACGCCATGGTCATGCCGGCCATCGACGACGTCATGCTGGTGAATGCTGCCAGGGCGGGATCATAAAGACCGGAGAATTTGCCGTCCTTGATCTCGATCTCGGTACTCTGCTGTCCTTCCGGAGTTTTCACCTCGAACGTTGCCTTGGCCGGCAGGGCGCTTGATACATCCCAGTTGCCGTCAGAGCGCGGCTTCACGGCAAGTACATAGGACGGCACGTCGAATTTGACGAAATCCTGCTTGGGAAACGCATTCACCAATGCCTTGAAATCGATGGTGAGTTGATAGGCATCGTCCTTCGGCTCGACCTTGATCACGCCCTTCTCGAAAGCCTGGTTGCCGAAATAGCGGGCGATATCCTTCTGGACCTGGGCTGCGCCCTGGCTATCGATGCCCTGGCCAAAAGCCGGGGCGCAGATCGCCAAGGCTGAAACAGTCGTCAATATGCGGCGCACGTATTTGTCTCCACTCTTATTCAGGCAACGGAAAAACCCGCCTTACTCAGCCTCTTCGTAGGAAATTACCGCCACAACCACAAGGAGACATGACAGTCCGCACCAATTGGAAGTGCTTCGAAACAGGCGGAACCGCGGATCATGAACCTCGCATTGGTACAAGCTAAAGGACCAGCCGCATCAATGGGCGTCCCGCCTTGCGCTCGACAAGTCGCTTGAAGCCGGCCTGCTCGAAGACCCGGGATGAGCCGACGAAGAGGCCAAGCGAGCGCGAATCGCGCGAGAGATCGATCGGACAGGCCTCGATCTGCCGTGCACCGTTTTTGCGGGCGAAGTCTATCCCACCCGAAACGAGCCGGTGCGTCAGCCCTTGCCCACGCGCTTTCACGCGGATGAAAAAGCATGAAATCGCCCAAACGCCGGGGTCTTCCGCGTCCGATGGGTCGACCGGTGCGGATCCCCGCCCCTTGTTGTTCCACTCGGGTACGTCGACGCGTGGCCCGATCTGCATCCACCCTTGCGCAGTGCCATCTTCCATTGCCAGCAATCCGGGCGGCGGTCCGGCCTCGATGCGTTCCCTTATGTGATCCTTGTTGCTCTGCCGGTTGCTTGCCCGGCGCACGGCCGGCGGTAACCTGAAATGCGTGCACCAGCAGCCATAACAAGCACCCTGCTTGCCGAACAGATCTTCGAACTGAGGCCAGAAATCTGGCGTCAAGGCGTGGATTTCGATGTTCATGACCTGTCCTTCCGGTCGCCTTGCATGGCCCGGCCGTGTAGACTAATTTGCACTTGTTCTCTTTATGTTCGCAGCGATGGCGACACCTGTCAACGATCCCGAGCACGGTTTCTGTCGAGACTGCCTGACGCTCCAGCGCGGAAGAATGACGCGGTGCGAACGTTGCGGCAGCCCTCGCATCGTTCGTCATCCGGAACTCCACCGGCTGCACATCGCGCATATTGACTGCGACGCTTTCTACGCTGCCGTTGAAAAACGCGATAATCCGGCTTTGCGCGACAAGCCGGTGATCATCGGCGGCGGCAAACGCGGCGTCGTGTCGACGGCCTGCTACATCGCCCGCATCCAGGGCGTACGCTCGGCGATGCCGATGTTCAAGGCACTCGAGGCCTGCCCGGAAGCGGTCGTCATCAAGCCGGACATGGAGAAATATGTGCGCGTTGGACGCGAGGTCCGCGCCATGATGCTCGCTCTGACCCCGCAGGTCGAGCCGATCTCCATCGACGAAGCCTTCCTCGACCTTGCCGGCACCGAGAAGCTGCATGGCCTGCCACCTGCCATGGTGTTGGCGCGCTTCTCGCAGGCGGTCGAAAAAGAAATCGGAATTACCGTTTCGGCCGGCCTGTCCTATTGCAAGTTCCTGGCAAAGATCGCTTCTGATTTCCGCAAGCCTCGTGGCTTTGCGGTGATCGGCAGGGAAGAGGCCGTATCCTTCCTGGCCGAGCAGCCGGTGACGATGATCTGGGGTGTCGGCAAGGCATTCGCCGAGGTTCTGGCGCGCGACGGGATCCGCATGATCTCACAGTTGCAGAAGCTGGAACGCGGCGACCTGATGGGCCGCTACGGCGTCATGGGCGATCGGCTCTATCGTCTGTCGCGCGGCCAGGACGATCGCCGTGTCGAGCCTGATCAAGACGCAAAGAGTGTCTCTGCCGAGACAACATTCGAGACAGACATTGCCACGATGGATGACCTCGTGCCGGTGCTGCGCGCGCTCTCCGAAAAAGTATCGGCACGTCTGAAGAAAGCCGGCATTGCGGGCCGCACGATCGTGCTCAAGCTCAAGAGCCACGACTTCAAGATCCGCACCCGCAATCGCCAGCTTGGCGACCCGACCCGGCTCGCCGACCGCATCTTCTCGACTGGGCTCGACCTGTTGCGCCGAGAAACCGACGGCACCAGATACCGGCTGCTTGGCATCGGCGTCAGCGATCTCTCGGACGACGAAAAGGCCGATCCGCCGGATCTGGTCGACGTGCAGTCACGCAAGCGCGCCATGGCAGAAAACGCCATCGACGCTTTGCGCGACAAATTCGGCCGCAAGGCCGTGGAGACCGGCTACACTTTCGGCAAGGGTCATCGCGGCCGCCCTGCCCGTCCGGACGAGGATGAAGGCCCCGAAGTCCAGCATCCCTGGGAGCGCATCTGAAATCGCCAGGACCTCCGGTCCGTTGGCTCATGAGAAAGGCGCGGCTAGTGATTGTGGCATGGCTATCGTTCTGCCAGACACGAGATCATGGCACCCGCTCCATCGATCCCAAAAGCCGCATTCTGGATGGCGTTGTCGATCGCGTCCTTCCTGCTGATGTCGGTTGCAGGGCGCATGACGACCAGCGTGCTCAGTGTCTTCCAGGTTCTGGAACTGCGCTCGGTCATCGGCTGGTTCATCCTGCTGCCGCTGGTGATGGCACGAGGCGGCTTTGCTGCCATGGCGTCGCGGCGGCTGCCGCTGCATATCGCACGCAACATGGTCCACTATGTCGGCCAGGGTGCCTGGCTCTATGCCTTGACGCTGATTCCGCTGGGCGTGCTGGTTTCCATCGAATTCACCACGCCGATCTGGACCGCGCTGCTGGCAGTGCTTTTTCTTGGCGAAAGACTGAACAGGTTTCGCATTGTCTCGATCGTGCTCGGCCTGATCGGTGTCATCATCATCGTGCGGCCAAGTGCCGGTTCGATTGAAACGGGCCACCTGATCGTCCTGGGTGCAGCGATGTGCTTCGGCGCCTCGGTGGTGATGGTCAAGGCGCTCACCCGCACCGACAGCGTTGTGCGCATCATCTTCTGGATGCTGGTGGTGCAATCGGTGCTGGGACTGATCCCCGCTTTCATCGAATGGCGCAACCCGCCGCTCGAACTCTGGCCTTGGCTGTTTGTCATCGGCTTTACCGGCATGTCCTCGCATTTCTGCATGGCGCGCGCACTGACCTACGCGGACGCTACCTTGATCTCCCCGATGGATTTCCTGCGTGTGCCGTTGTCGGCGCTGATCGGATGGCTGCTCTACAAGGAGCAGATCGACGTCTTTACAGCTGGTGGCGCAGCACTCATCCTGATGGGCAATCTGCTCAACCTGCCGCGTCGTTCTGCAAAACTGGCTGCGGCGACGGCAGACTGACCGGGAGGAATTCCAGGAAAAGTGTGTAGCGGTTTTCCGTTCGCAATTGCGTCGAAGCAAAAATTAGAGCGTCCGCGTCCCGGGAAAACGGAACACTCCAAAGTCAGTTACGCTTCAGGTCTACCTGGGCGGTGATCACCGACTTGCCGGTCGTCGCATCCTTGTCGATGGTGACAATGCGCATGGCATTCTGACCAAGTTTCTCGACACGCATCTCGGCGTCGCGGTCGCCGTTCACCGGCTTGGCCCAGCGGATCCCGAGATTGAGCACATCTCCTCGCCGTCGGCCGGATAACGCAGCAGGTCCGGTCCTCGAGCCGATGTAAGTGCCTCCATAGCGCTGTCCCTCGGCTTTCAGCCGCACGCCAATGCTGCGTGAGATGAGCACCATGCCCTGGCAATTGCCATCGAGTGCAAGTGTGGCGCTGCTTGCCTTGGCGGCGAAGGAACAGGAAACACTGACCGCCGGCGCCTTGGTGTTGACACGGAAACTGCCATTGCCGCTCCACTTGCCAGCCATCGAGGCAAAGAAGCCCGGTTCGGCGGCGCGTGTCGGTTGCACGAGAAGCAAGGTTGCCAGCGCGGCGGTCATGCAAAGGCGGATCGGCATTCGTTCTTCCCCTCGAATCACGCGAATCCTTGCGTCGCTTTTCGACGCGGTCTGTTTCAGTTTTGTGTCGACGTTATCTGTCGCCCTCATCCGGAATGTTAAGGATGTGACCGCAAGCCTTGCAATGCACGGCATCGGGTTCATGGCGCTGCAAGCCGCATTGCGGGCATGGAAACAGCACCTTGGCGGGGCGGAACACGGCCTGGGCCAAGCGCACGAACAGCGAGATGCCGGTGATCATGGTGACGATGGCCGTGAGCTTGCCGGCAACGCCGGGCAGCACGATATCGCCGAATCCTGTTGTCGTCACCGTTGCGACGGTGAAGTAGAGCGCGTCGACATAACCGACAAGACCGGAACCTTGCCGGAAGAAGAACGTATAGACGAAGCCTGTGATCACGAACAGGAAGGTCAGCAGGTTGATGACCGCCTGCGTGGTCTCACGCCACGCCAGGAATCGGCCCGAACCAAAATGCCGCCACAGAACGCCACTGCGCGACAGCGACCAAAGTCGCAGGATGCGCAGGAAGCTGAGATTGGCGAGCGCTGTCGGAAACAACAAGGTGAGCAGGACAAAGACGTCGACCCAGCTCGTCGGCTGCCGCATCAGGCGCAGCATATCTGTCGAAGCAAGCAGTCGCGCCAGCAGATCGGCAGCGACGATGACAGCCACGGTATAATCCAGCCACAGGAAGGATGCCGTGTTCTGCAGCAGCGGCGTGGCGATAAAAAAAGCGATGACGAGGAGATCGATCAGGACCACCATCGCCTGGAAGCGGACGGCTTCCGGCGAGCGGCCATGATAAAGCCGGCGCAAGCGGTCTCGCAGTCTCGCCACGGAAGAGCCGTTGGTGATGTCGGGCTTCGCTTCAGCTGCCATTGCTATCGGGTAGCGTCAGCCACGCCGCCCGTCCAGCATTTTCCAAGCGGCTTGCAGGCACCTAGACCAGTTCGACTTCGATGACGCCGGGCACGGCCCGCATGGCAGAAGCGATCTGAGGCGAGATGCGGTAACGGGTGGGCAGTTCGATTTCGATTTCGCCTTGTCCGCCATCCTTGATCAGCACGAAGGAGACCTGCCCCTCACCCTTCACCGAAAGCTGACTAGCCAACGTATTGAGCGGGCTGGCATCGCGCAGGAAGATGCGTAGCGCCTTCTGGATGCGGCTCGCCTCGTCCTCCAGCGACTGCACCGTCTGAATGCGCAGATTCACACCTTCAGGCCTGTCTTCGGCCGCCACAGTGATGACGACGGATTTACCGGCCTCCAGCATATCCCGATATTGCGCGAGAGTTTCCGAAAACATCACGGCCTCGTACTGGCCGGTCATGTCGGAGAAATTGACGACGCCCATCTTGTTGCCGGTGCGCGTCTTGCGCTCCTGCTTGGCCGTCACCGTTCCTGCCAGCCGGCCCGCAGAGGCGCCACGCTTCACGGCGGCAGAGAACTCCGCCCAGTTCTGCACGCGCATCTTCTGGAGCGCGGCCTTGTATTCATCCAGCGGGTGCGCCGACAGGTAGAAGCCTACCACCTGGAATTCGCGATGCAGGCGATCAGCAGCCAGCCACGGTTCGGTCACCGGCAGGTTGAGCGCCTGGGACTGTGCGCCCAGCGAGGCACCGAAGATGTCGGCCTGACCTGAAGTGGCGTTCTGCTGCGCGAGCGCCGCCAGCCCCATCATTCGTTCAACGCCGGCGATCATCTGGGCACGATCATGTCCGAAACAGTCGAGCGCGCCGGCCATGATCAGGCTTTCGAAGACACGCTTGCCGACGATCTTGGGATCGATGCGTTCGCAGAAATCGGCGAGGTTCTTGAAAGGCCCGTCCCGGCGCTTTTCGACGATGTGCTCGACAGCGGCATCGCCGACGCCCTTCAGCGCCGCGAGTGAGTAGAAGATCCTGTTCTCGCCCACCTCGAAATCACGGAAGCTGCTCAACACCGAAGGCGCCACCACCTCGATGCCCAGCCGCATGGCATCCTGGCGGAAATCTGCCAGCTTGTCGGTATTCGACATGTCGAGTGTCATCGACGCTGCCAGGAATTCCACCGGATAATGCGCCTTGAGATACGCGGTCTGGTAGGAGACGATGGCGTAGGCAGCGGCGTGCGATTTGTTGAAGCCGTAGTCGGCGAACTTTGCCAGCAGGTCAAAAATGAAGTCGGCCTGCTGCTTGGCGACACCGCGCTCGACGGCACCTGCAACGAAGATATCGCGCTGCTTGTCCATTTCGGCGCGGATCTTCTTGCCCATGGCGCGGCGCAACAGATCGGCCTGGCCGAGCGTGTAGCCGGCAAGCTCCTGCGCGATCTGCATCACCTGTTCCTGGTAGACGATGACGCCTTGCGTCTCCTTGACCAGATGGTCGATCTTGGGATGGATCGACGCGATCTCCTCTTCGCCGTGCTTGCGTGCGTTGTAGGTCGGGATGTTCTCCATCGGACCGGGGCGATAGAGCGCCACCAGCGCGATGATGTCCTCGATGCGGTCGGGACGCATGCCGATCAGCGCCTTGCGCATGCCGGCACTTTCAACCTGGAACACGCCGACCACCTCGCCGCGCGAAAGCATGGCATAGGTCTGCTGGTCGTCGATCGGGATCGTGGCGAGATCGATGTCGATGCCACGGCGGCGGATCAGCTTCACCGCCTTTTCCAGCACCGTCAGCGTCTTCAGGCCAAGGAAGTCGAACTTCACCAGTCCGGCATCCTCAACCTTCTTCATGTTGAACTGCGTGACCGGCATGTCAGAGCGCGGATCGCGGTACATTGGAACCAGTTCCGACAACGGACGATCGCCGATGACGATGCCGGCGGCGTGCGTCGAGGCGTGGCGATAAAGCCCTTCGAGCTTCTGCGCCATCTCGAGCAGCGTGTTGACGATCGGCTCTTTTTCCGCCTCCTCGGCAAAGCGCGGTTCGTTGGCGATAGCGTCCGCCAGCTTCACAGGATTGGCCGGGTTCTGCGGCACCATCTTGCACAGCCGGTCGACCTGGCCATAGGGCATCTGCAGCACGCGACCGACGTCGCGCAGGACGGCGCGAGCCTGCAGCGTACCAAAGGTGATGATCTGTCCGACCTGGTCGCGGCCGTATTTGCCCTGCACGTAGCGGATCACCTCTTCGCGGCGATCCTGGCAGAAGTCGATGTCGAAGTCGGGCATCGAAACGCGATCGGGATTGAGGAAGCGCTCGAACAGCAGCGAGAATTGCAACGGATCGACGTCGGTGATGAGGAGTGCATAGGCGACCAGCGAGCCGGCGCCCGAACCGCGACCCGGTCCGACGGGAATGTCATGCTGTTTCGCCCATTTGATGAAGTCCGACACGATCAGGAAATAGCCGGGAAACTTCATGCGCTGGATGATGCCGATCTCGAACTCCAGCCGTTCGCGATACTGCTCCTCCGTAAAGCCTCCAAACAGACCGCGCTCGGCGAAACGCCTGGCGAGGCCATCACGAGCCTGCCTTGCCAGTTCCTCTGCCTCGGCCATTTCGGCGGCTTCGGCGTCGGCTACGTCCGCGCCGGCGAAGCGCGGCAGGATGGGTTTGCGGTTCTTCGGATAATAGGAGCAGCGTTGCGCAATCTCGATCGTGTTGTCGATTGCTTCCGGCAGGTCCGCGAACAACCGCGCCATCTCCGCCTGGCTCTTCAGATAATTGTCCGGCGTAAGCCGGCGGCGCTCGTCGGCCGCGATCACCGAACCTTCGGCGATGGCGATCAAGGCATCGTGCGCTTCGAAATCGTCACGCGAAGAGAAAAACGCTTCATTCGTCGCCACCAGCGGCAACTCGTGGCGGTAAGCCAGCTCCACAGCGGCGTGTTCGATGCCGCGATCATAGCCAGCCACGCGTTCCAGCTCGACATAGAGCCGATCGCCGAACAGCGCCTTGAGGGTCAGCAGGCGCGCCTCGGCCAGGTCCTTGCGGTCGTCGCGCAAGGCTGCGCCTATCGGGCCGCGCGGCCCACCGGTCAAACAGATGACACCCTCAGCGACTTCCGCCACCATATCGGTGGTGACATGCACCGGCTCGCCTGATGGCGTTTCCAGATAAGCCCGGCTGATCAGCCGGACCAGATTGGCGTAGCCGACTTCATTTGCCGCGATGAACACCACAGGGCGCAGGTCGGGTCCCTGTTTGCGACGGTCGCGTTGTCCGTCGTTGCTCTCGCCGGAAAATGCCAGGTCGATCTGGCTGCCCATGATCGGCTGGATGCCATCCTTCACCGCCTTCTGGGCGAATTCCAAAGCCCCGAACAGATTGTTGGTGTCGGTGACCGCGATGGCCGGAGCCTGATCCTTGATGGCGTGCCCAACGATCGGTCCGAGCTGCAGGGCGCCTTCCAGCAACGAATAGGCCGAATGAACCCGCAGATGGATGAATGGACGCGCGGGAATCTCTTCCCTCTTGGGGACCATTGCCTCGCGTTTGAGAGGATCGCGTATTCTGACGTCGTTTGTCACTGCTCAACTCGATCTGGCCGACGAATCTAAGGCTGCTTCCCGCCAATCTAGTCAGCCCATCGAGGCCCCGCCACATCCATACTCCCGATCATCACCTCGACCACAGAAAAGACTGGGGTATGCTGGCGCCCATACCAGTCCTATGTGAAGTGCTTCACAGCATTCCAGAGGCGATCTCGCCACGATCGCTCCGTGAGAATACCTCACGGAGGAGAGATCACCATGAGCAACCGTTTTGTCGTCGACCTGTCGGGCGTCAAGCTTGCCAAGGGCATGGATGAAAAGATCGCCCGCAACATCCAGCAGGCGGTCCTTGCCGGTCTTGCCGAGACGCAAACACAGCCTGAACTCGCGCTGCGTTTCCCGAAGGAATGGCTGGGGCTGATCCTGCATCTGGACCAGCGCCAGATCCCGGCCCTGGAAAAGGAAATCAGCGGGCGCATCCGCTGAAGCCATGCCGATGCCGGCTAGAACCAAGCATCAAATCGCCGACCACCGGATTTCTGCAATTGCGCAGAAGTCCTGCCCCAGCGCACCAGCCGAACCTGGAGCGCTGCTTATCGGTGTCGTCGGCTCGAACGGCGTCGTTCAGCCGATTCCCACCCGCTTGGAAATCGACGCGGATTTCATAAGCCGAGCCAGCAAGGCGGGTCCACCCGAGGCGAGGTTTCGATTTGCCGGTCACTGTGTGGAAGGACAATGCCGCCAATGGACCGGCAATTCCTGCGGCGTCATCGAGAAAGTCCTGGTTGGCATGACCGACCAGGCCATCGATCCTGCGGCCGGTCTGCCGCGTTGCGCCATTCGCGGCAGCTGCCGCTGGTATGCGCAGCGTGGCGGCGATGCCTGCCGGGCCTGTGTTTACGTCGTGACTGACCAGCGAGCGGACCAGTTGGCTGTCTGACGCGACCCAGCGGGCTTCCCAAGCGCCCGCTGGGTCAATCCTGCCTGAAGCGTTTCCGATTTCCCGGAAGCCCGGCAGCTCCCAGATTCCTTGGTATTGCGCGATTGCGCGCGCCCAATCGCTGGGCACTTTTGCCGGAATTGCTTTATGCGAATTCCATGATGACCGCATCGACAGCGAGGCTGTCGCCTGGCTTGGCATTCAACTTGGCAATGGTCAGGTCGCGCTCCGCGCGCAACACGTTTTCCATCTTCATGGCCTCCACCACCGCCAGCGTCTCGCCGGCCTTCACTTCTTGCCCTTCGGCAACGGAAATGGAAACGACAAGCCCAGGCATTGGGCACAACAGCAGCTTCGACGTATCTGGCGGCAGCTTCACCGGCATCAACCGCTCCAGTGCCGCGGTCTGTGGCAACATGGCCTGCGCCGCCACTGACATGCCTTTCCAGGCGATGCGGCTGCCGTTCGGCAATGGCCGCAGCTGTGCAGCAACGCTCTGCTTGCCCACCGTACCGCGCCAAACCGGTTCACCTGGCCGCCAGTCCGATGTCACGGTAAGCGCCTTGCCGCCTTCAATCGACAGGTCGAGTTCCATCGGAATGGAAATCATGCCTTCAAGCACGGTGGCCGACAGGTAGTCCTGCCCGAGTTTCACCACCCAGTCGCGCTTGAGCGCACCGGAGTGCGGTGCCAGCCGACCGCCGAGGCGATCGAGCCGGTCCCGGCGCAGCAATTCGACCGCCGTCGCGATCGCAGCCAGCACCGCCTTGTCTTCGGCGCTGGGCGCAATCGATTCGAAGCCATCTGGATATTCTTCGGCAATGAACCCCGTGGACAACCGCCCTTCTCGCCAGCGTGGGTGCTGCATCAATGCCGAAAGGAACGGAAGATTGTGCTCGATGCCATCGACCACGAACTCATCCAGGGCTTCCGACATGGCATCGATCGCCTCGATGCGTGTCGGTGCCCAGGTGCAGAGCTTGGCGATCATCGGATCGTAGAACATCGAGATTTCGGAGCCTTCGGTGACACCGGTGTCGTTGCGCACGACGATGTCGCTGAAACTGCCTTCCTCCGGAGGCTGGTAGCGTGTCAGCCGGCCGATCGACGGCAGGAAGTTGCGGTAGGGATCCTCGGCATAGAGCCGGCTTTCAACCGCCCACCCGTTCAGCTTTATATCCCTCTGGCCGAAGGCCAGTTTTTCTCCGGCCGCTACGCGGATCATCTGCTCGACCAGATCAATGCCGGTGATCAACTCGGTCACCGGATGCTCAACCTGCAATCGTGTATTCATTTCAAGGAAATAGAAGTTTTTGTCCTTGTCTACGATGAACTCGACCGTACCGGCGCTCTGATAGTCGACCGCCTTGGCCAGCGCCACTGCCTGCTCGCCCATGGCCTTTCTGGTTTTCTCGTCAAGGAAAGGCGATGGCGCCTCCTCGACGACCTTCTGATTGCGGCGCTGGATCGAGCACTCGCGCTCGCCGAGATAGACGGCATTGCCGTGTCCGTCTGCAAGGACCTGAATCTCGATATGGCGTGGGTCGACGACGAATTTCTCGATGAAGACGCGGTCGTCACCGAAGGAACTCCTGGCTTCCGAGCGTGCGCGGTCATAGCCGTCACGGACCTCTTCCTGGGTCCAGGCAATGCGCATGCCCTTGCCGCCGCCGCCGGCGGAGGCCTTGATCATCACCGGATAACCGATTTCGCCGGCGATGCGTTCGGCGTGGTCCGCGTTTTCGATGACGCCCAGGAACCCGGGCACCGTCGAGACCTTGGCGGCATTGGCGAACTTCTTCGATTCGATCTTGTCGCCCATAGCATTGATTGCCTTGGGTTTTGGGCCGATGAAGATGATGCCCTGCGCTTCCAGAGCTTCGCAGAAAGACGCACGCTCGGACAGGAAGCCGTAACCGGGGTGCACGGCTTCGGCGCCGGTTGCCCTGCACGCTTCGATGATCCTGTCGGCGATCAGATAGCTCTGCGCGGCAGGCGCCGGTCCGATATGCACCGCCTCGTCCGCCATCTCGACATGGACGGCATCACGATCGGCATCCGAATAGACCGCCACGGTGGCGATACCCATCCTGCGCGCCGTCTTGATGACACGACAGGCGATCTCGCCGCGGTTGGCGATCAGAATCTTCTTGAACATGGATGCCGCGTCCTCCGCTAAGTCCTTACCTTTTATGGAGTCCCGCGCGCCTGCTCAAGCCGCAGTCATTTTTGCTAAGCCGCTGTTCGAAAGTTGAAGAGCGAATGTCTACTCCAGCCATTCCGTGGCAAAGGCGCCAGCGACATGCACATCGGTGCTTTCGAGCCGCCCGGGCCCGAGGTTGGAGAATTTGTGCGGAACATTGGCGGGAGCAACCAGGATCTGCCCGGCCTTTGCCTCGATCGTCTCGTCGCCAATGGTGAAAAGCGCCCGGCCTTCCCTGACGATGAAGACCTCCGGATAAGGATGCCTGTGCAATTTCGGCCCGCCACCGATCTGGTCGGAACTGTAGAAGATCACCGAGACCTCGGCACCGAAGGCTCCACCTTCAAACTCCCCATGCCACACATCCGGTTTCTCGGCCCATTGCTCGCGCTCGATCACATGTGCCATGGTCGCTCCATCCTCGTTTACCGACGCTGACCTTAGACAAAGATGCGCCGCGCCGGAACATCACCCCTGTTTTGGGGCACCTCACAGGAATCGGAAATGGCCGAAGCTGACTACAGCGTTGACGTGCGCACGCTCGATGAATTTTCGCCGAGAGAACTCTACGCGATGCTCAAGATGCGAACCGACGTCTTCGTGGTCGAACAGAAATGCCCCTACCCCGAACTCGACGGCGCTGATCCCGACACCTTGCATCTGCGCCTGTTGTCTGGCGGCGCATTGCTGGCCAGCGCCCGCATCGGCAAACCGTTGGAGACCGGGGACCCGGCCGTCATAGGTCGGGTCGTGGTTTCGCCGGACCATCGAGGCAGACGCCTGGGCGATGCGGTGATGAGAGAAGCCGTCGCGGCGTGCGAGCAGCTCTTTTCCAATCACCCTATCGCGCTGTCGGCCCAGAGCCATCTGCAACGCTTCTATGAAACGTTCGGCTTCGTCGCGGTTTCAGAAGAATATCTGGAGGACGATATTCCGCATATCGATATGGAACGCCGATTGACAGCGGCAGCCGGATGACATCAACCACGTCGATGACCGTTTCAATCTATGTCGACGCCGACGCCTGTCCGGTAAAGGAAGAGGTGGTCAAGGTTGCCGAAAGGCACGGTGTCGCCGTCACATTTGTCTCGAATGGCGGTTTGCGCCCGTCCCGAGACCCGATGATCCGCAACGTGGTCGTCAGCAAAGGGGCGGATGCCGCGGACGACTGGATTGTCGAAAACGCCGCGGCGAACGACGTCGTCATTACAGCCGACATCCCGCTTGCCGCCCGGGCCGTTGCCCTCAACGCCCATGTGCTCGGGCCCACCGGACGTCCCTTCACGCCGGAAACCATCGGCATGGCCGTTGCCATGCGCGATTTGAAGCAGCATCTGCGCGAGACCGGTGAAAGCAAGGGCTACAATGCGGGCTTCAGCCCACAGGATCGCTCGCGGTTCCTGGGTGAGCTTGACCGAATCCTGCGACGCGCGCTCAAATCAGCGGCACCAAGCTGAAGACAGCAGGCCCGCTCATGGAACGATTGATTGGCAAGTCGACAAACCGCCTGATGCCTTTTGCAGCGGCGGCCTGCGTGGGGTTGATCGCACTGGCGATAGCGCTGCAATTCCAGCTCGCCATCGCATATTCCATCGGCGCGGACGCGTTCTTCCTCGTTTATGTCGGGTTGATGCTGGCGCGCATGCCATACCTGACCGCCGAGCACCTGCGCCGTAAGGCACAGGCCGATGATCTTCCGATCTTCGTTATCTTTGCCGTCACTGTTGCGGTCATCGCCGTTGTCGTCGGCTCGCTCTTTCTGATCATCAACGACAATCACAAGCACTCTTCGACGGAGTTGCTGACGTCGCTGATATCGCTGCCGCTCGGCTGGCTGACCATCCATACCATGGCGGCGTTCCACTATGCCCACGTCTATTGGCGAGACGACGACGAGGTGCGCGACGCCAAGGGCAAAGCGATGCGCCAGCCTGTTGGCGGTCTCCAGTTTCCGGGTGAGAAGCCGCCCCAGGGTTGGGATTTCTTCTACTTCGCCATCGTCATCGGCATGACGGCTCAAACCGCCGATACAAATGTCACCACGACCCGCATGCGCAAGCTGGTGATCCTGCATTCGCTGATCACCTTCCTGTTCAACACGGTCATCGTGGCGGCAGCGGTCAATGTCGCTGTTACCCTCGGCAACTGAAGCGATCCGCGCACAAAATCGTGATGGCGTGAAACAAGACGAGGTCGGGACTCGTACTACCATGCGAAAACCACTCGCGAGCCGTATCATGCGGCAGAAGGGGCCAGGCATGGATGCGATCGCCAGCATCGACGAAAGCGCAGAAGCCTTGGCAGGCCGGTCAAAAAAGGGGCCTCTGGTCTACCGGCAGAACCGCTGGACGCGGCTTACCCATTGGCTCTGGGCCTTTGCCTTGTTCTTCCTGCTGCTCAGCGGCCTTCAGATCTTCAACGCCCGACCGCAGCTCTACATCGGCAAGGAATCGGGCTTCGGCTACAACAATACGATCCTGAAAATCGGCGCGGAGAATACGAACGCAGGTCCGCGCGGCTTTACGGAGATCCTTGGCTACCGTTTCGATACCACTGGCGTTCTCGGCTGGTCGGGGCCACCCGGCAATGAAACCGCTCGCGCCTTCCCATCCTGGGCAACCGTCCCCTCGTATTACGATCTCGGCACCGCGCGCGTCATCCACTTCTTTTTTGCCTGGACGTTGAGTGCAACACTGCTCGTCTGGCTGCTCGCAGGGCTGTTCAACGGCCACATTCGGCGCGACCTTGCTCCGCGTCCGGCCGACATCCGCAATCTGCCGCGCGACATCGCCGACCATGTCCGGCTGCGTTTCCACCATACCGGCCGCTACAACACGCTGCAGAAACTTGCCTATGGCGGCGTTCTGTTCGTTCTTCTGCCGTTGATGATCCTGACCGGGCTTGCCATGTCGCCAAGCATGAATGCGGTCCTTCCCTTCCTGAACGAGGTGTTCGGCGGGCGGCAGACCGCACGCACCATCCACTTCACGGTCATGGTGCTGCTCGTCCTGTTCTTCCTCGTTCACATGCTGATGATCCTGGCCGCTGGGCCGATCAATGAGTTGAGATCGATCATCACCGGCTGGTATCGGACCGATCCACCCAATGGCGGGACAAACATGACCGGACGGAGTGACTAGAAATGGCCAGGTTCCAGATCAGCCGCCGCAAATTCCTGACCGCCGCCGGCCTCGGCGCGTCCGGCATCGTTCTGTCCGGCTGCGATGCCTTCGACGGTCAACTTGGCATGGGTGACGGCCTGCGCAATTTCCTCGAGGGGGCAAACGGCGTGACCTATCGGGCGCAACGCCTGCTGGCAGGGCGCGAGCGCCTTGCACCGGAGTTCACCGAAGCGGATATCCGCCAGCCAATGCGGCCGAATGGCATTACCGCCCCCGACGACGATAGCTATAAAGGCCTGCTCGCGAACAATTTTGCCGACTGGCGCCTTGAGGTCACCGGACTTGTCGAGAAGCCGCTGTCGCTGACGCGCGAACAACTGATCGCGATGCCGAGCCGCACCCAGATCACCCGACACGACTGTGTCGAGGGTTGGAGTTGCATTGCAAAGTGGACAGGAACTCCGCTCTCGCTGGTCCTGGACCAGGCTGTGGTGAAACCGCAGGCGCGTTACGTGATGTTCCACTGCCTCGATACGATCGACCGCAATCTCTCCGGTGACATCAAATATTATGGTTCGATCGACCTGATCGACGCGCGCCATCCGCAGACCATTCTGGCCTACGGGCTCAACGGCAAGCCGTTGCCGGTGGAGAACGGCGCGCCGCTGCGCGTAAGGGTCGAACGGCAGCTCGGCTACAAGATGCCGAAATACATCCGGCGCATCGAACTGGTTGATTCCTTCGGCAATTTCGGCGGTGGCCGCGGCGGCTATTGGGAAGACAATGGCTACGACTGGTACGGCGGCATCTGATAAGCCGACGTCATCGCGCAAAAACAAAAAAGCGGGGTAGAACCCCGCTTCCTCGTCCGTCGAAAATCACCGCCGGTCCATCCGCGGTCGGTGAAATCGTTCGACACCCGTCTTATAGGCACTCAATACAACAGCCACGTGACAGGCTGGCGCGATCTTCGACCGATTTTGGTTAAGCAACCGTTACCTCGGCTCAACCGCGCTCGATCCGGCACTGATAGCAATTGTTGCGGGCCGAGCGCATATGCAGGTAGGCGACATCCTCGCGCTCCAGCAGCGTTCTCGCACGCTCTGTGATGTCCGGTGTCGGCACCACGGCGCCGGTTCCATAGACGATACGGTTGTCGGCGCTGTATCCACGCACGATGTAGTCCTTGGTATCCAGGAACAGCTCCGGAATCGCCGCCGTTTCCTCGGCACGCTCACATGCCTCGGCGTGCAGGAAGATCGGTCCAGTCTCGGCATAGGGCTGCAGCTCCGGGAAGGGCCGGTAAGCCAGGATCAGGTAGGCGTCGCCAGCTGTGACATTCCTGAGGCAATGCCGGCATGGCACGCCGTCACCGTCGGAGATCCTGCGTTCGGGTGCGTGGCCATAGGCATCAGCTCCGCCTGCTTGCAGCGTACGCACGGATTCGGTCGGCAAAGCCTTGAACAGGAAGGACATGGTTAGGTTCTCCGGTTTTCCTGAACCGGAACCTATGTCTTCGGGCCAGTATTCTCCCACCCGAATCCTGCATTGGCCTCAGCGGATGAAATCGTCGAAGCGGCGCAGGGTGACGCGGCGATTGCGCCAGTTCTCGTTCTCGGTCGGCACCAGCAGGAATTCCTCGCCATAGCCAACCGTCTCCAGTGCATAGCCCGGCACGCCGAATTCACGCACCAGCGTGCGCTTCAGCGAAGACGCACGCTGTTCCGACAACGCCTGGTTGGAAGCGAACGAACCGACGGCATCGGTGTGACCTTCGATCAATACGCGTGCATCAGGATCACGGCGCAGGGTGCGGCGCAGGCCGTCGGCGATGATCTCGACCTTGCGATATTGCGATGGGTCGATCGAAGCCGAACCGAAGGCGAAGTTGATGGACTGGATATCGATCGACGTGCCATCCGGCGCAGGTCGGGGCGCCGTTTGAATTCGCGAATGGTGACGCGCTCGTTGGGACGCAGCTTCATGCGCGGTGCCGCTTCCAGTTTCCGTTCGATCTGCGCGGCAGATGGTGTCTGCGCCTGCGCAAATGCAAGGCTCGGCAGCGCAATCGAAGCAATCAGCGCAGCGGCGACGGTACGGCGAGAAATCATACTGGGCTCCTGAGATTGGCCGGATCGATGTTGCCAGCACCATGGCAGAGCCAAGCTGAAGCGCGAATGAACGCGCCGTTCAGCAGCCTCCCGAGCAATTCCAGGAAAAATGTCAGCTGTTTTCCGTCCGGAACCGCGTAAAAACAAAAAGCTGGAGCGTTTCCGTGAACAACGGAACGCTCTAGCGCATGACGCTGGCCGACCGCTCGACAAAAGACATCGGCCGCACGACTTCCTTCTTCTGCGCCACCGGTTTGAAGCCGAGCTTCTGGTAGAGCGGCAGCGCCGCCGGATGATCCAGCGTACAGGTTTGCACGGTAATCCGCTTTGGCCCGTGCGACCAGCAAGCCTCGATGGCTGCGCCCAGGAACCAGCGGCCAATGCCCTGCCCCGTCGCATGCTCCATCATGCCGAAATAAGCCAGTTCAGCCTCTCCAGGCAGATGCGGCTTGACGTCGAAGAAACCCGCAGGCGCGCCGTCGAGATAGAGCACACGGATATCGCGGTCCTCGCGATGCAGGCCGGCTGCCAGTTCATCGTCATCAAGCTTGAGCACATTGACCCATTGCCATTTGCGCCCGACACGATCCTGCAGATAACGGTAGAAATGCAGCGGGATCATCCGCGTCTTCAAAAGCGCGATCTGCCGGTTGTATGGCACCGGCGGATAGTAGGCTGGCGGCACCTCCATCTCGAGGAAGGTCACCGTCACGTCGATCTGCTCCTGGTCGTCGGCGCTCATTCGCTCAGCGACCCTTGCCTGCTTCCACCGGCGTGTCCGGCAGCCCGCCCCATTCGGTCCAGGAACCGTCATAGAGCCGGTTGTCGGTATGACCGAGCGTTTCCAGCGCCAGCGTGATGACGGCGGCCGTCACACCCGAGCCGCATGACGTGACGACGGGTTTTGACAGATCGATCCCGGCCTGCTCGACAATCTCACGCAGTTTCGACTTCGGCAGCAGCACACCGTTTTCAGACAGCGCGCTGTAGGGCAGATTATGTGCGCCAGGCATATGACCGGGGCGTACACCCGCGCGCGGTTCCGGCTCGGCGCCGGCAAAGCGCCCCGGCGAACGGGCGTCCGCGATCTGACCTTCTCTGCTGGCGACAACACGGCGCATATCCTCGAGTGAGGCTACCCTGGAAGCATCGAAATCGGCATGGAAGATGCCTGGCGCGATCTTGGTGGGCTCGGCTGTCACCGGACGTCCGTCTGCTTTCCAGCGATCGAAGCCGCCATCCAGAATGTAGGTCTGGAACACACCCATGACGCGGAACATCCACCATGCACGCGGCGCCGAAAAAAAGCCCGGCCCGTCATAGACGACAATCGTGTCATCTGCCGAAATGCCCATCGTTCCGACATACTGGGCGAAGTCACGTGGCGACGCCAGCGTGTGCGGCAGTGGCGAGTCCCGGTCGGAAACGGCATCCTGATCGAGGAACACAGCTCCTGGAACGTGCGCGGCATCGTATTCGCCGCGCGCATCCCGCTTCTGTGCTGGCAGATACCAGGAGGCGTCGACGATCGACAGGCCGGGCTGACCCAGCCGCTGTTCAAGCCAGTCCGCGTCGACGGTAAAGGGGCTATCCTCGGCCATGCTATACTCCCAAATATCTGATGCCGGGCCGATCAGGCGACCGGCAAAGGCCCGAACCGGATTCGGAAGCGCCGATTCTCGCGGCCCTTCTTTTCGATCTTGCCTATATGAATCTCGCCGACTTCGCCTGTGCGGGCAACATGCGTACCGCCGCAAGGCTGGCTGTCCACCGAAGCGTTTTCGCCAATCAGCACGAGGCGGATACGACCTGTACCGCTGGGCGGGCGGACATTCTTGGACTTCACAAGGCCCGGATTGGCGGCCAGCTGTTCATCAGTGATCCATTCGATGGAAACGGGATGGTCAGCCCTCACCAGTTCCATCAGCTTTGCCGTCACCTCTTCCTTGGCATAGCCGGTGTCGGGAATATCCAGATCGACGCGGGAATCGTTTTCGGCAACGGCCGCCCCGGTGATGGGAAATGGGCACACCACACTGAGCAGGTGGCAGGCGGCGTGCATGCGCATCAGCAGATAGCGGCGATCCCAGTCGATGGCGGCCTTCAGCCTCTCACCGACAGCCGGAACCGGCTGGTCAGGCGCCGGGACATGGATGATCTCGTCCTTGGTCTCGCCAGTCACCGTGGCTGCGATCACAATCCGGCTGCCATCCGTGCGCTCGAGACGACCGGTGTCGCCCGGCTGGCCGCCGGAGGTTGCATAGAAGACGGTGCGGTCGAGAATGATGCCGCCACGATCGTTGATAGCCAGCACGGTCGCTTCCAATTCCTTCAGATAGGAATCGTCGCGGAAAACCGCCTCGGTCTTGAAGGCCATTACGCCACCTGTTCGAAAGGCACAGAAATGGTACTCACCGCCTCCATCCACTCCGGTGTCGGCAGGCTCTTGCTGCGCAGGAATTCCGGATTGAACAGTTTCGACTGGTAGCGCGTGCCGTAGTCGCACAGGATGGTCACGATGGTGTGACCCGGTCCCAGCTCGCGGGCCAGGCGGATGGCGCCGGCTATGTTGATGCCTGTCGAACCACCGACGCAGAGCCCTTCCTCCTGGATAAGGTCGAAAACGATCGGCAGTGCTTCCTCGTCCGGGATCTGGAAGGAGAAGTCCGGAGTGAATCCCTCGAGGTTGGCGGTGATGCGCCCCTGCCCGATACCCTCGGTGATCGAGCTGCCTTCGGCCTTCAGCTCACCGTTGGTGTAGAAGGAGAAAAGTGATGCGCCCAGAGGATCGGCCAACGCGATCTTGACGTCGTTGCTCTTGCCCTTGAGACCCGCCGCCACACCGGCCAGCGTACCGCCTGAACCGACTGCGGAAACAAACCCGTGCACCTTGCCACCGGTCTGCGCCCATATTTCTTGCGCAGTGGTCTGAACATGACCGTCGCGATTGGCGACATTGTCGAACTGGTTGGCCCAGATCGCGCCGTTCGGCTCGCTTTTCGCCATTTGCTCTGCAAGGCGGCCCGACAGTTTCACGTAGTTGTTGGGGTTCTTGTAAGCGACCGCGGGAACCTCGATCAGTTCAGCGCCGAGCAGCCGGATGGTATCCTTCTTCTCCTGGCTTTGCGTATCGGGGATGACGATGACCGTGCGATAGCCCAGCGCCTTGGCGACCAGTGTCAGCCCGATACCGGTATTGCCGGCAGTTCCCTCGACGATGACGCCGCCCGGTTTCAAGAGGCCGCGCCGTTCGGCGTCACGGATGATGAAGAGGCCGGCGCGATCCTTGACCGACTGGCCGGGGTTCATGAACTCTGCCTTGCCCAAAATCTCGCAGCCGGTCTCTTCCGAGGCGCGGTTGAGGCGGATCAGCGGCGTGTTGCCGATAGCGTCGATCACCGAACGGTGCATGAGGAATCCTTCTCGTGTCAGCGAAGAACCCTAGAAACGCTGGGCTGCCGTTTCAAGGCTCGAATTGGCCTGGACCAGTTGCATCCGCTGCTGCAACTTCGCCTGACAATGAAAAACATCAGTCAAAACTAAAATAGTGGGCATCCAAGAACATGCTTTCCTTTCGACTTACGCACGGCTAGATGACCCATTGAAAGAGCTTTCGGGACACTGAATGACACTCTATCGGGCCAGCCCGAAAGACGGCGTTGCCTGGATCACCGGGGGCAGTTCCGGCATCGGCAGGGAACTCGCGAAGGAATTGGCAGCGAAAGGCTTCGTCGTAGCGGTCACCGCACGCGAAGAAGACCATATCGGCATGCTGATTGCAGAAACCGCTTCCCTGCCTGGCCGGATCGTTGCCTTCCCATGCGACGTCACGGATGAACAGGGCATGGCCAACGCCGTCGTCGCCATAGAGACCGATCTCGGCCCCATCGCGCTCGCCGTCTTCAATGCGGGGAGCTACACGCAAGTCGCCGGCGACAATCTGTCGGTGCGCAAGTTCCGCCGCACTTTCGATGTCAACGTGATGGGTATCGTGCACGGGCTGGTGCCGACGGTGAAATTCATGCGCAAGCGGGGCTGCGGCCATATCGTCATGGTTGGATCGATCAGCGCCTATTTCGGCTGGCCGACCACCGCCGCCTACGGCGCCACCAAGGCAGCCATCAATATCATGGCGCAGTCGCTGAAATTCGATCTCGACAAGCTGAACATCCGGGTCCAGGTGATGAACCCTGGTTTCATCGACACGCCGATGACGCAGAAGAATGGTGTTCGTCTGCCAGCGCTCATCTCCTCGGCCTGCGCGGCCGACAGGATGATGCGCGGCATCGAAACAGGCGGTTTCGAGATCACCTTCCCGCGTCGTTTCACGCTATGGCTCAAGGTACTCGGCATGTTGCCGCACCCGCTCCGCCACTGGTTCCTCAACCGGATGACAGGATGGGGCGACAGGCCGTTGAGCTTCGGCCGCAAGCCGCGCCAACCCATCTAGGGACTTGTCCTGGCATCTGGCCCACCCGGTTGCCTGTTGCCAGCCATCACAATAGTTTGCGCCGGTTAGTCTGGAGTTTGTCATGGGGCGCCGTATCACGGTGATGTTCCTGGGTCTGGTCATCCTGATCGTCCTGGCGGCTTTCTTGGGGCCGCGCGTATCGGTCGACACCAAGATCCGTTTCGATCCGGCGAAGATCGGTGACGATCCACAGGCCTACATCATTCGCGAGGAAGCCAAGCTGCCCGACATCCGGGACGGCCTGGAAAAGGAGATCATCTGGGCCAACCCGATGATTCATGCCAGGACGCCGCTGGCGGTCGTCTACATCCACGGTTTCTCCGCCTCCAAGGAAGAAACCCGTCCGCTGGCCGACAAGGTGGCGGAGGAACTCGATGCCAATCTGTTCTATACGCGCCTGACAGGCCACGGTCAGAGTGACGCGGCAATGGCCGAGGGCAACGTCAACGCCTGGATCAACGACTATGAGGAAGCGCTCGCCATCGGCCGGGCAATCGGCGACAAGGTAATCGTCATCGCCACGTCGACGGGCGCTTCGCTTGCAACCTGGGCGGCAAGCCAGCCGGATGCCTCCAGGGACGTTATCGGCATGGCGCTGCTTTCACCGAACTATGGCGTGCAGGCTTCTGGCTCCGAGATGCTGTTGTGGCCATGGGGCAAGCAGCTAGCAGAGCTGATCATCGGCAAGGAGCGCTCGTTTGTGCCGCGCAATGCGCTGCAGGAAAAATACTGGACCTGGCGCTATCCCACCACGGCACTGCTGCCGATGGCTGCTCTGACCCAGCTTGCTTATGGAGCGCCGGTCGGAGACGCCAAGGTGCCCGCGCTTTTCATCTTCTCGAACGACGACAAGGTGGTTCGACCCGAACGAACGCGTGAAATCGCTTCGCGCTGGGGCACGCTGCATGAAGAGGTGCCTATCGACAACAGCGGCGATCCCGACAACCACGTCATCGCCGGCAATGTCCTGTCGCCGGGAACCACCGATTTCATCGCCCAGCGGATTGTCGTCTGGGTGAAGGCATTGATGGACGATGTTCCGCCTGCCATGCATCCGGGTGGAGCGTCGACACCGGCCGACGCTCCAAAGCAGTAAGACGCCGACGCCTCAGATGGCGGCGGTGATGATGATCTCGACCAGATATTGCGGGCCGGCCAGCTTGGCCTCGCCGGTGGCGCGGGCCGGCGTGTTGCCCTGCGGAACCCAGGCGTCCCATTCCTTGTTCATCTCGGCGAAGGTGCTCATGTCGGAGAGCCAGATGATCGCCTGCAGGATCTTGGTCTTGTCGGTACCGGCCTTGGCCAGCAGCGCATCGACGGTCGCCAGGATATCCTTGGTCTGCTCGCCGACGGTCTTGCCTTCGCCGACCTGACCGGCCAGATAGGCGGTGTTGCCGTGGATGACCACCTGGCTCATGCGGGGGCCGACATCGATGCGACGAACGCTCATGGATAAGTCCTTTCCTGATTGGAAAGGCTTCTTTAGAGAGCGCCTCGCCCCCCGACAAGGTCACGCCCGCCGAATACCGTCGCAGGCGCAATCAGTCGTGGCCGCTGTCATAGCGCGGCGGCGTTTTCTTGCCTTTCACGAACGCCACAGCTTTTTTCTCGGCTCATGTTGACACATGTAATAACATAACATACGACCTCTTTCGTAAGAGTACGGACCACCATGAGCCAAGCTGCCCTCACCTTTCGCGACCTCACCCTGGGCTATGGCAGCCATCCGGCCGTTCATCACCTGAACGGAACAGTCCGGAAGGGTTCGCTGACCGCGGTCGTCGGTGCCAACGGCTCAGGCAAATCCACGCTCATGAAAGGCATCGTCGGGGCATTGCGGCCGATGGCCGGCGCCGTCGTCAAGATGCCGGGCACCCGCATCGCCTATCTGCCGCAGCAGTCGGAACTCGACCGCAGTTTCCCCGCACGCGTCGTCGATCTGGTCTCCCTTGGGCTTTGGCCGCGCCGCGGATTGCTCGGCCGGCACACCGCCGAAGATCGCGCGTCCGTGAGCAAGGCATTGATGGCAGTCGGCCTCGAGGGCTTTGAACCTCGCGCACTGGACACGCTTTCCGGTGGCCAGTTGCAGCGCGCGCTGTTCGCCCGTGTCCTGGTACAGGATGCCGACCTGATCCTGCTCGATGAACCATTCAACGCCATCGACGCCAAGACGGTTGGCGACCTGATCGCCTTGATCAAGCGCTGGCACGGTGAAGACCGCACGGTGATGGTGGTAGCGCACGACCTCGAACTGGTGCGGCAGAATTTCCCGGAGACGCTGCTGCTTGCGCGCCGCACGGTGGCCTGGGGGGCGACCTCGGCGACGTTGAGCGCGGAAAACATGTTGCGCGCCCGCAGGTTCCACGAAGCTTGGGAAGACGATGCGCCCTGGTGCGAACCGGATGGTCACGACCACGGCGCAGATGAGCATGATCACCCACATCATGACCACGACCATCACGCCCACTCCGCCAAGCGGAGGGTGGCATCGTGAGTTCGCTCTACACCTTCTTCATCGCTCCCTTTGCCGATTTCGCTTTCATGCAGCGGGCTTTGGCGGGCTCGCTGATGCTGTCGCTCGGCGCCTGCCCGGTCGGCGTTTTCCTGATGCTGCGGCGCATGAGCCTTTCCGGCGACGCCATGGCACACGCCATCCTGCCGGGTGCCGCCGCAGGTTTCCTGTTCTACGGGCTTGAGATCCTGCCCATGACAGTCGGCGGACTGATCGCCGGTGTCATTGTCGCGCTCGGGGCCGGTGCGGTTTCGCGCTTCTCCATTCAGCGCGAGGACGCGTCGATGGCGGCGTTCTACCTGATCTCGCTGGCGATCGGCGTGCTGATGGTTTCGATCCGTGGCTCCAGCATCGACCTGATGCATGTGCTGTTCGGCACGGTACTGGCACTCAACAATGAGGCGCTCGTTTTGATCGGCGGCATTGCCGTGGTGACACTGGCCGCGCTTTTCCTGTTCTGGCGGGCGCTCGTCGCCGAATGTCTCGATCCGCTGTTCCTGCGCTCGGTGAGCAGGCTTGGCAGTCCCGTGCATTTCATCTTCCTTGGCTTGGTCGTGCTCAATCTCGTCGGTGGTTTCCAGGCGCTTGGCACCCTTCTCTCAGTCGGCCTGATGATCCTTCCGGCCGCCGCCGCCCGCTTCTGGAGCCAACGCGTCGGACCAATGTGCGTGCTTGCCGTCGCAATCGGCTTCGCCGCCTGCACCTCCGGGTTGCTCCTGTCCTATCATGCAGCGCTGCCGTCCGGGCCGGCGATCATCCTCTCGGCGGGTGCTGCCTACATTGCTTCCCTGCTGGCGGGACCGCGCGGCGTGCTGCGCTCGCGCCTCGTCCACCACCGCCACAGAACCGCCTGACCGTTCAAAGGAGTTGGCTATGCTGAAATCAATCCGTCGCGCCCTGATATTGAGCGTTATAACATTAACAACCCTGACCGCGGGACATGCCTTTGCCGAGCCTTTGAAAGTCGTGGCGAGCTTTTCGATCATCGGTGATTTCGCTAAGAATGTCGGTGGCGATCGGATTGATGTGACGACGTTGGTCGGGCCAGACGGCGACGCCCATGTCTACGAGCCGAGCCCTGCCGACGCCGTTTCCATGGCGTCCGCCAAACTGGTCCTCGTCAACGGCCTGCATTTCGAAGGCTTCCTGCAGCGCCTTGTCGAGGCAAGCGCCAGCAAGGCAGCGATCGTCGAGTTGACCAAAGGCATCACACCAATCGACTTCAAGCCGGAGTTTGCCGAGGCCGAAGCAGCCGAAGGTGGGCATGAGGGCCACAATCACGGCTCGACCGACCCGCATGCATTCCAGTCGGTCGTGAACGCCAAGGTCTATGTCAAGAACATAGCCGATGCCTTCTGCAATGCCGACAGCGCCGGTTGCGATGCCTACAAGGCAAACGCTGCCGCCTATACCGAAAAACTCGACGCACTGGACAAGGAGGTGCGTGAGGCGATTGCGGCCATCCCCCAGGAAAAACGCGTCGTCATCACCTCGCACGACGCATTCGGCTATTTCGAGCACGAATACGGCCTGACCTTCCTGGCACCACAGGGACTTTCGACCGAATCCGAGCCGTCGGCCGCCGACGTCGCCAAGCTGGTCGAACAGGTGAAACAGGACAAGGCGGCGGCGATCTTTGTCGAAAACATCACCAATCCGCGACTGATCGAACAGATTTCGGTCGAGACGGACGTCAAGGTGGGCGGCACGCTCTATTCGGACGCCCTGTCTAAGGCGGATGGTCCCGCCTCCACCTACATCGACCTGATGCGCAACAACATCAAGCAGATCAAGGGCGCTATCCTCGGCAGTTGATGCATGGATCCGAACGGAACGTTGGCGATGCAACAATCGCCAAGGTTCCGTTCGAGATTCTGTCTAAAGAAACAATGGATGGAGCGCAGCGCGATATCCCCTCACCGCATTCCGCTCTGAAACAGCTGCCTTTTCGCCGATCTATCGACCGGCTCGACTTCCCGGCGGAAGGCACTCCCTTCCGCTCATTTTTGGCTCAAATATGTTATTAAATAACATTACAGGAGATTTCCATGAAACGCCTTTTGGCTGCAGCCTCGATCGCCGCGCTTGCTGCGAGTATGGCCACGACCTCATCCTCCGCCGAGGAAAAGACCGCATGGCGCCTGTTTGTCTCGGATCATGCAGAACCGGTCATCAACGTCGTCGATGCCCTCACCGGCAATAAGATCGATGCGTTGCCGCTGAAAGGACCGGCCTCGCTGTATCGCAGCGCCAGCGGCCGCACTGTCTTTGCGGTTCAGGGCAAGGCCGACGCAGTTTCCGCCGTCTCCACCGGCATCACCTTCGAGGACCATGGCGACCATGGTGATATCGAAGTCACCGCTCCCAAACTGACGGGAACCGAGATCACCGGCACGAAGCCGTCGCATTTCGTCGAGCACGACGGCGAGTTCGCTCTCTTCTTCGACGGAGAGGGTATCGCAAGGATAGTTGATGAAAAAACCGTCCTGGACGGCGGGCCAAGTACCCGCGAAGTGAAGAGCGAGGCACCGCATCACGGCGTTGCAGCTGTCTATGGTGACTATGTGCTGTTGTCGGAACCCAACAAGGAAAAACCCGACGAACTGCCGGTCGGCATCCGTGTCGTAGACCGCGCCGGCAAGCAGGTCGGCGACATCCATGCCTGCCCGGATCTGCACGGCGAGGCCACATCGGGCAAACTGCTGGCCTTTGCCTGCGCCACCGGTCTCCTGCTGGTTCGCGATGGCGATCAGGGCCCGTCTGTCGAGCACATCCCCTACCCGGCCAACCTGCCGAATGGAAAAGCGACGACGCTGCTCGGCGGCAAGGGCCTGCAGTATTTCCTCGGCAACTACGGCTCCGACCGGCTGCTGCTGATAGATCCATCAACGAAGGAATTGTTCCGGTCGGTCGACCTGCCGACACGCCGCGTACATTTTGCGGTAGACCCCATACGTCCACGTTTCGCTTATGCCTTCACCGAGGACGGGCAACTCCATCAAGTCGACATCGTCGCGGGCAAGATCACACAGTCCGTGAAGCTCACCGAGCCTTACTCGATGGACGGCCACTGGAGCGATCCGCGCCCACGAATCGCCGTTGCAGATGATCGCATCGTCGTCACCGATCCGCTGAAGGGTCAACTTCATCTCGTCGATGCAACGAGCTTTGCAAAGACTGGTGACATCCCGCTTGCCGGCAAGCCTTTCAACATCGTCGCTGTCGGTGGTTCCGGCGAAACACACGTTACCGAATAGCCTCCTCCCAAGGCTAGAGCGTTTCCGTTTTTCACGGAAACGCGGAAACGCTCCAATTCCTTGTTCTTACGCAATTCCGGACGGAAAACCGCTGCACGCTTTTCCTGGAATTGCTCTAGACACCACGCCGCTGCCGCCTGACAAAATCGACAAAGGCGCGCAGCGGCGCGGGCACATGCCTGCGGCCGGCATAGTAGAGAAACGGGCCGGGAAACGCGGGCAGCCAGTCGTCGAGCACGCTGACGAGCCGACCAGCCTCGATGTCCGCCCGAACATAGTCCTCGAATGTCGCCCAGAAGCCGACACCATCAAGGCAGGCGCGCAGTTGCGAGGTGATGTTGCTGGACAACAGCCTTGCCTCCGGCTCGATCTTTTCAAGTACGCCGTCACGCTCGAATTCCCATGGCAGCTTCATTCCGCTCGAAAACTGCGTGCGAATGCAGGGACGTCCAAGCAGGTCGCGCGGCTGCAGGATCGGCGGGCCTGCCGCGATGACGGAAGGCGTCGCAACCACGACATAGCGTTGGGATGAACCGAGCGGGACGGCGACCATGTCCTGTGCCAGGCTTTCACCCCAGCGCACGCCTGCATCGAACCCGGCTGACACGATGTCGATGAAGGCCGTTTCAGCAACAATCTCCATCCGTATGCGGGGAAATGCACCGAGGAATGGGCCGAGAAGCGGCGCCAGGACAAGATCGATCGCCGGCTGTGGAGCGTTGATGCGCAACGTTCCGCCTGGGCTATCACTGTCCGACTGCAGATGATCGACCACCGACGTGATGTCGGCGAGCGCCGGCGCCAGCCGTTCAAGCAGCCGCCTGCCGGCTTCGGTCGGCGCGACACTACGCGTGGTGCGATTGAGCAACCGCAGATCGAGTGCCGCCTCGAGATCGCGCACCTGCTGGCTGAGCGTCGAGGCCGACACCCCACGTTCTACCGCGGCCGCCCGGAAATTACGGCGGCGGGCGACGGCGGCAAAAGCGGCAAGCAGGTTGAGGTCGATCGGCATTGTACGAAAATCCGCACAGTCCATTTTGAAAAGGCTATCTTATCGTACAGTTCAGCATGCGCCATCTTTGCGGGCAAGCCTCGATCATCGGCTCAACGCAAAAGGAATGGCCATGCGCGAACATACTCTTGGAAGAAACGGACCCATCGTGTCCCGCCTGGGACTTGGCTGCATGGGCATGTCGGATCTCTATGGTCCGACGGACCGGGCAGAAAGCCTGGCGACATTGCATGCCGCATTGGATGCCGGCGTCACACTGCTCGACACCGGCGATTTTTACGGTATGGGTCACAACGAAATGCTGATCGCCGAAGCGCTAGCCACGCGCAGCGCCGGCCCGGTGATGCTCAGCGTCAAATTCGGCGCACAGCGCAGTCCCGACGGAGGCTGGCTTGGCTTCGACACTCGACCAAATGCAGTCAAGACCGCGGCGGCCTACAGCCTCAAGCGACTGGGGGTCGAGGCGATCGACGTCTACCGGCCGGCGCGGCTCGATCCGAATGTGCCGATCGAGGAAACGATCGGCGCCATCGCCGACCTCGTCAAGGCAGGCTATGTCAAGCATATCGGCCTGTCGGAGGTGGGTTCCGAAACCATTCGCCGTGCCGCCGCCGTGCATCCGATTGCCGACCTGCAGATCGAGTATTCGCTGCTGTCGCGTGGCATCGAGGATGGCATTCTCGACACGTGTCGCGAACTCGGCATCGGCATAACCGCTTACGGCGTCCTGTCGCGCGGCCTGATCAGTGGCCACTGGGACAAAGCCAGAGCAACGGCTGGAACCGATTTCCGCAGCCATAGCCCGCGATTCCAGGGCGATAATCTCGATCGCAACCTCAGGCTGGTCGACGCGCTGCGCCGGGTTGCGGAAGCGCGTAATGCCAGTGTCGCCCAGATCGCAATCGCGTGGGTTCTGGCACAGGGAGACGATATCGTGCCGCTGGTCGGCGCCCGTCGGCGGGATCGTCTTGCGGAAGCACTTGGCGCGCTCGACCTTGCTCTTTCCGAGAGCGATGTCGCAGCCATCGAAACCGCAGCGCCCAGGGGTGCCGCGGCCGGCCAGCGCTACGCCGAACATCAGATGGCGATGCTGGACAGCGAAAGGGCCGCCTAGTTCGCCGGGCAGCGCCGGTCGGAAAGATCGCCGCTGCCCCAACAGGCGAAGGTTGCAGCCCAACGCGCGGGATGGCATGACAGGCGCAACATCCCATCCCGCCCCCGGAGCCGCCCCATGAACATCCGCCAGATTTCCGACGCCTACTCCGTCTCACCGCAGATCAGCGTCGAGGACGTCGCGGCAATCAAGGCTGCCGGGTTCAAGAGCGTGATCTGCAACCGCCCCGACAATGAAGACCCCGGCCAGCCGAGTGCTGGCGAGATCCAGGCCGCCGTCGAGGCCGCGGGGCTTGAATTCCGCTGGGTACCGGTCATCAGCGGCCAGATGACCGCACAGAATGTCGACGACCAGGCCGAAGCTCTGGACGCCCTGCCCGGACCGGTTTTCGCCTATTGCCGCTCAGGCACGCGCTGCACCAATCTCTACGCTGCCGTGCAGCAGTCGAGGGGCTGACACCCAAACCAGATGGTCTTGCGGGTCCCACCCGTGCAAGACGTGGGTTTACGGATCCTCTGTCGGGGGCTCCAAGTGCCGCCGAGGGATACGCCCAAAGCGATTGCCTATTCCTGCAGATGTGTACGAGCGTCTTCGCATGTTTGTCAGCAGGCGCGCGACAATGCCCTGTTCATTGCGAACAGCACTCCGACAAAAGTGAAGACTAGAATCGCGAGGGCGATCAGGGGAAAAGCACCTGTACCGGTGCGGTCAAGCATGACGCCCCCAACGACACCGCCAGCCGCAACTGCCGTGTTCCAGCCGGTGGTGTACATGGCCTGGGCCACGTCAACAGAACTGCCGGCGAAGCGAGACAAAGCTGTCTGCGTGATCGTCGCGAAGCCGCCGACGGCCAGCCCCCAGACGATGACGATGGGATAGATCATCTGCGCAACGTCACCCCAGAAGGCGAGCAGCACAGCAGCGACCGCGAAGGTCAGGACACTTGCCAAAGCAAGGGATTGGAGGCGGCGATCCACAAGAGCGCCCACGACCCACAAGCCCGCGATGGACCCTAGGCCGAAAATGAACAGGATGACATCCACGTTCGCCGACAGACCGGAGGGTTGAAGCAAGGGTTCAATGTAGATGTAAAGAATGTTGTGGGCGACGACGAAAGTGAAGACCACGAACATGACAGCCCGAATGCCGGTCGTCAGAAACACGCCGATCAATGACTGACGCTGTTCCCTCGTCTGGCCAGCAAAATCCGGCACGACAGCGATCACCCATGCGATCAGCACCAGCGACAGAACGGTCATCAAGCCGAAGGCGCCTTGCCAGCCGATGATCCGGCCGAGCAATGCTGCAAGCGGAACGCCAAGCACCAGCGCAATGGCCGCACCAGCGCCCGAGATCGCAATCGCCCGCCCACTCAAATGGGATGGCGACATGCGGACCGCATAGCCAGCCAGCAACGACCAGACGATACCGCCCAGGACGCCCGCGAAGAAACGGGCCACCATTGAAATGGTATAGTCATCGGACAGCGCCGTGACGAGGTTGACGACGGCAAAGCCGGAAATTGCGACGAGCAGAAGAGGACGACGACGCATCCCCTGCGTCAGAAAGGTAACGGGAATGGCAGCGACAAGCGCGCCCACTGCGTAGGTGGTGATGAACTGACCCGCGAGGCTTTCGGACACGTTCAGACCTTGCGCGATAGAGGAAAGCAGGCCGGCAGGCATGATTTCGGTCAGAAGTGTAATGAAGGCGGCTGTCGCGAGTGCGAGCAGCCCGCCGAGTGGTAGACTTTGCGGCGATGTTGCAGAAGCATCGCGACCGGCTGCGCCAGCATTCGATGTCGATGTCATTGAGCAAACTCTTCTGGTGTTGTGCAAGACAGCGCCCACCTCCGCATCCGAACGACACGGGTGAAGCGGCTCGCCTTCTCCTCGTGGCAAGATAGGCGCTTCATGAGTCCGGAAAAATTGGATGCAATTCCTATCACTTGTGAATATTTGTCGTGCATGACGAAGGCGATGAACCAGCTCGGGGCGTTGAGCGCATTTATCGAAGCAGCAGATGCCGGAGGGTTCACCGAGGCCGGTCGCCGTCTCGGCCTTTCTGCCTCTGCTGTCAGCAAAGCGGTGATGCGGCTTGAGGAACGGCTGCGCACGCGGCTTTTTCACCGCTCCACGCGCAGCATCACACTCACCCCCGAAGGACGTCTGTTTCTGGAACGGTGCCGGCGGATCGCGGCGGAGATGGAAGCAGCGGAGCTCGACCTTGCACAGCTTCACGATGCTCCACGCGGCAAGCTGAAGTTCAGCCTACCGTCCGCGGGCATGCCGTTCATGGAGCAACTGGCAGAATTCCAGAAGCGCTATCCCGACATCGAGCTCGACATGGACTGTTCAGATCGGCTGGTGGATGTGATCGACGAGGGGTTCGACGCGGTGCTGCGAACGGGCGATGGTTCAGATTCACGCCTCATGTCGCGTGTCATCGGCACCTACAGGCAGATGATCGTCGGAGCGCCCGACTATCTGGAACGGCGCGGAACTCCCATGACGCCTGACGACCTAAGCGAGCATAGCTGCATCATGTATCGATCGCTGGTCTCGGGGAAACTCCTGTCCTGGCGTGTCGTTTACAATGAAGAATCCGTAGACCTCCCTCTGTCGCCTACAACCGTCGCGAATGCACTGGAGCCGCAACTTGCCTTTGCCCGCCAAGGTGTCGGGCTCGCCTGCCTGCCGGATTTCACCGTGCGGGACGACATCGATAGTGGCAAGCTGGTGACGGTGCTCGATCGCTATCTCACGGGAAGAACGACGTTCCGCGTGCTATGGCCGTCGAGCCGCCATCTGTCCCCGAAAGTTCGCGTCTTCGTGGATTTCGTTGCCGAGAACCTGCTATCGAAGCGATGAAAGTGGGAAGTGTTCGCACTTTTCAGGAATGTAATTGCTCAGGAATGTAATTGCGCAACTCTTCGCGCTTACCTGCCCGCAGTGCGGCAGAAATTCAACCGGCTCCGGCTCGTCAGTGATCGGCAGAAACACGACAGCCGTTGTCGGGAGAGCCGGCTCGCGGCTTTCCTGGGTCAGATCGGCAACGCGCCGGTCTCCTTCAGCGTCTCCAGAACGATCGCCGTTTTTACGTGTTGCACGGATTCGTGCGGCAGCAGCTCGTTGTTGACGAATTCCGACAATGATTTCAGGTCCGGCGTGACCACTTTGAGAATATAGTCCATCTCGCCGGTCAACGCGTGCGCCTCCTGCACCTCTGGCAGCCGCTTGACCAGTTCCGCGAAGCGGCGGGCATTGTCGCGGTTGTGGGTGGCAAGCGTCACGGTGATGACATTGACCAGCGAAAAGCCCAGCCTGTCGCGGTCAAGCACGGCCTGGTAGTTGCGGATATAACCTTCCTCCTCCAGCCGTTGCCGTCGGCGCGAGCATTGCGATGCCGAGAGGTTCACGCGCACTGACAGGTCGTTGTTCGTAAGCCGCGCATCACCCTGCAAAAGAGCCAATATCTTGCGGTCAAAATGATCAATACGCGCGATTTCGGCCATATGACCCCCAACTATGCACAAAGCTCGCATATTATGATCCGCACAGACGCCCGAATGCAAGCACCGTGCGGGTGGTCAGGCATATACTCGGCGTAACTGGAGACGAACCGGAGGATTTGCCATGGGTCCCTTCCCGCACGACGCACCGCCCGCCACCATCAGCGAAGCCAATCCCGCCGGCACCGACGGTTTCGAATTTGTCGAATTCGCCCATCCGGAACCCGAGAAGCTCGCCGAACTGTTCACCCGCATGGGCTACACGAAAGTCGCCACCCACAAGACCAGGAATATCTCGGTCTGGCGTCAGGGTGACATCAACTACGTCCTCAATGCCGAACCCGGCTCGCATGCCATGAAGTTCGTCGATGAGCACGGCCCATGTGCTCCGTCGATGGCATGGCGCGTGGTCGATGCCAGGCACGCTTTCGACCACGCCGTTTCCAAGGGCGCCACGCCCTATGAAGGTACCGACAAGGCACTCGATGTTCCCGCCATTGTCGGCATCGGCGGTTCACTGCTTTATTTTGTCGAGAAGTACGGCGCCAGGGGTTCGACCTACGACGCCGAATTCGACTGGATCGGCGAACGCAATCCAAAGCCGGCCGGCGTCGGTTTCTATTTCCTCGACCACCTCACCCACAATGTCTACCGCGGCAACATGGACAAGTGGTGGGATTTCTACCGCGATCTGTTCGGGTTCAAGCAGATCCACTTCTTCGACATCGACGGCAAGATCACCGGCCTCGTCAGCCGCGCCATCACCTCACCCTGCGGCAAGATCCGCATCCCGCTGAACGAATCCAAGGATGATACCAGCCAGATCGCCGAGTATCTGAAGAAGTACAGGGGCGAAGGCATCCAGCACATCGCGGTCGGCACCGACGACATCTATGCCGGCACCGACAGGCTGGCCGACAACGGGCTGAAATTCATGCCCGGCCCACCGGATACCTATTACGAGATGTCGCATGCCCGTGTGAACGGCCATGACGAACCGATCGAAAGCATGAAGAAGCATGGCATCCTCATCGACGGCGAAGGCGTGTTGAATGGCGGCATGACCAAGATCCTGCTGCAGATTTTCTCCAAGACCGTGATCGGCCCGATCTTCTTCGAGTTCATCCAGCGCAAGGGCGACGAGGGCTTCGGCGAAGGCAATTTCCGCGCCCTGTTTGAATCGATCGAGCAGGACCAGATCAAGCGCGGCGTGCTGAAGGTGCAGGCTGCCGAATAGTCAGACCGTAAACCGGCTCACAGGTCGAGCGCGTCAGAGTCCCAGGCGCTCGACCTCCTTTTTCCTGAGCTTGATGTCGTAGTCGAGCAGGAATTCGTCGAGTTGCGGCGGCTTGACCAACGTGCCGGACAGCATGGCGTGCACCTGCCCGCGGTGATGGATCTGGTGCAGGAACAGATGCGCCAGCAGGTCGCCGATACGCTCCGGGATGATGCCGTCGTCACCCCGGTCGGTTGATACGCGCCGATCAGGGTCGGATTGGGTCAGGTCTTCGCAAAACGACAACAGCCGCCGGTCGGTCTCGGCCTGGACCGCAGCCAGCCTGTCAGGCGTCTCGAAATCCGTCCAGCCGTCAAAGACGGCGAGGCCGACGCCACCCTCTTCCACCATGTCGAGATAATAGAGATCGACCGACAGCACATGGTTCAGCGTCGCCCTGATCGACGGAAAGAAGCTGGCGCGGTCAGCCCCGAATTCGCCAGGTTTGAGAGCCGTCACGGCCCGATAGAGGCGGTCGTTGGACCAGAGATTGTTGGCGGCCATCCGGCGAAGATGATCGAGTAGCTGCATCACTCAAATCCGTGCATCTGGAGCCCGGCCGTCAACGTCAGGCTATTTAGCCGACAGCTCGCTGTTCACACGCTGCTGTATCTTCGACTGCATGTCCTGCATCGTCGTGCCGAATCCCGCAAAGTATGCCGCATTGAACGACTTCAGCTTGCCCATGATCGACACCGCTTCGGGCGTACTGTTGAACTTGATCAGAGCTTCGAGTTCCGCCACCGTATAAGTCTGGCCCGCGGCCTGGATCATTGCCTTTTCCATCTGCGGCCTGACGGCGGAAATTTCTTCGCTGACAATTTTCGCCAACCGGTCACGTTTGTCCTGCGGCAAGGCATCGCCGCCCATCGCAGCCATCATCGGGTTGACGAAATCCGGTCCAAGGATGGAATCCAGCATGTTCTGCAGCGCCGGCAGCTTCATATAGCGCTCGGCCAGCGCAGCCGTTTCCTGCTGCGCCAGCGCGGGCGTCAGACCGAGAAGCAGGATCGCGACTGCCGGCAAAAACCGATTGCGCATTCCGCTTCCCTTTCTGCCTAGTGCTCGTATTTTTCCACCTTCTGCTCGATGGCGCCGAAGATCGAATGCCCGGTCTTGTCCTTCATCTCGATGCGCACCGTGTCACCGAAACGCAAAAACGGGGTTTTCGCCTCGCCACTCTCGATGGTCTCGATCATACGCTGTTCCGCAATGCAGGAATAGCCGGAGCCGCCTTCAGCGACAGGCTTGCCCGGACCACCGTCCTTCTTGTTGGAAATCGTCCCCGAACCGATGATCGCGCCCGCCGAAAGCGGCCTGGTCTTGGCTGCGTGCACGATAAGGGCCGGGAAATCGAAGGTCATGTCGATGCCGGCATTGGCGCGGCCGAACGGCTTTCCATTGAGATCGACGCAAAGCGGGAGGTGCAGCTTGCCGCCATCCCAGGCATCGCCGAGTTCATCCGGAGTAACCGTCACAGGCGAAAACGCCGAGGAGGGCTTTGACTGGAAGAAACCGAAACCCTTGGCGAGTTCCGGCGCCGTCAGCGCCCGCAGCGTGACGTCGTTGACCAGCATGACCAGCCGGATCGCTTCACGCGCCTGTTCCTTGTCTGCTCCCATCGGTACGTCGTCGACGATGACGGCGACCTCGGCTTCGAGGTCGATACCCCAGGCCTCGTCAGCCATGTGGATCGGATCTCGCGGCGGGACGAACGCGTCCGACCCGCCCTGGTACATCAATGGGTCGGTCCAGAAGCTTGCCGGCATTTCGGCGTTGCGTGCCTTGCGCACCAGTTCGACGTGATTGACGTAGGCCGAACCGTCGGCCCACTGGTACGCACGCGGCAGCGGCGAATGAGCGTCGTGCTCATGGAAGCGCTCCGAAGGAACCGAACCGTGCTCGAGCGACTCCGCCAGCGCCGCCAGATGCGGAGCGATGCGACGCCAGTTGTCGAGTGCCGCCTGCAGTGTCGGCGCCAGAAACGAAGCATCGGTCAGGCGCGTCAGATCTCGGGACACGACGACAAGCTTTCCGTCGCGTGTCCCGTTCTTCAAGGTGGCAAGCTTCATTCAGTTCCCCTTATCGTTCCATGAAGACTTTGAACCCACCATAGATCAGCCGTCTCATATAGGCAGGCATATTTTGCATGCCCGGCTGCATACGGGGGTCCGCCATCACTTTCCCCATCACCGCGTCGCGATGCTCGCGCGATTTGTAGGTGACGTAGGAAAATACAATTTTGTCTCCCGCTTCCTTCTTCACTGCAAGCGGGAAAGAGGTGATCTCACCATCCGGCACATCATCGGCTTCGGCTTCAACATAGGACAAAGCGCCGTGCTCCATCCAGACGGTCGCGGCGAGATCGACGTTCTTTCGATATTCCTCCCACTCCGCCTGCGGTACCGGCAGAACAAAGCCATCGACATAGGTCATGATCCATCTCCTCTAGGGGTTTTGACGATCATAGGACGAATACGAGCCGCCGTTTCCGACAACGGAGACGAATAAATTGACTCGCTAGCTCCAATCCCCTTCCGGCGTGCCGTTGAAGCGTTTCCTCAGGTCCTTCCAGCAATCGACATAGTCTTCCTGCAGGGTCGGTAGCTCCGCGCCATAGCGGCTCAGCATCTGCGGGAAGCGCGTCTCGAACATGAATGCCATGGTGTGGTCGAGTTTCACCGGCTTCAGTTCGACCTTGGACGCCTTTTCGAAGCCGGGAGCATCCGGGCCATGCGCCAGCATCATGTTGTGCAGGCTCATGCCTCCCGGAACGAAGCCTTCTTCCTTGGCATCGTACTGGCCATGGATCAGGCCCATGAACTCGCTCATGATGTTGCGATGGTACCAGGGTGGACGAAAGGTGTTCTCGGCCACCAGCCAGCGCGGCGGGAAGATGACGAAGTCGACATTGGCGGTGCCTTCCTCGCCGCTCGGCGCCGTCAGCACCGTGAAGATCGACGGGTCCGGATGATCGAACAGGATAGCACCGACCGGCGAAAAAGTAGCAAGATCATACTTATACGGCGCATAGTTGCCGTGCCAGGCGACAACGTCGAGCGGCGAATGGTCAAGTTCCGTGGCGTGGAATGAACCACACCATTTGACGATCAGCCGGCAGGGCTCTTCCTTTTCCTCGAACCATGCGCAGGGCGTCTTGAAGTCGCGTGGGTTGGCCAGGCAGTTGGCGCCGATCGGGCCGCGGTCCGGCATGGTGAACTTGGCACCGTAGTTCTCGCAGATATAGCCGCGCACTTCCGGATCGAGCAGCTCGACCTTGAACACCAGTCCGCGCGGCAGAACACAGATCTCACCGGGCCGCATCTCGATGACGCCCATCTCAGTAATGAAATTCAGCCGGCCGATCTGCGGCACCACCAGCATCTCGCCATCGGCATTGAAGAAGTGGTCGTCGACCATCGATCTGTTGGCGACATAGATATGCGCCGCCATGCCGCTTTGGCCGAGCGCATCGCCGGCCGTCGTCATGGTGCGGATGCCGGCGATGAAATCGGTCGGCTCCTTCGGCATCGGTGTCGGATTCCAGCGATATTGGCCAAGCGCCAGTTCATGGTCGCCGACATTGGGGGCAGTCTTCCAGAACGGATAACTCGCGGCCTTGAAGCGTCCGGTGTGCTTGACGCTCGGCCGGATCCGGTAGAGCCAGGAGCGCTCGTTCGTGCCGCGCGGCGCGGTGAAGGGCGAGCCCGACAACTGCTCGGCATAAAGCCCATAGGCCGGCCGCTGCGGTGAGTTGCGCCCCTGCGGCAGCGAACCCGGCAGCGTCTCGGTTTCGAAATCATTGCCGAAGCCAGGCATGTAGGAAAAGGCCAAGGCATCCTCCCTTGATTGACCAAACTGGTTACATCTGTAACCATTGAAAATGTAACTATCAACGGCACGGCCACCACCGTTGAAGCTCAACCGAAATGAGCACCATGGCAAGCAAAGAAGACATCCTCGAACTGGAAACTTTCCTGCCCTACCGGCTTTATCATCTGGCCGATCTGGTCAGCCGCGAGTTCGCTCGCATCTACAAGGACCGCCTTGGCCTGACGCGCCCGGAATGGCGCACCCTGTCCGGGCTTGGTCAGCGCGGGTCGATGACTGCCAAGGAACTTGGCGAACAGTCTGCAATGCACAAGACCAAGGTCTCGCGGGCCGTGGCCGAACTGGAGCGACGACGCTGGCTGACCCGCACGCCGGACGAGAAGGACCGGCGCATCGAGCACCTGGCGCTCACCAGAGCAGGCCTTGCCGCCTATTGCGACATGGTACCGCTGGCGAAGACGTTCGAACGGGAATTACTGTCGCGGATCAAAGAGCCTGGGCGCGGAGCAATGACTGCGGCGCTGGACGCAATTGAGGCCGCCCTGTCCCTCACTCCACCCGGCGCGGATAATGAAGACGCGGCGGCAGGCGGTGATGGACGACGCCGAGCCCGACGAGACTGATGGAGCCGATCAGGATCGTGCCGAACAGAGACGCGCTCTGCAGCGGTGCAGCGAGCGCAATCAATGGCACGGCGCCGGCAGGCGGATGGGTGACGCGCAGCATCGACATCAGGGCGATCGCGAGGCCCACGGCCAAGGCTGCAACTGTCCAGCTTCCCGGGAGCGCCAAGGCAGCCCCGACACCAACGATCGTCGCCAGAAGATAGCCCCCGAACACGTTGGCCGGCTGCGCCAGCGGGCTGGCCGGCTGGCCAAAGATCAACACCGCCGTAGCGCCAAGTGGCGCCAGCAGCAGTGGCAGATCGGTCAGCGCGGCGAGGCCGCCGACCGCGCCGATGCCGATGACGGCACCAATGCCGGACTTGGCGTGCGAGAGCGCATGGCTGGAAGGCTCATGGCGCGCGGTGAAGGAGCGGATGTGGCGGCGCATCGTCGGAATTCCGGCTCTTACACATCACCCCGAGCATCATTCCGATCCTCGGGGCGAGAGCTTGCACAAGAAAGTTGCCTGCATTAGCAAATCAGCTTGCGGCACGGCAACAAAACTTATTCGAAAAATATCCACCAGCAAGAAAATTTTTTTCCTACCAGTCCATGACCACCTTGCCGGAATTGCCGCTGCGCATGGCATCGAAGCCTGACTGATAATCGTCGATGCCGATACGGTGTGTGATCAGCCCGCTGACATCGAGCGGCCCCTGCACCAGCGCGATCATCTTGTACCAGGTCTCGAACATCTCACGGCCATAGATGCCCTTGAGATGCAGCATCTTGAAGATGACCTTGTTCCAATCGATCTCGAAGCCGGTCGGAGCGATACCGAGAATGGCGATCTTGCCGCCATTGTTCATGGTGTCGATCATGTCCCGGAAGGCAACGGCCGAACCGGACATCTCCAGCCCGATGTCAAAACCCTCGGTCATGCCTTCGTCGTGCATCACGTCGCGCAATTTCTCCTTCGACGCATCCACGACATGACGCACGCCCAGCTTCCGGGCCAGCGCCAGTCGGGTCGGGTTGATGTCCGTGATCACGACCTTGCGCGCGCCGACGCATTGCGCCACCAGTGCGCCCATGATGCCGATCGGGCCAGCACCAGTCACCAGCACGTCCTCACCGACCAGATCGAACGACAATGCGGTATGAACCGCATTGCCGAGCGGATCGAAGATCGCCGCGATTTCATCCGGAATGTCGTCGGGGATCGGTACGACATTGTGCTGCGGGATGGCGACATATTCGCCGAACGAGCCAGGCCGGTTGACGCCGACGCCGAGCGTGTTGCGGCACAGATGGCCCCTGCCCGCCCGGCAATTGCGGCAATGGCCACAGACGATGTGGCCTTCGCCCGACACGCGCTGGCCGACCTTGTATTCGGTCACTGCGGAACCGACATCGGCAATGGTGCCGACGAATTCATGTCCCGTCACCATCGGCACCGGCACCGTCTTCTGTGCCCACTGGTCCCAGTTGTAGATATGGACGTCCGTACCGCAGATCGCTGACTTCTTGACCTTGATCAGCACGTCGTTGGGGCCGATCTCGGGAACCGGCACGCGTTCCATCCAGATTCCCGGCTCGGCCTTTGCCTTCACCAGTGCGCGCATCATGTTGGACATTCTGTTCTTCCTCAGGAAATGATGCCGAGTTCCTTGCCGACCGCGCCGAAAGCCGCGACCGCGCGATCGATATCGGCGGTGGAATGCGCCGCCGACATCTGCGTGCGGATGCGCGCCTGTCCCTTGGGCACGACGGGGAATGAAAAGCCGATGACGTAGATGCCGCGCTCCAGCATCTTGGCTGCCATCTGCTGTGCCAGCGTCGCATCACCAAGCATCACCGGGATGATCGGATGGTCTGCGCCGGCAAGCGTGAAGCCGAGCTTGCTCATCGAGGAGCGGAAATGCGTCGCATTCGCGTAGAGCTTTTCACGCAGCGCGTCGCCCTGTTCGATGATGTTAAAAACCTTGAGCGAGGCGGCCGCGATCGCCGGCATCAGAGTATTGGAAAACAGATAGGGCCGCGATCGCTGGCGCAGCCAGTCCACCACCTGCCGCCTGCCGGATGTATAGCCGCCGGAAGCGCCGCCCAGTGCCTTGCCAAGCGTGCCGGTGATGATGTCCACCCGCCCCTCGACGCCACAGTGCTCGGCCGAGCCGCGGCCATGCTTGCCGACGAAGCCAACGGCATGGCTGTCGTCGACCATCACCATCGCACCATATTTCTCGGCGAGATCGCAGACGCCCTGCAGATTGGCGATGATACCGTCCATGGAGAAGACACCATCGGTGGCGATCAGCTTGAAACGGCTGCCTTCGGCTTTCTTCAGCTCCTCTTCGAGCGCCGCCATGTCGTTGTTGGCATAACGGAACCGCTTGGCCTTGGAGAGACGCACGCCGTCGATGATCGAGGCATGGTTCAGCGCATCTGAAATCACCGCGTCTTCCTCACCGAGCAACGTCTCGAACAAGCCGCCATTCGCGTCGAAGCAGGAGCCGTAGAGGATAGTGTCTTCCAGGCCGAGGAAGGAGGAGATCCTGGCTTCGAGCTGCTTGTGCTCCTCCTGGGTCCCGCAGATGAAACGAACGGAGGCCATGCCGTAGCCGTAACGGTCCAGCGCCTTCTGCGCCGACGCGCGCAACTCCGCATTGTCGGCAAGGCCCAGATAGTTGTTGGCGCAGAAATTCAGCACCTTCTCGCCAGCCACTTCGATCTCGGCTGACTGCATGGACGAGATGACCCGCTCGGACTTGTAGAGCCCTGCCACCTTCAGGCCGGCCAGTTCAGTGTCGAGATGGGCGAGAAAGCTTTGGGTCATGAACGACGGTCTCCCTGAGGGCCGGCAAGGCATACTGCGACGCGCAGGCCGGAGGCTAGCATAAAAACGACCGGCACAACTGCCGTTTCCTTCGCGGCATACCCCGTTCCAGACCGCTAGCATGGCGGCATAATCGCACCAGACGCGCTAGCGGAGCCCTGCATGACCATCGCCTCGATCACCCTCTACCGGCAATGGCAGCCATTCCGGGACGGTACCTACACCTGCTCGGGCGGACGCAGCGCCGAAGGGTTCGATTCCACCATCGTCGAGATCGCCAGCCACGACGGCAGCAAGGGTTATGGCGAGATGGCGCCGCTGGGTTCCTTCTACGATCCGGCCTTTGCCGAAGGCGCGCGCGCTGCCATGCGCGAACTGGTCCCGCGGCTGATCGGCGAGGATGCGACCGGCATCGAGGCGCTCAACCGCCGCATGGACCTGCTGCTCAAGGGCCATCCCTATGCCAAGGCCGCGATCGACATGGCGCTTTGGGACCTTGCCGGCAAGCAAAGGGGTCTGTCACTGGCAGCGATGGCCGGTGGCGCGGAAGGCAGCGCCATCCCGCTCTATCGTTCGCTGGCGCAGGAAAGCCCTGATGCCATGGCCGCGCGGGCCAGGAAATACATCGCCGAAGGGTACCACCGGCTGCAGGTCAAGGTCGGCCTCGACGTCAATGACGATATCGCGCGTCTCGAGGCCGTACGCGCCGCCGTGCCGTCCAGCACGGTGCTGTTCTGCGATGCCAATGGCAGTTGGGGAACCGCCGAGACCCGCCATTTCCTGCAGGCGACACGTGGGCTCGACTACACGCTGGAACAGCCCTGTGCGAGCTATGAGGAAAATCTCGCCATCCGCCCGGCCTGCGACCGGCCACTCGTCCTCGACGAAACCATAGACGGCGCCGATACCTTGCTGCGAGCCATCGCCGACGGACTGGTTGACGGCATCACCATCAAGCTCGCGCGCGTCGGCGGCCTGACCAAGGCAAAGCTGATCCGCGACATTGCCATCGCCCGGAATCTGAAGATCACCATCGAGGATACCGGCGGCGCGCAGATCGACACCGCCGCCTACTGTGGGCTCCTGCTGTCGACGCCGGAAGCGTTGCGCCAGCACACGGTCGATTTCCATAACTGGGTCACGGTCGCCAACGGCAAGGCTGACTTCATCATAGTTGACGGCAGCGTAACTCCACCGAAAGGCCTCGGCCTTGGCGTTGATGTCGATCCGGCCACGTTCGGCGAGCCGATCTTCCGCAGCTGACTTCGCTCATTCGGCGCTGGCTTGCGCAGCCCCTTGGGGATAGAGCCTGTTTCAAAGGAGCTCCCCATGACGACAACGGAAAACCTGACCCAGCTCGGCACCAGGGTTGAAACCCCGGACAACCCCGATCATGCAATCCTGGAAACCGTGCCCTTCACACGCGGTGACGGTCCGCCCGCGATCGTACGCTTCACCTGCCCCGAATTCACCTCGCTCTGTCCCGTGACCGGTCAGCCGGATTTCGCGCATATCGTCATCGACTATGCGCCGGACACGCTCCTGGTCGAATCCAAGTCGCTGAAGCTGTTTCTCACCTCGTTCCGAAACCATGGCGCCTTCCATGAAGACTGCACCGTGATGATCGCGCGACGCGTCGTGGCAGCCACGCGGCCATTGTGGCTGCGCATCGGCGGCTACTGGTATCCGCGCGGTGGCATTCCGATCGACGTATTCTGGCAGACCGGCGAGCCTCCCAGGGGCGCCTGGCTGCCCGACACCGGTGTCGCCCCCTACCGCGGCAGGGGCTGAGATCATTCACACTGATACTGGCTGAGCGCCCATTCTCCGGTGACCGACAAAAGGTCGGTGATCTTCCAGGCACCGTCGACCTTTTTCAGCTTCCACTCCAGCCGATGCGGCTCGGTGCCTTCGATGAAGGCGACCACGACGCGCGCCTCATCGCCATTGATCGATTCCAGCGACTTGAAGGTCTTTTCAAGCATCGCCCTGTCGTAGGGAACCTCATCGAGCGCCATATTCTGGTCGAGGCAATCGCCCTGGCCGGATTTCTTCAGGATTTCGTTTTTCTCCAGCACCGTCTTCGCCGGGTCAACGAAGCGGTTCCGATCAGCCGAAGCCAGGTCCGCACCATCTGCATAGAACGGCCTGACCTGGGCGGCAGGAGAATCCGGAGCGGGAGCCGTCGCCAGGCTGGACGCGCTCGGTGCCGCCTCGGCAGCAGGCGCCGTCGCTGTCTTGGCGCCAAGCAGCCCTTCCGCCAAGGCACCGCAGACCGGCCCGATCGCCAGGAAACCAGCTAGCAACAAAGGCAAAAAACGTTGTCCGAACACCATCGGCCTAGTCTGCTTCTTCACCGCCCGAGCAACCGAGTTCGCTGAGCTTCCAGCTGTTGCTCTTCGAGGCAATGTCCGCCACCTTCCATAAGCCGTCGACTTGCCTCAGCTCCCAGACCATTTCGCGTTTGGAATCATCGCCTTCGCTGAACAGATTGAAGCTCGCGGTCACCGTCGCCTTGTCACCATCGATCGCCTCGGCAAGCTTCAGACTGTCGGCAACGCTCTTGTCGTCATAATCCTGCGCGTCCAGAGCCGGATCGAAGTCGATGCACGCGACCTCATCCGGGTGCTTCTTGATGGCAGCATCGTTGAGCTGGAACAGCTTGATGACGGGGTCGGTGAAGCGATCCCGAAACTGTGGATCGGCCGCGAATTTGACCGGCGAGTAAAAAAACATAACCGCATCCGAGGCCGGTCCGGCCAAAGCCGAGCCGGGATACGTCAATACGGACAAAGCGAGCAGCAGTCCTGGCTTCATGATTCCCCCAATCGCGCGTGAGAAGCGCGGCTATTCCATAGCACGCATCCGCTATCTCGGCTTTTTTACGACCTGCAGTCGAATAGACAGCGGCTGGCGACAACCACGCTCGATTTCATGCCGCTGTCACCAAGCCTGCCTACCCTGCCTTGGAAATTTACAATGCAGAGGCTTTCATGATCACCCGACGCAACCTCCTCAAGATAGGCGGCGCCGCCGCTATGTTTGCACCGTTTGGAGGTTTCACCATCGATGCGGCAGCAGCCGAAGGCGCGCCGCTGTTCAAATTCGGTATCGTCGCCGATCCGCAATACGCACCGGTGGTGCCGAACCTCAAGCTCAACCGCTACTATTCGAACAGCCTGTGGAAACTGTCGGAAGCGATAGAAGCCTTCAATCAGGAAGACCTGCGTTTCGTCGCGACGCTGGGCGACATCATCGACCGGCACTGGGAAAGCTACGCGCATATCCTGCCGCTCTACGACAAGCTGAAGCACGAGCGCTTCTTCCTGCTCGGCAATCACGACTATGACGTGGCTGCTGAGTACCTGACCTCAGTCGTGCGCACCGCCGGCATGCAAAAGGCCTATTATGATTTCGCAGGCGGCGGCTACCGTTTCATCGTGCTCGACGGCAACGATGTCAGCCTGTTCGCACCGCCGAAGGACGATCCGCGTCGTGAGATAGCGGCCGGGCGGCTCGAGGACCTGAAGGCAAAGGGCGCAGTCAACGCGCAGACCTGGAACGGCTCGTTGAGCGACGAACAGTTCGACTGGCTCGGCAAGACCATCAAGGCAGCACAGTCGGCGAATGAGAAGGTGATCGTCATGGGTCACTATCCGGTCTATCCGGAGAACGAGCACAACATGTGGGATTCCGAACGCGTCGTGGAATTGCTGACCGGATCCGGCAATGTGGTCGCCTATTTCAACGGCCACAACCACGCCGGCAACTTCGGCGAGCTCAAGGGCAAATACTTCCTCAATTTCAAAGGCATGGTCGACACTCCTGCCACAAGCGCCTATTCGATCGTCGAAGTCTACGGTGATCGGATCGAGATTCGGGGCTTCGGGCGCGAGGACAATCGCTCCTTGAAAATCCAAAGCGCTTAAGTCCGGCGGATCACCTGAAATCGGTGGGAAATCTCCGCCGATTTCACCTGTGGTCTTTGCATCAAATAGCCGGGCACGGTTATTCGCCGCCTGGACGAATCCCGCTATAGTCGGGCGATGCCCATCCGACAGCTTTCCGAAACGATGATCAACCAGATCGCCGCTGGCGAGGTCATCGAGCGTCCTGCCAGTGTCGTCAAGGAACTGGTGGAAAATGCGCTCGATGCAGGTGCCGGCCGTGTCGAGATCGTAACGGCTGGAGGCGGGTTGAATTTGATCCGTGTCACCGACGACGGTGCCGGAATGCCCGAACACGAGCTGGCACTGGCAGTCGCCCGCCACTGCACATCCAAGCTTTCAGACGACATCAACGACATCCGCTCGCTCGGCTTCCGCGGCGAAGCATTGCCTTCAATCGGTTCGGTGGCGCGACTGTCGATCCGCTCGCGCACGGCGCAAGGCGATAGTGCCGCCGAGATCAGCATCGAGGGCGGGCGCGTCGCGTCCGTACGGCCCGCAGCAGCCAACCGCGGCACGACGGTGGAGGTGCGCGACCTGTTCTTTGCCACACCTGCCCGGCTGAAATTCATGAAGGGCGAACGCGCGGAAAGCTCGGCGACCAGCGATGTCATCAAGCGCATCGCGATTGCCTTCCCGGCGGTACGATTCACGCTGGCTGGTGCAGATCGGTCGACGCTGGAGCTGCCGGCAACGGAGGACAGCCCGGAAGGGCAGTTGCGCCGCCTTGCCCAAGTGATGGGCTCCGAGTTCCCGGACAATTCGATTGCCGTCGACGCCATGCGCGAAGGTGTACGGCTAACGGGTCATGTCTCGATTCCGTCCTTCACGCGCGCCAACGCTCTGCAGCAGTACGCCTATGTCAACGGCCGCCCCGTGCGCGACAAGCTGATCGCCGGCGCCATCCGCGGCGCCTATATGGATGTGCTGCCTCGTGACATGCACGCCGTGGTGGCGCTGTTCCTGATGCTTGATCCTGCAACTGTAGACGTCAACGTCCATCCGGCGAAGGCCGACGTGCGTTTCCGCGATCCTGGTCTGGTGCGCGGACTGATCGTCGGTGCAATCCGTGAAGCATTGACGAGCGCTGGTGTGCGCGCGGCAACCACAGGCGCCGCCGGCATGATGGCCGCCTTCAGGCCTGGTGCCGCAAGCTTCGGCCACGGCGGCCTCGCCAACGGCCATCGTGGCTACGACGCGGCTTATCGCGCCTCCGGGCCGATTGGGTTCGATGCAGCGCATTCGCCGCAACGTCCGCTCGACATGGGCTTTCGTGAAAATGAGCAGACAGCGTTCGATACCGGAGCGACGGTCAGCGTCGATGCCCGCGCCAGCCAGGTCGAGACAACAGAAACCTTGCTCGGCGCTACGCTGGGCGCTGCGCGCGCGCAGGTGCACGAGAACTACATCGTTGCACAGACCCGGGATTCGCTTGTCATCGTCGACCAGCATGCCGCGCATGAGCGGCTTGTCTATGAAGCGTTGAAGAATGCACTGTATTCCCGTCCTGTGCCCGCGCAGATGCTGCTGCTGCCGGAAATCGTTGACCTGCCCGAAGACGACGCCGAACGGCTGGCATCGCATGCCGAGACGCTGAAGCGTTTCGGTCTTGGCGTCGAGCGTTTCGGCCCGGGCGCCATCGCCGTGCGCGAAACACCGTCGATGCTGGGCGAGACCGACGTGCAGCAGCTTGTCCGCGACCTTGCCGACGAAATCGCCGACAACGACACCACCGAAACGCTGACGGAACGCCTCCATCACATCGCCGCCACCATGGCTTGCCATGGTTCGGTACGCTCTGGCCGCCTGCTCAAGCCTGACGAAATGAACGCCTTGCTGCGCCAGATGGAAGCAACACCCGGATCAGGCACCTGCAACCATGGTCGCCCGACCTATATCGAGCTTAAGCTTGCCGACATCGAGCGGCTGTTCGGCCGGCGATAACCCGGCTTCGGCTTCAGCGCCTCATGTTGACGATGATCACGCCCCCAAGCGCGAGCACGCCGCCGATGATGCCAAGTGTCGTGGGCACCTCGCCGAGCCAGGCGAAGCCGATCGCCGTCGCCACCGGTGAAACCAGATAGAGATAGTTCGAGGCGCGTGCTGCCGGCAGGCGCGACAAGGCCGTCGCCCAGGCCGCATAGGATATGAAACTCGGAATGAGGCCGAGATAGATCACCGCGGTGAGGCCCGCCCTGTCCGCGTGTGAAGCCTGGACGAGACTTTCCGGGAAGAAGGGCGCCAGGCACAAAGCCCCGAGCACCATGTTCCACGCCGAGACCGTCAGCGGATGGTGCCTTGAAAACAACGGCTTCTGCACGATCGTGTTGACCGACGAACACAGCGCCGAGCCGAGGATCAGCAATGCACCGGTGTTGAACGTCAGCCCGTTACCTTCGCCCATGGCGATGACACCAATGCCGGCGAAGGAAACGAAAGTACCAACCCAGGCCAGCACCGGGAAGCGCTCGCCAAGCAGGAACATCGCCATGATCGCCGTGAAGATCGGGCTGACATTGATGATGAAAGCGGCTGCACCAGCAGAAACCGTGGTCTCGCCGATGTTCAGCATCGCCGTGTAAAGCGCGACGAAAATTGCGCCGCCGACGGCGAACCGCCACAGTTCGTTGAGTTTGGGCAATGCAGGGCGCTTGATGGCGAGGAAGATCGCGGCGGGCACGGCGGCGATCGCAAAACGCAGCGCTCCAAGCTCCAGCGGCCCGAAGGCTGCGAGACCGGCACGGATCGCCGGAAAGGCAGAAGCCCAGCCGACCACGGTGAGCGCCACCGCCAGCATCGCCGTGACATCCGTGCGCTGTTCCGAATTCGCCATGCTCATCTGTGCACTCATCATCCTGTCTCCGCGCCAACTCTTGGCCACGATGGCAGAAAACGCCTTTCCGATGTGATTGACAAACGACGAAATCGAGGATGAGCTGTGAGCATGGATCACAGCTTGGACATACTGCCGCCACTCGAAACCCTGCGGGCCTTTGACGCGGCGGCAAAAACAGGGAGTTTCTCTGCGGCAGCCGACAAGCTCAACCTCACCCATGGCGCGGTCAGCCGTCAGATCGCGCGGCTGGAGGACTGGTTCGGGCTGAAGCTGTTCGAACGCGGAGCACGTGGCGTTTCACTGACCATCGAGGGCAATCGGCTGCATCTGCGCACTAGCGAGGCTTTTGCGCTGATCGCCTCCAATTCCGATCGATGGGTCGAGCCGAGAGGCACGGCGGTGGTGCGGCTGGCGACCATTCCTTCGATCAGCGGGCTCTGGTTGATGCCGCGCATGGCAAGGCTGGAAAGCGGCGACCCGAAAATCAGGATCGTGCTCGATGTCGATAACCGCCAGATCGACCTCGCCGACGAAGGCATAGACCTTTCCATCCGCTGTGGCCGCGGGCGCGTCCCCGAGCGCATAGCGATGCAGCTTTTCGAGGAACACATGTTTCCGATCGCCTCGCCGGAACTGGCGACTGAGATCGGTACCGGCGAGGCCGCGCGGCTGCTGAAATACCCCCTGATCCACGATTCCGATGCCTCGGGTTGGCGCGCGTGGTTCGGTGAGCAAGGCGTCGACTATCGCCCCCGCCCGCAGGATCGACGCTTCGAAGACTACAACCTCGTTCTGGATGCCGCCGCCTATGGGCTCGGCGTCGCCCTGGCCCGGCCGCCTCTCGCCGAAGGCCAGGTCGCAGCCGGACGCGTCGTGGCGGTCGACAAGCGGACAGCCTTGAACCCAGTATCCTATTGGCTCGACCGGCCGGCCGGAAAACCCCGCACAGCGGCTGTGGAACTTGCCCGGCGTATCTCCAATGCAGCCAGCGTGCCCCGTGAACGGCTGCACAGTTTTCTGGACGCGGACCGCTGATACCAAGTGTGATGGATCGAGACGAGATGCCCCGTCTGCTCTAAAACACCAGGAGAACGATCAGCAACAGCAATGCGAATGCTGCGAGGCCAAAGGCAATCGCGCGGGCGCTGACCACCGTTTCCAGTGAGGTCTCTCCCGACCTTCCGCGCGTCGCCGACGCATGGACCGGCCGCCGCTTGCGTGTGCTCGCTTCATCCCCTTCGATCTGCCGCGCGATTGCCGCAAGCGGCAAGGCGGGCACGTAGCCGGGTACCGATGGGACGCGGGCACCGGAAAGCGCTCCATCCGGACCTGCCGGCTGAGCCGACGGGGCACGAGCGGCTGTTTCCGCCTCGGCACCGGCTCCCCTCACCGATGATGACCGCTGATTGATCGAGGCTGGCGCGATTTCTTCCAGATCGAGCGCCGCGCGATACGCCTGGAGGATCTGCGATGACGCCTCCTTTTGTGCCATGGCAGCCTTCGTCGGCACAACCAGGGGTGGCGCGAGCGACGGCATCGGCTCCGCACCGAGTGGCGCGCGAGGCACCACCAGCGTCCTGATCAACTCTGTTTTGGCTGGATCCGGTTTGGCCGTCGGCAACGGCACATCACCGGCCGTTGCCTGCTTGAGCAGGGAAGCGAGGCGGGAGATGGCAGCGACCATGATGATCCAAGCGTCATTTCGCCCGACAATAAGCCGTCTGCGTTGTGTGAAGCTGGCCCCTGCTTGACCTTGCCTCTATTTTGTGGCGGAAACGCTCGAGGCCAGGAGCTGTCAACAAGCTTGGCCGTTCGAGCACAGGTCGATCGCGATGATGAACCGTTTCGAGGGTCCCGGTGGCCGGGAAGCCCGCATCCGCTACCTGGACGGCGATTTCCAGGTTACCAGCCCGGGCGCCTTCGTGCGCTGCGCCGTAACCGGCGAGAGCATCGCTCTCGACGAATTGAAGTATTGGAGCGTGGCACGGCAGGAGCCTTATGTCAGCGCTGCCGCTTCCCTGCAGCGCGAAATCGAATCCAACCCGGATTTGCGCAAGCGGAGCTGATAAGGCATCTTTACAGCAGGAGAGAAGAAGCTAGCCGTTGATCCGCCGCCTGCGCCAAGCTTCGAGGGTCTCATCGACAATGCGCTGCGGCGTGTGATCCGGCTCGAACACCGTTTCGATTTCAAGTACGCTGAGCGTTTCCAGGAATCCTGGCGGGAGGGAGCCATGGCGCAGGCGCGCGGCGTCCTTGGCCGTGGTGACAAGCCCGAGATCCGCAGCTTTGGCGGTCGAGAGCAATTCGGCCAGTTCGTCCTCGGCATAGACGTGATGATCGGGAAATGAACGGCTGAGCGCCACCTTGCCGCCAGCTTCCGCCACGGTGTCGTAGAATTTCTCCGGATGGCCGATGCCGGCGAAGGCGAGCAGACGTCGCCCGACGAGCATCTTGGCGTCACTCGGCCGGGCACGAGCGGCAAAGATCGGTTTGCCGGCACGTGCAGCCTGCCGCACCACGGCGTCGGCAGCGGCACCATCCCCCATTCTGAGCAGCGCATCCGCATAGAGAAGTTGCGTGAGCACCGGCGCGCGCAGCGGTCCGCCCGGAATGACACGACCATTGCCGATGCCGTAGCGGGCGTCGACCACGACAAGCGCAAAATCGATATGGATGCGCGCGCTCTGGAAGCCGTCGTCCATGATGAGGAAGTCGCAGCCTTCCTTGTCGATCAGCATACGGGCGCCGGCTGCGCGGTTCGGCGACACCGCCACCGGGGCATGCTCAGCCAGAAGCAGCGGCTCGTCGCCGACATGTTTGGCTGCATCGTGATGCGGATCGACGATATGCGGCTCGCCAAAGGAGCCGCCATGGCCGCGAGACAGGAAACCCGGTTTCAGGCCCTGCTGTTTCGCATGCCTTGCGAGCGCAATCGCGACCGGCGTCTTGCCGGAGCCGCCCACCGTGAAATTTCCGACGCAAAGCACTGGTACGTCGATCTTTTCCCGTTTCGCCGAACGCATGCGGCGACCGGCAACCGCGCCGTAAATCCAGGAGACGGGTGAAAGCAGATGGGCGCGCCAGTCCGGTTTTTCCCACCAGAACGGCGGCGCTTCGCTCGCCATGCTCAGCGGCCTCCCGCCACCTTGAGACGGGCCTTGACGACAAGCGGCTGGATATAGGGCTCAAGCGCTCTCTGCGTCGTGGCCAGCGCACCGCGCATCTGCTCGACGGTCGCGGCACCCGCCGCCATCATCTCGCGGCGCGCGCTTTCATTGGAGAGCAGGAAGTTGACGGCACCGGCCAGCATCGGGCGATCCCGCACCAGCTTGGCGGCGCCAGCGTCCAGCAGTCTCTGATAGGAGTCGCGGAAATTCTGCACATTACGGCCGGCAAGGACTGCTGTCTCCAGCATGGCCGGTTCGAGTGGGTTCTGGCCGCCTTCCGACGTCAGCGAACGGCCGACAAAGGCGATCTCGGTAAGCCTGAGATAAAGCCCCATCTCGCCGATCGTGTCGCCCAGCAGGATGTCGACATCGGGCGTGATCTGGTCGTCCAGGCTGCGCCGAGCAACGGCAAGCCCCATGCCGGCAAATGTTTCGACAAGCGCCTCGGCGCGATCCGGGTGGCGCGGCACGACAATGGTAAGCAGGCCTGGGTGCCGTGAGGCCAACGTCTTGTGCACCTCTGCGGCAATGATTTCCTCACCATCGTGGGTGGAGATGGCGGCCCATGTCGGGCGCCCGTTGATCTGGCGGCTGAGCAAGGCCAATTCACCCGCGTTCACCGGCGGTGGCGGCGTGTCGACCTTGAGGTTGCCGGAAACCGTTACCGGTCGCGCACCGAGGGCCCGGAAACGCTCGCCATCGACTTCCGATTGAGCGACCACATGGGCAAGGTTCTCGAACAGGGCCTCGGCGATGTTGGAACGTTTCTTCCACGAAGCGAAGGAACGATCGGAAAGCCGCCCGTTGACCAGCACCTGCGGCACGCTGCGCGCGCCGAGCTCCAGGATGGTGTTCGGCCAGATCTCGGACTCGGCGATGATGACGAGGTCGGGATGCCAGTGATTGAGGAAACGGCTCACCGCCGGCCTCAGGTCCAGCGGCACATATTGATGGATGACGCGGTCACCCAGCCGCTCCGCCACCAGCTTGGCCGACGTTACGGTGCCGGTCGTCAGCACGACGGTGACGCCGTAGTCGAGGATCGAGCGCACCAGCGGCACCACTGCATTTGTTTCACCAACGCTTGCCGCGTGCACCCAGATCAGCGGCCCATCCGGTCGTTCCTGGCTGGCAACGCCGTAGCGTTCACGGCTGCGGGCGCGGTCCTCCTTGCCCTTGGAGGCGCGCCAGGCGACATAGGGACCGGCGAGCGGATAAGCGGCCGAACCGGCTGCGCGGTAGAGCGAAAGCATCACCCGGGCCCAGCGCTCGCTCATCGTGGCGCATCCACCATATGGTAGGCCTTGGCAGTCACAGCATTCAGCGCGTCGGTGAGTTCGACACGCTTGCGCTCCATCTCGGCCTCGTCGGCATTGCTCGCCACGAAGATGGGCTCGCCTGCCGCGATCGCCGAACGGCCAAACGGCAGGTTGATGGTGGTCTTGTCCCAGCTCTTCTCCAGCACCTTGCGGCGGCTGGTGGCAAGTGCTGCCGGGATGATCGGGCGGCCCGACAGTTTGGCGAGCAGGATGACGCCGAGTCCGGCATCACGCGGTGTACCGTGTGGAATATCGGCGATCATGCAGACATTCTTGCCGGCCATCAGCGATTTCTTGAGCCCGATCAGCGCTTTGGCGCCGCCCTTGTCAACGTGGCGGGCATCCGCCCGGCCACCCGACCCGCGCACGGTCTCGATGCCGAAACGTTCAATGACCTCCGCGTTGATCTCGGCATCGGCACTGCGCGACACCATGGCGACCAGTCCACGCTTCGAAGGGTAGAAAGCCGGCATCAGGATGTGCTGGCCGTGCCAGAGCGCGATGATGCCTGGCTCGATGCCTTCATATTCCTTGTCGCTGAACCTGGCGGATTGGGCGAGACGCGGATTGGTGAGCCGGATGAAGCGCATCGCCAGCGTGAACAGGCTGACGATCAGGCCTTTGACGAAACGCGACTGGGCAAGCGGCTCACGCACCTTTTTCCACAGCGGTTTCAGCGCGCTGTTGGAGCGTTTCCGTTCGGCCGCGGGCTGTTCGGCCTGCGGTTTCGCCACCTGTTCTTCCATCGTCACGCGCTGGCCTGGCCCTGCGGGTCGAGCAGGCGATGCAGGTGCACGACGAAATAGCGCATATGCGCATTGTCGACGCTGGCCTGCGCCTTGGACTTCCAGGCGTTCAGCGCCGACTGATAGTCGGGATAGATGCCGACGATGTCGAGTGCGTCGAGATCGCGGAACTCGCTGCCGCCGAGCGTCGTCAGTTCGCCACCGAACACCAGGTGCAAAAGCTGTTTCTTTCCGTCTTCCCCGGTCATGTCCGTCCTTCACATCATGTGATTTGGTGCTTGGTCTAGACCAAAGCCGCCAATTTTGAAACCTATGAAACGCCTCAGCCGGCGTGGCTGGAAATCACGCCCGCCATCATGGCAAGCATTTCGCCGCTTCCTGCGGCCAGCGCGCCGTGGCTGACCTTCTCCTTGCCAAAGGCGGGCGTGGTCCCCTGGCTGTCGATCAGCCGCCCGCCTGCTTCACGCAGGATGAGCTCGGCGGCAGCAATATCCCAATCATGGGCATTCGGCTTGACGAAAGTTGCGTCAAGACTGCCCTTCGCAATCATCGCCAGCCGATACGCCAGGGAAGGGATATAGGTTGTGCGCTTCAGCCTTCCTTGCCAGGGTTCCGGCACCAGGTCCTGCAAGGCTTTTGGCCCACCCAGTTCAGCAATGGCGGGCGTGTTGCGAACCTTGATGCGCTCGCCGTTGAGGAAGGCACCGCCACCGGGTGTCGCCCAATAGGTTTCGTGCGCCGCCGGACATTCGAGTACGCCGGCGATCGGCTTGCCATCTTCGACCACCGCGACGCTGACACACCAGAATTTCAGCCCATCGAGAAAGCCGCGCGTTCCATCGATCGGATCGACGACGAAGACACGGCGCGCCGTCAGTCGCTCCGGACCGTCAGCCGTTTCTTCCGACAGCCAGCCATAGTCCGGCCGGGCCGCCAGCAGCGTGTTGCGCAGATAGGTGTCGGCCGCATAGTCGGCCTCGCTCACTGGAGACGTGCCACCCTTCATCCAGACTTCCGGGTTCTTGCCAAAATAGCGCAGCGCGATCACGCCGGCTTCGCGCGCAGCATCACGCAACAAGACAAGGTCTTCATCCGCGCCGGCGAGGCTCGCTGCATCAACTTCCGGCAAGGGTCATTCCTTCGATGAGCAACGTCGGCGCAGCAGTGCCGTATTCGCGGTCGAGGTCATTGGCCGGCACGAGCCCGAGGAACATCGTCTTGAGATTCGAGGCGATCGTCACCTCGGAGACCGGATAGGTGAGTTCGCCGTTCTCGATCCAGAAACCGGAGGCGCCGCGGCTGTATTCGCCGGTCACCATGTTGACGCCCTGGCCGAACACCTCCGTGACATAGAAGCCGGCCTTCAAGGCGCCGATCAATTCCTCGGGCGAGCGATCACCCGGTTCGATGGCGAGGTTGGTGGATGAGGGCGAAACCTGCGACCCGCTGCGAGCGCCGCGGCCATTGGTGGTGAGGCCGAGTTCGCGCGCCGCCGAGGTCGACAGGAACCAGTGATTGAGCACGCCCTTGTCGACCATCAGGAGCTTTTCACCACCAACACCCTCGCCGTCGAAAGGACGCGAAGCCTGACCACGCCGGCGCAACGGCTCGTCAGTCACCGTTATGGCGGCCGAAGCCACCTGCTTGCCCATCATATCGCGCAGGAACGAGGTCTTGCGCGCCACCGAAGCGCCGTTGATGGCACCTGCGAGATGACCGGCGATACCACGCGCTACGCGCGGATCGAACACGACCGTGACGGTGCCGGTCGGAACCTTGCGTGCACCGATGCGCTTGACAGCCCGTTCACCAGCACTGCGGCCGATCGCCTCCGGATCATCGAGGTCGGCAAAATGCAATCGGGACGAATAATCATAGTCCCGCTCCATGCCGGTACCCTCGCCCGCGATAACGCTGGCGGAGCGAGAAAACCGCGTGGCGGCATACTGGCCAAGAAATCCGTGCGATGTGGCGAGTACCAGTCCGCCCATGCCGGCGCCGGCAGCGCTGCCACCGGAATTGGTCACGCCTTTGACCGCAAGAGCCGCCTCCTCGGCCGCAAGAGCATCCTCGCGCAACCGGTCGGCGGAAATTTGCCTGTTGTCGAAAAGGTCGAGATCGTTCGTTCCGCTCGCAAGCAGCGAGGGATCGGCGAGCCCCTGATACGGGTCTTCGGGAGAGACCTTCGCCATCGCCACCGCTCTTTCGGCCAGCGACTTTGGATCCGAGGCGGCGGTCGCTGAAACGGAGGCGACACAATTGCCGACGAAAACGCGCAAGGACACGTCTTCGCTTTCCGACGCGTTGGTGTTTTCCACCTTGCCGAGCCGAACCGAAACACTCGTGGAGCGGCCGAGCACCACGACGGCATCCGCTGCATCGGCGCCAGCCTTCCTTGCGGCGTCAACGAGCGCAGCGACGCGATCGGTCAATTTCGAAGTGTCGAGCGTATCGGCCATGCTGATTTCCTGCTTTTCCGCGACCGCGCCTTTGCGCGGGCGCCGTAGCACCATCTATTGTCCCCGTCGGGTCTGCGCAATGCCGAAAGCCAATCCGCCGCAGCTATGCCTGAGCCTCGGCACGGCCCGGGAACTGTTCACTCCAGCGGCACAAGCCTTCCGCGCCTGCGCAGAGCGCTGCGCCGCTTTCCGTCAGCGAATAGACGACCTTGGCGGGCAATCCCGGATAGGCCTGCCTTTTGACAAGCCCATCGGCCTCCATTTCACGCAATTGCTGTGCCAGCATCTTTTCGCTGATGTCGGGAATGGAATGACGTAGCCGACCGAACCTGCGCGGCGCCGTGGAAAGCGCGCACAGGATATCGATCTTCCACTTCCCTGCGACCAGCTTCATCGCGATCGAGAAGCCATTCTCCACAGGCCTGCTCATCTCCGTTCTCCTTACCGGAGCGTAAGCACTTACGTTTCCGTGCGTATTGGCCTTACCGCATCGGCCTCATAGTTCTCGGCCAACGGCAAGAAGCCGTCCGTTTCAGCCGATCGATATGGAGTGTCGTTATGAAGCCTGCAATCACTGTTTTGGGAACCGGACGCATGGGAACCGCGCTCGTCCGTGCACTTTTGAAGGCCGGTCACCGCACGACGGCCTGGAACAGGACCATCGAAAGGACTGCAGCGGTCGCCGCCGCCGGTGCTACCGTTGCAGCGTCTGTGCTGGATGCTGTCGAGGCGAGCGAGATCATCATCGTCAACGTCACCGACTATCCGGCAACCGCTGCATTGCTGCGCGGCGAGGTCACGGCGGCTCTTCGCGGCAAGCTGGTGATGGAACTGACGTCCGGCACGCCCCACGGCGCACGCGAAGCCGGCGGATGGGCAACGGATCATGGCATCACCTATCTCGACGGTGCGATCATGGCCACGCCGGATTTCATCGGCACGGAGCACGGCACCATCCTGGTCTCCGGGCCACGACAGGCCTTCGAGCAAAACAGGGACATGCTTCAGGCGTTGGGCGGCAATGTCCAGCATGTCGGCGACGATCTCGGACTGGCAAACGCACTGGACAGCGCATTGCTTGCACTGATGTGGGGATCGCTGTTCGGCGCGCTGCAATCCATGGCGGTGTGCCGGGCCGAAAACATCGAGCTCAGCGAATTGGCACGGCAATGGACAGCAACCGCCCCAGTCGTCGAAGGTCTTGTCGCAGACCTTATCAAGCGCACCGACGCGGGCCGGCTGGCAGCGGACAGCGAGACGCTTTCGTCGATCTCTCCCCACTACAGTGCGTTCCAGCATCTCGCGGAGTTGATGGAAGTGCGCAAGATCGACCGCACCCTGGTCGATGGTTATGATGCCATCTTCCGGCGGGCGATTGCCGCAGGCCACCTGCATGACGATTTCGCCGCACTGTCGCAGTTCATGGGAAAGGCCGGATAGCAATGTCCCTGACACATCTCATCGACACATATTGCGCATCCTGGTCCGATCGGGATGCGCTCAGGCGGCAAGCCTTGCTGTTGTCCGTCTGGAGCGATTCCGCGACTTATACCGATCCAACCGTCCATGCGACAGGCGCGGACGAGCTGCTTGCCCACATAGCGGGAATCCAGGCGAGATATCCGGGTGCCCGCATCCTCCGCACAACTGGCGTGGATGTTCATCATGGCATTGCACGTTTTGCCTGGAAGTTCGTGCTGCCGGATGGATCGTCGTTTCCCGAGGGTCTGGACATCGCCTTCCTCGATCCTGGGCATACGCGCATAACCCGCATCATCGGCTTCTTCGGACCGTTGGCGACAGTTTAGCGCGAGCTCGGGTCGGCACGAGAAAAGTCGATGTTTGCGACGGGCTCGCGCATGTGGTTGTGTTTGAATCCTCCTGGCCCAGACGCGAAAGATCCAACCATGACACCCTTTCACCTCGCCTTTCCCGTTCGCGATCTGAATGAGACACGGACCTTCTACGGTGAAGTTCTCGGCTGCCGCATCGGACGCTCTTCGGAGACCTGGGTCGACTTCGATCTTTACGGCCACCAGATGTCGGCGCATCTGCGCCCCGGTACGGCCCTCGCTCAGCGCGACGGCGCTGTCGATGGGATCGTGGTGCCGATCCCGCATTTCGGCGCCGTGCTCCTGATGGACGAATGGGAAAAGCTCGCTGCCCGGCTCGAGTCACGCGACGATATCGACTGGCTGGAACGACCGATGGTGCGTTTCAAAGGTCAGCCGGGCGAACAGGCCACGCTCTTCATCCGCGACCCCTCCGGCAACGCCCTGGAGTTCAAGGGCTTCCGCTCACTGGAACAGGTATTCGCGCACTGATCTCGAGGCAAAGAGCGAAGCTACCCTTGCGATACAAGCCGCGCTTCGAGCGCGGCTTCGACAGCGCGTTTCACCTCGTCCTTCACCGCCTCCGTTTCCGCCATCACGGCGTCGATCTTCATGAAGTCGAGCACGCGGAAGCGCGAAACCGGCGGGCGGATCAGGATATCGGGGCGGCACTGTGTCAGCTTGTTCGCGATGATCGACTGCATCAGCAGTTGCGTCGCACCAAACATAAGGTCGATGGAAGTCGGTCTCTTGCTGCCCTCTTCCGGGCCGCCGACGACATCGACCGCGATGGTGATGTCGGCAGCCCCTTCGACCAGGTCGAACGGCACGGGATTGTAGATGCCGCCGTCAATCAGCATGCGGCCGTCGCGCATGACTGGCCGGAACACCGCCGGGATCGCCGCCGAGGCGGCGAGTGCCGAACGCAGTTCGCCGCTGTCGAACACCGCCAGTTTGTGACCGAAATAGTCGGTCGCTGTCACCTTGAGCGGAATCTTCAGCTCTTCGAAACTGGCCGGCACGACTTCCGGGAGGAAAGCCTTGAGGATGCGTTCGACATTGAACTGACCGAAGCGAAAACCGCCTTCCATCGCCTCGGCCAAGGTGCCTGGGCGCGCACGCCACATACGACTCGCCACCTGGGCACGGGTGCCGAGTATGGAGCGCGCATAGTCGTGGATGTCACGGCCGCTCATGCCCGAGGCAACCCCTGCCCCCACCAGCGCGCCGATCGAGGAACCGGCGATCGCCACGGGCTTGATGCCGAGTTCGTCCAGCGCCTCGATGACATGGATATGCGCCAGGCCGCGCGCGCCACCACCGCCGAATGCGATGGAAAAGGACGGGCTCACCCTTTGCCCCCCGTGGCAAGCGCAGGCCCGACCACCAGGATCGCCGGATCGACCGACAACAGTTTCTTGGCCACGGCCTTCACCTCGTCAAGCGTCACGCCATTGATATAGGCCGCACGACGCTGGATGTAGTCAATGCCCAGCCTGTCGAGTTGCAGTTCCACCAGGGTGTTGGCGATCGAGCTCGATGAATCCAGGTTGTTGATGGCATAGGCGCCTATGAGGTTCTTTTTCACAGCCGCCAGTTCCTGATCGGTCGGTCCGTCCGTCGCCAGGCGCTGCACCACATCCCGCACGATCTTCAGGGTCTCAGAGGCCCGGTCCGAGCGTGTAGCCGTGCCAACGGTCAGCAGCGCCGAATGGCGGCGATCGACCAGCGACGAGGAGACGCCATAGGCGAGCCCCCGCTTCTCCCGCACTTCCTGGTAAAGCCGCGAGGTGTAGGCCTGGCCACCCAGTATCTCATTGAGCAGCGCAGCGGCATAAAAGTCCGGTGCATCGCGGGCAACGCCCGGGAAAGCCCACTGCAACGATGTCTGCGGCTGGTCGTAATTGACTTCGACGGTCTGGCCAAGCTTCAGATCGACATCGACAAGCGGCCGCAATTGCTGCTCTTCCGGAAGACCGCCGAAGATTTCGTCGAGCTTGCGCTTCAATGTTTCAGCATCGATCGCGCCGACGACGGCGACATGCAAACCGTCGCGCCCGAACATCGCCTTGTGGAAAGCGCGCAGGTCGTCCCGGGTGATCGCCGCCACGGTCTCCTTGGTGCCGTTTTCAGGATTGGCATAAGGATGATCGCCATAGAGCGCCTTGCGCCATTTCGCCTGGGCAATCGTTTCGGGATTGCGGGCGTTCGACTCGATGCCGGAAATGATCTGCGCCCGAATGCGCTCCACCGGCGCAGGGTCGAAACGCGGCGCTTCGATCGCCAGTTTGAGCAGGCCGAGCGCATCATCCCGCTTCTCTGCCAGCATGCGCATCGTGCCGTAGAAACCGTCACGGGTCTCTTCGAAACTCATTTCCGCGCCGACGTCGTCGAGCTTGATCTGGAAGGCATCGCTGTCGAGATCGCCTGCCCCTTCATCGAACAGGCCGGCCATCAGATTGGCCGTCCCCTCCTTGCCGACAGGGTCCTGGCTGGCGCCGCCGTCGAAAACAAAGCGCATGGTCACGATCGGTACGGTGTAGTCCTCGACCAGCCAGGCGGTGATGCCCTTGTCAGACTTCACCTCCTGGATGTTCATGGCAGCCGACGCCGTGAACACCGGCAAGACCAGGAAGATCAACCCAAGCAACAGCCGGATCGTCAAATTAGTCGTGGTGGCGTAGGCAGAGTTCGATACCGGCATCAATCAGTTCTCCGCCTTGGGCAGGAGGTAGCCCGTCACAACCTTGTCGAGGACCAGATAGCGCTGGGCTGCCGCCTTGACCTCTTCGGCACCCACCTTGCGGACGCGCTCCGGCCATTCTTCGACATCCTTGACCGTGCCACCCGTGGTCAACACGCTGCCATAAATGTTGGCCATTGAATCCTGCCGGTCACGGGCAAAGATCATCGAGCGGATGAAACGGTTCTTTGCCCGCTCCAGTTCATCTGCGTTGACGCCGTCGCGCGCGATCTTTTCGATTTCCACGCCAACGGCCTTCTCGACCTCGGTCAGCCTGGCGGTTCCGCGCGGTGTGGCATACGCGGCGAAGACCGTGTCATCCAGAGCCCGGCCCTGGAATCCGGCACCAACACTGGCCGCGATGCCTTGCTTCACGACAAGTTCCTGGTAGAGGCGGCTGCGCGTGCCGCCGCCGAGGATCTCGCCCAGCAGGTCAAGCGCTTCCGCCTCGCCCGGTTTGGCTGTGTTGTAGGACGGCACGACCCATTGCATGGAAAAATTCGGCACGCTGACGCGCGCGTCGGCGAGCGTCACCGAACGTGCCGTCGTCTTCTCCGGCTCCTTGGGGCGGATGCGAGGCGCCAGGTCCGGCCCACGTGGCACCTTGCCGTAATTCTCCTCCGCCAGCTTGCGCACGGCTTCAGGCTCGACATCACCGGCAATGACCAGGACAGCATTGTTCGGCGCGTAGTAGCGGTCATAAAACGCCTTGGCGTCGACACGGTTGAGCTGCTCGATTTCCTGCATCCAGCCGATCACAGGGATACGATAGGGCTGGTTCATGTAAAGCGTGGCGTTGACCGCTTCGTCGAGCTGCGCCTGCGGATCATTGTCGATACGCGAGCGGCGCTCTTCCATGATGACGTCGCGCTCCGTGGTCACGGCTTCGTCGCTCAACACGAGGTTGCGCATGCGATCAGCCTCGAAACCCATCATCTGGCCAAGCGCCGATGGCGGCACCGTCTCGTGGAAAGCAGTGAAATCGTAGGACGTGAAGGCGTTGTCGTTGCCGCCTATATCGGCGACGGCCTGGTCGAGCGCACCGGCGGGATGATTGCTGGTGGCCTTGAACATCAAATGTTCGAAGAAGTGCGCGATACCGGACTTTCCCGGCGGTTCGTCGGCACTGCCGATCTTGTACCACACCATGTGGGTCACGATCGGCGCGCGATGATCGGGAATGACCACCACCTGCATGCCGTTGCCCAGCGTGAACTGGCTGATCGTACCTTCGGGAGGCGCCTGCTCAGCCAGTGCCGATGTTGCCGTCAGGACACTCAGAGCAATTCCAGCAAAAATGCGCAGAGCGTTTTCGCGTTTCCGTGAAAAACGGAAACGCTCCGGCGATGCTGCAAGCAGCATGCGGCGCGGCCAATCTTTGCGAATTCCCATCGACCGCTCCGTTTCATCTGCAACCATGCGTCTTCGCCGATTCTCCCAGTATCCTCCTGCCCGTCTTGCCGCAAATATGGGCCGAAGTCAGGCCAGAGCGCGAAAAGGTCCAGTCAGGTGGCCTCGATGAAGCGAATGACGGTTTCGCCGTAGTTGCGTTCGTCGATCACAGAAAACCCTGGCCCCGGCTGGAAAAAGGCTGCGGCCGTCTCCTCGACCACGCAAAGCGCGCCCGGCACCAACCAGCCGCCAGCGCGTGCGGATTGCAGCGCCTGCTCGCCCAGGCCTTTGCCATAAGGCGGATCCGCGAACAGCAGGCCGAACGGCCCCATCGTCCCGGCCTCGCCGAGTTTGGTGGCATCGCGACGGAAAATCTTGGTACGGCCGGTAAGACCGAAGGCCTCGACATTGGAGCGGATCAATCCACGCCCTTCCGCCGATTCCTCGATGAAAACCGCATAAGAGGCACCGCGTGACAGCGCCTCGATACCGAGCGCACCGGTACCGGCGAAGAGGTCGAGAACGCGTGCCTCCTCCAGCTTCTCTCCAAACCGATGCGTCAGTACGTTGAACAATGCCTCCCGCGCGCGATCGGTGGTCGGGCGAATGGACTGGTCACGCGGTGTCGCCAGTGGCCGTCCGCGAAATTCACCGCCGACCACCCGCATCAGCGCGACCGTGGGCCTTTGCCAGGTCCCTTGCCGCGCGGAGCACCGCCCTTGTCGTCAAAGGAGCGACCACGCGAAGCACCCTTGCCAGTACTCGGCTTTTCCGATCGCTCCGCCTTGGCACCCTGCGGTCTCGCGCCAGGTGCCATCCAGACATTGGCGCGGCGCTGGCCGGGCGGATCTATCGGCCGTTGCTCGCGCTCGCCCTTCTTCGGGCCACGCTCGCCGAAGCCTTTGCCGGCGCCACCCTTGGCGAAGCCGCCACGATCGCCGAAGCCTCCACGGTCAGGCTTGGTCGAGAGCTTGCCGAGCGCCTCGTCCCGACTGCCTTCGCGCCGTTTGCGCGCTTTGATCAAGCCACCCTCACCGGCCGGCCGGTGGTCGCCATCACGCAGCGGCCTAGGCCGCGGTTTCTCTTCGGGACGCGGCTCGGTGCGGCGCACCGGCTTGTTCGAGAAAGGCATCGTGATATCGGCGTCGAAGTTGGCGCCGGCTTCCTCGATCAGGGTTTCACCCAGCTGTTCACGCAGCGTGCGGCCCTTGATCTCCTGCACGTGGCCTTCCGGCAATTCGCCGAGCTGGAACGGACCATAGGAAACGCGGATCAGCCGCGTCACCTCAAGGCCAAGCGCGCCGAGGATGTTCTTGACCTCGCGATTCTTGCCTTCGCGCAGGCCGATGGTCAGCCAGGCATTGGTGCCTTGCGTACGCTCCAGGGAAGCCTCAATGGCGCCATAGAAAACGCCGTCGACCGCGATGCCGTCCCTGAGATCGGCCAGCGCCTGTTCCTCGACCTTGCCGTGCACGCGCACGCGGTAGCGGCGGAGCCAGCCTGTGGCAGGCAACTCCAGCACGCGCGACAATCCACCGTCATTGGTAAGCAGCAGCAGGCCCTCGGTGTTGATATCGAGGCGGCCGATGGTCATCAGCCGCGGCAATTCGGCCGGCAGCACATCAAAGACGGTCTTGCGACCTTCCGGATCACGGTTGGTGGTGACCACGCCGGCCGGCTTGTGGAACAGGAACAGGCGAGTGCGCTCGATCGGTGGAATTTCGGTGCCGTCGAGATGGATGACGTCGTCCGGCGAAACGTTGAAGGCCGGTGACGTCAGTATCTGGCCGTTGACCCTGACGCGGCCGGCAGCGATCAGCTCCTCGGCGTCGCGTCGCGACGCGATGCCGGCGCGCGCAAGCCGCTTGGCTATGCGCTCGCCGTTCTCGACGGCTTCGACCGAAGCATGGGAGCGCGCGGCAGCTTCGCGGCGTGGTCCCTTGTCGAAGGGCCGCTTGGATGCGCCCCCTTCGCGCTTCTGGAACGGCTTGCGTTCGCCGTCGAACTCGTGCTTCGGGCGCTCGAAACGGCGTTCTCCCGCTTCCTTGTCGAAGCGACGCTCAGACCGTTCGCCTTCGAATTTGCGCTCACCGCGTTCGAAGCGGCCGGGACGTTGATTGCCCGAGCCATCGCGTTTTTCAAAGGGCTTGCGATCTGGACGAAAGCCGCCCTCAGGCCGCGGACCGCGCGGTCGGCCGCCACCAAAGTCGCGCTTAGGGCGCTCGGCATCGGCCGACCTGTCCTCGCGTGGCGCATAGGGTTTGCGCGGGCCGTCGCGCTTGACGAAAGGCTTGCCTTCGCCGCGCGCGCCTTGCTCGAAGGGCCGCTTGCCGTAGGAGCCACCGCCTTCGCGTTTCTCGTATGGCTTGCGATCTTGCCGGAAGTCACCTTCCGAGCGCGCGCTGCGAGGACGATCCGCGAAATCGCGCCTCGGCCTGTCGCCTTCCGCTGAACGGTCTTCGCGCGGCGCGTAGGGTTTGCGCGGGCCATCGCGCTTGACGAAAGGCTTGCCTTCGCCACGTGCGCCTTTCTCAAAAGGCCGCTTGCCGCCATCCTCCCGCTTCTGCCACGGCTTGCCGCCGCCCGGCTTGAAGTCGCCATGGGGCCGCTCGCCTGTGGCCTTGTCGCCGTCAAAACGCTTGGTAAACGGCTTCTTGCCAAAGCCAGGCTTTCCACCCTTACCGGGCTCGCGGCCGCGCGGACCGTCTGTTCTGGGACCACGCGAACGCGGCGGCTTGTTGTCTTTGTCGTCCATCTTGCCTTGCTCACCAGAGCTGGAATGCAATCGGCATTCCGCCCTATTCCCTTAATTTGTCGCACGGTCACGGCGTCGCGCGTCGGAAACGACGCGTCAGGACGCTATGACGCTTCTGTTGTGCGCGTGATCCGGTTCGAAAATCGATATCGGTTTTCGAAGTCGCGCGCTAGATAACAGGATCGCCGCCGGGTGGCGAGGACTATTCTAAGCCCATCAAGGAGCCGAAACAGGGTGAAACGACCGGATTTCACGGCAGTCGCGCTAAAAGAAGCCGAGGCTGCCGCTGCGCGCGGTGAAGTGCCGGTCGGCGCGGTCGTCGTGCAGGGCAATACGATTGTTGCCGCCGCAGGCAATCGCACTCGGGAACTGTCGGACCCGACCGCGCACGCGGAAATCCTGGCAATCCGCGAAGCCTGCCGGAGACTTGCCAGTGAAAGGCTGACAGACCACGATCTCTACGTAACCCTGGAACCTTGCGTCATGTGCGCGGGCGCGATCTCGTTCGCCCGGCTGCGTCGGCTCTATTTCGGCGCTGCCGACGAAAAAGGCGGCGCAATCGTCAACGGACCGCGCTTCTTCTCGGCTCCCACCTGCCATCATGTTCCGGATGTCTACGCAGGGTTCGCCGAAACGCAATCCTCAGCCATGCTCAAAGACTTCTTCCGGGATCGCCGCTAGAGCACGCTGCCTCAACGAAAAACGCCGCTGCAAGGCAGCGGCGTCGTGTTTCAAAAGCCTTTCAGCGGCCTAATTCCACCAGTCGAACCAGCCTGACTTGCCGCTCTTGGCCTGGGCTTCCTTTTTCAGGCGCCGTTCCTTCTTGTATTCGTCCTCACCCAGATCGCCCTGCGGAGCGCTATCGGCAGCCGTGCGGTAAACCACCGGCGGATCCGTCAGGAAACGGCGGGTGGTCGGCGTGCTTTGCTGGCTTGCAGCCACGCGCTTCGCCACTTCCGCGCGGCGGGAAACGGCCTGACCGCTGTCGGGAGCTGGCGGGTGGCTTGAACCCGATTCGGCCATCGCCTTGCGCACGGCAACCGGATCGGTCTGAACATCGTCGCCAACGATGCCTGGTTCGTAATTCGGATTGTTTTCGTTGGCAGTCGCCTCAGCCCGCAGGCGCGCCCGGCGCTGTTCCGGCGATTCCGGCCATTCGCCGCTTGCGGTCTGGGTGATGGAGTCCTGCGGTGCCGGCAGCGCTTCCTTCGTACCCGGCTTCGGCTTCACCAGCGTCGCACGCGGTTTGTAGTCGATGGCATCGCGCTTTGGCGGCTGCAGTGAGATCGCGTTCGAGACGTCGCCAAGCAACTGTTCGCCCGCCGGCGTGCCTGTACCGTAGGTCGGCGAACCGACGCAGCCAGCCAGCGCAAAGCCGGACACCATGAGCGGCACCAGAACCAGCGCACGCGCGCGGTGTCTTTCGGTCATGCTGATTTTTGTCACTCTCGACCTCTGGCCAGCCCCGGTGGCCCGGAAATGAAAACGCTATGCGCTCATTCAACGGGAATCCGGCGATAGTTTGTCATTGTTGTTCGTCGGAATTTCGCGTCTTTACCTCAACGCCGGGTTAAGGGCAACGCCGGCAGCTGTACTACCACCGGCATTGCAACACCTCCAACACCCTAAAAACGGCCGAGCGCCTTCATTTCCCGCAAGGCTGCCGCGTCACGCGCCGATACGTCCGGATAGGCCGCGTCGGAGCCGACATCGGCAGTGTACCGCCACGAACGCGCGCATTTGACCAGACCGCGATCTTCCGCCTTGGCGATGACGACCGCGACACCGGGCACTTCGCGCAGTGCGAAAGCATCGGCAGGGGCAGCATCGTGCGAAATGACGAGGTCAGACGTGATGCTGATCTCGGCCAGGTCGATACCAGCAAGAGCCGCTTCCAGGCTAGCATCGCCGAGATAAACGACCGGCACCGCTTCCAGCGAAGAGCCGATGGTCTTCTTCGCGCGTTCCAGTTCCAGAGCGCCCGTAACAACGCTGCGCACTTGCCGCACCTTGCGCCATTTCTCGGCCAGCGCGTCGTTGCGCCAGGCGGAAGGCACTGCCGGCATCTGCTCCAGATGCAGCGATTCGGCTTGCGGGTTACGGTCCAGCCAGGCCTCTTCCGTGGTGAAGGGCAAAAGCGGCGCCAACCACTTCACCAGGCAGTCGAACAGATGGCGCACCACCTGCACGGATGCCTTGCGCTTCACGCTGGAAGGCGCGTCGCAGTAGAGCGCGTCCTTGCGAATGTCGAAATAGAAGGCCGAGAGCTCGACAACCATGAAGTCTAGCAGCGCGCGCGTGATGCGCTTGAACTCAAAGGCGTCAAAGCCCGAACGCACCAGTTCGTCGAGTTCGGCCAGCCGGTGCAGCATCAGCCGCTCCAGTTCCGGCATTTCGGTAAGCGGCACTTCAGCGCCGTCATCATGCGCCAGCGTGCCCAGCATCCAGCGGATGGTGTTGCGCAGCTTGCGATAGGCATCGATGTTGGTCTGCAGAATGGTCTTGCCGAGCCGCTGGTCCTCCCAATAATCGGTCGTTGCCACCCACAGGCGCAGGATGTCGGCGCCGGACTGCTTGATGACATCCTGCGGCACAACGGTGTTGCCGAGCGATTTCGACATCTTGCGGCCTTCCTCGTCCATGGTGAAGCCATGGGTGACGACCGTATCGTAGGGCGCCCTGCCCCTCGTGCCGCAGCTTTCCAGCAGCGAGGAATGGAACCAGCCCCGGTGCTGGTCGGAACCTTCAAGATAGACGTCGGCCGGCCATTTCAGGTCGGGACGGTCCTCCAGCGTGAACGTGTGGGTCGAACCGGAATCGAACCAGACGTCCAGGATGTCCATCACCTGCGTCCACGGCTCATTGGCGCGCGAACCCAGGAAGCGCTCGCGTGCGCCTTCGGCGAACCAGGCATCCGCCCCTTCCGTCTCGAAGGCCTCGACGATACGGGCATTGACCGCCTCGTCCTTCAGCACATTGCCGTCGACGTCGGCGAAGACGGCGATCGGCACACCCCAGGCACGCTGGCGCGACAGCACCCAGTCGGGGCGCTCCTCGATCATGGAACGCAGGCGCGTCTGGCCGGCGGCCGGAACAAAACGCGTGTCATCGATCGCCTTCAGCGCCCGGCTGCGCAGCGTGCTGCCGTCGTCGAGTTCCTTGTCCATATAGACGAACCACTGCGGCGTGTTCCGGAAGATGATCGGCTTCTTCGAACGCCACGAGTGCGGATATTGGTGCTTCAGACGTCCGCGTGCGAACAGCGCATTCACCGCGATCAGCGCCTCGATGACGGCCTTGTTGGCGTCGCCCTTCTTGCCGTTGTCGTCGATAACGCGCGCAGGGCCGCCCTCGCGGTCCGGACCAAAACCCGGCGCGTCCTTGGTGTAGAAGCCGGCGTCATCGACCGGGAACGGGATCGCGACGTCGATGCCTTGCTTGCGCAGCTCCGGCGCAGCATCCATCCAGGCCTCGAAGTCTTCGCGGCCATGGCTGGGGGCCGTGTGCACGAAACCGGTACCGGCATCGTCGGTGACGTGGTCGCCGGCGACCATCGGCACGACGAACTCGTAACCGCCGCCAAGGCCTTTCAGGGGATGAGAAAGCGTAAAGCTGCTAAGCTGTTCCGCCGAGACGCTGCGGAGCCGCTTCATCGTCACCTTTGCCTTTGCCGACGCATCCTCGGCAAGCGCGTCGGCAAAGATCAGCTTCTCGCCGGGTTGCGGACCAAAGTCGTTCTCTGCCGCCGTAACTTCGTAGAGGCCGTAGGCGACGCGCGGCGAATAGGCGACCGCGCGGTTACCTGGAATTGTCCAAGGCGTGGTTGTCCAGATGACAACATTTGCAGCGAGAATCTCGTTGAGATTTACCTCCGCGTCCTCAAACGCGGCATCCATCGAGTTAGCAAAGCCCTCTGGATCACTCTGACCGAGAGCACCCAAAACCGGGAACTTCACCCAGATCGTGTCGCTCTCATAGTCCTGGTATTCGATCTCGGCTTCGGCCAGCGCGGTGCGTTCCACCACCGACCACATCACAGGCTTGGAGCCGCGATAGAGCTGGTCGCTTGCCGCGAATTTCAGCAATTCGCCGGCGATGCGCGCTTCCGCATGGTAGGCCATGGTGGTGTACGGGTTGTCGAAATCACCGACCACGCCGAGACGCTGGAATTCATCGCCCTGCACCTTGATCCACTTTTCGGCATAGGCGCGACATTCCTGGCGGAATGCCACCATCGCAGCCGGCTGTGTCAGATCCGGCTTGGACTTGCCTTTGGAACGGTAATTCTCTTCCTCGATCTTCCATTCGATCGGCAGGCCATGGCAGTCCCAGCCCGGCACATAGTTGGAGTCGAAACCGCGCATCTGGAACGAGCGGACGATGATGTCCTTCAGGATCTTGTTCAGCGCATGCCCGATATGGATGTTGCCGTTGGCGTAGGGAGGACCGTCGTGCAGCACATATTTCGGGCGGCCGGCAGCGGTTTCGCGCAGGCGCTTGTAGAGGTCCATGTCCTGCCAGCGCTTGACCAGCACCGGCTCCCTTTCCGGCAAGCCGGCGCGCATCGGGAATTCCGTCTGCGGCAGATAAAGGGTCTTCGAATAGTCGAGGGTTTCAGCTTTGTCGTTCATCGATCTGCCATATGCGTTGCCCGTCGGCACGAGCCTCGAGCGTTGGAACTAGCATGTTCTGGAAAAAGCGCGAGGGTTGCCCGCGCAAAAAGTCCCGGCGGCTCCGACGACCTCAGGCCGTCCGGAACACCGGGCCACTAATTCGTATCGCGATGCCGCGAAGGCGCGAGAAAGCTGTCATGGCCGCGCTTTTAACGGATAAGCGCACAGGAATAAAGCGCTTCGCTGCCGTATTTGGCTAAAGCTTGAAGTCGAAGCGATAGCTGGTCGAAATGCCGAAGGTGAACTGATCCTTCGAGCCATTCTGCCTGACCAGGCTGGAATCGGCCGCCGGACCTGTCAGTCGGCTATACTCACCAAACAGGCTCGCAGTGATGGGATCGGTCACCTTCCAGGTAACGGCACCGCCAACGCCGACAGATTTCAGGCCGCCACCCGGCTTGTATTCGGCAAGGCCGGTGGCCGCGGATTCAGCAGCATTGACGCCATAATAGGCATCGAAATAGCTGGCTGAAGCAAACGACATGCGCGGACCGCCGGAAATACGCACTTCCGGGGTGACGTCATAAAAGGCGTCGGCGGCAAAATCGGCGACGACACCGTGATGCGCACGGAACCCCTGCCGGACCTCACCACGCACGCGTAGCCAATCGAGCGGGTAAAATTCGGCGAACCCGCCGACTTCGCCGCCCCAGCGTACCGGATCCAGCCCTTCCAGCCCCTGCGTGTCGCTGTCACGGCGCAACAGGAGCTTGCCGTTCAAACCGGCGCGGAAATTGCCGTTGTCGTAGAGGCCGAGCGAAATGTTGTCGTTACGGGACGAAAATTTCGTGTCGCCGCCCGCCTTGCCAAGCGAGATGATCGGCTCGGCACCAAGCAGATATTTCTTGCCGCCTTCGAAGTTCGGAGCGACCAGACCGGTGACGCCGACCTCGAGATACCAGTCACCGCGTATCCAGCCGAAGAAGTCACCTTCGGCGCGCGCGCTGGCCGGCGCAAAAAAAACGACAGCGGCGATAGCCGCCGGGAGGGACTTTGCAGGACTCATCACAACACCATGCACAACTCACCGTTGCGTTGTCTATGCGGGCCTCTTGGTAAAATTTGATTTAAATCCCCGTTTCTCAAACACATTCGGTTTCGGCCCCGTCACTGGACGCCATATTGGCACGGCATTGGCACGGCGTTATCGTCCGCTCTGTGACAGGCACAACCTTGGAGAGGACGGCCATGACCCTGCCCACGGACGAACTGAAGAATGTGATCGGCGAAGCCCGCTCCAAATGGGGATGGTTCGTGGCACTCGGCGTTCTGTTGCTGGTCTTTGGCGGCATCGCCTTCGGCAACCTGTTCATCGCCACCGTAGCATCGGTCTATTTCGTGGGCTGGCTGATGTTGATGGCCGGCGCCATCGAAATCATCCACGCCTTCGGCGTAAAGACGTGGGGGCGCTTCTTCTACTGGCTGCTCAGTGGCCTGCTCTATGCGGTGGCCGGCTTCTTCGCCTTCTACAATCCACTGCTCGCTTCCACCGTCTTCACCCTGCTGCTGGCAATAGCGCTGGTGGCCGCAGGCCTGATCCGCGCCTCGATCGGCTATCAGCATCGAGCCGAGAAGGGTTCGGGCTGGATCATCGCCGGTGGTGTCATCACGGCACTGGCGGGACTTCTGATTGCACTGCAATGGCCAGTCAACAGCCTCTGGGTACTCGGCCTGTTCCTGGCGATCGACCTGGTCTTCCAGGGCTGGACCTACATCGCCTTTGGTTTGGCCCTGAAGAGCAGCAGGACCTAGCCCGATCGATTATCGTCCGTTGCGCGTCCGCAGGGACGCGCAACGTTCTAGAACGCAATCTTGGCGTCAAGGACCGACAGCGGCCTGACACCGGCCAGAAGCGCCCTCGCCTCCACTTCGTCATGCTTCATCTGGGCAACCAGCGGATCGAGGCCTTCGAACTTCACCTCGCCGCGCAGGTAGGCAAACAGCGAAACCTCGCAGGTTTCACCATAGAGGCTGTCCGAGAAATCGAACAGGAAGGTTTCCAGCAGCGGCGCGCCATCGTCGTCCACTGTCGGGCGGCGGCCGAAACTGGCGACTCCGTCGTGGATCGAACCGTCGTGTCGACGGAACCGGACGGCATAAATGCCTTCCTTCAGAATTGTTTGTGGCGGAAGCTTCATGTTTGCCGTCGGAAAGCCGAGCGTGCGGCCAAGCTGCTGCCCGCCGATCACTTCGCTTTCGACCGTAAAGCGGTAGCCAAGCAGGCCCGCCGCCTCTTCAGGCTTGCCTTCCGTGAGCAAGGCGCGGATCCGGCTCGAGGAGATAACCTCCGTGCCTTCATCGCAAAACGCCTCGACCTGCACGACGCCAAAGCCGAGGCTTTGGCCGGCGGCAGCGAGAAAGGCGGGACCGCCCTGGCGGTCCTTGCCGAAATGAAAGTCGAAGCCTGTGACGGCGCAGGAAATGCCGAGATTGCGCTCGAGGATATCGGTGATGAAGGACTCCGCCGAACGATGCGAGAACTCATGCGTGAATTCCTGCTCGATCACCGCATCGAAGCCCAAATCGGACAACAATCTGGCTTTTACCGGCGGCGGCGTCAGCACGAACAAGGGCACGTCCGGCCGAAAGACGGTGCGCGGATGCGGCTCGAAAGTCAGCACCAGCGCCGGCACGCCACGCCGCTGCGCTTCGTCGAGAGCCTGCTGCAGAACGGCCTGATGACCGCGATGAACGCCGTCGAAATTGCCGATTGCGACAACGCCGCCGCGCAGTCGCGACGGCAGCACCGTGTCACCTTCAATGCGTTCGAACGGCCTGTTCATGCCGGCCTTCCTATTTCAGCCGCGGCATGACGGCAACCGGACGATAGCCGTGCTTTTCGAGGAAGGCAGCAAGCTGAACCGGGTCGGGCCGCAGCGGATCGCCATAGTCACGTGCGTGGATGCCGCCGGAGATGTAAAGGACATCGAAGCCATTGTCGGCGCCACCCTTCACATCGGTCATCATGCCGTCGCCAATGGCCAGGGCACGGCTTCGAGGAATTTCGCGGCGGAGCACTTCCGCGGCGGCCTTCATCGCAGCAGCATAGATCGGCGCATGCGGCTTGCCGGCGATCAGCGTGCGGCCGCCCAGTTGCGCATAGTCGCGAGCAAGCGCGCCGGCGCACCAGATCAGCCTTTCGCCGCGCTCGACGATGATGTCGGGATTGGCGCAGATGAATGGCAGGTTGCGAGCGCGCAGCCTGGTCAACATCTCCGCATAGTCTTCCGGTGTCTCGGCCTCGTCATCGAACATGCCAGTGCAGACGACCACCTGCGCCTCGAATTCCTCGGAGATTTCCACGTCGAGCCCATCATAGATGTTCATGTCGCGGTCGGGACCGAGGTGGAACACCTTGCGTGGTCCCTCGGCGATCAGGTCGCGCGTGACATCGCCGGAACTGACAACACGATCGAAAGCGCCGTCCGGCACGCCGATCAGCCGCATCTGGGTGATCACATCCGCACTGCGGCGCGGCGAGTTGGTGATCAGCACGACAGCAACACCAGCCTTGCGCGCTTCGGCCAAGGCAGCCGCCGCCGCGGGGAAATGCGTCTCGCCATTGTGGACCACCCCCCACACGTCGCACAGCAGCGCATCGTAGCGGCCTGACACAGCGGTCAACGTCTCGATCGTCTCTAAAAGGTCCGTCATGGCATCCCTGGAAAAAGGCCGCGGTCTAGGGTCTCCGGCCATCAGTTTGGGGCACCAGACACGGCCAGGACGGCTCCGAATTAGCCGAAGCGTTCCCGCCTGTCACCAGCTTTTGCCGCGACCCGCCAGTGGCCAAAAGGAGGAACCCGCGCTGGCGCAATCAACCGGCGGGACGCGCCCTTGCGCCACGCACGGCAAAGATGCAGTTTCCGCCGACGCCGACAGATTGGCGTCTTTCCCTGGGGGACAGCCGTGCCCGATACCGCCAATCACATCGCTTTCGCGTTGATCTGCCTCGGCATGGTGCTGACGCCCGGTCCCAACATGGTCTACCTGATCTCCCGTTCGCTCTCGCAAGGGCCGAAGGCAGGTTTGATTTCGCTGGGCGGCGTTGCCGTCGGCTTCCTGTTTTATGTTTTCTCCGCGGCATTCGGCATCACCGCGCTGCTGCTTGCCGTGCCTTATGCTTATGATGCCTTGCGGCTCGCCGGGGCACTCTATCTGCTCTATCTTGCCTGGCAGGCCTTGAGGCCTGGCGGTCGCTCGCCCTTCCAGGTGCGCGAGCTTCCACGTGACCGGCCACGCAAGCTGTTCATGATGGGATTGATGACCAACCTTTTGAATCCGAAGGTCGCGGTGCTTTATCTCTCGCTGCTGCCGCAGTTCATTGATCCGGAAAAAGGCCAGGTGCTGTCGCAGCTTCTTGTGCTGGGCGTAACCCAGATCTCGATCAGCCTGTCGGTCAACGCCATCATTGCCGTGACGGCAGGCTCCATCGCGGTGTTCCTGGCTGGCCGTCCGCTGTGGATGCTCATCCAGCGCTGGCTGATGGGGACGGTGCTGGCCGCGCTGGCTGTCCGGATGGCGACCGAAAGCCAGCGCTGAACTACCCAACAAGGCCGAGCAGATCGTTACATCGGGCGCCGGTCAACTCTTGGCTCCGGCTCGACCACCTTGCGATAGAGGTGCCAGGTGGCATGGCCAAGGATCGGCATGACAATGGCGAGGCCGGCGAAGATCGGGATCGAGCCGATCACCAGAAGCACAGCCACGATCAGGCCCCACGCCAGCATCGGCACCGGGTTCATGACGACCGCGCGCACCGAGGTGTCGATGGCGGAGACCACGCCGACATCACGGTCGAGCAGAAGCGGGAAAGCGATGACCGTCGTGGCCAGCACCACCAGCGCGAAAAGGAAACCGGTGAGGTTACCCCAAAGGATCAGCCCAAGCCCCTGCCCGGTGGTCAGCACATCACGGATGAAGGTACCCATCGCCACCGGCGGCTGTTCGCCGAAATAAGCCGTGTAGATGGACTGCGCGGTGAACAGCCAGAGCAGGAAAATCGCCATCAGCATGATACCGATGACCGCGATGGACGGCAGCGCCGGCGAATGGCGCACATCGAGAGCGCGCTTCCAGGATGTATCCATACCGCGCTCGCGCCGCCGCGACATCTCGTAGAGACCGATAGCCGCAAAAGGGCCGACCAGCGCAAAGCCGGTCATCAGCGGATAGATGAGCTGGATCGCGTTCGTGCCGGACGACCATTCCGTCAGGATCAGGCCGACGATCGGATAGATCAGACCCAGAAAGACATAATGCGACGGCTTGGCCCAGAAATCTTCGGCACCGCGCTTCAGCGCATCGAAAAGATCCGAGATGGTGATGCGGCGCACCGTGGGCAATTCAAGCCCATGTGCACCTGCCATGACGTGAAAACCGGCCATTACCCTCCTCCCGTCGGGTTGGAGGGCGGTCATCGCCAGGATGGCCGCCCGGGGCTGCCACTCAATCAATAAAAGGATCCTAGCAGTTTTCGCCGATATTGTCGCGCTGCCGCCATCACAGATTGTTGAGGCCGGCCACGCTCTGCCTGCTAAAAGCCATGATCACCCTTATGGGAGATTTGATGCTCTCCTCTTTCACCCCTTCATCATCGGCAGATCATATCCCCCGGCTTTCCCGCCGTGCCTTCATGACACTCACCGGCAGCGGACTGCTCGTCGCGCTCGCTGGCTGCGGCACGGTGCGCCCGACCGGCGAAGGCGGCGGCGCTTCATCGTCGGCCTCCGGACTGGTCGGAAAGATCCGCTCCAGCGCGGGACTGCCGGCGATGGCACCGGATTCGCAGCTCGAACAGGCTGCCCTGCAGCAGGCGCGCTACATGGCGGCTGCCGGCCGCATGGAGCACACAACCGGCTGGGGCAAGGATTTCGCCTCGCGTGTATCCGACAACGGGATTGAAGGGGCCGCCGCCGAAAACATCGCGCAAGGCCGAATGGACCTCGCCCGCCTGTTCGACATGTGGATGAACTCGCCGCCACACCGGCGCAACATGCTCGACCCACGCTTCACACGCTTCGGCCTCGCCTATGTGGCAGACGCCAAGCGACCGGACTGGCGCTACTGGGCGCTGCTGATGGGGAAGTAGTCGGCAGTCGGAGTGCGGTCGACTATCGCGGCTGCAACAAGTTTCTACCCGACTGCCGATGCCTATTCCCGACTGCCTAGTCCATATGCACCGCCGGTGCACCACCGGCCGGCGCCTGTTTGGGCGATCGCAGCAGCAACAGCAGCGGGATAGCGCATGCCGTGACGAGCGCCATCAGCTTGAAGTCCGAGACGTAGGAGATCATCTGCGCCTGGATGTTGACCAGACCATCGACCTGCGACAGTGCGGTCCGGTCACCCATCGCCGCGGTGGGGTTGGCAAGCCACAAGTTCGGATTGAATGGGTTGATGAAGGCCGACAATTCGACGTGATTGATCTGCGTGTTCTGCGTCAGCACCGCCGTAAACGCCGAGATGCCGATCGAGGAACCTATATTGCGGACCAGCGTGAACAGCGATGTCGCGTCCGGCAGATTGGCCGGATTGAGCGTCGAAAACGCCATGGTCGAAATCGGTACGAACACCAGACCAAGCCCCAGGCCCTGGACGATACCCGACGTGACGATTGGCCAGGCATCCATCTGCGGCGTGAAGGCTGACATCATGTAGAATGAATAGGCTGTGAGCAGCATGCCGATGAAGATCAGCTTTTTCGGATCGACCATCTTCATCAGGCGTCCGACCGCCAGCATCGAGATCATGGTGCCGACGCCGCGTGGTGCCATCACCATGCCTGTCGTCACCGTCGGATAACCGAAGATTGCCGACAGCATCGGCGGCAGCAGCGCCATGCCGGCGAGCAGGATAACGCCGATGATGAAGATGAACACCAGCGCCGCCGCGAAATTGCGATCGCGGAAGATCTTGGCATCGATGAATGGCCGTTCTGCGGTGACGGTGTGGACGATGAATACCCAGAAGCCGATCAATGCCAGTCCGGTCTCGATCCAGATCTCGGTCGAGGAAAACCAGTCTGCGTCCGGCCCACGATCCAGCATCAGCTGCAACGCACCGACACCGAGCGACAACATGGCGAAGCCGAAGAAATCGAAGCCCCGCACGCGCTTCGGGATGCTTGGCAGGAACGCGGCCATGCCAAGGAAGGCGATGATGCCGACCGGCAGGTTGATCAGGAACACCCAGCGCCAGTTGTAGCTGTCGGTCAACCAGCCGCCCAAGGTCGGACCGACCACGGGGCCGACCATGATGCCGGCACCCCAGATCGCCATCGCCTGCCCGCGCCGCTCCTTGGGATTGATGTCCATCAGGAAGAGCTGCGACAAAGGCACGATGGACGCGCCGAACACGCCCTGCATCAGGCGGAACAGCACCATCGTCTCCAGGCTCCAGGCGATACCGCACAGGAGCGAGAAGGCGACGAAGCCGACGACCGAACCAAGGAACAGCTCCTTGCGCCCGAACTTGTCCGACAGCCACCCCGTCATCGGCGTGACGATGGCCGCAGCGACGATGTAGGATGTCAGCACCCAGTTGATGGTATCGGGCGAAGCACCGAGGTCGCCCGACATCGACGGCAACGCAACGTTGGCGATCGTTGTGTCCAGCACCTGCATGACCGTCGCCGCCATGATGGCGACGGTGGCCAATCCGCGGTTCGGGACTTCCCGAAAGGTTTGATCTGCACTCATGGCAATATCGTCCAATGCGGAATGATCAGCGACCTGAAGGCTTTCCGGGCGGCAGGCGACCCAATTCGGGGAAGATGCCAGCCGTTTTGGGGGTTAACGGTTGGCGCCCAGCTTGTGAGTGCCTGCCGCCCGGAAACTCTTGGCGGGTGGCGACGAAGGATGATCCGTCCTGACGGCACATTCGCACCGCCCCAACCTGCATCACCTGCCGCGCCGGCCCGCCGGCAAACCGATCCTCTTTGTAAAAATGCGTTCCGGCTCTATCGAGCCGTCTTACTTGGCCTCGCCCGCGAAAGCCTTGCCGAACAGGCCGCCGAAACCGCGCGAGACCCCGGTGTCAACGGTGACGGAAGCGCTCATGCCGGCGCGCAGCGCGAGCTCGGCATTCTTGTCGTCGAGCTGCAGGCGCACGGGAATGCGTTGCGTGACCTTGACCCAGTTGCCGGTGGCATTCTGTGCCGGCAGCAGCGAGAACTGCGCGCCGGTACCGGCGCCGATGGCCTGGACCGTCGCCTCGAAGGTCTTGTCCGGATAGGTGTCGAGCACAACCTCGGCCTTCTGACCCGGCTTCATGCGTGTCAGCTGCGTTTCCTTGAAGTTGGCATCGATCCAGGTATCGCCGGTCTCGACAAGCGCGAACAGCGGCGTGCCGACGCCGACATACTGGCCGACGCGGAAGGACGCGGCTTTGTAGGCAACACCATCATCGGGCGCCCTTACCGTCGCCTGGGAAAGGTCGAAAGCAGCCTTGTCGCGTGCAGCAAGCGCTGCAAGCACGGTCGGATGCTGGTCGGTGACAATATCCGGATTGCCGTCAAGAGCTGCCTTGGCGCTGTCGATGCCCTGGACCGCGACGGAGAGATCCTGCTTGGCCTTATCAAGGTCATTGCGGGTCTGGTCGAGGGTGGATTGCGGGTTGATGCCCTTCTTCACCAGGTCGACGGCACGATCATATTGCGACTGCGCGTAGGTGACTTCACTCGACGCCGACAATTCCTTGGCCTGAGCCTGCCTGTAGGCGGAACGCAACTGCTCGACACCGAGCCGTGCATTGGCAACCGCAGCATCGGCCTGTGCAAGTGCTATCTTGTAGGGTTCGGGGTCGACGGCGAACAGCACGTCGCCCTTTTTGACCGGCTTGTTGTCGGCGACATTCACTTCGACGATCCGGCCCGGAACATTGGCAGCGATCGAAAGCGTCGCCTGCTGCAGGTTGGCGTTTTCGGTCTCTTCGTAGCGACCACCGGTCACGTAATAATAGCCGCCGGCCGCAACCAGGATGAGCGGCACCGAAACCATCAGGAAGAAGCGAAGGCTGCGGGACTTCTTCTTCTGCGGCACCGCAAGCGTTTCCACCGGAGGCGGCGCCGCTATGGCCGGCTGGGCAGCCGGGGTCGGCTGTTCCATATCGAGCTTGGCAGCATCTTTCTCATCGATCTTGGACACGGCGTTCATTGGGGTGCACTTTCTAAGGTCTTGGCTTCGGTGCCGTCTTCAACGTCTTGGGAGGACGTTATGTTGTTGTTCAGGTTCTCGATGACCCTCTCGAGCCCCTGCATGATGATCTTCTGGTCGGCCTTCGATATGCCGGCGAAAGCTTCTTCGGTGACTTCACCGACAAAACTCTTCACGTAGACAAAGGCTTCCCGCCCGAGCTCAGTCAGAAAAATCGCACGCACGCGACGATCATTGACATCAGCCCGGCGTTCGACCCAGCCGCCCTGCTCCATGCGATCGAGCATGCGTGAAACGCTGATCGGCTCGATTTCGAGAAACTCGGCAATACGGGCCTGGGTCGTGCCTTCTTCCTTCGCGACCCAGAACAGCAGCCGCCACTGGGCGGCGGAAAGATGCGTATCGATCGCCATCTGCTCCAGCCGCTTGCGCAACAGCCGGCCCACTGTGTGGACCAGAAAGCCAAGCGTATGTTCCGTGTTCGAAGTCATGAGCGTGAGATATAATAAGCATGCTTACTATTCAAGCCGGTCACACAAGACGTGATCAGGCAAATTTGCATGACAGCCATGCGCGTACACGAGAACATCCTGACAGAAGGGCATACGCACGGCGGCATGGGAAAAGGGCCGAACCTCGCAGCTCGACCCTGACAAATTCTCAAACTGGACTAAGGCCAGGTAGTTCGCTGGCTGAGCTTAGCGCCTTACTCCGCCGCCACCTGCCGCACCTTTGTGGTGAGCCGCAAATCGACCGGGGTCGGGTTGCGAAGAATATCGAGGACAGGACAATGGCGGTCGACGGTTTCCTTGAGCCGGGCGATATCGGCTTCCGGGGCCGGGCTGTCCAGGTGGACCTCGGCGCTGATGCGCTGATAGCCCGGCCGAACCTCCGGGTCGACATCGAAGAAACCGCGCAGGTCGATATCGCCGCTCAACTGCACCGACACGCTGTCGAGCGGAATGCCAAGTGCGTCAGCGTAAAGGCGGTACGTGATCTCCTGGCATGAACCGAGCGCCGCCAGGATGTACTCGACCGGGTTTGGGGCCGTATCCTGACCGGCCAGCGCAGGCGGTTCGTCGACAGCGACACTGAACTGGCGGATCGCCACATTCGAACGGAACCCGTCGGCAAGCTCGGAACGCGCCTGGAAGGCAACCGTAGCCTGGCTGGCGTCGGCGCCAAGTGCACTTTGCGTGTTGTCGAAAACGTCCTTGAAACGGAAAGCCATCACTCATCTCCAGCCCGACTGCATCGAATGTTCGAAGTGTCGCGCTTCAGCTCGAGCGGGAAAAGCAAAGCGATGCCTCGTACGCGGTCGGCGCGGGTACGGTCATGCGCTTGGCTCCCGCAAGAACGGAACAATGTTGCGAACCGGACCGTACGCACTCGATCCGCCTAGAGCTCCAGGTTCCAGATCTGGCCGACCAGTTCCTTGCCAAAGGACGTGTGGCGCTCCTCCTTGGCCAGCTTGAAGCCTGCGTCCTGATAGATGCGTCGCGCGGCAACAAGAATGTCGTTGGTCCACAAGGTCAGCGTCTGGTAGCCTCGCGAGCGGGCGAATGCGATGCATTCATCCACCAGTCGCCTGCCGATGCCAAGTCCGCGCGCGGATGGCTCGACGTAAAGCAGCCTGAGCTTCGCCACGTCGTCGGATTGGTGCACGGCGAAGATCGACCCAACCACCTCTCCATTGCGCTCCGCGACCCAGGCACGCTCTTTCTTCGGGTCATACGCCCTGACGAAACCGACCAGGATTTCGGCAACCAACGCCTCATAGGTTTCGTCCCAGCCATGCTCCTGCGCGTAAAGCAGGCCTTGCCGGTGGGTGATCCAGCCGACATCACCAGTCTGCAGCGGCCGCAGGATATAGGGCACCTTGGGCTCAGTCTCGTCACCCAACAGCCGCATGATCGTCATCATCGCCGTCACCAGCGTCTCGCGACGCTCAGCTGGCAGCCGGTCCAGCATCGTGCTGACTTCATTGCTGGAGGCTTCATCCAGGCCGGCGAATGTCCGCCTGCCCGCATCGGTCAGCGCGATTGCCGATTGCCTGGCATCGTCAGCCTGCGCCTGACGCAGCACCAACCCGCGTTCCTCGAACTTCTTGAGCATGCGGCTGAGATAGCCGGCATCGAGCCCAAGCTCACGTCCGAGCTCTGCGGCGCTCTGGCCGTCGCGCTGGGCCAGGTCGAACAGCACCCGCGCCTCGCTCAGTGAAAACGGGCTCTTTAACAGCACCTCCTCCAGCAGGCCGATCTGACGCGTGTAAAAGCGGTTGAAGGCGCGCACGCAGGCAACCTGCTCGTCATTCGGGCTGGAAAAAGCAGACATGGGAACCTCGATGGCATCAGTGGACTGCGTCAACGGAATTGTTGACTGAGTCAAATATATAAATGCCTGAGGCAACCATCAAGCCCTATCACGGGGCTTTTCATGGCGACGGCGTCAACCCACCGGCAAAACCGGCCATTGTTCGATGACATGTCCCTGCGAAAACACTGCGATGGTGCCGAACTGCTGCAGGACGAATTCGGACTGTGTGGGACGCAGAAAGAAAAAATCGTCCGGCTGGAGCATCGCATCGGCTGGCAGTGCCATGAACTGCTGGTTGGAGGACTGACCGAGTGTAGCCTCCTCCCGTGCTCCTTCGGGAAAGACCGGCTTCGCCATCCACTTGCCGCCATAGATGTAGCAGCCGCGACGTGGAAACCGGCCAAGCACTTGCAGCGCCCGGCCAACGAAAGCCGGGCCCGGCAGTTGCGCTTCCACCACCTTCAACACCGGCGTCGCGATGAACGCCGCCGGCCGGAAGCCGGCAAGGCCAGCGGTATCGAAGTCGCTCGGCAGCACGAATGCCGAACCGATCGACACTTCGTTCGCCTGCGTCCGCGCCCCATGCAATAGCGCGGTTTTCGAGCCACCGGTGTTCAGGATCTGCCGCTCGTCGGGCCCGAGACAAGCGACGAAAGCCTGGAATGCGGCGACCGATTGCGCCAACGCTTTTTCCGGCCCACCGAACAGGTTCGGAATATGTGGCGCATGCGCCTCGTAGCCCATGATACCTTCGCAGCGCAGCAAGGGATGCTGGCGTACCCGCTGCAGCGCCAGGGACAGCGCTCCCGGTTCAGCAATGCCGCCGCGATGCAGGCCGATATCAACCTCGAAGGCAATACGCAGCTCACAGCCCAGCGCCTCGGCCATCACCCTATATTGCTCAAGCCGCGCTTCCGTGTCGATCAGCCAGCAGACGCGCCTCCACTCATCGTCCTTGCGCGCGAGAGCCTGCCGGGCCGCTTCGATCGGCATCGGCTTGCCGAACAGCAGGTCCGCCTTTGGAAAGGCCTTGAGAACAGCCTCGCTGATCGGGAGGTGGAAGGTCATGAACCGCGACGAGCCCAAGGCATCGGCAACGCGCGAAAGCAGTGGCAGGCAAGCCAGCGACTTGTCGACCAGCCGGAGCGCGAGTTCAGGCGCCAGCTTCTGCCGGGTCAGCGAAACATTGCCGTCGAGCCGATCGCGGTCCAGCACAAGGCTGGGCCTGAACAGGCCGGCTTCACGCAACGCCGCCGTCATGGTCTGAAAATAGCCATCCATCACGTCAACCCGAACAGGTCTGCCATATAAGGCGAAACGAAACGACCATGCGGATCGATGTCGCGGCGCACGTCCATCGCATCGTTCCAGCGCGGATAGAGCGCCTGGAAATCCACAGCCTTCAGGCCGTGCATCTTTCCCCAATGCGGGCGCCCGCCATATTTGCGGAAAATCGGCTCCGCCGCGTGCATGAAGGGCAGCGGATCGCTGGCCGCATCATGATGGATCGCAATCGAGCAGGTCGGCCGCCTGTAGAAGGGGCTCAGCCAGAATTCATCGGCAGCGACAGAACGGACCTCCATCGGGAAATAGACCTCCGGAAAGTGCTTTTCCGTCAGCTCGATGATTTCGGCCAACGCCTTGGGTCCTTCCTCGAAAGGCAGGTGATATTCCATTTCGTTGAAACGGGTGCGGCGGTCGCTGGCGTAGACATTGAGCCAATCCTGCACGTAATCCTCCGCCGGCAACCTGGCCATGACGGAGCGGATGATCAATCCGCGTAGCCACGGTGCCCAACGCAGCGCCGTGCGCAGCTTGCGCAGCGTAGCCAGGCCTTCCTCATCTTCTTCCGGCGGTCTTGGGCTGACCGGCTTGTCTGACAGGTCGCTCGCGATGAACTGCGCATGGCCGGAAAAGGGAACATAGTAGAATTCGGCGGACCGGTGCGCGCCCATCATTGGCTCGAACTGCTCCAGCATTTCCTTGATCGGCAGCACCCATTTGCGCCGGTGCAGTCTGTAGGTCGGGATGTTCTTCAACGCGACTTCCGTCAACACTCCGAAGCTTCCGAGCGCCACACCTGTGGCATGGATCATGTCGCGATCCTTCTCCAGCGTCAGTTCGCGCAACTCGCCTCGCCCGTCGATGAACTGTGTCGCCTGGAGCTGCGTGTGATAGGCACCGAGCATGCGGCCCGATCCGTGCGTCGCGGTGCCGAGCGCACCGCCGATTGCCTGCTTGTCGATGTCGCCCATATTGGGCAGACCCTGGCCGACCTCCTGCAGCTGCGGCATCAGCGAACCGAGCCTGGTACCCGCACGAACGCGCGCGACGGCGGCGGCCTTGTCATGCGAAACCAGCCCTTCGAACTTTTCCAGCGACAGCATTGTGCCATCGGTACTGGCAAGTGGCGTGAAGGAGTGCCCTGCCCCGACGACGCGGAGCGGACCTGGTGCGGTCTTCACCGCCTCGGCGACGCCGTCGAGGCTCTCTGGGGTCGATATCTGCTGCGGAAAGCCTGCGACAAAGCCCGACCAGTTCGTCCAGCGCATCGGCTTGATCATCAGCGATCCCCGCTTCAGGCCGCTGCGCGGCGACGCGACAGAGCGACAAACAGACCAAGCAGAACCACGGAGGCAATGACGCTGGCCGCGGCGAATTCCGGGACGGCACGGAAATCGCCTTCGTCGATGAGCAATGAGGCAGCGACCGGCCCGAGTGCCAGCCCGAACAGTTGCGCTGCCGGCACCAGCAGCGCCGCCGTGCGGGTCTCGTCGGAAGTGATGGCCAACCGTATCTGGTAGGGAACGATGAAGAGCAGAATGAAACCCATGGCCAGCGCGGCTGCCCAGAAGGTGGTCAGGGCCGGACCACTGGCCAGAACCGTGCAGGCAAGCACGGCAACCACCCCGACACTCACGATAGCGAGCCGATAGTCGATGCGCGCCTCGAAGACGGTTGCCGTTATCGCACCGAGTATCTGCGCGGCGAGACTGGCCGAGACGATCAGACCGACCGTGCGGCCGTCGATGCCATATTGTGCGCCGAGCGGCTCCAGGAAGGCCCACACCGAACCGAAGAACATGAAGTAGCAGAAGATGGAAAGCAGCGCGGTGATGGCGCCAGGCGTCAGCACATTCGAGAAACGCTCGTCTTTTGGAAGGTCCGCATATTCATCCGGCACCGCACGGGCAACCGCGAGTGAGAGCACGCAGACCACAGCCAGCGTGACGAACCCGCCGCCTGCACCAGAGGCCGGGATCACGGCGAGTGCCAGCAACAGCGCCAGAACGCATTGGGCCAGGGTCTGCAGCGACACGAAATAACCGCCGATGCGCTCCGCTCTGCGCGAGCGCGCGATCAGTTCGGTCGCCACCGCCACCAGGCCGCCTTCGGCCAAGCCAGCCAAGGCGCGAGCAGCAATCAGCGTGTTCGCGCTCGCAGCATAGGCTGTCCACACATTGGCCAGCGCCAGGAGCAAGAGCAGGATCGTGCTCTTCCCGCGCATGTTGCGCGCCGGGAGCGCCATTGCCACGACAGCCGAGCCGATACCGATGGTGATCAGCTCCGCGGTTGCCACCAGGGCCAGCTCATCGCCGCTGACATGGCCTTGCGTGAAGAGCGCGCCGAGCAGAACCGGCTGCAGCCCGAGAACAAGCAGGCCAACCGAACCGATCCACAAAGCTGCGGCGAGCTGCCGTTGTGTCGGATTGCCAACGAGCCAGTCTCCGTCTGCAGCATGCGCGGAATTCGTCGAGTCCACAGGCGCCTCCCAACGTCCGTTGCCTCAAGCCAAAAGCTGACAATCAATCAGCATCTTGAAAACTGATACATAATCATCTTTCTTGTCAATGCGGATTTGGTGACGAGGATCCATCAGAGTGTGGACAGCCGGCTCATGAAACAGCCCAAGCCTACAGCCGCCGGGTCGCAGTTGCGGCGCCGGCCGAAGCAGGAACGCAGCCGCGAGCGCATCGATGCCATCCTGGCCACCGCCAAGCGGCTGATCGGCGAAAAAGGTATCGACGCCGTCACCATGAAAGAAGTCGGCGCGCTGGCGGGCGGCCCGATTGCCACCGTCTATCACTATTTCCCGAACAAATCGGCGATCCTGGCCACGCTTTACGAACGCTTCTCGGAAGTCACGCGCACGCGACAGCGGGATATCGCTGCCGGCATCGATGGGCTGGAAAGCATGATCGCGGCTTCAGACAGGATGCTCGACGACTACTACGAACGCGTCGCTGGCGATCCCGCCATCCTAGATCTGCAGCATGCCATCCAGGCCGACAAGGCGCTGCAGAATCTCGACATCGCCGAAACACATCACCAGGCGAACATCTTCTGCGACAAAGTCGTCCATCTGTTGAAAGCACAGCGGCAGGAGGAATTCAGGTGCATGGTGTTCCTGTTCTTCCAGCTCGCCGGTGGCGTGGTGCGATTGGCGCTGACACAGGATGGAATGCAGGGACAACGCACGATCGACGATTACAAATCGATCATTCACGGCCAGTTGCGCGCATTTTTCGACTAGATCAGGCCGTGGCCACGACGATGTGGGCCTGGATCTTGGCGGCAACCTCACCCTGCCCATGCCTTTCCGCAATCACCCTTGCGACATGGTCGGTGGCAGCGTCCAGTTTTCCTGCATCCCTGGCCTCGATTTCCGTGCGCAGCACGGTTCCCTTGCAATAGGCGACGGCGGGAAGCAGCGGCGAGGATGCACGGCTCTGCTCCGCCCTTGTATCGATTTCGACGCGAGAGAACCCCGCGCGCTCCACGTCACGGCGGATCTGTTCCTTGTCGTGATAGCCGTGTGGCGTGCGTGCCAGGAAACGCGGTGGGTCGTCTGGAAAAACTTGGGCGAGAGCGTTCGTCACATCATTCGCAAGAACATTCTCCTCGATGCGATCCCATACGCTGAACAGGAAATGCCCACCGGGCCCCAGCACGCGTTTTGCCTCGCGATAGGCCGCGACGCGGTCTGGGAAGAACATCGCCCCGAATTGACAGCAAACGAGATCGAAGGCGGCATCCGCGAAAGGCAACGCCAGGGCGTCTGCCTGCAGCCAGGTGACACGGCTGTCTGGCCCTTGCCTCGAGGCAGCGTAGTCCAGCATCGGCTGGTTGAGATCGGTCACCACATATCTGGCATCAGGAGACAATTGTGGCGCCAGCGCGCGGGTGACCGCTCCGGTGCCAGCAGCGATTTCCAAAACAGCGCCGGGCGAGAGGGAAACAATGCGTCGTGCGAGATCCACGGCATATGGCTCAAAAATCAACGGCACCATGTGGCGATCATAGTTTTCCGGTATTGAGCCCGCGAAGACCTAGTCCGCATTAGGCATGGCCATCACCCGCCGTTCATGGACGGCGTGAGATTAGCATATTTTGCTCATGCTGGATCGGTGTGGCCGGCGAGCATGCTGCAGGGACGACTGCAGCCGGGACAAAACACCGATTTCATGCGGCCAGATGCCGCGCCGCACCTTGACTCTCATGATGGGCGGGATTATCTCACCGCCACGTTAGCACTCACCCACAGAGAGTGCTAACCGAAGGTCCGGCAGGGCCGGACGGAGGAAATTCTTTCTCACCTTTCGCACCGAGGAAATCAAATGGCAAAGTCGAAGTTCCGCCCGCTTCATGACCGCGTGGTCGTTCGCCGGGTTGAATCCGAAGAAAAGACGGCTGGCGGGATCATCATCCCCGACACCGCCAAGGAAAAGCCGCAGGAAGGCGAAGTCATCGCCGTCGGCTCGGGCGCTCGTGACGAGGCCGGCAAGCTGGTTCCGCTGGATGTCAAGGCCGGCGACCGCGTCCTGTTCGGCAAGTGGTCGGGCACCGAAGTGAAGCTCAATGGCGAAGACCTTCTGATCATGAAGGAATCCGACATCATGGGCATCATCGGCTGATCACCGGCGTCTCATCCGCACCATCCAATCTTGATTTCGGGCGCTTAAGCCCAGGAGTAAAAAATGGCTGCTAAAGAAGTAAAATTCTCCCGTGATGCCCGCGAGCGCATGCTGCGCGGCGTCAACATCCTCGCCGACGCGGTGAAGGTCACCCTCGGTCCGAAGGGCCGCAACGTCGTCATCGACAAGTCGTTCGGCGCTCCGCGCATCACCAAGGACGGCGTCACCGTCGCCAAGGAAATCGAACTTGAGGACAAGTTCGAGAACATGGGCGCCCAGATGGTCCGCGAAGTCGCTTCGAAGACCAACGACATCGCCGGCGACGGCACCACGACCGCGACCGTTCTCGCCCAGGCGATCGTGCAGGAAGGCGCCAAGTCGGTTGCCGCCGGCATGAACCCGATGGACCTGAAGCGCGGTATCGACCTCGCCGTGGTTGAAGTCGTTGCCGCCCTCGGCAAGGCTTCGAAGAAGATCAAGACCTCCGAGGAAGTCGCGCAGGTCGGCACCATCTCGGCCAACGGCGACGAGTCGGTCGGCAAGATGATCGCCGAAGCGATGCAGAAGGTCGGCAACGAAGGTGTCATCACCGTTGAGGAAGCCAAGACCGCCGAGACCGAGCTGGAAGTCGTCGAAGGCATGCAGTTCGACCGCGGCTACCTATCGCCGTACTTCATCACCAACCCGGACAAGATGATCGCCGAGCTCGAGGACGCCTACATCCTCCTGCACGAGAAGAAGCTGTCCAACCTTCAGGCCATGCTCCCGGTTCTCGAGGCCGTCGTGCAGACCTCCAAGCCGCTCCTCATCATCTCGGAAGACGTCGAAGGCGAGGCCCTGGCCACGCTGGTCGTCAACAAGCTGCGTGGCGGCCTGAAGATCGCTGCCGTCAAGGCTCCGGGCTTCGGCGATCGCCGCAAGGCCATGCTGGAAGACATCGCCATCCTCACCGGTGGCCAGGTCATCTCGGAAGACCTCGGCATCAAGCTCGAAAGCGTGACGCTCAACATGCTCGGCCGGGCCAAGAAGGTCCGTATCGAGAAGGAGAACACCACGATCGTCGACGGCGCCGGCAAGAAGGCCGAGATCCAGGGCCGCGTTGCCCAGATCAAGCAGCAGATCGAAGAGACCACCTCGGACTACGACCGTGAGAAGCTCCAGGAGCGTCTCGCCAAGCTGGCTGGCGGCGTTGCCGTCATCCGCGTCGGCGGTGCGACCGAAGTGGAAGTGAAGGAAAAGAAGGACCGCGTCGACGACGCCCTGAACGCCACCCGCGCTGCGGTGGAAGAAGGCATCGTTGCGGGCGGCGGCGTCGCCCTGCTGCGCGCCACCCAGGCCATCAAGTCGGCCGGCATCAACGCCGACCAGGCTGCTGGCATCGCGATCGTCCGTCGCGCCCTTCAGGCTCCGATCCGTCAGATCGCCTCGAATGCAGGCGCTGAAGCTTCGATCGTCGCCGGCAAGGTGCTCGAGAACAAGGGCGCGACCTACGGCTACAATGCCCAGACCGGCGAATACGGCGACATGATCGCTTTCGGTATCGTCGATCCGGTCAAGGTTGTCCGCACCGCTCTGCAGGACGCCGCTTCGGTTGCCGGCCTGCTGGTCACCACCGAGGCCATGATCGCCGAAGCTCCGAAGAAGGACGCTCCAGCTCCGGCCATGCCTGGCGGCATGGGCGGCATGGGCGGCATGGATTTCTAAGAAAATCCATAAAGCACGCCCATGAGCTGACAATACTCAAGCCCGCAAGCGGGCTTGAGTGGCGGCATGGACTTCTAAGCCCAGCCAAACGGCTCAAGCCTACGAAGGGCGGCAGAAATGCCGCCCTTTTTCTTTGAGAAAGTCGTTTTCTGCTGCTGATTGTGGCACTACCGGCATCGGAACAATTTTCACGATCTGCCGGTAAGTGCCGGCAATGATATGGTTTTTTAACGAAGTCCGTCTACGGCTACCCTTCTCAGGCAATATCCGGGAAAGGGCGGCAGAAATGTCGCCCTTTCTTCTTTTGCGAGGGTCAGCACGCATCGGGGATAGCCATGTCGGACACATCCGAGATCACGGTCGAGATTGATGCGACGCTGGTACGTCGGCTGATCGACGCGCAGTTTCCTCGCTGGGCAAATCTGCCTGTCCGCAAGGTCGAGCCCGGCGGTTGGGACAACCGCACCTTCCTTCTGGGCGATGGGATGAGCGTGCGCCTGCCGAGCGCCGCCGGCTATGCCGCGCAGGTGATCAGGGAACAGCATTGGCTCCCCAGGCTGGCGCCACATCTGCCCTTGCCGATCCCCACACCGCTCGCCCTCGGCGAGCCTGGCGAAGGCTACCCCTGGCCGTGGTCCATATACGGCTGGCTGGAAGGAGAGACGGCGACGGACGGGCGCATCGGCGACGTCGACGAATTTGCCGTCGACCTGGCCGGCTTCCTGACGGCACTCCACCAGATCGACGCTGCCGACGGACCGGCGGCCGGACCGCAGAACTATTTCCGGGGTGGTTCACTCACCGTCTATGACGACCAGACAAGAGAGGCCCTTCGCCTGCTTGACGGGCGGATCGACACGAAGGCGGCGCATGCGCTCTGGGAAGAAGCGCTCGCAACGCAATGGAGGCATGCCCCGGTCTGGGTGCATGGCGACATTGCGTGGGGCAACCTGCTGGTAAAGGACGGCAAGCTCTGCGCCGTCATCGACTTCGGCAGTTCTGCGGTTGGCGATCCGGCCTGCGATCTGGCAATCGCCTGGACGCTGTTTGATAACGGAAGCCGCAACGCCTTCCGCCAGGCCCTGCCGCTCGATAACGGCACCTGGACACGCGGCCGCGCCTGGACCTTGTGGAAGGCGATGATCACGGTTTCAGGTCAGATCAGCCGAAGCGCCGAAGAGATCCGTCTGTCGGAACAGGTCATCGATGCCGTACTGGCGGATCATCGCAGCGGCAGCTGAGCCGTCGGGATCGGGAAGACGACGACCGCGGCGATGCCAGGATTGCGCGGCTGCATCGAAACGGTGGCGCCGTGCAGGTCGGCGATTGCCTTGACCAGGCTCAGCCCAAGGCCGGTTCCCGGTGTCGAGCGGCTCTTGTCCAGCCGGTAAAGGCGCCGAAAAACCTTCTCCTGCTCTTCACTGGGGATGCCGGGGCCATCGTCCCGTACCTCGGCGACAAGGCCATCCGTCCGCCGGCTCGCCGAAATTTCGATCCGCGTCCCATCCGGGGTGTGGCGGATGGCGTTCTCGATCAGGTTGGCGAAAAGCTGCGTCAGCAGCTCACGGTCGCCGGTGATCATATCGCCAGCCTTGCAACTCCCGACGAGCAGCGCCTTGCCGTCGTCCTTGGCGACCTCGGCATAGATATCCGCAACCGATGTCACCACTTCTGCGAGGTCGAGCTGCATGAAACGCGCCTTGCGTGCGCCGGCCTCGATCTGAGCGATACGCAGCAGCGCATCGAACGTCTCGTTGATCTGTGAACTTTCCGCGCGTGCCTCGGCGAGATCCAGCGAAACATCCGCGCGCCTGCCGGCCTTGTCGGCGGCACTGTCGAGGATCATGTGCAGGCGATTGAGTGGTGTTTTCAGATCATGGGCGATATCGCTGCTGACCTGCCGCATGCCTTCGACCAGCGACCCGAGCCGGTCGAGCGCGGCATTGATCTGGATCGAGACACCATCGATGTCGTCGTCGCGGCCGAGCTGCGGAATACGAGCCTCGAGCTTGCCTTGCGAGACGGCCACCATCGTATCGCCAATCGCATCCAGCCGACGCTGCACGCGCGACGCCAGGAATGCGCCACCGGCAATGGCGAGACCGGCGACAATCGCGGCGGCCCAGACAAAGCTCGCCAGAAGCAGGCTTTCCAGCTCTTCCGTTTCCTTGAAACTCTGTGCAACGGTGAGATTGGTCGAGCCGACCTTGCCCGAATAGGCCCTGTATGGCGCCGTCTCAGGGAAACCGGGAGTGCCTTCCGGCACGATGGCGAACCCCTCGGGCAGGTCGATCGCCGAAAGGTTGCCGGCCAGGCTCTCGCCTTGGGCGCCGGTCAGGGAGATCAGCTGGTCATTGCCGGCATTCCCGACGGCGTGGCTGTTCACAGCGATGATGAGGTCGTCGACGTCGCTCTCGGCATAGGTCGTCGCGATCATCGAATAGGCTTGCCGGACGGAATCATCGAGACGCCGATCAAGGTTCGCGCTCATGGTCTGGTAGACGATGCCGCCCGTCAGCAGGAAAGCGAGAATAACGAAGGCCGAGAAGGCCAGTGCCAGCCGGAATGGCGTCGAACGAAGCAGGCTTTCAGCGGGACGCATAGAGGCTGTAGCCGGTGTTCCGGACGGTATGGAGCAGCGGCACCGTGAAGGGGCGGTCGATCTTGGCGCGCAGACGGCTGACATGAGTTTCGACCACGCTGGTCTTGGGATCGAAATGAAAGTCCCAGACCCGCTCCAGCAGCATGGTGCGGGTGATCACCCTGCCCTCGCCGCGCATCAGAACCTCCAGGAGCCGGAACTCGCGCGGCTGCAGCTCGATGGGCTGTCCCTGCCGCGCCACATGACGCTTGACCAGGTCCATCTCGAGGTCCGCCACCTTGAGCACGGTCTTCTGCTCCTGCACTGGCGGACGGCGACCAAGCGCCTGCAAGCGCGCCAGAAGCTCGGAAAAGGCGAAGGGTTTGACTAGATAGTCGTCTGCACCCGCTTGCAGTCCCTCGACCCGATCATCCACCCCTCCTACCGAGGTCAGGAAAATCACCGGCGTCATGACGCCCGCGGCGCGCAGCGATTTCACGACGGAAAGCCCGTCGAGCCCCGGCGTCATGCGGTCGACGACGAAGACATCATAGGCTTCGCGGGTTGCCTGAAACAGCGCGTCACGGCCGTCGGCCAGATGGTCACAGATATGCCCGGCCTCGTTCAGCCCCTTGGCGACGAAGGCGGCCGTTTTCTTGTCGTCCTCCAACATAAGGATGCGCATGCGTTCGGATCCGGTTTGCAAAGCCTCGGCTGGTCGCGATCCGGCATGCGAATGAGCCATCACCGCGCAGCCAAAGGCGCGACGATGAGGTGGCAGGGCTTTATGATAAAATGATGGAGCGCTGCGGTCCTTACTATGGCAAGGCAGCCTACCTGTTTCATTGAAAGCCCCGTGCGCGGCCACTGCTCGCCAGCGAAGCGGGCTGGCTCGGGGAACGGTAGTGGCTGTGCCTCGCCACTGTCTGTCCGTCACCTTACGGATCGGTAAGATTTCGTACTTTCTGCGGCGCGAACGTCATCGCTCCTGATCGGTCGGACGAATCAGGATCTCGTTGACGTTGACGCGAGGCGGCTGCGTCACGGCATAGAGCACGGCTGCGGCAATGTCTTCCGACCGCAACGGCTCCATCGCCGCCCGGCGCTGCTCGAGATTGGCCTTCATGCCGGGATTGGTGATGTGGTCGCCGAGTTCGGTTTCGACCATGCCTGGCTCAATCACCGTTACCCGCACCTTGTCGGCATAGACCTCCCGGCGCAATGCCTCCGAGAAGGCGACGACGCCGAACTTCGTCGCAGCATAGCCCGCAGCCCCCGGATTGGCGATGCGGCCTGCCACTGAGGATACGTTGACGATATGGCCCCTGCTCTCCTTGAGATGCGGCAGCGCCGCACGTGTGAGTTCCATCAGTGCCACCAGATTGACTTCGATCATCTGCCGCCAATCTTCCGGCCTCGCCTCGGACACCGGCGCCAAAAGCATGACGCCGGCATTGTTGACGATGATGTCCAGCCGTTTGCCATGCGCCAGCACGTCGGTGATCAGGCCTTGTGCACTGTCAGGCCGCGCAACATCCGCCTCGATTGCGAAGACCTTGCCACCGGCCTTCTCGATTCTTTCGGAGAGCGCCTTCAGGCGATCGGCTCGACGGGCAACGATCGCCACCTCGGCGCCAACCGTTGCGAGCGCCAGCGCCGTGGCCTCACCGATGCCGGAGGAAGCACCGGTGACCAAAGCCACCTTGCCCGCGAGAGGACGCGCGGAAACCGTAGTCGTCATGTTCTTGCTCCTGGAGATGCCCTCGCATCATCACGCTATCTAGAGCGCCAGCCTTGGCTGGACAGGGTCGATGCTCAGCTTCTCCAGCGGCGCGCCAACGCGTTTGTGAACACCACATTGCCGGCATCATCGATTGCTTCACCGAGCGCCACGTCCATGCCGGCATCAGTGACCCTCACCAGCGCGAAGCCGCCCATGAAGCTGGCCTTCGGCTTGACGATATCCAGCCCGTCCCGCTGATAGATCATTGGCGTTTCATGCTGATGACCATGAAAGACCGCCACGACATTGTAGCCATCGAGCACCGCCAGCAATGCTTCACGATCCTCATTGGTCCACCAATGTGGCGCGCCGGGGCCTTCGTCATCGAAGGTGGATCTCTGCGGGTCCCAGCGCTCGAGAGAGAAACTGTCCCAGCCATAATGCTGGAATAGCACCACGGGTCGTCTGTCCGCCGCGTTGGCTGCAAGGTTGCGTTTCAGCCATGGCAGGCTGCTTTCGGCACCAAACGCCTTATCGCCCCCGAAACGATGCAATTGCACCAGATGCAATCCGCCCCAATCCCAGGAGTAGCAATCGGAGGCGACGTCATAGTCGGCCACCGGCACCGGTGGCTTGAAGAACACGCCGGCACGATGATTGACCTCGACATAATCGCGCAGTTCGCGCCGGTACCAGTCGGCATGCGGTGGCGGCCCGTTCTGGTCGAGATCGTGATTGCCAAGACCGACATAGACGGGCACGTGCACGCGATCCGGCCCGATCCCCTGCTGGTAGCGCTGGCTGAACTGGAGCAGTTGGGTGCCTTCGCTCGGTTGCGTCACCTGACCGCCGCCATCATCGGTCATGTCGCCACCAACCACGACCCCAAGTGGCGTACCGATCTGGCCGCCGGCGGAGTGCAGGGCAGATGAAACACCATTGATCTCGACTGGCCAAAGCTTGTCGCCGATGCCGTTCAACGCCGCGATATGGCGCAGCAGCGCCGCATCGGTCTTGCCCTCCTGCAGGCAATTGGGGCTCAGTCCGCTCGCCATTCGGCAGGCATGGATGTCGGCGATGAACAGGAACGTGGCATCGACCGGCAGCACTCCGGCAGTCGACTGACCACGGACAGGGCCGGGCGCGATCAGATTTGCACCCGCAGCTCCGATACCGGCAAGCATTGCGCGTCGCGAAATGAGGAATGGAAACTGACCGGCCATGACGGTCACTTCAGCATGCCGCCCACACCCTCGTCCAGCTCGGGCACTGGGCTGACCTCACGCCCGGACGACCGCAAGCCCCCGCGCCGCCAGCGGCGCCGTCACGGTCTCTGGTGTATCCTTCACGACGATCAGCGCCGTGACATCTTCGAGTGGAGCCACAAGGCAAGGCGACACCGCCCCGAGTTTTTCTATTGTCGCCAGGACAACCGTCTCTGCGGCGCGGCCGATCAATGCGCGTTTGATCGCCGCTTCCTCGATATCGCCCGTCGTCAGCCCCTCCTCGGCATGCACGCCGGTGACCCCGAGGAACAAGAGGTCGGCACGAATGCGCGCAATTCCTTCAATCGCCAGCGCCCCGACGGCGACCATCGAATGCCGAAACAGTTTTCCGCCGATCAGCACGACCTCGGCGTCATGCCCTTCCAATGCAACGGCGATCTCCGGACTATGGGTGACTGCCGTGAAGCGGAGGTCAGGTGGTATGTGGCGAACGATTTCAAGATTGGTGGTGCCTCCATCGAAAATGACTGTTCGACCGGACTCGATCCTTTCAGCTGCCTTGCGCCCAAGCACGGCCTTGGCCTCGACGGCCATGCCCCTGCGGATGGGCAGCGCGGCTACTGTCGGCGAAGCTGGCAGTGCGCCGCCATGCACGCGCTGCAACAGGCCTTCAGCCGCGAGTTCGCGCAGGTCGCGCCGGATCGTGTCCTCGGAAATCGCCAGATCCCGGCTCAGGCGTTTGGCCACCACCTCGCCGTCACGCTCCAGAAGCTCGAGGATCAGACGCTTGCGTTGGCTGGTCAGCATTTTCTGCCTATCTGCATTTCATGATATTGCACGAAATTGCACGAATATGTATGAAAAAACTCTTCATTCGTGCACAATCAGGACTTCTCATGACAGAACATGGAAAATCAATGCTGATCCTCATTGCCGGCCCTTATCGCTCGGGGACCAACGACGACCCCGACAAGATGGCCGCCAATCTGGATCGCCTGGAAAGCGTCGCGGTACCGCTGTTCCGGGCCGGCCACATCCCGATGATCGGGGAATGGGTGGCGCTGCCGCTCGGAAAACAGGCCGGATCGACCGGTGTCTCCGACCCGATTTATGATGAATTTGCCTATCCCGTCGCCGAACGCCTGCTGCGCCGTTGCGATGCGGTCCTGCGTCTGCCCGGCGCTTCGAAGGGCGCCGACGAAGACGTGCGCCTGGCGCGCGAGCGCGGCCTGCCGGTGTATTTCGATCTCTCCGAAGTGCCCTCCGCCGCTTGAAGCGTCCCGGCAAAACACCCGTCGTGGATGCGCGGTTTCGCTTCAACCGATTTGGTTTCAGACGCCGAGCATTCTTCGCTTGAAGCGTATTGTGCAACGCGATAGGCCCTTGCCACCACATCAGATTGGAGTGAGGCCGTGAGCGCTGAGAAGACCAGAACCGAAACCGATACGTTCGGCCCGATCGAAGTGGCCGGCGATCGCTACTGGGGCGCGCAGGCGCAGCGTTCGCTCGGCAATTTCAAGATCGGCTGGGAGAAGCAGCCGCTTTCGGTGGTGAGGGCACTCGGCATCGTCAAGCGCGCCGCGGCGGAGGCCAACATGGAGTTGGGTCGCCTCGATCCTGCACTCGGCAAGACCATCATCGAAGCTGCGCAGGAAGTGATCGACGGCAAGCTCAACGATCATTTCCCGCTCGTCGTCTGGCAGACGGGTTCGGGCACGCAGTCCAACATGAACGCCAACGAGGTGATCTCGAACCGGGCGATCGAATTGCTCGGCGGCACGATGGGCTCGAAGAAGCCGGTGCATCCGAACGATCACGTCAATATGAGCCAGTCGTCCAACGACACCTATCCGACGGCCATGCACATCGCTTGCGCCGAACGCATCGTGCACGACCTTCTGCCGGCCCTGAAGCATCTGCACGCCGCGCTCGATGCCAAGGCCAAGGCCTTTGACCACATCGTCAAGATCGGCCGCACCCATACGCAGGACGCCACGCCGCTGACGCTCGGCCAGGAGTTCGGCGGCTACGCCGCGCAGGTCGCCTCCTCCATCAAGCGCATCGAACTGACCCTGCCCGGTCTGCAGGAGCTTGCGCAGGGTGGCACTGCCGTCGGCACCGGCCTCAACGCCCCGATCGGTTTCGCCGAAAAGGTCGCGGCAAACATCGCCAGTATCACCGGCATCGCCTTCACCTCGGCTCCGAACAAGTTCGAGGCACTCGCCGCCCACGATTCCATGGTGTTCTCGCACGGCGCCATCAACGCGACGGCGGCCGCGCTGTTCAAGATCGCCAACGACATCCGTTTCCTCGGGTCGGGCCCGCGCTCGGGTCTGGGCGAACTGTCCTTGCCGGAAAATGAGCCGGGCTCCTCGATCATGCCCGGCAAGGTCAATCCGACCCAGTGTGAAGCGCTGACACAGGTCTGCGTGCAGGTGTTCGGTAACAACGCAGCCCTCACCTTCGCCGACAGCCAGGGCCACTTCGAGCTGAACGTCTACAATCCGCTGATGGCCTACAACTTCCTGCAGTCGGTGCAGCTGCTGTCCGATGCCGCGGTCTCGTTCACCGACAATTGCGTGATCGGCATCGAGGCGCGCGAGGACAACATCAAGGCCGCACTCGAACGCTCGCTCATGCTGGTCACAGCCCTGGCGCCGACGATCGGCTACGACAATGCCGCCAAGATCGCCAAGACCGCGCACAAGAACGGCACCACGCTGCGCGAAGAGGCCGTCGGCGGCGGCTATGTCAGCGACGCCGACTTCGACCGCCTGGTCAAGCCGGAAGACATGACGCATCCCGGATAGAACAGGCAACGCCGCAAACCTGTGAACGATGTGTTGCCGGACAACCGTCTTTAGTGAACGCTGAAATTGCGTTACGTTGATGGTGTTGCGTTCCTGGGGGGACGCTTGCCACTGGAGGGTACATTGTCCGTCAACTCATCCGCCACTTCCGGCGTTACCTCAAATGCTTCGGCCGTCATTCTCGTCAGCCGTATTTTCCTGTCCATCCTGTTCATCCTGGCCGGTTACGCCAAGCTGACCGATCTGGCCGGCACCGCTGGCTTCTTTGGCAGCCTCGGCCTGCCGGTTCCATCTGTCACCGCCGTCGTGGTCGGTCTGGTGGAACTCGTTGGCGGCCTGGCCGTTCTGGTCGGCTTCCAGACCCGCATCGCGGCGATTGTCCTTGCCATCTTCGTTCTCGGCGCAACGGCAGCCGCGCATCTCGATTTCTCGCAGCCGCTCAATCCACTGATGCTGCAGAAGAACCTCGCCATCACCGGCGGCTTCCTGCTGCTGGCCCTGATTGGCGCAGGCGCCTATTCGATCGACGGCCGCCGCGGCTGATCGACCTGCAAGACGCAAATCGAAGGGCGCGGATGATTTCCGCGCCCTTTTTTCGTTGTTGATGTCTCCACACCCGCAACCGATGTAAACTGCATCGACGGCATCTCTGATGGGAGGCACGACATGCGAGCCGATCTTCTGCTGCTTCTGTCCCGGCTTTTGCTGGCGGCCTTGTTTGTACCTGCCGGCATCCAGACGCTTGGCGACATTGGTGGTGCAACGAATTATTTCACCGGTCTGGGCCTGCCCTCGCCGCAGCTTGCGGCCTGGGGCGTCGGCCTGTTCGAACTGATTGCCGGACTTGCCATCCTGGCCGGTTTCCGAACCCGTATCACCGCCGCGTTGCTCGGCGCGTTCTGTCTGGTCGCCGGTTATCTTGGCCACTATGGCCAGGGTGATGATCCCACACTCGCTTTCCTGCACACACAGATGCTGATGAAGGATATCGCCATTGCAGGCGGCTTCCTGGCACTCGCCGTCGCGGGCGCCGGTGGTTATTCGATGGACGCCCTGAAGCGTTAGACGCGCCTACTTCGCGCTCACGCTCGGGCCGCCATCCACCGCCAGGAAAAGCCGCCGGTTGGTGATCTTTGCGAGTTGTGCCAGGCGCCCCGCCGGACGCTCTCCGTAGAGGCCGGCAAGGTCGGCCGGGATGACCAGCGCGAGCGCGCCATTGCCGCGGCTTTCCCAGCGCAGGCGCGGCATCACGCCAGGCATCGACGCCGTGAGCAGGTAGACGACACGCATCATGCCGGCCAGGATACGGGCCCGCTCCAGGTAGCGTGGCGTTGCCAGTGCTTTGATCTCCGGAGCGATGCTCTCGTTGAACACGCCGTCATGGCGATAGGCATTGGCCAGGGCGAGGAATGCACGGCCTGGATGGTCGACGCCGATGAAGGAAGCGTGTGCAATGATGTTGAGCGATTGACGGCCGCGATATTCCGGGTGCGCGCGCCAGCCGATATCGGCGAGCAGGCAGGCGGCGCGGCGATAGCGGGCCTCATCAGCGGTTTCTTCGATTCCGAACGCCTCGAACGCCTTGCCGGTCCAATCGACCAGTTCATGCGCGTGGGTGACCGAGCGCGAACGCAGCCGGGCCAGTTCCTCGGCCGCCGAGATCAGCGGATCTGCCTTGCGCTCACTCTCGTCGAGCAGCGAATAGAGATAGCCTTCGCGCACGCCGATCGCCGACACGACGATCTTGGATGGCTGCATCGCGCCGAGGATTTCCTGCAGCACGACCGCGCCGTAAGGCAGCAGCGACCGGCGGTTCTTCGACACGCCCTCGATGCCTTTGACCTTTTCGACGTCACCCTTGCCGACCTGCTTGAGAAAGGCCAGCGCACTCTCCACGCCGATCTCATAGTGATGCATGACACCGAGCGGATAGTTGTTCATCTCCATGTGGAGACGCGCCAGGTTTCGCCATGTACCGCCAACGGCGTAGAAGGCCCTGCCCTGGCCGGCCTTGAGCAGCTTGGCCTTGGCCAGTTGCGTCTTGGCGATGCGGGTCGCTTGCGCCAGAGAGTTCTTGGCCATGTCCTGCAACCGCAGGCCGCCAAGCGGCAGTGTGATGCCGTCGCCGATGACTTCCCCGTTGATGTCGATCAGCTCCAGGCTGCCGCCACCAAGGTCGCCCGCGATGCCATTGGCCGGATGGAAACCGGAAATGACGCCGAGCGCCGAATAGTATGCTTCCTGGCGACCGCTCAGCACATGGATTTCGGTGCCAAGGACCTGTTCGGCGCGATGGATGAAATCGGGTCCGTTGACAGCCTCGCGCGCCGCAGCGGTGGCCAGCACATACATGCGTTCCGCACCGGCCTGTTCGGACAAGGCCCGAAACCGACGGAATTCCTCCATCGAGCGCGTGACCGCTTCAGGATCCAGCTTGCCCGTCGAAACGATGCCACGGCCGAGACCGGCCAGCATCTTCTCGTTGAAAAGCACGGTCGGCGAGCGCGCCAGCCCTTCATAGACGACAAGGCGGATCGAGTTCGAGCCGATATCGATGATCGACAGCGGGCGGCGGTCCTGCAGCCGCCCCTGGGAAGCGGCCATCATCAGCCGGCCATGTCCTTCTTGCGGCGCTTGAACTGCGCGATGCGCTTCGGCGCATGCGATTTCAAGGCATCGCCCCGTCCCGACAGGCTCGGATTGGTCATGAAATATTCCTGCGCGTTGAACGGTTCTTCGCCCTCATCGGGCACAAGGCGCCGCGAGGTACCATCGGCCAATACTTCGAAACTTTGCTGGTTGTCCATGATGTTGCCCAGCATGATCTGGCCAAGGATCTGTTCATGCACAGTTGGATTGGTGATCGGCACCATGCATTCGACGCGGCGGTCGAGATTGCGCGGCATCAGGTCGGCCGACGAGATGTAGACGACAGCGTCATCGGACGGCAGTCCATGTCCGTTGCCGAAGCAGTAGATGCGGCTGTGCTCGAGGAAGCGGCCGATGATCGACTTCACGCGGATGTTCTCGGAAAGTCCCGGAACCTGTGGCCTCAGGCAGCAGATGCCGCGCACGACGAGATCGATTTCCACCCCGGCGCGGCTGGCGTCGTAGAGTGCGTCGATGATGGTCGGGTCGACCAGCGAGTTCATCTTCATCCAGATGCGCGCTGGCTTGCCATTGTGTGCGTGTTCGATCTCTTCCTTGATATGATCCAGGATGCGGCTGCGCAGCGTGTAGGGAGACAGCGCAAGACGCATCTCGCCGGTCGGCTCGGCGTAACCGGTGATGAAGTTGAAGATCTGCGCGACATCGCGGGCAATGCGTGCATCGGTCGTGAAGAAGGACAGATCGGTATAGATGCGCGCCGTGATCGGGTGATAGTTGCCGGTGCCGAGATGCACGTAGTTGCGCAGGCGGCCGTCTTCGCGCCGCACCACCAGTGACATCTTGGCGTGCGTCTTCAGTTCGAGGAAACCGAACACGACCTGCACGCCGGCACGCTCGAGATCGCGCGCCCAGCGGATATTGGCCTCCTCGTCGAAACGCGCCTTCAATTCGACCAGCGCGGTCACCGATTTACCCGCTTCGGCGGCATCCGCGAGCGCGCGCACGATCGGGCTGTCATTGGAGGTACGGTACAGCGTCTGCTTGATCGCGACGACCTCGGGGTCGGCTGCCGCCTGGCGCAGGAACTGCACGACGACGTCGAATGATTCATACGGGTGATGAACGACGATGTCCTTCTCGCGGATCGCCGCGAAACAGTCGCCACCATGTTCGCGGATACGCTCCGGAAAGCGCGGATTGTAGGGCACGAACTTCAGATCGTCGCGAGCGATGGAGACGATCTCGGATATCTGGCTGAGTGCCAGCGGTCCGGTCAGGACGCTGATCCGACTCGACGAGACGCCGAGTTCACCGGCGACGAACTCACGCAGTTCCTCGGGCATCAGGTTGTCGAACTCGATACGGATCACCGAACCGCGGCGGCGGCGCTTCAACGCCGTCTCGAACAGCCGCACGAGATCCTCGGACTCCTCCTCGACTTCGATATCGCTGTCGCGGATGATGCGGAACGTGCCGGAACCCGTGACCTCATAGCCCGGGAAAAGCTTGCCGATGTAAAGACCGACCACCGCCTCGAGTGGAATGAAGCGCACATGGCCCTTGCGATCCGGCAGGCGGATGTAGCGTTTCAGGGCCTGCGGCAAGCGCAGCAGCGCGCTCATCGTCTCGCCGTTCTTGCGATGCCGCAGCTGCAGGGCGATCGAAAAGCCGAGATTGGGAATGAATGGGAACGGGTGCGCCGGGTCGATCGACAGCGGCGTCAACACCGGGAAGACCTGCTCCTGGAAATGCTCTTCCAGCCAGATACGCTCGTCCTTGGTCAGCACGTCGCCGGCGACCGTCTCGATGCCTTCCTTGTTGAGCAGCGCCATCAGCGCCGAGAGGCTCTTCTGCTGATCCTCCTGCAGGCGCTCCACTTCACGCAGCAATTGCTCAAGCTGCTGCTCCGGCGTGCGCCCGTCCGGGCTTTTCAGCACGATGCCTTCGCGTACCTGCCCCGCAAGGCCGGCGACACGCACCATGAAGAATTCGTCCAGATTTGCGGCGGAGATCGACAGGAAGCGAACGCGCTCGAGCAGCGGGTGGTGCGCGTTGAGCGATTCCTCCAGCACACGGCGGTTGAATTGCAGCCAGGAGAACTCGCGATTGACGAAGCGATCAGGATTTCCGCCCTCGACGCTTGCCGTTTCGACATTGATGAAGTCGGCCTGGACCGGCTTGAGCTCGTTCATGTCCGCCTTTCTCTCCAGCGAGTCACACCGGTTAACCGGCTCAATTTATCCTGTGACAGGGTTTTGCGACAGTTTCATTTCATCGAACTTGCAAAGAACACAGATATGCTTCAAACGCATGTCGTATGCGCTGAAGGAGACGATGATGGCCGGCGGTTCCATTCCCCATTTCCAGAACGATGCGGGCCATCCGGCGATCGAGATCGGCGTGCGCGAATTCATGTGTGTTGGTGCCAACCCGCCTTTCGATCACCCGCACGTCTTCCTCGATCTTGGCAGCGACGACGAGAAGGTCTGCCCGTATTGCTCGACCCTTTATCGCTATTCGGCCAAGCTGAAAGCGACCGAAACGGTGCCGCCAGGCTGCCTCTACCTCGATCGCGCCGCCTGATCTTTCCGATCGTTCGATCATGACCATGGATGCGCGGTCTCGCCCAGTCGTGATCGCCGGTGGCGGCATTGCCGGACTGACGGCCGCGCTCGCCTTCGCGCAGCGTGGCTTCACAGTCGAGATCTACGAACAGGCACCTCGCCTCGAAACCATCGGCGCGGGTATCCAGCTTTCCCCGAACGCGACGCGAATCCTGGCAAGCCTCGGCGTGCTGGAGCGGCTATTGCCGATGGCAGTCAGGCCGGAGGCCGTTGTGCTCAAGGATGCGGCCAGCCTGAAAGAACGCGCGCGCGTTCCGCTTGGAGCCTTCGCCGAACAGCGCTGGCTGGCGCCTTATCTCACCGCCCATCGCGCCGACGTACAGGCGGCGCTGGTTGCGCAAGTGGCTGAAACAGCCGGCACTCGGCTGATCACCGGCGCGACGCTAAAGAATATCGGCACCTCCCCGGAAGGCGTTATCGGTACCTTCGAACAGGACGGAACACAGGTTCGGCCAATGGGCTCACTCCTGATCGGCGCGGATGGCGTCTGGTCGAAAGTCAGGGAGCTGCCGGGACTTGCCGGCAAAAGCCGTTTCACCGGCGAGCTCGCCTGGCGTACCACCATCGCCGCCGATAGCCCGGCCGGTAGGACTTTTGCCCTGGTGGGCGCGGCTGGCTGTGTCACCGCTTTCCTGCATTCCGGTTTTCATCTCATTGCCTATCCGGTCAGCGCAGGCACGGCCATCAACCTCGTCGCCTTTACCAGGGGCGAGCGTATCGCCGAGGGCTGGTCCGGCCACGCCGATCCGGCAATCCTGACTGGAGCGCTCAGGGGAGCTGCCCCTGCCTTGGCGAGGCTGATAGCGGAAGCGGGAACATGGCTGGCCTGGCCGCTGCATGCAGTCGACCCAAAACCGTCATGGACACTGCCGCGAGGCGTTGCCCTGATCGGCGATGCAGCACATGCCATGACACCGTTTGCGGCACAGGGCGCGGGCATGGCGATCGAGGACGCAGCCACGCTTGCTGCCTGCGTTGCCGGATCTTCGCACAGCATTGCCCAGGCACTGACAAGCTGGGAGCAGCAGCGCAAGCCGCGTGTGGCCAAGGTCGCGCGACGCGGCGCACTCAACCATCTCGCCTGGCATGCGGCAGGTCCGGTAGCGCTGGCGCGAAATCTTGTCCTGAAGTCGCGCTCCGGTGAACGCCTGGCCGCCGATCTTGACTGGCTCTATGGCTGGCAGCTCCCGAATGCCGCCCTCACGCATGGCGCCTGACGACGTTGGCGCTATTGTCTGTTGTAGAGCTGCATCGACAGGTTTAGCGACCAGGGCAGCGGGTTCCACCAGCCAGTCCGCAGACCAGCCACTCGCAGCGCCCTCGCCGTCCAGGTGTTGCAGCCGACAAGCGCGTTGAAGGCACCTTCGGCTTCGTAAAAGCCATCGCTGGCGCCGTAGCCGGCACCCGGAATGAATTTTGGCCGATCGGCCTGCCGCGAGAAGCTTGCGGCGATGAAATCGAGCAGCGCTGCGAACCGTTCTTCGCTGACATCATAGCCAACCACGGCGGGATGTGGTTCCGGGATGCGGCCGGCGACATCGACATGCATGACGGCCGCATCCACTGTCAGCGCCCTGAGCACCGGCAGAGGCTTCAGGTCAGACCAGGTCGGCGTCTCGAGATAGAAGGCCCGGCCACCCCAGCCAAAGATGAGATACCGCACGCCTTCCCCATTTGCGGGAATGCCGTCTTCCGAGAGGAACCGGAAACGCTCCAGCACCGCGGCATCGACCGGAATGGCGATGTCCGTATGGATCGGATTGCTGATGACATAGATGCGCCGCGTGGTTCTGCCTTCATCCGCGCCCGTTGACCAGAACGGTCGTGGAACAACCGTGCCCAACACGGCGATGACGGCAACCAGGGCCAGAATACTGAGAACAAAGCGAAAGACCCGTCTCATTGTGATGTCCCACAAAAGCCGTGTGGCAAGGCCTTTTGTCGACCCAAGCAAAAGGCCCCGCCTTGCGACGGGGCCTTTCTGGATTACCGCAGCGAGATCAGTGCAGGATCTGGCTGAGGAAGAGCTTGGTGCGCTCGTGGCGCGGATGATCGAAGAACTCGACCGGCGTGTTCTCTTCCACGATCTGGCCCTGATCCATGAAGATCACGCGGTTGGCCACCTTGCGCGCGAAGCCCATCTCGTGCGTCACGCACAGCATCGTCATGCCCTCTTCGGCAAGGCCGACCATCGTCTCCAGAACTTCCTTGATCATTTCCGGATCCAGCGCCGAGGTCGGCTCATCGAACAGCATGATGCGCGGGTTCATGCACAGTGAACGCGCGATCGCCACACGCTGCTGCTGGCCACCCGACAGCTGGCCCGGATATTTGTGCGCCTGCTCCGGGATCTTGACGCGCTTGAGGAAGTGCATGGCGGTCTCCTCCGCCTGCTTCTTCGGGATCTTGCGCACCCAGATCGGCGCCAGCGTGCAGTTCTCCAGGATGGTCAGGTGCGGGAACAGGTTGAAGTGCTGGAACACCATGCCGACCTCGCGGCGCACCTCGTCGATCTTCTTCAGATCGTTGGTCAGTTCCTTGCCGTCGACGATGATCTTGCCCTTCTGGTGTTCTTCCAGACGGTTGATGCAACGGATCATCGTCGATTTGCCAGAGCCAGAAGGACCGCAGATGACGATGCGCTCGCCGCGCATCACCTTCAGGTTGATGTCCTTCAGCACATGGAACTCGCCATACCACTTGTGCATGCCGACGATTTCGATCGCCACGTCGGTATCCGACACATGCATCTTCTTGGTGTTGACGCTCAGCTCTTCCGCGCTGACTGCATTCTCAGAGGCCATAAGCCATTTTCCCCTTGTTGATTCTTACGCCGACCGGCTTGCGGTCAGCGCTTGTAACCGGTGTCTAGCCGGCGTTCCATGAACATAGAATAGCGGGACATGCCAAAGCAGAACAGCCAGAATACCGCCGCGGCGAAAATAAGCCCCGACGCAGGTGTCTGCGGCGATGCCCATGAAGCGTCGGAGAAATTCTGGCGCACGATCGCCAGCAGGTCGAACATCGAGATGATGTAGACGAGGCTGGTGTCCTTGAACATGCCGATGAAGGTGTTGACGATACCGGGAATGACCAGCTTCAGCGCCTGTGGCAGCACGATGAAATACATCTTCTGCCAGTAGCTCAGCCCCAGCGAATCGGCACCCTCATATTGTCCCTTCGAGATCGCCTGGAGGCCGCCGCGCACCACTTCCGCCATATAGGCCGCGGCAAACAGCGACACGCCGATCAGAGCGCGCAGGAACTTGTCGAAGGTCACACCGGCCGGCAAGAACAACGGCAGCATGACACTGGCCATGAACAGCACCGTGATCAGCGGGATGCCGCGGATCGTCTCGATGAAGACGACGCATATCATCTTGACGACCGGCATCTTCGAGCGCCGGCCAAGTGCCAGCAGGATGCCCAGCGGCAGGGAGACGACGATGCCGACAAAGGACAGCGTCAGCGTCACCATCAGGCCGCCCCACAATGGCGTCTCGACATGCGGCAGACCGAACATGCCGCCCACCAGCAGGACGAAGGCCACCACAGGCAAGACCAGGAAGAACAGCACCGCATTCAGCCCCTTGTGCGGAACACGCGGGATCAACAGCGGCGCAAGCAGCGCGACAAACAGGATGCCGACCAGGATCGGCCGCCAGCGTTCCTCCAGCGGATAGCGTCCGAACATGAACTGGCCGAACTTGGCATTGACGAAAGCCCAGCAGGCACCGGACCAGCCGTCGGGCTGGATGCCTCCCTGCGCCACGGTCGCGCAGACCGAGCGGTCGGGACCTGTCCATTGCGCCTGCACGAATGCCCAGTCGATGATCGGCGGCAGGATCATGGCGAGCAGCACCAGCCCCAGAAGGGTCAGGATGGTGTCACCAACCGAGGCAAAAAGGTTCTTGCGGACCCAGGCAACCAGCCCCCGCTCTCCCGCAGGCGCAGGCATCGCCTGCGCCATCTCGCTACGAACCCAGGAAAGATCAGTCTGTGTCATGATCTTACCTCTCCACCAATGCCATCTTGGCGTTGACCACGTTCATGATGGCCGACGTCAACAGGCTGAGACCGAGATAGACCGCCATCATGATCATGATGGGTTCAATCGCCTGGCCGGTCTGGTTGAGCACGGTGCCAGCGATGGCTGTCAGATCGGGATAACCGATCGCGATGGCCAGCGACGAATTCTTGGTCAGGTTGAGATACTGGCTGGTCAGCGGCGGAATGACGATGCGCATCGCCTGAGGAACAACGACGAGGCGAAGGATCGGACCTGAGCGCAACCCAAGCGCCCCGGCGGCTTCTGTCTGCCCCCTGCTCACGCCGCGAATGCCGGCCCGCACGATCTCGGCAATGAAGGACGCGGTGTAAAAAGAGAGCGCCAGATAAAGCGACAGGAATTCCGGCTTGACCTGGAAGCCGCCGGTCAAATTGAAGGTCGACTTCTTCGGCAGGTCGAAGGAAAGCGGAAAACCGCTGGCGGCATAGGCGAGCAATGGCAGTCCGACGATCAACGCGACCGAGGTCCAGAACACCGGAAATTGCTGGCCGGTTGCCATCTGTCGCTGGCGCGCCCTGCGCGCAACGAACCACGACATGGCGATGCCAAGTACAAAGGCCAACAGGATCAGCCACGCCCCCTCGCCCCAGACGGCGCGCGGGAAGTAGAATCCGCGACTGTTCACGTAGGAACCGAACGGCAATTCGATGCTGTCGCGCGGCAGTGGCAGCACCGACAGCACGCCGAAATACCAGAAGAAGATGACCAGCAGCGGCGGGATGTTACGGAACACCTCGACATAGACGGTGCAGATCTTGCGGATCAGCCAGTTGTTGGAGAGCCGGCCGATACCGACCATGAAACCGATGATGGTTGCCGTGATGATGCCGGCAAGCGCGACAATCGCCGTGTTGATCAGGCCGACGAGGATGGCGCGGCCATAGGTGTTATCCGACGAATAGGCGATGGCGCTGTCGGCGATATCGAATCCTGCGCGGCCTTTCAGAAAAGCGAAGCCGGACGCGATGCGCAAGCGCTGAAGGTTTTCGATGGTGTTGTCGACAATCCACCAGATGAGCAGGATCAACGCCAGGGCGGCTACGACCTGGACAAAGATGCTGCGTACTCTCGGGTCATTGATCAAGGAGCCGCGAGTGGGCTCCTCGCGAAGAACTTCCTGCGATGCCATGGGTCAATCCCCTGAATGAGAAACCGGGAGGCAGCGTGCTGCCTCCCGGACGATGTTCTCGATCAGCGGATCGGCGGAGCGTATTGCAGGCCGCCCTTCGTCCAGAGGCCATTGAGGCCTCGCGCAATCTTGAGCGGGCTGCCGGCACCGACATTGCGCTCGAACATTTCGCCGTAGTTGCCGACGGACTTGACGATGTTGACGACCCAGTCGTTGGAGACGCCGAGATCGGTGCCGAGCTTGGTGTCGGCTTCCTGGCCGAGCACGCGCTTCACTTCAGGACCACCCGAAGCCTTCAGCTCGTCGACATTGGCCTGGGTGATGCCGAGCTCTTCTGCCTGCAGCAGCGCGAAATAGGTCCACTTGACGATGTGGTACCACTGGTCGTCACCCTGGCGTACGGCCGGTCCGAGCGGCTCCTTGGAAATGATTTCCGGAAGCACGACATGGTCGCCCGGCGAGGACAGCGTCAGGCGGATGCCGTAGAGGCCGGACTGGTCGGTGGTGTAGGCGTCGCAACGGCCGGAATCATAGGCCGCATTGGCTTCCTCGACCTTCTCGAAGACGACCGGATTGTATTCCATCTTGTTCGCCTTGAAGTAGTCGGCGAGGTTGAGTTCCGTGGTCGTGCCAGACTGCACGCACACCGCGGCGCCCGAGAGCTGGAGAGCGGAGTTGACGCCCGGCAGCTTCTTGGCGTTCACCATGAAGCCCTGGCCGTCATAATAGGTGACGCCCGCGAAATTCAGGCCAAGCGCGGTGTCGCGGTTGATCGTCCAGGTTGTGTTGCGCGACAGAAGATCGATCTCGCCCGACTGCAGGGCGGTAAAACGCTCCTTGGCTGACAGCGGCGTAAACTTGACCTTGGTGCCGTCGCCGAAGACGGCAGCTGCAACCGCGCGGCAGAAATCAGCGTCCAGGCCCTTCCATTCGCCCTTGTCGTCCGGCGACGAGAAGCCCGAGAGGCCGGTATTGACGCCGCACTGGACAAAACCCTTGGCCTTGACGGCCTCCAAAGTGCTTGCGGCCGAAGCAGCGGACGCCATCAGACCCATCGTCGCCGCTGCCAGAATGCCGATTGCAATGTGTTTCATAACCCTCAGACCCTTTTTCGGTTGTTTGGGCGCATTGCCCGATTTTTTGTGCGAACCCCACCAGCCATCCCGGCCCACTTCCGGAACGCGGCTCCCTAGCCGACGCACGAGCTGTTCCCGTTCACGAAGAACATCGAAGGCGATAATTCCCGTGAGGTCAAGAAAAATGACCGAACCGTGGCGGCCAACCAGCAAATAATATCGACGCTCGAACAAAGGTTTGCTCGTGGCTGCCGCATCATTCGGCAGATCGACGAAATTCAACTTCAAATTGCTCAAAAAACAGGGCGAGTTTCGCGCCGCTGGTCCATTCGAAGCGAGATGCTGGCGACCACCCGGTGGTTGCGCCGCAGGCTTGCCCGCTCTATCCCTTCCCAACCTCAGCAGGCAGCAGGATCATGGCGAAAAACAACGGCAATTGGGGCATCAACACGCGGCTCGCGCATAGCGGCAACGATCCGCGCGACTTCTTCGGCTTCGTCAATCCGCCGGTGGTGCATGCCTCCACGGTGCTCTACCCGGATGCCGCCACCATGAATTCGCGCAGCCAGAAATACACTTACGGCACGCACGGAACGCCCACTTCGGACGCGCTCGCTGCGGCCATCGACGAACTCGAGGGCTCGGCCGGCACCATCATCGTTCCATCCGGCCTGGCGGCTGTAACGGTTCCGCTGCTCGCATTCGCCTCGGCCGGAGACCACGTCCTGGTGGTCGACAGCATCTATCGGCCGACGAGGCATTTCTGCGACACCATGCTGAAGCGCATGGGTGTCGATGTGGAGTATTACGAGCCGCGCATCGGCGCCGGCATCAAGGCGCGGTTCCGGCCGAACACCAGGATCGTGTTCACCGAGTCGCCGGCCTCAAACACCTATGAGGTGCAGGACATACCGGCGATCTCGAAGCAGGCGCGCGCCATTGGCGCGGTGGTCATGATGGACAACACCTGGGCGACGCCGCTCTATTTGCGTCCGCTCGACCACGGTGTCGACATCTCCATACACGCAGCCACCAAATATCCGGGCGGCCACTCCGATGTGCTTCTGGGCACCGTTTCGGCCAACGAGGCCTGCTGGCCAAAGCTGCTCGCAGGCTTTGATGCATTGGGTTGCTGCGCCGGCCCCAACGACGTCTACCAAGTGCTGCGCGGCCTGCGTACCATGGGTGTGCGACTGGACCATCACGGCAGGAACGCCCTGGATATCGCCACCTGGCTGGAGACGCAGGCCGGCGTGGCGCGCGTTCTCCACCCTGCCTTGCCGAGCCATCCCGACCATGCGTTGTGGAAGCGCGACTTCAGCGGTGCCAGCGGCGTCTTTTCCATTGTGCTCGCCGGTGGCGGCCAGAAGCAGGCACATGCCTTCCTCGATGCGTTGAAGATCTTCGGCCTCGGCTATTCCTGGGGTGGTTATGAAAGCCTGGCGGTGCCGGTCTTCCTCGGCGACCGCACCATAGCCAAGGGCCCTTACGAAGGCCCGCTGATCCGCTTGCAGATCGGGCTCGAGGATGTCGAGGATTTGAAGGCCGATCTGGCAGCAGGCCTGGCAGCAGCGCACAACGCCTGACACCGTCCTGGAAAATCGCGCCGCGGGGCCTCCGCACCGCACTGTTGGAGCGTTTCCGCTTGCTTTCACACAGTCCCGGACGGAAAGCCCCTGTGCACTTTTGCCGGAATTGCTCAGTCGGTTGACCGGTTGGGCAGGTTGCCTGCATTCCTGAGTGCTGCGACCAGGAGGCTGGTGTGGCCAAGGATATCGGTCCGTGCCTGCGCCTGCAGGGACAGGCCGTTCCAGTTCTCGAGCGGCTCGATGAAACTTGCCAGCGCACCATTGACCCGGCAGCTGTCCACCGACTGGCCGTTCTTCGTCAGCGCCAGGATGCCGATATCGGCGTCATACCGAATGCCTGCGATACGCTGGAAGCGGTAGTCGCCCTCGACACGGACATCGAAGGCCAGCAGGCCCGCCGTGCGCATGGCGATATCCGTAACCTTTTCCGAAAAACTGGTCGGCAGCGCGCTGGCAGCCCGCACCGCCATTTCGAACAGGACTGTATCCAATTCCGCCGCCATGATGGGCCCACTGTGCTGCAGGCGTCGAAACAGGCAATTGGGCCACGCGCGTTTTGCACAGCGTAGCAGCGGACTAAATTAGAACAATGTAAAATTTTTCAACTGGTTAAGATGGTGAGCCGGGAGGGGATCGAACCCTCGACCACATGATTAAAAGTCACGTGCTCTACCGCTGAGCTACCGGCCCATCCTGGCTTTCTGGCCGGAACATCGCCCGGCTTTTGCCGACCGCGTTTCCGAATGCCGGTCCGCCTGAAAAGTGGGCGGAACATAGGGAGAGTGCCCCCCATGGTCAACCGGAAAAAAGCCGATTTCCAAACCACTGCGCACAACCGACTTTTTCGCAGCAATAACAACGCCCATGGGCGCCCAAATCACGTCGTCAGGGTTCGCCTGACGGCATCGTGCCAGCCTTTCAGCTTGGCTGTCCGGATTTTCGCATCCATTTCCGGCTTGAAGCGGCGGTCGAGCGACCAGGCCTTGGCGAAGTCCTTCATCTTCGGCCACACTCCGGCCTTCGAGCCGGCCAGCCAGGCAGCCCCGAGCGCCGTGGTCTCCAGGATGGTCGGGCGATCGACGGGCGCATCGAGAAGGTCGGCGAGCCGTTGCATGGTCCACGCCGACGCCACCATGCCGCCGTCGACTCGCAGCACCGTCTTGCCGTTTCCGGTCTTCCAGTCCTTCTTCATGGCATCGAGCAGGTCGCGTGTCTGGTAGGCGACTGATTCCAGTGCCGCGCGGGCAAACTCCGCCGGGCCGGAATTGCGCGTCAACCCGTAGATCGCCCCGCGTGCTTCGGCGTCCCAGTGCGGCGCGCCCAGTCCGACGAAGGCCGGCACCAGATAGACGTTCTGCGCATCGTCTGCCTGGGCGGCAAGTTCACCGCTGTGTTCGGCCTTGCCGATCACCTTGATGCCGTCGCGCAGCCATTGCACCGCCGCACCAGCGACGAAGATCGAGCCCTCCAGCGCATAGGTGGTCTTGCCGTTCAGGCGGTAGGCGATGGTTGTCAACAGCCGGTTCTTCGAGCGCACGATGTCCGCGCCGGTGTTGAGCAGCGCAAAACAACCGGTGCCGTAGGTGGATTTCATCATGCCCGGCTCGAAGCAGGCCTGGCCGATGGTCGCCGCCTGCTGATCACCGGCGACGCCGAGGATCCTGATCTCGGCGCCGAAGAGATCTTTCTCCGTCACGCCAAAGTCATCGGCGCAATCCTTCACCTGCGGCAGCAGTTGCGCCGGGATGTTCAGGATGCGCAGCAACTCGTCGTCCCACGCATTGGTGGCAATGTTGTAGACCAGCGTGCGAGACGCGTTGGTGGCGTCGGTCGCGTGCACCTTGCCGCCGGTGAGCCGCCAGATCAGGAAGCTGTCGATGGTGCCGGCCAGAAGCTCGCCACGCTCGGCGCGCTTCCTCGCTCCCTTCACCTTGTCCAGCATCCAGGCGATCTTGGTGCCTGAGAAATAGGGGTCGAGCAGCAGACCGGTCTTCCTGGTGAATTTCGGTTCCAGGCCCTGCTTGCGCAATTTGGCGCAGAGTGGCGCGGTACGACGGTCCTGCCAGACGATGGCGTTATGGATCGGTTTGCCTGTCGCCTTGTCCCAGATGACAACCGTCTCGCGCTGGTTGGTGATGCCTATGGCGGCCACGCCGGAAGCCTTGCAACCCGCCTTTTTCAGCGCAGCCTTGACGGTCTGGACGACGCTTGCCCAGATCTCTTCCGGATCATGTTCGACCCAGCCGGATGCCGGAAAATGCTGGGTGAATTCCTGCTGGCCGACGCCGGCAACCTTCATGGCACCGTCGAACAGGATCGCACGTGAGGATGTCGTGCCCTGGTCTATCGCTAAGACGAAACCTGTCATCTCTTCCCCTCATCGCGATACGAGAAGGGAGACGGCATGACGCCGCCTCCCCCGACTTTGGATGCGGGCCGCTGCCCGCACCGTGTTATTTCTGCCAGCTCTTCACCAGCTCGTCATAGTTGATGGTGATCGGCTTGTCCTTCTCGGGCTCGATCTTGAGCTGCGGCGCAAGGTTGCCCTTCGAGACGGCATCCTTGTTCCAGTATTCGAGATCGTGCTCCTCGGCGAGCTTCGGACCGATGTCGCCCTGCACGCCGGCCTTCTCGAGGCGGCCCATCACCTTCTCCTGCTCGGCGCACAGCGAGTCCATCGCTTCCTGCGCGGTCTTGGCGCCGGAGGATGCGTCGCCGATTGCCTGCCACCACAGCTGTGCCAGCTTTGGATAGTCCGGCACGTTGGTGCCCGTCGGCGACCACTGCACGCGGGCCGGTGAGCGATAGAACTCGATCAGACCGCCGAGTTTCGGCGCGCGGTCCGTAAAGCTCTTGTGGTGGATGGTGCTCTCGCGGATGAAGGTGAGACCGACATGGCTCTTCTTCACGTCGACTGTCTTCGAAGTGACGAACTGCGCGTAGAGCCAGGCGGCCTTGGCGCGGTCATCGGGGGTCGACTTCATCAGCGTCCAGGAACCGACGTCCTGGTAGCCGAGCTTCATGCCGTCCTTCCAGTAGACGCCATGCGGACTCGGAGCCATGCGCCACTTCGGCGTGCCGTCGGCGTTCACCACCGGCAGACCGTCCTTGACCATGTCGGCGGTGAAGGCGGTGTACCAGAACATCTGCTGGGCGATGTTGCCCTGCGCCGGAACCGGACCGCTTTCGGAGAAGGTCATCCCCTGGGCTTCGGCCGGAGCATAGGCCTTCAGCCAGTCCAGATATTTCTGGATGGCGTAGACGGAAGCCGGGCCGTTGGTGTCGCCGCCGCGCGCCACGCAGGAACCGACGGGCTGCGACTTCTCGTTGACCTTGATGCCCCATTCGTCGACCGGGAGCCCGTTCGGGATGCCCTTGTCGCCGTTGCCGGCCATCGACAGCCAGGCGTCGGTGAAGCGCCAGCCCAGCGACGGGTCCTTCTTGCCGTAGTCCATATGGCCGAAGACCTTCTTGCCGTCGATCTCGCGACCGTTGAAGAACTCGGCGATATCTTCGTAGGCTGACCAGTTGACCGGCACGCCGAGATCGTAACCGTACTTCGCCTTGAAGTCGGCCTTGTTCTTCTCGTCGTTGAACCAGTCGTAGCGGAACCAGTACAGGTTCGCGAACTGCTGGTCAGGCAACTGATAGAGCTTCTTGTCCGGTGCCGAGGTGAACGAGGTGCCGATGAAGTCGGCGAGGTCGAGGTTCGGATTGGTGACATCCTTGCCTTCGTTGGCCATCCAGTCGGTCAGGTTGCGCACCTGCTTGTAGCGCCAGTGCGTGCCGATCAGGTCGGAATCGTTGACCCAGCCGTCGTAGAGGTTCTGACCCGTCTGCATCTGGGTCTGGATCTTTTCGACGACGTCGCCTTCCTGGATCAGGTCGTGCGTCAGCTTGATGCCGGTGATGGCCGAAAAGGCCGGCGCCAGCACTTCCGATTCATAGGAGTGCGTGGTGATGGTTTCCGACACCACCTTGATCTCCATGCCGGCGAACGGCTTGGCGGCGTCGATGAACCACTGCATTTCCTTTTCCTGGTCGGCGCGCGAAAGCGTCGACACGTCGCCGATTTCCTTGTCCAGGAAGGCTTTCGCCTCGTCCATGCCTGCGTAGGCGTTGCCCATGCCAGCAAGCAGGGCAAGCGCGGTCGTCGATATCAGAAATTGCCGTCGCATAAGTCTCCTCCTCAATAAGTTTTAATATGCTCCGGATCGGCAGCGGAACCCGCCGCCTCCCCGACGGTTTTCTCCCTCTAAACGTAGCGGAACACCGCTACGGCGTAGGCCACGGAGAGAGCGAGAGCCCACCACAGGCCGGCTCCAACGAGACCCAGCCAAGCGAGATGAATGAAGGCGCTGCCAAGCAGCGTGATGAACAGACGGTCGCCGCGCGTCGTCTCGAAACGCAGCACGCCGACGCGCGGATTTCCGCCGGGCGACGCATATTCCCACACCGCCATCAACGAGAGGATGCCGAAGATCGAGAGAAAGAACATGGCGGTCGGAAAGGTCCATGCCATCCAGCCGCCGGCGATCAGAGGCGCCCCCCAGGCGCGCGCGCCGTCCTGAACCGGGACGAATGCGGCCAGCAGCCCGGATGCGCCGAGATAGACGGCGATCACGATGATGAAGGGAACGATCCAGTTCCGGGAAACAGCCATCATACCCTCCCCAGGGCGAAGCCCTTGGCGATGTAGTTGCGGACAAACCAGATCACGATGGCGCCGGGGATCAGCGTCAGCACTCCGGCGGCGGCAAGCAGACCCCAGTCCATGCCGGAGGCTGAGACCGTGCGCGTCATGACGGCAGCAATCGGCTTGGCATCGGTGGTGGTCAGCGTGCGGGCAAGCAGCAGTTCCACCCATGAGAACATGAAGCAGAAGAAGGCGGCCACGCCGATGCCGCTCGCGATCAGCGGCATGAAGATCTTGAAGAAGAAGCGTGGGAACGAATAGCCGTCGATATAGGCCGTTTCGTCGATCTCCTTCGGCACCCCGGACATGAAGCCCTCCAGGATCCACACCGCCAGCGGCACGTTGAACAGGCAGTGAGCCAGCGCCACCGCGATGTGCGTGTCGATCAGGCCGAAGGCGGAGTAGAGCTGGAAGAACGGCAGCGCGAACACGGCCGGCGGCGCCATGCGGTTGGTCAGCAGCCAGAAGAACAGGTGCTTGTCGCCAAGGAAGCGATAGCGCGAGAAGGCATAGGCCGCAGGCAAGGCAACGGCCACCGAAATCACCATATTCATAACGACATAGGTGATGGAGTTCACATAGCCCATGTACCAGGATGGATCGGTGAAGATGATCCGGTAGTTCCGCAGTGTCGGCTCGTGCGGATAGAGCGTCAGGCCGGACACGATCTCCGTGTTGGTCTTGAAGCTCATGTTGACGAGCCAATAGATCGGCAGCAGCAGGAACAGGATGTAGAGTGTGGGGATCACCCACCAGAATTTCGATTCCTCGCCACGCTTGCGCATGCGCCGCGCGAGCTGTTCCTGCGAGAGACCGCTCCTCAGCGAACCGGCGGTGATCGCCGTATCGGTCGGGTTTGTCCGTTCGTTTGCGCTCGCCATGTCAGCGCTCCGCGTCGTAGTTGGTCATGACGGTGTAGAACACCCATGACAGCAGCAGGATGATCAGGAAGTAGACCAGCGACATTGCCGCCGCCGGGCCGAGGTCGAACTGGCCGAGCGCCATCTTGACCAGATCGATGGACAGGAAAGTGGTCGAGTTGCCGGGGCCGCCGCCGGTGACGACGAACGGTTCGGTGTAGATCATGAAGCTGTCCATGAAGCGCAGCAGAACCGCGATCAGAAGCACGCGCTGCATCTTTGGCAACTGGATGTAGCGGAACACGGCCCAGCGCGAAGCGCCGTCGATCTTGGCGGCCTGATAGAAGGCATCCGGGATCGAGACAAGGCCTGCATAGCACAACAGCACGACGAGGCTCGTCCAGTGCCACACATCCATGATGATGACGGTGAACCAGGCGTCGAGCGGGTCCTGCACATAGTTGTAGTTGAAACCCAGCTTGTTCAGGTAGTAGCCGAACAGACCGATGTCGCTGCGGCCGAACACCTGCCAGATCGTGCCGACGACGTTCCACGGAACCAGCAACGGCAGCGCCATCAGCACCAGGCAGACGGGAACGCCCCAGCCCTTCTTCGGCATATTGAGCGCGATCAGGATGCCGAGCGGCACTTCGATGGCCAGAATGATCGCAGAGAAGACGAGGTTGCGCCCCATCGCCTGCCAGAAACGCGGCGAACCGAGCAATTCCTCGAACCATTCGGTACCGGCCCAGAAGAACTGGTTGTTGCCGAAGGTGTCCTGTACCGAATAGTTGACCACCGTCATCAGCGGGATGACGGCGGAGAAAGCCACCAGCACCAGCACCGGCAGGACGAGAAACCAGGCCTTGTTGTTCCAGGTTTTCTCCATGGTCAGGCCCTCATCTCGACGCGCCAGGAATCGGCATAGACATTGATGCCGGCCGGTTCGAAACGCAGCTTCGGTTCAGCGGGAATTTCCTCGTCTTCGCCGACGATCGCCGCGATCTCGCGGCCTTCCAGCCTGGCACGGACAACCTTGTGGCGGCCGACATCCTCGACCTTGCTGATCGACACGCCGATGCCGACCCGGCCAAGGCGCACATATTCAGGCCTGATACCGAGTTCCATCGAACCGCCGGTCTTCTCCGGGGCTCCGGGGAGCGTAATCGCCAGGGATCCAAGCTTGGCGGTCTTGCCCTGGACCTCGATCGGCAGCACGTTCATGCCGGGCGAGCCGATGAAATAGCCGACGAAGGTGTGTTTCGGTCGTTCGAAAAGCTCTGCCGGCGTGCCGATCTGGACGATACCGCCGTCGTACATCACCACCACCTGGTCGGCGAAGGTAAGCGCTTCCGTCTGGTCGTGCGTGACATAGACCATGGTGTAGCCGAAGCGGCGATGCAGCTGCTTGAGCTGCGAACGCAGCACCCATTTCATATGCGGGTCGATGACGGTCAGCGGTTCATCGAACAGGATGGCATTGACGTCGGAGCGCACCAGTCCGCGGCCGAGCGAAATCTTCTGCTTCTGGTCGGCGGTCAGGCCCCTCGCCTTGCGCCTGGCCCAGTCAGCGAGATCGATCATGTCGAGCGTCTCGCGCACCTTGCGGTCGATATCTGCCTCCGGAACGCCGCGATTGCGGAGCGGAAAAGCCAGATTATCGTAAACCGTCATGGTGTCGTAGATGACCGGGAACTGGAACACCTGGGCGATGTTGCGCTCCTGCGTCGACAGATTGGTCACATCGTTTCCGTCGAAAAGCAGCTTGCCGTGCGAAGGATGCAGCAGGCCGGAAATGATGTTGAGCAGCGTGGTCTTGCCGCAACCGGACGGGCCGAGCAACGCGTAGGCGCCGCCATCCTGGAAAGTGTGATGCACTTCCTTCAGCGCGAAGTCGGTGTCCTTCTGCGGATTGGGCAGATAGGAATGGCGGATATGATCGAGATCGATGCGTGCCATGCCGCGCTCCTATGCCGCCAACCGCGGCGCGCCGACCGAACGCCCGTCCGCGTCGAAGACCATGATGTGGCGGGGATCGATGAACACCTCGACCTCGTCGTCGGTGGTGAGGTCGAGAATGCCGTGGGAAAGCATCACCCAGCGCGCATCGGCGAAGTCCAGATGCACGAAGCTCTCCGAACCGGTGATCTCGGTGATCGATACCTTGGCGCGCACCGGCACGGCCTGATCGTTCGGCCGCTGCAATGAAAGATGATGCGGCTGGAATCCGATCGTGTAGCTGGCATCGGCAACACCGGTGATATCCGCCGGCACGGGCAGGCTCACGCCGCCATCGAGCAGGAACCTTGCGCCGGATTTGCGCAGGACGATCGTATTGAGCGGTGGATCGGCGAAGGTGCGGGCCGTGATCAGGTCATTCGGCTTGCGGAAAACCTCGATGGTCGGACCGAACTGCGTGACCCTGCCCTCCGACAGCGTCGCCGTGTTGCCGCCGAGCAGCAGCGCTTCATGCGGCTCCGTGGTTGCGTAGACGAAAATGGTGCCGGCCTCGGCGAAAATCCTCGGCAATTCGGCACGCAGTTCCTCGCGAAGCTTGTAGTCGAGGTTGGCCAGCGGCTCGTCGAGCAGCACGAGGCTGGCATTCTTGACGATGGCGCGGGCGAGCGCGGTACGCTGCTGCTGGCCGCCGGACAGATGAAGCGGCGTGCGCTCCAGATAGGGTGTGAGTTTCAGAAGCTCCGCGGCCTGCCGCACCTCGCGATCGATCCTGGCCTTGTCGACACCGGCAACGCGCAGCGGCGAGGCTATGTTTTCATAGACCGTCATCGCCGGATAGTTGATGAACTGCTGGTAGACCATGGCGACGTTGCGCTTCTGTACCGGCACGCCGCTGACATCCTTGCCATCGAACCAGACCGAACCGGTGGTTGGGCGATCGAGACCAGCCATCAGCCGCATCAGGCTCGTCTTGCCAGACAGCGTCGGGCCCAGAAGCACATTCAGTGAGCCGTGCTGCAGCGTCAGCGATACGTCGTTGATGTGCGTTGCCGCACCCACGACCTTCAAGACGTTCCGCAATTCCAGCATTCGGTTTCCTCCCTATGCCGCGCTATTCGGCGGCAGCGATATGCGGGCCGCTGACGCGGCGCAGAAATGCTTCCAGCTTGGCGGTCTGCTCGCGATCGAAATGCAGGCCACGCTTGGTCCTGCGCCAGAGGATGTCCTCGGCAGTCCGTGCCCATTCATGTTCGACGAGGTAGCGGACTTCGGCCTCGTAGAGCTCGGCACCGAAATCCTGGCCAAGGTCGGCCGTTGATTTGGCCGGTCCGAGCAGGACGCGCGCACGCGTCCCGTAGAGCCGCACCAGACGCCTCGCCATGCGGGTTTCCAGAAACGGATAGGAACTCTTGAGCTTGGCGACCTCGGCGTCATACCCGGTTGCCGGGAAGTCGCCGCCAGGCAGCGCGCCTTTTGCAGTCCAGGGCTCGCCGCGCTTGCCGAGAAAGCCCTCGATCTTCTCCAGCATGGACTCCGCCAGCCGGCGATAGGTGGTGATCTTGCCGCCGAAGGCATTGATGAGCGGAGCTGCGCCCTCCCCGCCCTCGGCTTTCAGCACATAGTCGCGTGTCGCTTCCTGCGCCTTGGATGCGCCGTCATCGTAAAGCGGGCGGACAGCGGAATAAGTCCAGACAATGTCGGCGCGCGTCACCGGATCGGCAAAATACTCGCTGGCCGCCGCGCACAGATAGTCGATCTCGCCTTCGCTGATCGTCACATTATGCGGATCACCGGAATAATCGCGATCGGTGGTACCGATCAGCGTGAAATCTTCCTCATAGGGAATGGCGAAGATGATGCGGCCATCCTTGTTCTGGAAGAAATAGGCGCGCGGGTCATCGAACTTCTTGCGCACGACGATATGACTGCCCTGCACCAGACGCACATTGTGCACGTCGTTCTTGCCGACGGTCTTCTCCAGGACATGGTCAACCCAGGGCCCGGCAGCATTGACCAGCAGCCTCGCCCTGACGGTTTCGGTCTTGCGGTCACGCGAGTCCTCGATCGTGATCGCCCATAGATCGCCTTCGCGGCGCGCGGCCACAACCTTGGTGCGGGTCCGGATGGTTGCGCCGCGATCGGCGGCATCCCTCGCGTTCAGCACGACCAGGCGCGCATCGTTGACCCACCCGTCGGAATATTCAAACGCCTTGGAAAACAGCGGCTTCAGCGGCTTGCTGGCAGGATCGCGCCGCATGTCCAGTGTTTTCGTGGCCGGCAGAAGCCTGCGCCCGCCTATATGATCGTAGAGGAAAAGACCGAGCCGCAGCATCCAGGCCGGACGCGGCCCGCCGGCAAAAAAGGGCAGCACGAAACGCATCGGCCAGATGATGTGCGGCGCGTTGCGCCACAGCACCTCGCGCTCCATCAACGCCTCACGCACAAGGCGAAACTCATAGAATTCGAGATAGCGAAGGCCACCATGGATGAGTTTGGTCGAACCGGACGATGTCCCGCTCGCCAGATCGTTCATCTCGGCCAGGAATACCGAATAGCCACGGCCGACCGCGTCGCGCGCAATGCCGCAACCGTTGATGCCACCGCCGATGACAAAAATGTCATGGACCGGAGTTCCGTCCAAAATGCCCTCCCATGATTTCGCATTGCAGCATAGAAAGCCGCATTTCGAAAGCGCTTGGATGTTATTTCGAAAACAGAACGAATGTCAAACGAAATTCAGATCAATCAAAAAAGCTAGCCTGCATTGCTATCAGGGTCGTGACGTCTCGATGAGCTGAACCTCGGAGTCCGCGCAGATCTTGCGCACCGCGGGGATGTCGCATCGATCGGTTATGAAGGTGTTGACCTGCGAGAGGTGACCGATGCGAACGGGTGCGGTGCGCTCGAACTTGGTGCAATCCGAAACCAGGATGACGTGGCGCGCATTGGCAAGGATGGCTTGCGCGACTTTCACTTCGCGAAAATCGAAATCGAGCAGCGCCCCGTCATGATCGATGGCCGAGGCGCCGATTACTGCGTAGTCGACTTTGAACTGCTTGATGAAATCGACTGCCGCCTCACCGACGATACCACCGTCCGAGCCGCGCACCACACCACCGGCAATCACCACTTCTATCGAAGGATAGACACGCATCCTGTTGGCAACATTGATGTTATTGGTGATCACCATCAGGCCGCTATGATCAAGCAGGGCCTTGCTGACGGCTTCGGTCGTGGTGCCGATATTGATGAATAGCGAGGCATTGTCCGGGATCAGCCGTGCAGCGGCGAGACCAATTGCTTCTTTTTCATCGGCAGCGATCTGCCGTCTCGCCTCATACTCCATGTTCTCGATGCCTGACGGGAACAATGCGCCGCCATGGACGCGTGTCAGAAGCCGCTGGTCACACAGATCGTTGAGATCCTTGCGGATCGTCTGCGGCGTCACTTCGAAATGCGCGGCAAGATCATCCACCAGCACACGACCTGCCTCCTTGGCCATCTGGATGATCTCGGCATGGCGTGGCGACAGATACATTTGGGCAGTTCCCATTTTCGTTTTTTGTTACTCATAGCCAAAAACGAAAATGGAAGAAAAGCAAGAGCCAGCTATGGCGGACAGCGTATCCGCCGCATCCTCTTTGGCTACGAGAGGCCGCGAGCGATCTCGACAATCACATCGAAAGCGGCCTCGACATCCTCTCGCGTCGCCTCGAATTGCCCGACCTGGAAACGGATCGCGACCTGATCGTCGACGCGTGTCTGGGTGAGATAGATGCGGCCATCATCGTTGATGGCATTGACCAGCCGCAGATTGTGTTCGTCGCTGTCACCTCCCTCGCCTGCCAGGTGGCGGAATGAGAACAGCGACAGCACCGGCGCTGTCACCAGTTCGAAATCCGGCTCTTTCGAAAGCCGCTCCGCCAGAGCGGCACTCCAGCCCACATGGTTGCGGATCATGGTGCGCAGGCCTTCCAATCCATGCGCGCGCATCAGGAACCACAGTTTCAGCGCACGGAACCGCCTACCCAGCGTCACCGTCCACTCGGAATAATTGACGATGCCGTCATGGCCGTGTGTCTTCAGATATTCAGGTTTGATGGCCAGCGTGCGCACATGGCTTTCCGGGTCGCGCACGAACTGGATTGAACAGTCAAAACTGGCGCCCAGCCATTTGTGCGGATTGAAGACGATGGAATCGGCCTTTTCGATCCCGCGCCAGAAGTGACGATATTCCGGACAGATCATCGCGGCGCCCGCCCATGCTGCATCGACATGCAGGTAGAGATCGTGGCGGCGGGCGATTTCCACGACCGCAGCGATGTCGTCCGTGCCGCCGGTGCTGGTACCTCCGACACAGGCGACGATGCCTGCCGGGAGAAATCCTGCCTCCTTGTCAGCGAGGATCGCAGCCTCCAGCGCGGCTGCATCCATGGAACGCAGCACACCGGTTGTCGGGACACGGACGAGGTTCTCGTCGCCTATGCCGGCGACCCAGATGGCGCGATCGATCGACGTGTGGACCTGGTTGGAACTGTAGATACGCAAGCGCTTCTGTCCGGTCAGGCCATCCTTATTGCCCTTCCAGTTGAGTGCCCGTTCGCGCATGGTGAGTATGGCGGCCAACGTGGCGGAGGAAGCCGAATCCTGGATAACCCCGGAGAACCCTTCCGGCAGGCCGAGTCCCTGGCGCAGCCAGTCGATCATTTTTGTTTCGAGTTCGGTTGCGGCAGGCGAGGTTTGCCACAGCATGCATTGCGCCGCTACTGCGGTCACCAGGTATTCGGCGATGACGGAAACACGCGCGGCGTTTGCCGGAAAATAGGCGAAGAAGCGCGGATGCTGCCAATGTGTCATGCTAGGCATGATCTTCGCTTCGAAATCGGCGAAGATCGCTTCCATCGCTTCCGCCTGCTCCGGTGGCGATGCCGCGATCTGCTGCAGGGTCGATCCCGGGGCCACATGCGGCCGTACCGGTCTGTCCCGCACGGTATCCCGGTAATCCGCGCCCCAGTCCGCGGCGCGCCGTGACCACGCGCGGAATTCCTGGCTATCCATACCGCCTTCTCCCTGAGTTCGGCCCGATATTGATTAACATGTGCATTATGCTGCCAGGCACTGGCGCGCAAGGCAGGTTGGCGGCATTTGGCGTCGCCTTGGTGACTACTGTTGCACGACAGTGATCGAAACGGCGAGTTGCTCGCGGCCCTGGCCCAGACGAATGCCGGAAACCGGCATCGCATCGCGATAGTCGCGTCCGCTCGCCACCCGGACATAACGCTCATCCGGCGAGATGCCGTTGGCCGCGTCGAACGACACCCAACCCAATCCGGTGACATGCACCTCGGCCCAGGCGTGGCTCGCCACCTGCTCCGAAATGCCGTCCATCATCAGGTAACCGCTGATGTATCGGGCTGATAAACCAAGAAGCCGCGCCGCCGAGATGAAGACATGGCTGTGGTCCTGGCACACACCAGTGCCAAGACTGAGCGCTTCTTCAGCCACCGTTTCGGCGCTGGTGCTGCCTGGCAGGTAGGTGATACGATCGCGCACCAGCCCCATCAGTCTATGCAGCCGTTCGATCTCGGGGCCTTCGCCGAGGCCCGCGACAAGACCACGAATCCCCTCGCCAGCCGTCGTCAGTGGTGTTTCGCGCAGGAACAGCCACAAGGGCGCGAAGCCCTGGTGTGGTCCATACACGCCTGCCTTGTCGATCGTCTCCACTTCGCCGACCGCCTCGATCGCGATGACGTGCGACGCCCCTTCGACGCTGACCAGGCGCGTGTCGTTGGCAAATTGGTCTCGGAAGTGCACCTCTTCCCTGGCGCCTTCGATCTTCAGCGCCCAGGAGCGCACGGTCTGCGTGGGACCCGAACCTGGAACGAGTCGCACGCGTTGCAGCGCGTAGCTGACCGGCGTGTCGTAACTGTATTCGGTCCGGTGCGTGATCTTCAGACGCATGATGGCCAACTGCGACGTTTTGCGTTGATATCAGGACGGGTCGAAATCGCAGGGTTCATCTCAATCCGCCTAGTAGAACCGGTAGTCTTCGGCGATCTGGTCGCCGAGGCGCGTGTTCTCGGCGATGAAATTGCCGAGGAATTCATGCAGGCCCGCATCGAAGACGTCCTTGATGGAGCCAACCTTCAGCATCGCATGAATTCGCTCGGCCGTCGCATGGCTGGCGTGGCGCGCGCCATAGTCGCCGCACAGGAAATTCAGGTGCTCAAGGATGAACCGATAGCAGAAGGTCAGCGAACGCGGCATGCGTGCGTTGACGATCAGATAGTCGGCGATGTTCGTCGGCTTGTACTCCGCCTCGTAGACCCAGCGATAGGAGCGGTGCGCCGACACCGAACGCAGGATCGATTCCCACTGATAGTTGTCGAGGGTCGAGCCGACCCAGGAGATCGACGGCAACAGCACGTAGTATTTCACATCGAGGATGCGGGCGGTGTTGTCGGCGCGTTCGAGATATGTGCCGAGCTGCGAGAAATCGAAGATCTCGTTGCGCAGTTGCGTGCCGAAGAGCGAGCCGCGGATCAAGGCCGTCTCGCGTTTGACCGCATCGAGCACTGACGGCAGGTCGCGCTGGTCGATCGGCCTGGCCAGCATCCGCTTCAGCGCCATCCAGGCTTCGTTGGTGCTTTCCCAGGTCTCGCGTGTCAGCGCGGTACGCACCATGCGCGCATTGTTGCGCGCCGTCTCGATCGACGACATGACGCTGGACGGGTTCGATGTGTCGCGCAGCAGGAAGTCGGCGACGTTGGCCGCAGTGAACTCCGAATATTTTTGCGCGAACGCGACGTCGGACCCGGCGCTGATCACCACCGAATGCCATTCTTCCGAGGCATCCTGGGTGCGCGTCAGCGCCATGCGCAGCCCGGCATCGACCAGCCGCGCCATGTTCTCCGCCCGCTCGATGTAGCGGTTCATCCAGTAAAGGCCGTTGGCGGTGCGTCCGAGCAGCATTAATACCCCCCTCCGAAAGCAAGCAGCGCGTTGCAGACACCCGACTGCCGGCCGCCGACTGCCGACCTGCCTTCAGTCATCCAGCACCCATGTATCCTTCGTGCCTCCGCCTTGAGAGGAATTGACCACAAGCGAGCCTTCCTTGAGCGCAACGCGCGTCAGGCCACCCGGAACCAGCTGGATACGGTCGGAAACCAGCACATAGGGCCTGAGATCGACGTGGCGTGGCGCCAGACCCTTCTCGGTCATGATCGGACAGGTGGAGAGCGCCAGCGTCGGCTGGGCGATGTAGTTGGCAGGCTTGGCGGCAAGCTTCTTGGCGAACTCTTCGCATTCCTTCTTGGTTGCCGCCGGGCCAACCAGCATGCCGTAGCCGCCCGATCCGTGCACTTCCTTGATGACCAGTTCCGAGATGTGTTCCTGCACGTATTTCAGGCTGTCCGGCTCGGAACAGCGCCAGGTCGGAATGTTACCCAGGATCGGCTTGCGACCCGTGTAGAACTCGACGATCTCCGGCATGTAGGAATAGATCGCCTTGTCATCGGAAATCCCGGTGCCCGGCGCATTGGCGATGGTGATGTTGCCCGCGCGGTAGACGTCCATGATGCCGGGCACGCCAAGTGCCGAATCCGGACGGAAGGTCAGCGGATCCAGGAACGCATCATCGACACGGCGATAGAGCACGTCGATCTGCTTGTAACCCTCCGTGGTGCGCATCGCGACATGGCCGTCGACGACACGCAGATCCTGCCCCTCGACGAGTTGCACGCCCATCTGGTCGGCCAGGAAAGCATGCTCGTAATAAGCGGAATTATAGATGCCCGGCGTCAACACAGCGATGGTCGGCGTCCCCTCGACGCCCCTTGGCTTCACGGCAGCCAGGGATTGCCTGAGCAGCGCCGGATAATTCTCGACGGGCCGCACCTTGATTTGCTGGAACAGCTCCGGAAAGAGCTGCATCATCGTCTCGCGGTTCTCCAGCATGTACGAGACACCTGATGGCGTACGCGCATTGTCTTCCAGCACGTAGAACTCGTTTTCGCTGATGCGCACGATGTCGACGCCGATGATGTGCGTGTAGACTCCGGCCGGAGGCCGAACACCGATCATCTCCGGCAGGAAGGCTTCGTTGGCCGCGATCAACTGTTTCGGGACGCGCCCTGCCCGCAGGATCTCCTGGCGGTGATAGATGTCGTCCAGGAAGGCGTTGAGCGCCTGCACCCGCTGTTCGATGCCCAATGCCAGGCGGCGCCATTCCTGGCCCGAGATGATGCGCGGCACGATGTCGAAAGGAATGAGGCGCTCCGAAGCCTCCTGCTCGCCGTAAACGGCGAAGGTGATCCCGGTTTTCCGGAAGACACGTTCGGCATCTTCCATCTTCTGGGTAAGTCGACCTGGGTCTTGTTCTTTCAGCCAGCGATCATATGCCGAGTATGGTCTCCTCAGCCCGGTCGTTTCCGGAAGCATCTCATCGAAAGCTGCCAAACGCGTACTCCCCTCTGACACCATTTCAACTGGCGTCGGAGAGGAAATCAAGCGCAATCGGCGATTTGCATCGTTACAGCAGTTTGGCCGTCAAGATTGCACGATAGGCAGGCGGCAAAACAGCTTCCTGGGCAATGCGTGCTTATTCGGCGTGCACTTTACCGCAGCCTAAAATGCCCGAAACGTCACGGTCGTGAAGGTGTCGGAGATACCTGGAATGATCTGCACCTTCTCATTGACGAAATGGCCGATGTCCTGGTCATCGTCGATGTAGAATTTCGCGAGCAGATCGTAGTGACCGGCGGTCGAGTAGATCTCGGAGGCGAGTTCAGCGTCGGCAAGCGCGGCAGCCACCTCATAGGCCTTGCCGAGTTCGCACTTGAACTGCACAAAAAACGTCTTCACGGGCCGGCCTTCCTTCTGTTTCGCATCCGTTTTGGCAGACGTGTCCGGTGCATTCAAGCCGGTTTCCGACAGGGACGGCAGGCCCACGCTTGCCGCAACGGCACATTGACAGGCCCGACGGCCGTAGCGTCAACTTCATCCCAATTCGATCGGAACCCATGTAGTTCCGGCATGGTGGGAGGACTGAATGCGGACTTTCTGGCGCTGGATGCTGCGCGTCCTTCTTCTGCTCATTGCCGTCGCACTGGTCGGCGGCTTCGTCTTTCGTCGGAAGATAGAGGAACTGCACGCCGTCTACACTTACGCGAACGCGTTCAAACCGAACGTCATCGATGAGAACTTCCGCTCGCTTTACAAACTCTATCCCGCCGTTCGGGTCGAACATGGTTCGGAGGTAAGCGAACTTCCAAAGGCAGAAAGAGCGCTGCCGGAAACCTATGCCTCCGCAGGTGAGACCCGAAAGCTCGCCGACTGGATCGAAAGGACACAGACCACCGGCCTCATTGTGATCAAGGATGGCAAGATCATCCACGAGGAATACCGACGCGGCAACAATGCTGGAACCCAGTCGATCGCCATGTCGGTCTCGAAGTCGACCATTTCCTTTCTCGTTGGCAATGCAGTCGCCGACGGTCTGATCAGGCTGGAGGATCCCGTCGAGAAATACGCCCCCTTGCTGGCCGAGGGCGGCTATAAGGGCGTTACGGTCAAGAACGTCCTGCAGATGTCGTCCGGCATCGGTTTCAACGAGGATTACGGCGATCTCAATTCCGATATCGTGCGCTATATCATCCAGATCCTCACCGGTTCGGTGAACGATTTCACCGCGCATCTCAAGAGCGAGCGGCCGCAAGGCACGTTCAACCGCTACGTCTCTGCCGATACCCAGGTGCTCGGCATGGTACTGGAGGGGGCAACCGGCAAACCCCTGCCCGACTATTTCAAGGAGAGACTTTGGTCCAGGCTAGGCCCCGAGGCGGATGCCTATTGGCTGGTCGATCAGAAGAAGGAAGCGCTGGCGGCCGGCGGCCTGAATGCCGTGCTGCGTGACTACGCCCGCTTTGGCCTGCTCTATCTCAACAAGGGGCGTAACTGGAAGGGCGAGCAGATCGTACCGGCCGAATGGGTGCATGCCTCGGTGACGCCGGACGCACCCTATCTGATGCCTGGCCGTGAGGACCCCGCCGCCGGTATTCCATTCGGCTACGGCTACCAATGGTGGATTCCCGGCAAGCCGCAGGGCGACTTCGCGGCAATCGGCATCTATGGTCAGTTCATCTACGTGAACCCGGCGCGCGGGGTGGTGATTGCCAAGACTTCGGCCTATGCCGACTACAACAACAGCGGCGGTGCGATGGAATACGAAACGATCGATGCATTCCAGGCGATCGCCAACGCGCTATAGCCGACGGAGAACCCGGACGTCGTCCGGGAGGGTGCAACGATTGACGCATCGACAAGCACAGTGGTAGCCGCTTCGCCAAATTCCGACAAACCCTGCCACTCCAGAGAAGAAATGCGCGTCATGAAAAACCGAAGCAAGGCTGCGTGTGCGGCTGCTCTGTTGCTTGCAACCGGCTTGATCGGTGCGGCACAGTCGATCGCACCTGTTTCGTCAGCCCAAGCTCAGACCGAATATCTGCCGACCAAGAAGGATTTCATCGGCAAGTGGAAACTGAGCGGGTCGGCCATCCGGCCGCCGCGAGATCTGAAAGGATCGCCCTCAGAGAAGGATGAAGCGGCTGCGAATGATTTCCAGCAGACAGTAACCACCTTCTATTCAGCCTTCGACTATCTTGAGATCAAGGCAGACGGTAGCTACAACTTCCATCAGCCTGGCGATCCTGCGTCGGGGCCTTGCGTGTGGTGCGGAACCTGGTCGTTCAAGAACGATTCGCTCTGGCTCAAACTGGACACGGCACCACGGCTCGACATCTACGCCGAGGGCGGCGATATCCAGATGACTTATACGGCAGAGCCGGAAAAAACGTCCAAATACAAATGGCAGGTTTTCGGCTGGTCGAAGCTTGACTGATCAAAGGGGGCTGCCGCAGGGTCATTGGCCGCCCCGCCTTCAGCAGGGCGGCAAATCACCCTTCACCCAGCCTTCCGAGATCACAGCGGTACGGGCTTCGAACTGACCGGCTTCGATCGCGGCGCGAATGTCCTGCATCAGCTTCTGATAGTAGGACAGGTTGTTCCAGGTGAGCAGCATGGCGCCGAGCGCCTCCTGCGAGCGGACCAGATGATGAAGATACGCCCTGGAGTAGTCTCGGGCCGCAGGGCAGTCGCTTTCCTCGTCAAGCGGACGCGGATCGTCGGCGTGGCGGGCGTTGCGCAGGTTGATCTTGCCGCGTCTGGTATAGGCTAGCCCATGGCGCCCTGCCCGCGTCGGCATCACGCAATCGAACATGTCAATGCCACGTGCCACCGATTTCACGATGTCATCAGGCGTGCCGACTCCCATCAGATAGCGCGGCTTGTTGGCCGGCAGCTCCGGACAGGTGATGTCGAGCATATCCAGCATCACCGCCTGCGGTTCACCCACCGCAAGGCCACCAACCGCATACCCCTTGAGATCCATCGCCGACAGCGCCTGCGCGGAGCGCACCCGTAGCGGAGCAATGTCACCGCCCTGCACGATACCGAACATCGCCTTGCCAGGCTGATCGCCGAAGGCTGTCTTGCAGCGCTCGGCCCAGCGCAGCGACAGCTCCATCGCACGCTCGATTTCCCTGGCGTCGGTAGGCAGTGCCGTGCACTCGTCAAGCTGCATCTGGATATCGGAATCGAGCAGGCCCTGGATCTCGATCGAACGTTCCGGCGACATCTCGTAGGCCGAGCCGTCGATATGCGAGCGGAAGGTGACGCCCTGCTCGGTCAGTTTCCTGAGCTTCGACAGCGACATCACCTGGAAGCCGCCGGAATCGGTCAGGATCGGATGCGGCCAGCGCGCGAATTCGTGCAGCCCACCCAGCCGCGCCACCCGTTCCGCACCAGGCCGCAGCATCAGGTGATAGGTGTTGCCCAGGATGATGTCTGCACCGACACCACGCACCTGGTCCATGTACATGGCCTTAACCGTGCCGCCGGTACCGACCGGCATGAAAGCGGGGGTCCGAATCTTGCCGCGCGGCATGGCGATTTCACCGCGCCGCGCCTTGCCGTCCGTGGCGAGCACGGAAAAGGAAAAATTCTCGATCATGCGCTGCCTTTAGCTGTCGCTGCGGCGCAAGACAATCCGGGATGAACCCTTGTCCGGCTCAGTCCCCGCGCCTAGCTTGAGAAACGGCAATCCGTGGAGCGATCCTATGCCGATATTCGAAGGTGCATGCCACTGCGGTGCCGTACGCTGGCGGTTCAACGGGATTCCGGATGGCGCTACGGCTTGCAACTGCACAGCCTGCCGCCGCTATGGCGTGCTGTGGATCTACGGCTACGAGGGTAAGGAAATCGAGGTCTCCGGCGAAGCACGCGTCTATGCCCGCAGTGACAGCGATGGCGATCTCACGTTCCATTTCTGCCCCAACTGCGGCAACGTAGCGTGGTGGCGCGGCACGCAACTGGACAGGAACGGTCGCAGACGCATGGCCGTCAACGTACGGCTTGCCGAGCCGGAAACCGTGGCGGCCTTGCCGATCGACCATTTCGACGGTCTGACCACCCACACCGACTTACCGCGCGACGGCCGCAATGTCGTCGACTACTGGTTCTGAGCTGTCGACTGTTATTCGCCGAATTCCTTGTCGTGGACCGGCGCCGTGGCTGCCTGCTCCTCGAGCGACTGCCTGTAGCGGATGCAGCCGCGCATGAACTTGGGCCAGGGCGGCACTGCGATCGCCGGGTCGGTTCTTTCCGGCAACAGTTCCCAAAGGTCCGGATGATGCCAGCACAGCTCGTGACCCGTCGAGTCTCGGTGCGTGCGAATGCCTTGCCGTAGCTTCTTCACCTCGGCGACAAGCTGGTCGCGGTTCATGGCTTCGAGATCGTGATCCATCTCTCCTCCTCGACATAAGGTGCGCCCCGCTCCCCGCGCAAGAGCACCTTATGTCGAAAGCGTCGAAATGCCGATCTGGGAAGATCGCTATGACCTGAACAGCAGGCTGCCGTCACCGTAGGAATAGAAGCGATACCCGTTCTCGATCGCATGCCGATAGGCCGCGCGCATTGTATCCAGCCCGGCGAAGGCCGAAACCAGCATGAACAGCGTCGAGCGCGGCAGGTGGAAATTGGTCATCAGCACATCGGCGGTCCGGAATTGATAACCAGGCGTGATGAAAATGTCGGTCGCTCCAGACCATTCGCCAAGCCTGCCATCTTCGCGCGCGGCACTTTCCAACAGCCGCAATGACGTCGTACCGACGCAGACGATGCGATTACCACGTGCCTTGGCGGCGTTCAGCGCATCCGCCACCTGACTCGACACGTAACCCGTTTCGGCATGCATCTTGTGGTCGGCGGTGTCGTCCGCCTTTACCGGCAGAAAGGTGCCGGCTCCGACATGCAGGGTCACGAACCGTCGCTCGATACCTTTGGCGTCAAGCGCTGCAAACAGATCGGGTGTGAAATGCAGGCCTGCGGTCGGCGCCGCCACCGCCCCCTCTTCCCGAGCATAGATGGTCTGGTAGTCCGCAAGGTCACGTGCGTCATCGTCACGCTTTGAAGCAATATAAGGCGGCAGCGGGATATGGCCTACGGCGTGCAAAGCCTCATCGAGGAACGCACCGGAAAGATCGAAACTCAGCAACACCTCGCCACCCTCGCGTTTTTCGAGCACCGTGGCGTCGAGTTGGCCGAGGAAACAGGAACTGCCGTCGTGGCCGAAATGGATCCGGTCGCCTTCTGCGACACGCTTGCCTGGCCGCATGAAGGCTAGCCAGCGGTCGGCACCGGTGCGCATGTGCAACGTCGCTTCCACCTGGGCAGCAGCCTCACCGCGGCGGCGGATGCCGCGCAGTTGCGCGGGAATGACCTTTGTATCGTTGAAGACCAGCACGTCGCCGGGATCGAGGAGGGACGGCAGGTCGCGCACAACCTTGTCGGCAAGTCCCTCGCCCGGTCGCACGACCAGAAGTCGCGCCGTGTCGCGCGGTTCGGCGGGCCGAAGCGCTATGCGCTCCTCGGGCAGGTCAAAATCGAAGAGATCCACTTTCATGGCAGCGGCCATAGCGCGATCTCGATCGATCCGCCACCGTGCTTGTTGCTAGGAGCCTGCCCGTCAATAAAGCCGGATCATCAACGCACCGACGAGCAACAGCGCTGCGCCGACCACGCGACCCATCGAGATTTCACGGACGGCGACGCCAAGGAAGCCGATCCGGTCCACCAGCATGCCGGCCAGAAGCTGACCCGCAACAAGGAACGCCATCAGCGCGGCGGCGCCGATTCTCGGCGTAAGAAGCACGGAACTCGTGACATAGACTGCACCCAGCGCTCCACCGGCGACGAAGAGCCAAGGTGCCGGCGCGCGCCAGTCGATGGCGATGCCCTGCGCGCGCGTCGTGAAGAACGTAACGATGCCGAGAACGATTGCGCCGGCCAGGAACGAGATCGCGGCCGCGGCAACGGGCACACCCAGCCCGCGGGCGAGCTGGGCATTGATGGGAGCCTGGATGGCGATGAAGGCGCCCGCAAGGACGCCGAGAAGCGACCAGAGAGCGCCGGCCATCGGATCAGGCCTTCACGTCCGCCGCGACTTTCAGCGACACGATCTTGTCGGGATCCTGCACCGGCTCGCCGCGCTTGATCTTGTCGACATTCTCCATGCCTTCGATGACCTGGCCCCAGACCGTATACTGACGGTTCAGGAAGCCGGCATCCTCGAAGCAGATGAAGAACTGCGAATTTGCCGAATTCGGGTTCTGTGCGCGTGCCATCGAGCAGGTGCCGCGAGCGTGATTGACGTTGGAGAACTCTGCCTTCAGGTCCGGCTTGTCGGAACCGCCCATGCCAGCACGCGACGGATTGAAATCCTTGCCGCCCGACTTGCCGAACTTCACATCGCCAGTCTGGGCCATGAAGCCGTCGATGACACGATGGAAGACGACGCCGTCATAAGCGCCCTCACGCGCCAGTTCTTTGATGCGGCCGACATGACCGGGTGCGAGGTCAGGGAACAATTCGATGACGACCTTGCCTTTGGTCGTTTCCATGATGAGCGCGTTTTCGCGATCCTTGATTTCAGCCATTTTGGATATCCTTTTGATAAAACTCAGTTCTTGTCAGCGGCAATGCGAACCTTGACCATACGGTCCGGATCGGAGACGGAGCCGTTGTCGGCGGCGTCGCCCTTCTTGATCTTGTCGACGAATTCCATGCCCTTCTCGACATTGCCGACGATGGTGTACTGGCCGTTCAGCGACGGTGCCGGCGCGAACATGATGAAGAACTGCGAATTCGCCGAATTCGGATCCTGCGATCGCGCCATACCGACAACGCCGCGCGCATATTTTTCCTTGGAGAATTCGGCGGGCAGATCGGGTTCCTTCGAGCCGCCGGTGCCGGCGAGGCTGGCGTCGAAACCTTTCTTCATGTTGCCGTACTGGACGTCACCGGTCTGGGCCATGAAGCCATCGATGACACGGTGGAAGGCAACGTTGTCATAGGCACCTTCACGCACCAGCTTCTTGATCTGGGCGACATGCTTGGGTGCAAGGTCGGGCCGCAGGGCGACAACGACATCGCCGTCCTTCAGCGTGATGACCATGGTGTTTTCAGGGTCTGCCGCGAAGGCCTGCGACGCGCCGCCGAAAAGGCCGGCAAGCACGACGAGGAAGGCGGCGAGCTTTTTGAGCTGCATGGGATGATCTCCGAAATATCTAGGGTCAGGACCTATTTCGCGAATTTGGCTTTGAGCGCGCCGGCGACTGCGACCGGCACAAAGGGACGAATGTCGCCGCCCATCGAGGCTATCTGGCGGACCAATGTGGCGGTAATCGTGCGCACCGAAGGGCTCGCGGGCAGGAAGACTGTCTGCAACTCCGGAGCCATTGTCTCGTTCATGCCGGCCATCTGCATCTCGTAGTCGAGATCGGTGCCGTCACGCAGGCCACGGATCATGATGGATGCGCCGTTCTTGCGGGCCGCGTCAATCACCAGGCCGGTGAAGGAGACGACACGAATGCGCTTGGCCTCGCTGCCGAATTCGGCGGCGGCAGCCTTTTCGATCAGCTCGGAACGCTCCTCAAAGGAGAACAGTGGCGTCTTCGACGCCTGGATGCCGATGGCGGCGTAAACCGTATCCGCTATCGCAAGCGAGGCCTTCAGCACATCGAGATGGCCGTTGGTCAGAGGATCGAAAGAGCCGGCATAGAGAGCGATGCGTTCAGTCATGATGCTGCTTCTAGCGGGCACCGGGCCGGAACGCAAATGGGTGGCCGGACTGCGGCGTGAACCCTTCATCAACCATGAACAGCAGATGAACGGCGCGATCACACACGGTTAAAGTCTGTTCACGTACAGATGATCATGCGCGGTGAAACCAATTCACCTTCTGCTCGTTTAGGGAACAGGAGATTAAGCCATGATGATCCTCATGCTCGCCACCGCAATGACCGTAGCCATGCTGATCGCGACCGTTTTCGGCCTGCATCAGGAAGCCGAGCGCGTGCGCCTCGACGACCTCGATCGCCGTCACCGCTTCGGCAAGCGCCGGTAGAGATTCGACTGGAGATTGGCTCTGTCAGCCTTGGCTGGTGAGACGTTTCTCCATATCCACGACAGTCCAGCCCGGTCGCTTTGGGTTGGCCCGCCTGCCGGTTTCCCGATAGCCATAGGCTGAGTACAACGCGATGTTTCGTTCCATCCGGGCGTTGGTGTAAAGCTTCACCAGATCGACCCCAGCTTCGGCCGCTTTTTCTTCAGCCCAGTCAAGCAGGCGGATGCCGAACTTCTTTCCCTGAAACTCCGGTGCTATCGCGACGGAAAAGATCAGGACGTGGTCGACATGTCGTTCGAGAACGATCAGTCCAGCGAGCTTGCCTGAGAACTCCAGCAACCACACCTGCCCGGCCTCGACACGCGGTCTGTAATCCTCAGTGACAGGAATCGGCGGTGCGCCAAGCAGATGCGTATACGCCGCATAGGCTTGTTCGGTCAGCGCTGCCACGGCCACGACATCGGACAGGTCTGCCAGGCGCAGAATAGCCTTGGTCTGATCCATTCGTTTTTCCCGCTTTGTAAGGCACCTGCCCGACACCATAGGCATGATGCACCACAGACCAATGCGCCACTCGGGCGAAGTCGGTTGGGCAAGAATGCGGACAGGCCAATACCCCGCGAGGCTGCGAGGACCTGGGTGAAGACCAGCGCCGGCCAACCCAAAAAGAAAGGGCGGCCTGGAGAGCCGCCCTTTCAGAAACATCATGCACTTCCTGCACTTGGGCCAGATAGCTCACAAGCGATCCATGCAGTCAGGTCAGGCTTCGTCGCTCGTGTTGCCGTCGCCTTCGGCTGGGCTGTCGCTTCCCTCGGCCACGTCTTCGTCACCGGGCTCATCTTCGCCCTGCGGTTCCGAAATGCGCTCCACCGACACCACCTTCTCGCCCTCGGCGGTGTTGAAGATGGTGACACCCTTGGTGGCGCGGCTGGCGAACCGGATGTCGTGTACCGGTACGCGGATGACCTGACCGCCGTCGGAAACCAGCATGATCTGATCGTCGTTACCGATCGGGAACGCCGCCACCAGTGGACCGATTTCCCCCGCTTTCGATACGTCGGTGGCCCGGATACCCTTGCCGCCACGGCTGGTCAGACGGAAGTCATAGGACGAAGACCGCTTGCCGTAGCCATATTCGGTCACGGTCAGCACGAACTGTTCGTGCTGCTTGAGGAATTCATAGCGCTCGTCGGACAATTGCGCTTCCTCCGAAACCTCCTCGTTGGTCAGCGCGACCTCTTCCTCTTCTCCAGCACCTGCCAGGCGACGCTCGGCGACCGAACGCTTGAGATAGGCCGCGCGCTCCGCCGGATCGGCGTCGACATGCTCGATGATCGCCATCGAAATAGCGCCATCGCCTTCGGCGAGATTGATGCCGCGCACGCCCTGTGACGAGCGCCCTGCGAAGATACGTACGTCCGAAACCGGGAAACGGATACACTGGCCGGTGTTTGCGGTGAGCAGCACATCATCATTGTCCGTGCAGGTCTCGACAGCCAGGATGGCATCACCTTCCTCGTCGAACTTCATCGCGATCTTGCCGTTGCGCTTCACGTCGACGAAATCCGACAGCTTGTTGCGACGCACGGTGCCGCGCGTGGTGGCGAACATCACGTCGAGTTCGCCCCAGCTCGTCTCGTCTTCCGGCAGCGGCATGATGGCCGTGATGCGGTCGCCATTCTCGATCGGCAGCATGTTGATCAAGGCCTTGCCACGAGATTGCGGATTGCCGATCGGCAGGCGCCAGACCTTTTCCTTGTATACGATGCCGCGCGACGAGAAGAACAGGATCGGCGTGTGCGTGTTGGCAACGAACAACCGCGTAACGAAATCCTCGTCCTTGGTCGACATGCCCGAACGGCCCTTGCCACCGCGGCGCTGCGCCCGGTAGAGCGACAAAGGCACACGCTTGATGTAGCCCGAGTGCGAGACCGTAACGACCATGTCCTCGCGCGGGATGAGGTCCTCGTCCTCCATGTCCGAGCCGGCGTCGGTAATCTCGGTCCGGCGTGGCCCGCCGAATTCATCGCGCACGGCGATGAGTTCGTCTTTGACGATTTGCTGGATGCGCGCGCGGGATGCCAGAATCTCAAGAAAATCAGCGATTTCGGCGCCGATCTTGTTCAATTCGTCGGCGATCTCGTCGCGACCCAGCGCGGTCAGGCGCTGCAGCCGCAGCTCGAGAATGGCGCGAGCCTGCTCTTCGGACAGATTGTAGGTGCCGTCCTCGTTGATGCGATGGCGCGGATCGTCGATCAGGCGGATCAGCGCCTCGACATCCTCAGCCGGCCAGCGGCGTGTCATCAACTGGTCGCGCGCCGACTGCGGGTCAGGCGCACTGCGGATCACCTTGATGACCTCGTCGATATTGGCAACCGCGATCGCTAGGCCAACCAGGACGTGCGCGCGGTCTCGCGCCTTGCGCAGCAGGAACTTGGTGCGCCGGCTGATCACATCCTCGCGGAACGCGACGAAGGCGTGCAGCATATCGAGCAGCGTCATCACTTCCGGCTTGCCGCCGTTGAGAGCGACCATATTGGCGCCGAACGACGTCTGCAGCGGCGTGAAGCGATAGAGCTGGTTCAGGATCACCTCGGTATTGGCATCGCGCTTCAGCTCGATCACCACGCGGTAGCCCTGGCGATCGCTCTCGTCGCGGATGTCGGAAATGCCTTCGATGCGCTTTTCGCGCACCAGTTCGGCCATTTTCTCGATCATCGAGGCCTTGTTTACCTGGTAAGGCACCTCGGTGATGACAATGGCTTCGCGATCGCCGCGTATTTCCTCGACATGCACCTTGCCGCGCATGACAACCGAACCACGGCCGGTCGAGTAGGCATTGTAGATGCCGGTGCGGCCAAGGATCAGGCCACCGGTCGGGAAGTCCGGACCGGGGATGATCTCCATCATCTCGGTGAGGTCGATGGCCGGATTTTCCATGACGGCGATGGCGCCGTTGCAGACTTCCACCAGATTATGCGGCGGAATGTTCGTGGCCATGCCGACGGCGATACCGCCAGCACCGTTGACCAGCAGCGCCGGAAAACGCGCAGGCAGAACACGCGGCTCCTGCCCCGATGCGTCGTAGGTATCCTGGAAGTCGACGGTATCCTTGTCGATATCCTCCAGCAACTCATGCGCGACCTTGGTCAGGCGCGATTCCGTGTAGCGCATGGCCGCCGGTGGATCGCCGTCGATCGAGCCGAAATTGCCCTGCCCGTCGATGAGCGGCACGCTCATCGACCAATCCTGAGCCATGCGTACCAAGGCGTCGTAGATAGAAGCGTCACCGTGCGGGTGGTACTTACCCATCACGTCGGCGACCGGGCGCGCCGACTTCACATACTTGCGGTTCCAGTGATAGCCGCTCTCATGCGAGGCAAACAGGATGCGCCGGTGCACCGGCTTCATGCCGTCGCGCACATCGGGCAGCGCTCGGCTGACGATCACGCTCATGGCGTAATCGAGATAGCTGCGCTGCATCTCCTCGATAATGGAAATCGGTTCGATGCCGGAAGGGCCGTCCGGCCCTTGTGGTGTATTCTGGTCGGTCAAAATAGATCGCAATCAGCTGGGAATCACTGACTTCTTATATAGGAAAGCCGCGCCATTCTCCAATGCGAGGGCGCGGTTTTTCGCCACGCAACCGATGTTTTCCAGTGCTTATTTTTCAAGTTATTTCAAATAGATAGACAGATCGAAGAAACACGGCGCGAATGGCGTCCGGCAGATTGTGGCGGCGGTGTGAAATACGCTGGTCGATTGCCGCCGCGTCAACCGCGAAATCTCACCCGCGACAACCTGAGGTCGTGAGGGATTTTGCTTCCCGGGCGTATAGCCGGCGCAATTCCGCACCAGGCTTGCCGGAGAGCCTGTATCGGCTTGGCGTTTGCCCCATGACCTTTCGGAAACGGCGATTGAAGGTCGACAGATCGCCGAAACCCGCCTCGAAGGCGATCTCCGAAACAGCGTCTCGGGAGATCCGCAGCCGGACGGCGGCACGATGCAGCCTTGTCCGCAGCAGAAACTGATACGGGGTCATGCCAACGATCGCGCGAAACGAGCGCAGGAAATGGTATGGGCTGGTCGCGGCTCGGTCCGCCAATGCGGACAGCGAGAGATGCTCGTCGCCCCGGCTCTCGATGAGACGGATCGCTTCGGCGACGCGCTTTTCATCACGTTGGTTGGTCTTTGCCGGCCTTCCCGGCAATCCCGTCAGCATGGTCAGCGTGGCACCTGCCAGCCGGAGCGCGACTTCCTCGAGTTCGTCGGCATCGCCTTCACGGCGTGCGACCTCGGTATCCGCGAGGAGCGCGGGAAGCTCCGGGCATGCCGGCAGCTTCGGCGCATCGAATCCGCGATGCTTCGCTCCGGGCACATCGACCAGAACGTCCTCCAGCATCTCGGGCGAAAACTGAAAGGACAGGCAACGATCACCGCTGCTGTGGTCATGCCCGCATTCGAAACATGTCCTCGCATTGCCCAGCAGCAGGGCGCCCGGCGTCATCACCGCCGTTCCTTGCTGCGAGCGATAGCGGAAAGTGCCGCTCGCAACGACTGCGATACAGAACGAGCCGTGCTCTTCCTCGAAAGGCCGTTCGCCAGCCGTCGCAGTGCAGACAATGTCGGCCACGCTCCATCCGGCTTTCCTGGCAAGGATCCGCACCTGCTGGCTCATGACCGCGATTTAGCAATTTTTCCCAAGCCCGGACAGCCGGCAAGCGCTACGCCGGCCATATCTCCTGACAGGTTTGAGGTCGCCATGCATCACCCGAACTCCTTCTCCGAAGCCCTGCAAGCGCCAGGCCCCTTCGCTGCCCACGCAGACAAGCTCGCGCTCTACGGTCGCTTTGTCGGAGCATGGAGCTTCGATGCAAAACGCTGGACCGATGACGGCAAGCTGCTGACTGGCCACGGCGAGATCCATTTCGGCTGGGCACTGGAGGGACGTGCCATCCAGGACGTCTGGATACTGCCTGCGCGCAACGCAGGACCTTCGCCGGAGCTCGGCCCCTGGACGTTCTACGGCACGACGCTGCGGATCTACGACCCCGGTATCGATGCCTGGCACATCCTGTGGAGCGATCCGCGCACGCAATACCACAGCCGACAGACCGGCCGCGCTGAAGGGGCGGACATCGTCCAGATCGGCGGCGATGGCAGCGGAACACGGACACGCTGGCGCTTCACCGAAATCACCGACAACTCATTTCGCTGGCTTGGGGAACGGGCGGACGGCGAAGGAGACTGGAACCTGCAAGTTGAATTCCTGGCACGACGCGCCGCGTGACGTCCTTATCCCATCAATACAAACTCAAACGAGGTTCAAAATGCTCGACCATGTCTCGATCGGCGTCGCCGACCCCTCCCGCTCCAAGACTTTCTATGACGCGGTTCTGTCGCCGCTCGGCTATTCGTGCCTCAGCGAATCCGTGGGGTCGCTAGGTTATGGCGGCGATCAGATCTCACTGTGGATTCTCGAGGTCGCACGACCGGTTCCAGCCGATATGGGATCGGGGCTTCACTTCTGTTTTGCCGCGCCAACTCACGACAGTGTCCGCGCCTTCCACGCGGCAACCCTTGCTCATGGCGGCAACGACAACGGCAAAGCGGGCCTGCGCGCCGACTATGGCGATAGCTATTTCGCGGCCTTCGCCATCGATCCGGACGGCTATCGCATAGAGGCCTGTTGCGGCTCAGGCAGCTGACCGACTGAGCGTTGGCAACTTCCCCATATTCGCGCTACCAATGGCCTGGTTGTCGCGAGAGAGGGGAACGGCATGCCGAGCTACGAAAGCCTGTTCAACGCCTTCGTGACACTGCTCGTGACCATCGACCCGCCGGGACTCGCCCCGCTTTTCCTTGCCGTGACGCGCGGCATGAATCGTGAGCAGCGAAGCCAGGTATCCGTTCGCGCCTCGATCATCGGCTTTCTGGTCATCGCGCTGTTTGCGGTGGCAGGCGCCTCGATCCTTTCGGTGTTCGGCATCACATTGCCTGCTTTCCGCGTAGCCGGCGGCTTCCTGCTGTTCTTCATCGCCTTCGAGATGGTTTTCGAGCGCCGGCAGGACCGCAAGGAAAAAAGCGCGGATGTGGCGATCACCAAGGATCACATCCACAACATCGCGGCTTTCCCGCTGGCGATCCCGCTGATCGCAGGCCCCGGCGCCATTTCGGCCACCGTCCTGCTGTCCAGTTCGTTCCAAGGCCTTGGAGGGCAGCTGGCGCTGCTCGGCATCATCCTCGCCTGCCTGCTCATCACCTATCTGGTGTTCGTGCTGGCGGAGCGCATCGACGGCATTCTCGGCCAGACCGGGCGCTCGATCCTGACCCGGCTGCTCGGCGTGATCCTTGCCGCGCTCGCCGTCCAGTTCGTGGCCGACGGTATCAAGGCTCTGGCAGCGAGCTGACCGACCCAACGTACAATCGCACTGCCTTGCAGGCTGCCTCAGCCGGCAGCGGTATCGACCACCTCGAAATCGTGGGTAACGGTCGCCGTCTTGCCCATCATGATCGAGGCCGAGCAGTATTTTTCCGCCGACAGCTGAACCGCCCGCTTGACCTTGTCGTGTGACAGTCCCTTGCCTTTGACGATGAAGTGCATGTGAATGCGCGTGAACACCTTCGGATCGGTCGCTGCACGATCGGAATCGAGTTCCACGACACAATCCTCGACCTGCTCGCGCCCCTTTTCGAGGATGTGCACAACGTCGATGGCCGAACAGCCGCCCGTACCGATCAAAAGCAGTTCCATGGGGCTCGGGCCGGGTGTCTTGCCGTCATCGCCATGCGTCGTGCCCAGAACCAGCTTGTGGCCACTGCCGGACTCGCCCACGAATGTGCGACCCTCGACCCATTTGATCCGCGCCTTCATCCCTGCTTCCCTGTCTCTTCGCGTCCGTCCTACGGCATTTCGGCCAGCAATGCCTTGACGACATTGGCTGAATTCGTTGACGCCAGTGCCATGAAAGTCGCCATCTGATTGGCGCCTTCTCCACCGCCGGCGAGGTCCGACAGGCTGCGCACCGCCAGGAACGGAACGTTGTTGCTGTAGGTCACATGTGCGACCGCGGCACTTTCCATGTCGAGCACCTTGGCATCGAATGTCTTGTGCACATAGTCACGAAATTCGGCATTGTCGACGAAAGCCTGGCCGGAAACACCATTGCCGCCGACGATGATCTTCGGCGGGCTGGCAAGGCATTTGTTCTCGGGTGCACAGGCCTGCAGCTCCAGCCTGGCAGCGACCTTGCGGGCAGCGTCGAGCAAGGCCGGATCGGACGGGAACCAGAATTTCGTCTCTTCGGCGGTATCGCCCTGCCTGGTAACCGTCACAGAGCGCGGCACGATCATGCCGTAGCCCGCAAACTGATCCTTCGGGATGAAGGGCGGAATTTCGTAACCGTCGCCGACCTTGCGGGCGAAAACCGCTTCCAGATATTCGCCCCACTGATCGGCGACGACGACATCGCCGATGCTGAGGGCCGGGTCGACGCCGCCGGCAATGCCGGAAAACACCACGGACGTCACGACAAACCGGTCGAGCGCCACCTGCATGGTCATGGCCGCATTGACCATGCTGACGCCACTCAGGAACAGCACGACGTCCTTACCGGCCAGCTTGCCGATGATGAACTGGCGGCCGTTGATCTCGTGTTCGGTTCGATCCGACAGATCGGCCTGCAGCGCCATCCATTCAGGTGGGAAGGCCGACACGACCGCGATGCGCGGCTTGTCATCGAGCCGCTCCGCAGCCGAAACGGCAGCGGACAACATGGTGAAGAACAGCAGGCCGATCGCAATCAGGCGTGCGAATGCACTCATGCCGTAGCTCATCGCCGGATCACCAGGTCATGTCTGTGGGCTGGGGAATTCCGCCCATCAGCAATCAGAACGGGATTTCATCGTCCAGTTCGCGCGAACCGCCACCGCCGCCACCGCGATTGCCGTTTCCACCGCCAAAGCCGCCACCAGCCGAGCCGCGGCCGCCACCGCCACCGAAGTCGCTCGGGCCGGACTGGCCAAAGCTGTCGCGGTTGCCACCGGAATAACCGACCTGGCCACCTTCGCCCTGCCCGCCACGCGCGTCGAGCATCTGCAATTCGCCCCGGAATTTCTGCAGCACGACTTCGGTCGTATAACGCTCCTGGCCGCTCTGGTCCTGCCATTTACGGGTCTGCAACTGACCCTCGACATAAACCTTCATGCCCTTCTTCAGATACTGCTCGGCCACCTTGGCGAGCTGGTCATTGAAGATGACGACGTTGTGCCACTCGGTCTTTTCCTTGCGTTCGCCCGAGTTCTTGTCGCGCCAGCTTTCCGAGGTGGCGATACGGATGTTGACGACCGGCTCACCCGAGTTCAGCCGGCGGATTTCGGGATCCGCACCCAGATTCCCCACCAGAATGACCTTGTTGACGCTGCCAGCCATCACACTTCTCCGCGCTCGTCCGAAACCAGAATTCTCGCCGCACCATATAGGCTGAGGAACCTGCCCGCCTCCACGGACATGCCTTTCCCACAACGTTTTTTGTTCTATTTCTGTTCTAGTTCCCGCACTGGCTATTTGTCAAGGAATGTCAGCAAAAGTGCCGGCCTGGCTTCATTTCAGGTCCTCGCCCCGAGAAGGCTCTTGCCAAACCAATAAGTATCCACTTATGTTTTGGTATGATCGAATCCGAAATCTTCAAGGCCCTGGCCGACCCGACACGGCGCGCGCTGTTTGAACGGCTGGTCGACGACGAGATGACCGTCTCTGAACTGCGCGCCGGCACGCCGGTGTCCCAACCGGCGGTCTCCCAGCATCTTGCCGTGCTGCGCGGCGCCGGGCTGGTGAGAGAACGCCGTGTCGGCCGCAATGCCTTTTACCGAGCCGCCCCGGAAGGATTATCGCCGCTGCTCACCTGGATCGAACGCTACCGCACCTTCTGGCCTGATCGCATCGAAAGGCTGAAGACCGTGTTGAAGGAGATGGATCAATGACCTCGCCCAGCCGCGATGACATCGTTGTTGAATGCGATCTGCCGGAAGCGCCAGAAAAAGTTTGGCGCGCACTCACCGAGCCGGACATCGTCGCGGCCTGGTTGCTGCCGAACGACATCAGGAGCGAAACCGGGCAGCGATTTTCGCTCGGCGCCGAGGGCCGCATCGCCTGCACGGTGCTTGAGGCGGAACCTGGCCGCCTGCTGCGCTATTCCTGGCGCGAAACAGGCGGATCCGGTGCGGGAGAGGGGTTCGACAGTGTCGTCACCTTCGAACTGACACATGCCGCCGACGGCGGCACGCATTTGCGTGTCGTGCATGACGGCTTTGTCTCAACGGCCGCCTGCAACATGTCCGAAGCGGGCTGCAGCGTCGCCGTCGATGCGCCCAAGCCCACCAGAATTTTCACTGCGGCCAACACGCCGCAATGGCGCATGGCCGCCTGAACGGGAGGAATCAACATATGTCCGGTGTCGCCAATCTTGTGCCGATGGTGATCGAGCAGTCGAGCCGCGGCGAGCGTGCTTTCGACATCTTCTCCCGGCTGCTGCGTGAACGCATCATCTTCGTCAACGGCCAGATAGAGGACAACATGGCCGCCATCATCTGCGCGCAATTGCTGTCGCTGGAGGCGGACAATCCGGACAAGGAGGTGTCGCTCTACATCAACTCACCCGGCGGCGTGGTCAGTTCCGGCTTCGCCATCTACGACACGATGCGTTACATCTCCTGCCCGGTGTCGACAGTCTGCATGGGCTTTGCGGCTTCGATGGGTTCGTTCCTGCTGATGGCTGGAGACCCGGGCAGGCGCATCGCGCTCCCCAACAGCAAGATCGTGCTGCATCAACCGCTGGGCGGCTTCCAGGGCCAGGCCTCGGACATCCAGCGGCACGCCGAGGACATCCTGAAAACCAAGCGGCAGATGATTGATCTCTATGCCCAGCACTGCGGGCGCACGGTCGAGGACGTCGAGAACACGCTCGACCGAGACCACTTCATGAACGCGGAGGAAGCCAGGGCATGGGGCCTGGTCGACCATGTCTACGACACGCGCAAACGGGCGGCCTAGGACAGCCAGATCGTCGTCCATCCAATCCGATGGATCGATGGGCACTGGTCGTCACGGGTCAAGACGCCTATGTTAGCACTATGACCATCGCCCGCCTCTCGCCATCATCGTGTCTGACTGCACTTGCAGTTGCCCTTTTTTCGACAGCGACAGGATTTGCCGGGGAAGCCGGCAAGCAGGCTGCAAAGCCCCTGCCCGGCGTCAATGGCGGCTACAGCATCGTCAAACCAGCCACACCGCAACCGGAGCCGGACGATTATGATCCAGCCTCCGGCCGCCAGTTCAAGGTTGGCAACACGGACGTCCGCATTTCCGGCTCGGTGATCGTGGATGTCGGTGCAGGCAACCTTCCTGCCCCACGCCGGTAGTCCAAGCAAAATCCGGCGATCCGTACCTCCGACAGCCGTGTTGTCGGCGCGACCTGCCGCAAATCGCAGATATCGCCGAGCGCGTATCACCTCAAAAGAACAGCCCCGCCGCTGCGCCTTGGCATGCGGACGGGGCTTTTTAGGGCTTTACCCAGTTTTTCCGGGAGCGTTTTACCGGCTTTGGGTTTCGGGTGCTTCGCGGCTCGCGGCCGACGACCCGACTAATGGTCTCTGATTGTAAGGGGATCGGCAGGTCACGGTTTGCGCGGGAAAGGCTCCGCCTTTCCTGACACCTATGCCCGCCGTGGCTCCAACGACAGATGGAGCCTGAAGGGACTGTCCGGTGGGGTCATGCCTCGCTCCTGTTGCTGGTTGCTCTTGCCGTCTGCCCGAACTCTCACTCGTTTTGGTCTGCGGCGCCTCGCAGACCGCCTTCCGGCTCGAGGATCGCCACGGGGCGATCGGTTCAGGCGACGGCTAACCTTGCGCCTTCACTTCCGCAGCGTCAACCGGCGGCCGGGCGATTACGGAAATTGTGATCGGAACGGTCCGGAACGTCACGTTCTGCTGACATCGCATTGTCAGGAGCGCGTTCAGCCTTTGTTCTTTTTTGCTTGCCCGCTCGCGCGAAAGGCGGTTAAACGCTCAAAGTAGCCGGAGAGTCTCGATCTCGCGGTGAAAATACCCATATGAGCGGGCGGCGGCTGGGTTCGCCAATCCGAAACATTGCAAGCTGAGGCGGCGGAGCGGCATGGCCGACCATAAGTACATTTCCATTCGCGGCGCGCGCGAACACAATCTGAAGAACGTCGACCTGGATCTGCCGCGTGACAGTCTCGTGGTGATGACCGGCTTGTCCGGTTCAGGCAAATCGTCTCTCGCCTTCGACACCATTTATGCCGAAGGGCAGCGCCGCTACGTCGAAAGCCTTTCGGCCTATGCCCGCCAGTTCCTGGAGATGATGCAGAAGCCGGACGTCGACCAGATCGATGGTCTGTCGCCCGCCATCTCGATCGAGCAGAAGACGACGTCGCGCAACCCGCGTTCGACCGTCGGCACCGTTACCGAAATCTACGACTACATGCGCCTGCTTTTCGCGCGCGTGGGCGTGCCCTACTCGCCGGCCACCGGCCTGCCGATCGAGAGCCAGACCGTTTCGCAGATGGTCGATCGCGTGCTGACCCTGGAGGAAGGCACCCGCCTCTACATCACGGCGCCAATGGTGCGTGGACGCAAGGGCGAATACAAGAAGGAGTTGCTGGAGCTCCAGAAGAAGGGCTTCCAGCGCGTCAAGGTCGACGGCACTTTCTATGAGATCGCCGATGTCCCGGCGCTCGACAAGAAGTACAAGCACGACATCGACGTCGTCGTCGACCGCATCGTCGTGCGTGCCGATCTCGCCACGCGCCTGGCCGACTCCATGGAAACGGCACTGAAGCTGGCCGAAGGACTCGCCGTTGCGGAATTCGCCGATCGGCCGCTGCCCGCGGAGGCCACGGCAGAAGAATCCGCTTACAAATCCAAGAACGAGACGCACGAACGTATCCTGTTTTCGGAAAAGTTCGCCTGCCCGGTTTCCGGATTCACCATCCCGGAAATCGAGCCGCGGCTGTTCTCCTTCAATAACCCGTTCGGCGCCTGTCCGACCTGCGATGGCCTTGGCAGCCAGCGCGCCATCGACGAAAACCTGGTTGTGCCGGACGACAATGTGACCTTGCGCGACGGCGCGGTGGCACCGTGGGCGAAATCGACCTCGCCCTACTATTCTCAGACGCTGGAAGCGCTGGGCAAGGTCTATGACTTCAAGCTTGGCGACAAGTTCAAGGATCTGAGGGAAGACGCCAGGCAGGCCATCCTGCGCGGCACCGGCGAGCGCGAAGTCACTTTCAACTATGACGACGGCCTGCGCTCCTACAAGACCACCAAGACCTTCGAGGGTGTGATACCCAACCTCGAGCGGCGCTGGAAGGAGACGGAATCGGCATGGATGCGCGAAGAAATCGAGCGCTTCATGGCTGCCACGCCGTGCCCTGCCTGCGGCGGCTATCGATTGAAGCCCGAAGCGCTGGCCGTGAAAATCGCCGGCAGACATATTGGTGAAGTGACGGAGCTGTCGATCCGCAAGGCCGACCTGTGGTTCAATGAACTGCCGACGCAGCTCAACGAAAAACAGAATGAAATCGCCATCCGTATCCTGAAGGAAATCCGCGAGCGGCTGCGTTTCCTCAACGATGTCGGCCTCGACTACCTGACGCTGTCGCGCAATTCCGGTACGCTCTCCGGCGGTGAAAGCCAGCGTATCCGCCTCGCCTCGCAGATCGGCTCGGGTCTTACCGGCGTGCTTTATGTGCTGGACGAGCCTTCGATCGGCCTGCATCAGCGCGACAATGCACGTCTGCTGGAAACGCTGAAACACCTGCGCGACATCGGCAATACGGTGATCGTCGTCGAACATGACGAGGATGCGATCCTGACTGCCGACTATGTTGTCGACATAGGACCGGCAGCAGGCATCCATGGCGGCCGCATCATCGCCCAGGGCACGCCGCGCGAAGTCATGGCCAACCCGGCCTCCATCACCGGCAAATATCTTTCCGGAGAGCTCGAGGTTGCGACGCCCGCCGAACGACGCCCCGGCAAGAAGGGCAAGCGCGTCAAGGTTGTCGGTGCCCGCGGCAACAATCTGAAGAATGTGACCGCCGAGTTCCCGCTCGGCACCTTCACGGCGGTAACCGGTGTCTCTGGTGGCGGCAAGTCCACCTTCCTGATCGAGACATTGTTCAAGGCCGCCTCGCGCCGCATCATGGGTTCGCGTGAACATCCTGCCGAGCATGACCGCATCGAGGGCCTGGAGTTCCTCGACAAGGTCATCGATATCGACCAGAGCCCGATCGGCCGCACGCCGCGCTCCAATCCGGCGACCTATACCGGCGCCTTCACGCCGATCCGCGACTGGTTCGCCGGCCTTCCGGAAGCCAAGGCGCGCGGCTATCAGCCCGGCCGCTTCTCCTTCAACGTCAAGGGTGGCCGCTGTGAGGCATGCCAGGGTGATGGCGTCATCAAGATCGAGATGCACTTCCTGCCGGACGTTTATGTCACCTGCGACGTCTGCCATGGCAAGCGCTACAACCGCGAAACGCTGGACGTCACTTTCAAGGGCAAGTCGATCGCCGATGTGCTCGACATGACCGTTGAGGAAGGCGTCGAGTTCTTTGCGGCGGTGCCTGCTGTGCGCGACAAGCTGATAACGCTCAATCAGGTTGGCCTCGGCTATATCCACATCGGCCAGCAGGCCACCACGCTTTCGGGTGGCGAGGCGCAGCGCATCAAGCTCGCCAAGGAACTGTCCCGCAAGGCGACCGGCAAGACGCTCTACATCCTCGATGAGCCGACCACAGGCTTGCATTTCCACGATGTGAAGAAACTCCTGGAAGTGCTTCATGAGCTGGTCGACCAGGGCAACACGGTGATCGTCATCGAACACAATCTCGAGGTCATCAAGACTGCCGACTGGGTGCTCGACCTCGGCCCTGAGGGCGGTGACGGCGGCGGTGAGCTCGTTGCCTCCGGCACGCCGGAGGATATCGTCGCGGAACCACGCAGCTACACCGGCCAGTTCCTGAAGGAACTGCTGGAACGTCGGCCGAAAGGCAAACGAGAGGCCGCCGAGTGAGCGGCAGCCAGGGCATCGTCTCCGTCGAGAGCCGGTTCGGGGTAACCGAAACGCTCGATCGGCTGGCGGAAACCGTGACCAGGCTGGGTCTCCATGTCTTCGCGCGTATCGACCACATGGCCGGGGCGCAGGATGTGGGTCTGCTGCTTCGCCCGACGCAGCTTTTGATCTTCGGCAACCCGAAGGGCGGCACACCGCTGATGCAGGACAGGCAGATTGCCGGCATCGACCTGCCGGTGAAGGCGCTTGCCTGGGAAGATGAACACGGCAAGATCTGGCTTTCATACAACGCCGCTGAATGGATCGCGGTCCGACACGGGCTGGGTGACGCCAGCGTCGCCGCGGTCCAGGCGATTGCCGGCGGTATGGACAAGGTCATCGGACTGGCGGCCGGCCGGGAATAACGCCGCGGCCGCTTGTTGGCGACCCACTGCTGGCCGGCATGACACCCGTGATTGGCAAGGCCCGGGATTGGCAAGCAAGGACTCGAGACAAAAAAAGAGCAGACTTTCGCCTGCTCTCCCCTAGCATTTGGCAGTAACGCGGCCGTTGGCACCGCGCACCGCCCCCGAGCCAAAGAACCGGGAGAACGGTATTAACGGTCTATCTCATTTTAGCGCATCTTAATCCAAGGTACATACCTCAAATGGGGGAGGCCCAAGGCTTCGGGCCGGATCTCAGAGACCGGGAAAGCGGCATGTTCACGACGCGCCAGCCGATTTCTCCACACCATCTGAACGTCGTGAAATGCTGAACGGAATTGGCAGGATGATCGTCACGGTCGTTGATTTCGGATGGCTTGTGACGCCTTACCGTGGTTGCCTATGCCCATTCGAGACTGAAGCAGATATTGGAGGGATGGAATGAGTACAGCTGGAAAAATCCGGTCGGGCATGGGCGGCTGGACGTTCGAGCCCTGGGACACATCATTCTACCCAGGGACACTGTCGAAGGCCAAACAGCTCAACTATGCCTCACGGCAGGTTCCGACCATCGAGGTCAACGGCACCTACTATTCGACCTTCAAGCCGCCAACATTCGCCAAATGGGCGAAGGATGCTCCAGACGATTTTGTGTTTTCGTTGAAGGCGATCCGTTTTGCGACCAACCGCCGGGTGCTGGCTGAGGCAGGCGAATCGGTGCAGCGCTTCCTCGATTCAGGCGTTTCGGAACTCGGCGCCAAGCTCGGGCCTATTCTCTGGCAATTCGCGCCGACCAAGCGCTTCGACGCCGACGACTTCGGCGCGTTCCTGGCACTTTTGCCCGAAAAGCAGGACGGCGTGACGTTGCGCCATGCCGTGGAGGTTCGCCACGATTCTTTCATCGTGCCCGAATTCGCAGCACTGGCGCGCAAGCACGCTGTGGCGATCGTATATGCCGACCACGCCAAATATCCGGCAATCGCCGACGCAACTGGCGGCTTCGTCTATGCGCGGCTCCAGACCGGCAGCGACGACAATCCCGATTGCTACACGCCCAAGGCCCTCGACCAATGGGCGGAACGTGCAAGGACCTGGGCTGCGGGCAAGGAACCCGGCGACCTGAAGCGCGCTGATCCCGACACCCAGGCAGAGGTGAAGCCGCGCGATGTGTTTGTCTACTTCATCACCGAAGGCAAGGTCCGCGCCCCGTTCGGCGCCATGGCGTTGATGAAACGCGTCGGGGCTTGAAACCAAAGAAGCGAAACCCGCCTCGATGGAGGCGGATTTCGCTTATCAGAAAAAACCGGTGAGTTTCGGCGCCGGCGTCAGGAACCTCGCGCAACGCGCTCGATTTCCTCACGCACGAGGCGCTCGACCAGCGTCGGCAGGTTGTTGTCCAGCCAGTCCTGCAGCATCGGGCGCAGCATCTCGGCGGCCATGTCATCGAAGGTCTTCTTGGCCCGACCAGCGAAAGCTTCGGACAATTCCTCGAAGGAAGCCGCGACCTGACGGCTCGTATGTTCGGAGATCAGCGCAGGCCGCAGCGCAGCGCTTTCAATTGCGGGTTCATGCCGGATCGTGAACTCAGCCGGCTCATCTGTCACATCGTTGCCGGGCTGCGTCGTGAGAACGCTATGTTCCTGGCCAGGAATTTCGTCGGCGCGGGTGTCGGAACCAAGCTCCACCTCGCGAGGCCAACCGGTACGAAGCTGACTGACAGCCTCATCCCTTTCGACAACCGGTTGCGGTGCTGCGGCAGCAGGCTGTTCGGACGCTGTCAGCGCGCCGATTTCGGCCAGCGTGATCACAGGAGCAGCCGGGCGCTGCTCTGGCGAGGCGGTGGCGAGTTGCGCCTGGACGTCAGCCAGGCTGATGGGCTTGCCCGGCAGTTCGTGATGCAATTCGCTGCGGAAAGCATCAACCTCGGGAACGATGTTGCCGACCGGTTCGGATCGCGTGGTGATCGGTTCGATGTCCGGGCGCGTATCGATCGCCTCCATCGCAGTCTTGCGGCCGGTGTCGCTGTCTTCGATGATCCTGCGGATGGAAGCCAGGATCTCTTCCATCGAAGGTTCGCGTTGCGCGCTGCTTGCTGCCGTGGCCATTGTCACATTCGCCGCCCTGGAAACCTGTTGCATTTTCGGCCGGCACCAAGGCCGGCTCGAATCACCGCTCAAGCGTAACCGACCGATTGCAATCAGAGAATCCCCAAACCGGGGACTCGTGCTGTTTCAACAGATTAGAGCAATCCCCGCAAACGCAGGCAGCGGTCTTGCGTCCGAAACTGCTTGAAACCAAAGAGTTCCGGCGCTTCCGCGGTTTCGTCAAAACCGAAACGCGCTTGAAACAAAACAGCCCCGCAAAGCGGGGCTGTCGAATTCATCAGGCCTGGAAGAACTAGCGGCCGTCCGGCGTACGCAGACCGTACCACTTGTCCTTGACGGCCTTGTAGTGTTCGTCCGGATTGTACTTCGCCACCTGAAGTCCGAGGCGCTCGACGGTGAGCCGCCCCATCGCCTGGAGAATGCCGTAGCTGGCAATCACGACGTCGCGTTCGGAAGCGGCCAGATTGATCTGTGCGCTGATGACGACGTTCTGCGCGTTCAACACGTCCAGCGTGGTCTGCTGGCCGACATTGCGCTCCTCGATCACGCCATTCAGCGCCAGTTGCGCGGCGGCGATGGAGGCACGATTGGCGTCGACATTCTCCTTGGCGGCCTGATAGGCGGTCCATGCCGCCACAACGGCATTGCGGACCTGATCGCGTGCCACATCGACCTCGATGCGAGCCTGGCCGAGCCTTTCCTTCTGCTGGCGAACCGTCGCCGCGGTACGTCCACCAGAGTAGATCGGCACCGTCAGCGTTGCGCCGACGTTGGCCGAAGTCGACGAACCGTCCGGGCTCAGGATGCTTCCGGGCGAAGCATCCCGATAGTTGCGGGAAATACCTGCCGAAGCGCTCAATTGCGGCAACAGCGCACCTTCAGCGGCTTTCACCCCGAACCCCGAGGCATCGACCAGATGCTGGTTGGCCAGGATGGCCGGGTTTTCATTGTTCGCCGCGGCGATGGCGTTTTCGATGTTGGACGGCAGCAGTTTGCCGAGCGGCGACGGCGCCTTCAGTTTGCCCGGCTGGTCACCGATGATCTGACGGTAGACGCCGGCACTGGCCAACGCCTGCGCCTGCGCGGCGCTGACCTGCGCCTGCGCGGTAGAGCGTTGCGCTTCGGCCTGTGCGACGTCGGTGCGGGTACCCTCGCCCACTTCGAAGCGCGAGCGGGCGGCACGCACCTGCTCGGTCAAGAATTTCAGATTCTGTTCCGTGAGCTTCGCGACCTGGCGATCGTGGATGACATTCATATAGGCCTGGGCTGCAGCGAAGAGCGTCGCATTCTGCTGGTTGTTCAGCCCTTCCACCGAAGCGCGCACCTGCGCTTCCGCCGAGGCCACATTGTTCTTGGTCTGGAAGCCGTCGAACAGGCTCTGGTTGATCTGCACACCGAAATTGCCCGTGGTCAGACGACCGGCATTGTTTCCGCGCGTGCTCGAATAGTCGATGGATGCCGAACCGGTGATGGTCGGCCGCCAGCCGGATTTGGCGATCGCCACGCCTTCATCGGTCACCCGCACGCCAGCGCGCGACGAATTCAGCGTCGAGTTGTTCTGATAGGCCTTGGACAGTGCGCCGAGTATGGTTTCAGCAGATGCCGCGCCGGGAGCAAGCGCGGTCACCGAAGCAAGCAGAATGGCGAGGAGACTCTTCTTTACAGGATGCACGGCAAATCCTCATTCTTCATTGGAAACCACGCAAGAACGGCCGCCGTCTTCAGGCAACCGTCATTGCGTGTTTGTGTTCCCTGCCGCTAGCCCGTCTCCCCAAAGTCCGAACCGTCGGCAACGATCTGTTAACACAAGCCATCATGCCGCGACGTGAGCCGCAAGAGCGAATCTCTCAGAATTCGAAAACACGCACACGTTCGAATCCCGGTAGTGGCTTTATTGCCGCATTAAATGCACGCCGCCCTGCCGCTATTCCAGTAGTCTTCAAAAACAGACGAGCGACACCGGCATTGCCGTGGCCTTCCACGGCAACGAGGCGGCCGCCTTCGGCGAGCTGGTCGAGAAGCGCCTGCGGCACCTCTTCCACGCTGCCGCCAACGAGAATCACATTGTAGGGTGCTTTGGCGGCGTGACCGTCACGCAACGCGCCGTCGACCACCACGACATTGTCGCAGCCCAGCGACGACAGGGTCGCGCGTGCGGTTTCCGCCAGGGTCGAATCGCTTTCCAGCGCAACAACGGATTTCGCAATCCGGGACAGAATCGCCGCCGAATAGCCTGTACCGGCCCCAACATCGAGAACGGTATCGTCGGCGCTGATTCCCGCAAGCTGGAGCAGCTTGGCCAGCGGCGAAGGCTCCATCATGTAACGCGGCTCTCCAGCCACGCCTGCGAGGCGGATATCCTCATCGATATAGGCGAGGTCGCTCTGGCTGGCTGCCAGGAAGGCTTCCCGCGGGACAGCCAGGAAAGCATCGAGGACCGCTGCGTTCGTCACATCGGTGGTGCGCAACTGGCCATCGACCATCTTCACGCGGCGTGCGGAGAAATCAGCGCTCATGTTCCAACCGTCCCGCTTCCGGCGCAACCAAGCGCCTATGGCCAACAGGAACGCCCCTCCGGCACTGGACCGGTTGTCGGGATTGGAGGCCTCGCCCGGAATCGAACCGGGATGCAAGGATTTGCAGTCCTCTGCGTAACCATTCCGCCACGAGGCCTCATTGCTCCCGGCGTTCCACGGCGCTTCAATAGGTTGGGCCGTTTGGGCAGTCAAGGACACAAGCTTTATTCCGCTGACAATTCCCTAACCTATTGTGAATGGCGCCCGAGACCGGGCGTTCATCGCAAAATGGTCAGGCCTGAGCGTGCTTGCACTGCCTAGGTGCGGCGGCGGCGCTCCCACCACACCACAAAACGGCGGCGGTGGCGTCGAATCATCGCGAATTCATAGGACAGGACAAGGAAGCCGACAGGCAGCATCCACAAGCCGAGGACGGGCAGGAACCACAGGACGCCGCCAAACAGGAACGCCACGCCGATGGCAATGCGCAATGCACGCGAACGCGGCAACGCGAATTCGCGCCCGAACGCGGAGATCTTGTGCTTTCGTTTGCGAGGCTCGCTCTCTGCGCCCATGCCTTGCACCGTTCCGTCCATCCTTGTCCTCTGCCTCACCCAGTTTGCAGGCCTCAAACGCCCGGTTTGCCGGCATTGCCGCCTGATATGATGGCGTCAGGCAGCGATTGCGAGAATGCGCCACAGAAAAACCTTTTAAAAAATTCGAATTCCCGCTTTGCAAAGCCGAAAAGGATCGCTATAGCCACCCCCGTTCGCACAAGAGCGCTGTTCCCCGGTAGCTCAGTGGTAGAGCAACCGGCTGTTAACCGGTTGGTCGCTGGTTCGAATCCGGCCCGGGGAGCCAACATTTTCAAGCACCTAGCTGAACTTGAAAATTTGCAAATCGTGGCTGATCTACAGCATATCTACAGAAACCGGTTTCGCTAGAGGCCCACTCTCGCCCAATGGTAGGCGAATCGTCTAGCTCCCTTTGGATGCCCACGTCTTCCAAGGCACTCTAAAAACAGCCGCCCTCCAGACCGTAACCGTCAATACAGGGCCGGGACTGAATTCGCATGTTGACGCGCTGCCCAAGCTACACAACAAGATCAGCCCGGTCGGTGCAACCCGACCCCAGCATACATCACAATTTGCCGCGATCCGATGAGAGGTTTACCAGATGACTCTCAGACTCTCCCATCTAGTCGCTGAGTTCGAGTCCCTTTCGGCTCGCCACTTCAGTACAGAACTATGAACGCCGAATTCCGCCGATTTTTCGTTGGGCGCAGTGATAAGCGTTCGTAGAAGTTCTGATTTCGATCCTTTGATTCGAATTTCCGTATCTGCAACTTCGACGCATTGCGCCAAGGCGCGCAGGTAGTCTCGCCGATATCCGCCACCTTCAAACCGTAAGGCATCGCGGGCGGCTCGCGTGAAACTCCCCAGCATGTCCGGCGTAATCGCGTGCCTATTCGCGCCTTCAAGTGCAGCCTGGGTACGCTCCGCGTCAGCCGTGGCTTGATCTCGGATCGCCTTGAGACCAGTTATGCGTTCCTTCAGCGCTGCATCGTTCAGGTCAGCAACGCCGGTTTCAATCGCATCGTAAAGGCGATTGAGTCGCTGGTCAGTCTCCGTGATGCGTCGGTTAAGTTCGGCGAGATGCTCGCGGCGACGCTCGGTCCGCTCCTGCCGGCGATCCAGCAGGCTGGCAAGGATGGCTTTCAGGCGATCTGGTTGTAGTAGGCGTTCCTCCATATGGCTCACGACCAGATCGTCGAGCTTGCTCATTGGGATTGTACGACCCTCGCAGCCGGTCTTACCTTGTCGCGCCCTGGTCGAGCAGGTGTAGTAGCGATATGTCCCGCCGGAACGGCCTCTACCAGTACGCAATGTCATCGCGCCTCCGCATTTTGCGCAGAAGCAAATACCGGTCAGAAGTGTCGGACCGCTGGTGACGCGAGCCGGAACAAATTTGGGATTGCGAGACTTCAGCCTCGCCTGCACGGCATCGAAGATCGATCGCTCGATAAGCGGCGGCACAGCCATGACGGCCACTTCGCTGTCAGGCTTTCTCGCCCTGTCCTTATGGGAGCGCGTATTGAACCGGTGTTCGCCGATGTAGGTCGTTCGGGTAAGGATGGCGTGGATTTGGGCGAGGCCCCATCGACCGCCGTCGCGTGTGAAGATGTGTCGTTCGTTGAGATAACAGCTGATGGATTTGACTCCCAATGGGCCGAGCTTGCCATCGCCCTTGAGGAACAACCGATATATCAGCCGCACGGTGTCAGCGTGCAACGGATCGATCTCCAGCTTCTTCTTTGTCTTGGATCCACGCTGCTCGGCGGCGACGATGCGATATCCGATCGGCGGCAACGCTCCATTCCAAAAGCCCTGCCGAGCGTTCTCATTCATGGCGCGCAGGACGTGTTTGGCATTTTCCTTTGACTGGTACTCATCGAACAGAGCCATGATCTGACGCATCATGACGTGCATGGGATCGTCACCCATCTCCTGCGTGATGGAGACGAGCTTGATGCCGTTCTTCGCCAGCTTCCTGACGTAGAACTCCAGCTCGAAATGATCGCGAAAGAAGCGTGAGAAGCTATGCACTACGACAGTGTCGAATGGCACCGGTTTGGAGGTGCCGGCCTCGATCATCCGCTGGAATTCGGGCCTACGGTCATTGGTTGCGGATGCACCTGCCTCAACATAGGTTTCGACAAGCTTGTAGCCGCGCGCCTCGCACCAAGCCTCGCCTTGTTTGCGCTGGTCTGGGATGGAGACGTCATGCTCTGCCTGCCGCGCCGTCGAGACGCGCAGGTAGAGGGCGGCGCGCTGCGGCATGGTCACGGCGTATTGCTCCTTCTGACTTCATCGGATAGGCCCGAAGAATTCGTCCAACAGGCCGCCAAACCACGCCTCGAACAGGTCAATCTCGGCCTCGGTGACTAGCAGCGGATTTGGCCAATTGTCGGTAACGGTCCATGTTTCAGGCGTGAACTTTGTTGGACGTCCCATGCGCGGCAAGGAGCGGACCTCAGCATAGGCGTAGAGGTCCTTGGGCAACGCACCGATCCCGGGCCGCTCGCGACGATTGGGGGTGCGATAGGCACGCGGCTTGGACATATAACAAGGATCGGCCGCACGTCGAAAATCGCCAAGGGCGCATATGCCGCCAACAGCCGTCTTTTGCCGTGTTGTCGGCCATAGGAAGCCCACCCACGTTCTTAGCTTGCGTCTGATCCTCGGCATGTGTCGTCCCTGATTTCTTCCCCCAACATAGAAATCAGGGACGACACGCGATTGCGTACGCGCGGCGGAAGCTGCATCAACCCTTTGATCAAGCGCCTGCCTTCCGCGCTGGCGATGAACTCCAAGCGTTCGTCATCCGAGTGCCCAAGCCCAATTAAGCAGCGCTGCTAATTGCGCACGGCGCAAATACCGCTTGACACCGGACGCGGCGGACGGGCGATCGAACCGGCGCCGTTTCAGCGACGAGCAGAAGCGGGAAATCGTGCAGGAGGCGGAGAAGTCGGGAATCACGGTGGCGCGGGTTTGCCGCCGCCATGGCGTCGCCACCAGCATGGTATTCCGCTGGCGGGTCGAATTCGGCCTGACCGCCCGCAAGGCACCGCAACTGGCTACGGTGGTGTTTGCCGATGGCGCAGACAATAAGCTGCCGACGCTGGCCGCCTTGCGCGATCTCGTGCGACCGCCGGACGGCATGGTGGCGCTCGAACTGGATGATGGACGGCGCGTGTTTGCGCCGGCGGGCGCGTCTGCGGCTGCGGTCAAGCGGCATCTGGCTGGCAAGGAGAAGACATCATGATGATCGTTCCAGCCGGCGTGAAGGTGCATCTGGCGTTGGGTCACACCAGAATCCGGGGTAAAGGTTTCGTAAGCAAAACTGAACGGCGAGCGCGCCCAGCGGGAGCCAATCGCGCGATATCGATCGGTTGGGTCAGATATCGCTATAATCGCTGGACTTGGCGCAAGGCTCAGCATCGAGAAGCTGAGCCTTGATCGGCGGTTATTTATTGAGGAGGGTCAGGTTTCCCTTATTCTGCAAATAAACGAGATAAAATACAATCGCATAAAGTAGAATAAAGGTTGTCGGTAAAACAACAAACCCCGCCATTATACCGCTATTGAATGACGACGGAATCACTTTTGCGCCGTTGATCGTTGCATGAAAAACTGCTGCACCAAAAAGAGCTATAGTCCAGTTTTTGAAGTTTGTTGCATCTCTGTAACCAATAGCCGTGATGAATATATGGAATAATATCGGCTCGGCCAATGATATTCCAAGGTATGGGGCGCCAGACACGCAAGATAGTGGTGTGACTATTTCTTTGCATCCCGTGACACTCGGATAAAGCTTCACTAGAAGCTCAAGCCAACCAAAAATTGCGCCGAATAGCGCGCGCTGAACAAGCTGGTTCTCGTAGCGCAAGACAAACCGATACAAGAGTAAGCCACGTGCCGCCTCCTCGCCCAGAGCCAGGATGAACCAACCGCTGTACGAGTTAACATTCAACTTGGAGAAAATGATAATCAATAATCCAATCACAAGCGCTGCCAAAGAAGCGAGCAGCGCGCCCCATATTACCAGAGCGTTGCCGCGAATGTACCCAAAAGGAATTGCAGCCACCAAAAAAAGGAAGGTCGAGTACATGGTGGCCGCAATCCAGAGCAATGGCTTTCTCCTCTAATTATGACTTACTTCTTGCGGGAGGCAGTCTAACATCGACTGCTTTACCTCCCCTGCCTGGCTGCAGCTAACCCAGCTACTGCACTCACAGCGTACGCTGCTGCTTTAGGCCAGCCTGCCATCGCTTGTGCGGCGCTGCCTGCGGCTATACTGATGCCAGCCAGGGCGTCGCGCGGGCTAATATTATAGGCGGTCCGATTAGTTGGGTTTGGTCCACCTTTTGTAAATCCGCGAGAGGCGCTGCGATGCCCTGACTTACCGCCTCCGCCGCTCCCTTTGCGACCGCCTGAGACGAGCTGCATTTCATTCAGTGTCAATTCACGCATGATCTATTTCTCCTGTTGAATTAGGTCACAATACGATTGCTGGCCTGTATGCTTTCACATGGAGACCCCCTCTCCTTCATTGCGTTCAGGTGATTTGCTTTCCGGTGATTGTCCGCTCCCACAACAAACGACCTAGCCGGCCGTCACGAGTGGGACGGTCCGACCCAGACATCTCGGCACGCTTTGATTGCTTCCTGTTGAAAAGAGGAATCCGAACAACCGCGACCTAGCCGGTGCCGGTCGAGACTCCATGACGCCCCCAACGCTTAATAGCGATGGAATAGAGCGATCATCTGAATGTGGGGAACTTGCGAAGGATATGTGGAAGTTGCGTCGAATTCGATTGGTTCAAGGATTGGAAGCTCTACGATCGCCGATTACGATGACCCTATCGACCATTGCGATGGTGGAAGGGCGGTGAGCCACGATCACGCGGGTGATACGAAGGTCGGCGAGTGCCCGGTTGATGCGGTTCTCATTGTCCTCGTCGAGATGGCTCGTCGCTTCGTCCAGGAGCAGAATTCGTGGCTTTCGCTGGAGGGCACGGGCAAGAAACAGGCGCTGTTTCTGACCGCCGGAAAGCGCACTGCCCATGTCGCCAACAAGAGATTCATAGCCCATGGGCATCATTCGGATTTCGTCGTCGATCGCGGCCAGGCGCGCGCACTCCTCGATCCAGGCAGAGTCCGCGTGAGGATCAAAGGCGGATATGTTTTCAGACAGTGTGCCGGCAAATAGCTGGTCATCTTGAAGAACACAGCCTGTGATCTTCCGGTAATTGGAATGTCCCATATCGCGAATATCACTGCCATCCAGGCAAACGCGTCCTTCTGTAGGATGCATCAAACCGGCAAGGATCTTTAGCAAGGTGCTTTTTCCGCAGCCGGATGGGCCGACGATCGCGATGCTTTCTCCGGCCTCGATGGTAAGGCTGATATCGCGCAAGACGTCGGGTTCGCCATCGCCGTAGCGGAAACGAAGCCCGCGCGCTTCAAGATGGCCTGCCACGCTGCCGGTTGAGTTTCCGCCGCGGCCGCTGCTTTTGCTTATTTCGGGTGCAGCGAGCGCGATGTCGGCCAGGCGTTCTCCTTGCAAAGACAACATTCGAAGTTTGCAAATCATGTTGATCAGTTCGGTGACACGACTGGTGAATTGCTCCTGATAGGACGAGACCGCCATGAGCATGCCAACAGTCAGGTTTCCGTGGATCACCGCACGACTGCCCAGCCAAAGCATGAGAACGCGCCCGAAGCCGAACAGCAGACCGTTGACCCCATTAAAGACCATATCGAGCTTGTTGGTTTTGAGCCCGGCATTGACGGCGTCGACCAAGGCGTTGAGCCACGTGCTTTGGCGGCGCTCTTCCAGACCTAAAGCCTTGACACTGCTCGCGCCTCGGACGGACTCCATGAAGTGGGTATTTTCTCTTGCATGATACACGAGCTCCGCTTCGGTGGCTGAACGGTAAGGTCGATAGAACAAAATCCGAACCAGCACGTAAAGACCGGTTATGATCAGCGAAATAGCAGCCAATGGCGGGCTATAGAGAAACATCATGGCAAGCATGCCCACAACCATGAGGCTGTCCATGATGGAGCTGACAAGGTCTGTTGTCAGGGTATGCTGGATCGTCTGGATCGAACCGAAACGGGATACGATGTCACCGACATGGCGCTTCTCGAACCATGACAGCGGCAAGCGCATCAGATGGGAGAACAAGCCTATATCCCATTGGACAGCAAGCCGGGTCATCAGCACCATTGTCCCCCATGAACGGACAAAACCGATAGTCGTCTGCAAGATGACCAACAGCGCAAGGCCGATCGTGACCACCGTGACGAGATCGAAATCGGCGCCGACGATGGCCTGGTCAATGATCAATTGCAGACCAAGCGGCGACAGAATGGCAAAGACCTCGAGGCAGAGGGCAAGCAGGAATATCTGTGCCAGTGCGCGTTTGAGGCCGACGACACCTCGAAACAGGCTTATCAGTTGGAACCGGTTCTGTTCCACTTTTGGTGAAAAGGATGAGGCAGGCCAGACTTCGAGGGCGACACCGGTGAAGCTTTGATCAAGCTCCCTGCGGGAGACATGACGGCGGCCTCGGGCGGGATCATGGATGATGGCCCCTTTGGCGGTGACCTTATCCAGGACAACGAAATGGCTGAAATCCCAATGGAGGACACAAGGGGTCTTCAAATTGCGCAGGTCATCGAGCGCCACCTGCACGGCCCGTGTCGAAAGAAGCAGCTTATTGGCGAGGTCAGCGATGTTGTGGAGCGTCATGCCCTTCAACGATGCGCTGAATCTGAGGCGCATGCTGCTGATATCGATCTGATGCCCGTGATGGGACGCAATCATTGCCAGGCTGGCGAGGCCGCATTCAGCAGCTTCTGTCTGCAGGATAACCGGCAAGCATGGCCTGAAACCGAAAGCGAGCCTTTCCAGAACTGTCATTACCTGTCCCCCTGGTTGGAGAGGGTGCCACGCAGGCTGTAAAGCGGTTCAAGCAACCATTCATAGATCGGCCTGGTGTCAAGAAACACGTCGGCATCAACCGCCATGCCTGGCCGGATAGGCTCTGCTTTTCCATAAGCGATGACATGATCTTGTTCGGGCCTGACGACGACCCGATACAGACCCGCAGACGGGTCGCTCGTCGGTGAAGTTCCCCTTTCAGGCAGGGAAATCGTATCAATGTCGCTCGGGCGCAAGCTGACACGGGAGAATCCGGCGACGGTTCCTGGATGGAGACCGAATTTCTGATACGGGAAAGCCGCATAGCGCAGCATCACCTTGGCATTTTCATGCATGAAGCCGATCACGCTGCTTGATCCATAAAGATGGACTTCGAGCTGGGCTTCACTCGGCAGGATCGACAACAGCGGTGTTCCCGCGGCAACGAACTGTCCTGACTGGACAAGAATGGCCGTCACACTCCCGGTTCTTGGCGTGGTGACGTCTATCTGCCTGCGCGCTTCACCCTCGACGAGGTCGCGCTCGATGACGCTGATCTGTCTGCGCAGATGGCCAATGACAGATGCCGCCTTTGCATCGAAGCCCGCCAGCTTCGTGCGCACCTCCGTCAACCGTTGTTCAAGGCGAATGGCTTCACGCCGGAGATTTTCGAGCTCCTGTTCCTTTTGCATCCGGCTTTCCATCCGGGCGAACGCCTCGCGCTGCAGGACGACGTGTCGACGAACCAGTTCCTCGTACTTTTCGGAGATCGTTTTCAACACGGCAGCATAGTCGCCGGTAACCTTGATCTGGGCCTGGACTTGATCGATCTCGCGAAGCAGGCCCTGTTCTTCCTTCGTTAGTCCAGCTTTCTCGACACCGTCCAGCTTTTGCTGACGGATGATCTCGGCTTCCAGTTCGCTACGCTGTTTGCGCAGGAGTGCAGCGGCGGCGGCTTGTGTTTCGCCCAGAGACGTCATGCTGTCGGAGGTGATCGTATAGAGGGATTGCCCTTGGCGAACCTCATTGCCATCGGCAATGTTCAACGAAACCACGCGACCTGCACTAGGTGCGAAAACCCGCGCGATCCCTGCACTCGGCGTGACGACACCGGTCAGGCGCACTCGGCGCGTGTACTCACCAAAGATCAGATAAGCGGTGATCGCCAGAACTATGATAACGCCCAGAGCGGCCGTGATCGAGACGCCGAGTGGGCGCAGCAAAACCGTATGGCCCAACCAAGTGTCTTTTTGGGCAGCAATGGCCTCTGGGCGAAAAAGAGATTCAGTCAAACTGCCCCCCAGCAGCCTGTAAATCATGCAGCGCTGTTACCGATTCGCCGAGGCGCTAAGTGCCAAGCAAGCACCAAGAATCTGTGTCTTAGTAATTAACACGTGTTTCGTGGAGTTTCTGAGAAGATTTCATTGAGATGCCGCACAGAGCACGAGAAACGCGTTGACAGTATAATTGATAAAGCAAAGGCTTTGATCGGAGGCGGCTTCTGATGTGCGATGGATCACAATCTGCTCAGTGCTGGATCATCGACGATTGTCAGATGGACGGGCTGCCAGATCTTGAACCGAACTGCAAGAATGAATGGCCAATGCCCGGACGCGCCAGTCAGCTATTTTCTGGATTGGGTTCGCGCCGAAGGGAGAAGCACAAAAGGCTTCTATGTCGAATACGCCAAGGGTGAGATTGACGACTTCAGCTATATCAAAGCAGTCCGGGCGGTCGCGAACTGGCAACACCAACACATCCTAACACTTCATACGATTAGCGTTGCCTCAGCACCAAACGCAGAAGCATCCCCGTCGGCCAGAGCCAACGAGATGTTGCATCATTGTTTCCGAAACTCTGAAGGAACTAAGGGTGCTGTCGGCACGCTCACAATCGCCAGCACCGAGTGTCGGGGTTAGCCCCGACGCGTCCCTCAGCGACGCCCAGCATACCAAGGCACTCGGCTCTGTTCGTCGCCGGCTTGGAGCTTTTTCGTCAATGACGAATTGAACGCTTCGTTTGGCGCCGCGATGCCGTTGCTTAACCCCACAGTGCGCCTTGGCTATCCTGCAAAGAAGCAACTTAGAGGGTTGTGGAGCAGACATAGTTCTCATCTTCGCCCGGTGCGGCGCGCCACTTCAGTACAGAACTATGAACGCCGAACCCCGCCGATTTTTCGCTCGGTGCAGTGATAAGCGTTCGTAGAAGTTAAATTTCGATCCTTGATTCGAACTTCCGTATCCGCCACTTCGAAGCATTGCGTCAGCGCGCGCAGGTAATCTCGCCTATGTTTTCGCCACCTTCAAACCGTAAGGCGTCACGGGCAGCTCGTGTGAAGCTCTCCAGCATGTCTGGCGTAATCGCCTGCCTGTTCGCGCCTTCAAGTTCAGCTGAGTGCGTTCCACGTCTGTCGTGGCCTGATCACGGATGGCCCTCAGGCCAGCTATACGCTCTTTCAGCGCTGTATCGTTCAGGTCAGCCACTCCGGTTTCGATTGCATCAAAGCCGATTGAGCCGCTGGCTGGTCTCCGTGATGCGCCGGTTGAGTTCGGCGAGATGTTCACGGCGACGCTCGGCCCACTCCTGTCGGCGGTTCACCAGGCTGGCTAGGATGGCTTAGCCGATCTGGCTGGAGCAGGCGTTCCGCCATGTGGCTCACAATCAGATCGTCGAGCTTGCTCATTAGAATTGTACGACCCTTGCAGCCGGTCTCTCTGCCGCGCCTTCGTCGAGCAGGTGTAATCGCGATATGTGCTGCCTGAACTGCCCCTGCCTGTTCGCAGTGTCATGGCACTACCGCATTTTGCGCAGAAGCAAATACCTGTCAGCAACGTCGGGCCGCTTGTAACGCGAGTTGGCACAAGCATCGGGTTTCGGGATTTCAGCTCCGCCGGATCGACACGTTCCACTCAGTACAGGTATCCGCCACCAGCTCGCGTTTGCGACCAGGCCTCACAGTTTTCGGCGGATCACGTCCTGCAGCATTTCCTTGTCCAGCGACAGGTCGGCGACCAGCTTCCTGAGCTTGCCGTTCTCGTCCTCAAGCTGCTTCAGTCGCTTCATCTCCGTCGGCAGCAGCCCGTCATATTTCTTCTTCCAGTTGAAGTAGGTCGCCTGGCTGATCCCCGCGCGGCGGCAGATCTCCGCCACCGGAATGCCGTCCGCCCCCTGCTTCAAAATGAATGCCTTTTGCGCGTCCGAAAACTTCGATGCCTTCATCGCTTTTCCACTCCTCTCCCAACCGGGAAATTACAGCGGAAAACTCCAATTCTGAACGGTCCAGTTTCCGGGGATCAGATCAAAATGTGACGCGGCCCACCTATCCAGGCGCCCCTTTAATTCAAACGCTCCCCGTGTTGCGCATCGAAAATGTGAAGGGCGGCGGTATCGACGTGGAGCAAGACCTCGTCGCCAACTTGTATTTTCGTCGTTGCTGGAAGGGATGCGATAAGGCGCTGTTCACCGACCGTCGCGGTGACGATAAGCTCGGGCCCCGTGAGCTCCACGACGTCACATCGAGCCCTCAGTGACAGATCCCCTTTCGCTCTGCCGATCGCCTCCGGGCGGATGCCGAGCACAAGGCGCTGCCCCGGCGAAACGATTTCCAGGCCGTCTATCGGCAGCGTAATATCAGTACCATCAATCGTGGCAGCGCCCTGCCCGGCCGTGGCCGTAAGAAGGTTCATGGGCGGCGCACCGACGAATGTCGCGACATAGAGTGTCGCCGGTCGGTTGTAGATGTTCTCCGGCGTGTCGAGTTGTTCGATACGACCGCCTCGCATGACTGCAATGCGGGTGGCCAGCGTCATCGCCTCGATCTGATCGTGGGTAACGTAGACCACCGTCGTCTTGGTCAGTTGGTGTAAGCGCTTCAATTCGGTGCGCATTTCCATGCGCAGCTTCGCATCGAGGTTGGACAGGGGCTCGTCGAACAGAAATATCTTGGGATTGCGAACCAGCGCCCGGCCGATCGCCACGCGCTGGCGTTGCCCGCCGGAGAGCTGGCCGGGCTTGCGTTCCAGGAGGTTTTCGATTTGCAGCAGTTTTGCCGTCTCGCGCACGGCACGGTCGCGCTCGATCTTGTCGACCTTGCGCATTTCCAGGCCAAAGCCAATGTTGCGATGGACGGTGAGATTGGGATAGAGCGCGTAGGACTGGAACACCATCGCAATGTCCCGGTCCTTCGGATGCACGCCGACGATGGAACGCTCACCGATACGGATATCGCCGCTCGTCGGCTCGGCAAGGCCGGCGATGATGTTGAGCAGGGTGGACTTGCCGCAGCCGGAGGCACCGAGCAGCACGAGGAATTCACCGCTCTCCAGCGCGATATCAATCCCCTTCAGCGTCTCGACGGAGCCGTAGTTCTTGCGGATGGCGCTGATGGTCAATGTGCTCATGACTGGACTTCCTGCAGAACCGGCGCGTAGCCGCGTGGATTGGTGGAAATGGCGCTAGAGGCGACCGATGTACCGGCGGCAAGGCTTGCTTCTACCCCTTCCCCCGCCGCATAGGCCGCAAGGAAGGCAGCGTTGAAAACGTCCCCGGCGCCGATCGTATCGACGACCATCACGGCAGGCGCATCGGCAGTGAAAAGTGTACCAGCGGCATCGATCGCGATTGCGCCCTTCGGCCCGCATTTCACAACAACGATGGCATCCTCCGGCATGCCTTGCAGCAGGATGCGCCCCGCTTCTTCGGGATCGCTTACCCCTGCAAGGTTCGTCGTCTCCACCTCGTTGAGCAGCGCGATCCGGCTGCGCGACAACCAGCTTTTTGCCGAAGTCTTGTTCCCGTCAGTCCAGCCGAAGAGCGGCCAGCCTATATCGAGTGCGACCGCAATGCCGTGGCTGTCGGCCCAATCGAAGAAGCGGTCGTATTGCTCCGCCAGCGTGTCGGTCAGGAAAGCACCGCAGAGAAGCGCAATGCCGCCCCGCAGACGCGAACCGTCGAGCACGGCAAGAACATCCTCCAGGCTGAACAGCGGCAGATGCCCCCGCGTGGTGAAAAAGGTGCGCTCGCCATCAGGATGGGTGATACCGACCGAAAGCGTCGTGCTTTTGCCGTGCACCGGCCATTTTCTGGCATGCTCGCCGAAGCTCTCCGCAAGCCAGGCTCCAAAGCGGTCGCTGCCGATGCTGGCGGCGATTTCAAACGGGGTACCCAGCGCAAGCCAGGCGAGCGCCGCATTGCCGGCGGAACCGCCGACACGCAACTCATCGTGGTCGACGATGATCTCCGTGCCCGGCTGCGGCCAGGGCGTGGCCGGCCCCATGATGAGATCGACATTAACGTTTCCGATGACGGCAAGCGATTTCACTCATTCACTCCGGGTAATTTTCGTCGAACGCACCGGCGTGCCTGCATTTTTCACCCGCGCCGCAGCAAAGGCGATCATCAGCCGCTGCGCCGTCGGCAGAATGGCAAAAACGGCGGCGAGGCCGGTCAACGGTGGAAAAACAATCGTCGTAGCGCCCGGCACGGACGGGCGGCCGGAGGCATCCAGGACAACGATCTTCGCGCCGGCCTCGACCACCGAGACTGCCATCGCCGTCACGAGGTCGGTCGTCGCATCGTCGCTACGGAAGAGCACCACACCCACGTCCGGCGACAGCATTTCCATCGGCCCATGGCGAAGTTGCCCGCCCTCCAGCGAGAAACAGGGAATGCGCGAGAGTTCCGCAAAGCCGAGCGCGATGGTCTCGGCAAGACCCTGCATGCGCCGCCCCGACGTTACCACCGCGCACACGGTCGAGAGGGTGGCTAGCGCCGCGTCGATGGCGGGTTCCTGTGGGTTTTCCAGGGCGTCCAGGGCTTGGGAAACATCCTCGCCCAGGGCGGCAAAGATGGCGAGGTGGAGGGCAAAGCTCACAGTCAGGCTGCGTGTTGCCGCAAAAGCCTGCTCCGTGCCGCCCTGTCCGAGAAGACAGGGTGTGGTACGGGCAAGGAAGGAATTTTCTTCGAGCGTAAAGCCGAAGGTTTCGGCGTTGCCGCCGGTCTCGGCGAACCAGCGCAAGACCTCGGCGCTCTCGCCGGACTGCGAGGTGATGAAGACGGTGCGTCCCTCTAGGGCAAGCGGTGCGCCGAGTTGTTCGGACAGCGGCAGAGCGATCGCGTCGATACCGAGGCGGCGATAGAGCGGTTCGACTGCACGGCCGAGGGCGTGCGAGCCGCCCATACCGAGAAGCAACAGTTTTTTCGTGCGATTCAAGCTTGCGGCGGCTTGCAAGACCACATCGCTCCTGCTGCGGAAGGAAGCGAGTGCATCTTCCTGCTGACGCGCCATTTCCCGGTTGATTGCCAAAACTCCTTCGGGTCGTGTCATGTGATGGTTATCCTTTCACACCGCCGCTGGTGAGGCCCGAGATCAGGGCGCGTTGCATAATGAGGCCGACGAGCACCGGTGGCAGCGCGGCAAGCACACCGGCCGTGGCGATCAGCCCGTAGTCGGAAACCCGCCCGCCCGCGAGATCGGCGATGGCGACGGTGAGCGTGCGGGCACGCTGGTCAGAGGTGAAGAGCAGCGCATAGAAGAACTCATCCCAGCCGAGCAGGAAGGCGAAGAGCGCCGATGTCGCGACGATCGGCATGGCGAGCGGCAGGGTGACGATGCGCAGCGTCGCAAAGAGACTTGCCCCGTCCATCATCGCCGCCTGCTCGATCTCGCGCGGAATGCCGTCGAAGCCGGACTTCATCAGCCAGGTCGTGAAGGGGGCGAGAATGCTGAGATAGACGAGCGCGAGGCCGAAGACGGAATTGAGCAGCCCGAGCGCAGCGAGCGCCATGTAGAGCGGCACCGCAAGCGCGACCGGCGGCAGCATGTAGGTGGCGATGACCAATGACAGCGACCAGCCGACCGAAGGCGTGCGCGACACGGCCCAGCCTGCGGGAATGGCGAGTGCGATGGCGGCGACCGTCGCCATACCCGCCACCAGGATGCTGTTGACGAGAGAGGCGACGAAGGTGGCGCCGGCGCTATTGGGGATCGTCGAGAGCAGCATCGCATAGCGGGAGAAATCCACCGTGCTCGGCCACCAGCGCAGCGGTCGCGCGACGAGATCGGCAGCCGGCGAAATGCTCATCACGAAGAGCCAGAGGATCGGTGCGAGGATCACCGCGGCCAGCAGGAGTGCTGCCGCATGAAGGAGAAGCGAGGCGAGAAGGCTGCGGCGTTCCATCAGACGACACTCCCCGCAGCGCGGCGCACCAGCATGCCATAGCCGATCGCCAGCACCGTGACGATGAGCGTGACGACGAGGGCAAGCGAGGCCCCGGAGCCGGCGCGCTGGAAGGAGAAGGCCTCCTGGTAGACGAGGATCGAGAGGGTGCGCGTCGAATTGGCCGGTCCGCCCCGCGTCATGACCCAGATGATATCGAATACCTTGAAGGCCTCGATGGTGCGCAGCACCAGCGCCACCATCAGCGGTCCCGCGAGATAGGGCAGGATGACGAAACGGAAGCGGGCGAAGGGACCGGCGCCGTCGACCAGCGAGGCAGAGGTGATGTCGCGTGGCACGGCCTGAAGGGCGGCGAGTGCGATGAGGGCGACGAGCGGAAAATTCTTCCAGCAGTCGGCGACGATCAGCGCCGTCATGGCGGTGGCCGGCTCGCCAAGCCAGGAGCGGTAGGCATCGAGCAGGCCGATCTGCGTCAGCGCGGAATTCAGCGCACCATATTCGGGATTGTAGATCAGCCGCCAGAGGGTCGCATTGACCACCGTCGGCTGCGCCCATGGCAGGATGAGCAACGCGCGCAGCACGGTGCGGCCGTAGAACTGCTGGTTCAGAAGCAGGGCAGCGAGCACACCGAGCACCATTTCGGCCGTCACCGACGCGACAGCGAACCAAGTGGTGACGTAAAGCGCCCGCAGGAAATTGCTGCTCGTGAGCATCTTCGCATAATTATCGAAGCCGACGAAGCTGCCGCCGAGCCCCACCAGCTTGGCATCGGTGAAGGAGAGCCTCACCGTATCGACCATCGGCCAACCGATGACGGCGACCATAATCACCAGCAACGGCAGCATGAGCAGCCATGCCCGGGTCGTCATCCAGGTGCTGGACATAGCGTCCTCTTATGTGTTTTCGGAGAGAGGAGTGTGCGGGCAACCGAAGTCGCCCGCGAGGCATTCCGTCAGAGGCCGCTGTTTTCCGCAGCGGACTTCAATGCATCTTCCGGGCTGGCCTGACCGAGCAGAGCTTCCTGGATGGCCTGCTGGAGCGCCGTGGAGATCTCCTGGTACTTCGGCGTCGTCGGACGCGGATACATGGCGGCGAGACCGAGCTTGGCAGCGGCGATCAACTCTTCCTGGCCGGCGGTGACGGCCGGGTCCTCATAGGAGGATGCCCAGATCGGCAGGCTGAGCTTCGCATAGGCGTTCTGCGTCTCCTGCGAGGTCATGTGCACGATGTATTTCCAGGCTTCGTCGGGATGCTTGCTGGCAGAGGTGATGCCGAGGCCCATCGAACCGTTGACGGCCGAAACCTCGCTCTTGCCCTCGACGCCCGGGGCCGGCACAACGCCCACCTTGCCGGCGACCTTGCTGTCCTTGCCGGCATTGGCCATGTTGTACATGTAGGTCCAGTTCAGCGCGAAGGCCGCCTCGCCGTTCTGGAAGAGGTTGCGCACATCCTCTTCTAGGAACTCCTTGGAGTTCGGGTTGGTGAGGCCGGACTTGTAGCTGTCCACCATGTAGTTCAGCGCATCGAGACCGCCGCCTTCCGTGAAGGCCGGTTTGCCGTCCTTCAGGAATTCGCCGCCATAGGCGCTGACCAGCGTCGTGTAGTCGCAGATCGCGGCTTCCGCCTGCGACCAGCTCCAGGCGATGGGCGTTGCGAGCAGGCCCTTATCCTTGATGATCTTGGCCTGATCGTTGAGTTCGGCCCAGGTCTTCGGCGGCGTCTTGATGCCGGCCTTCTCAAGGATTTCCTTGTTGTAGAACAGGTACTTGGTGTCGAGGATCCACGGCATTCCGTAGGACTTTCCATCGTAGCTGACGGTCGTCCAGGCGCCGGGCAGAACGCCCTTCTTCATGTCGTCGGTGACGCGCGAGGAGACATCGACGAGGACGTTGTTCGCTGCATATTCGGCAGGCCAGATCACGTCGAAAAGTGCGACGTCATAGCCGCCGCCGGCGCCTTGCGCCAACACGGTCTTGTCATGCAGACCCTCATAGGGCGCGAATTCGAGGTTCACTTTGATATCCGGGTTCGCCTTGGTGAAGGCGTCGGTCATGGCCCGCACATCTGCCTCGCTATAGGCGGCCTGCGCCATGAAGAGCGCGTTGAGCGTCGTTTCGGCAAAGGCATGCGGCGCGGAGACGGCCGCGATCAGCGTCGCCCCGATAAGGGTCTTCTTTATCGATTTCAACATGTTGTCCTCCAGTTTGGCTTCGTCATTCCGGGCCGTCGTTATGGATGCCCGTTTATTCCCCGGAGCGCTTCGGCTCTTTATTAAGTCCAATATCTTGACTTAATATTCTGTACTATTGAAACTGTGTCAAGAGGGAATTGCCGATGAACGAATTGCGGACGATCCGTGCTAAGAGCGGAACCAACCAGGAAGGCACCAGCGCTCACAACCGGCGCGTCATCATCGAGGCTATCCGCCTGAACGGACCGCTCTCGCGGGCCGATCTCGCCCGCGCCACGCGCCTGACGAAGCAGACCGTGTCCAACCTCATCGAGAGCCTCGATATCGACGGACTCGTTGCCTCCGAGGAGGTGGTACGCCGCGGGCGCGGCCAGCCCTCAACACCTTATCGCCTCGTCGCCGAGGGAGCTTTTGCCCTCGGCGTGCAAATCGATCGCGAATTGGCGCGCGTCGTTGCCGTCGACTTTCTGGGGCAAGAGGTCGCCCGCGCAATGGGAAACCTTCCGCCAGGCGACCCCCACGAGGGCAGCCGGGTGGTGCTGCATCTTGTCGAGACGGTGCGTCGCGACCTCGCCGTGCGCATTCCCGTTTCGGCATATCGAATGACCGGCCTTGGTGTCGCCATGCCCGGTCCCTTCGGGCTGAAACCCATCGGGGACGACCCATGGATGATGGGCAAGTGGCAGACCTTTCCGCTGCTCGAAACACTTGCCGTGGGCACCAGCCTCGAAACGAGCCTGCAAAACGACGCCTACGCAGCAGCGACTGCCGAACGCATGAACGGCGCGGCCGATGGTCTCGACCACGCTGTCTGCCTTTATTTCGGCTACGGCATCGGCGCCGGGCTGATTCTCAACGGCGACCTCTATACGGGCAGCAACCGCAATGCAGGCGAGGTCGGCATGGTGTTGTTTTCCCGTGGGGGGACGGTTTCGCCGTTCGAACACCGCTCCTCCTTCGCCTCGTTGCTCCAGCATCTACGTCTCGGCACGGCGACGATGGATGCCTATGACGAGGTCGAACGATTGACACTTGCGGATGACCCCCGCATTCGCCAGTGGCTGGAAGGCGCTGCCGCTGATTTCCGGCAAGCCGTTCACATAGTCGAGACGATTTTCGATCCGCAAACCGTCATCTTGAACGGCAGCGCGCCGCCGTCTTTGGCAAAACGGCTGTTCGAGGCGATATTCCCGTTGCTTCCGTCGATTGCCGAGCGACCGGACCGCACGATCCCGCGCGTCCAGCTCGGCATGATTGACCCCTGGGCTGTGGCTCTTGGCGCCGCAGCAGATCCGATCCGCCGCGCCTTCGATCCCTTGTTCTCCGCCATCTTGAAGGAAGCGCCCTGAACGCCGCACATGCAAATTTCTATACAGACGGGCATCACGGGATCGTTGATAGCGGACAGCGCTACGATATGTGGGCCTTCGCGCCGCCCACTATCGCTCATGCTTAATCCTGGGCGCTTCCCGCATGGGCGCCCTTGCGCTCTGCTGTAAACTCCTGCTTCCCCTTATCGGTCCACAGTTCCCGCGCCCGTTCGCCATGCTCGCTGTTGAGCTTGTCCGCCACCCAGAGCAACGCCCCGTAGATCATGGCGCGGTCGTCACTGGCTAGATCGACAATGCCTGCCTTGACGACGAGGCCTCCGAGTTCAATGAGATGCCGCGTGCGCTTGCGCCGCTCGACCTGCCAGCTTCGCATATCATTTTGCGCCCGCGCCGCCTGATGCCGGTTGCGCGCCGCCTGGTTGCGCCGGAGCGCCGCCACTGTTGCGCTCAGGCGCTGCTGCAGATCGCCGCGCCCGTCCCTGAAAGAACGCCGCGCCGCGCTTCGCCCATGCCTCTCTCTTTGCGGTATCCTTGGTTTCGGCCAATGCAACCAGCGCGCCCGCCAGTTCATCGGCGCTGAGCGCATCGGCGCCGGTGGCGATCACGAGTTCGCCGAGTTGCTGTACCTTGCGGGTATTGAGTTCTTTCGCCTTGTCCTCCAACACCTTCAGTTCGCTGTCATAGTCCCTCGGCTTTCGCATACTCGCCTCCATCAGCAGTTGATGCAGCGATGATAGTTGAGCTCTTACCGGAATGCTGTAAGGCTGCCGGGACGGTCTGGAACGACGCGAGCAGTCCCGAGAAATTCGTTTCGAGGGCGCGCTTATACGTCGTTCCGACGTGCGCTTGATCGTGCTGATGATCAAGGCGCGATGGCGATCTATCATCTTCACGTCAAGGTCATTGGCCGCAAGGCCGGCTCGAGCGCTGTGGCATCCGCCGCCTACCGCTCTGCCTCTCGGCTGCGCGACGAGCGGATTGAGCGCAGTCATGATTTCTCAGCCAAACGCGGCGTCCTGCATTCTGAGGTGCTGTTGCCCGACGGTGCGCTCGAACACTGGAGCGATCGCGAACGGCTCTGGAACGATGTCGAAGCTTTCGAGATGCGCAAGGACGCACAGCTTGCCCGCGAGGTGGAATTCGCCCTCCCCCGCGAGCTGAGCCAGGCCCAGGGCATCGAGCTGGCCAGAGACTTCGTGCAGTCAGAATTTGTCGCTTCCGGCATGATCGCCGACCTCAACGTGCATTGGGACATCGGCGAGGATGGAATGGCCAAGCCCCACGCCCATGTCATGCTCACCATGCGCTCGGTCGACGAGAACGGTTTTGGGCAGAAGGTGCGCGAGTGGAATCGCACTGAGATGGTCGAGCGTTGGCGCGAACGCTGGGCTGCGCATGTCAACGAACGGCTATTCGAACTCGATGTCGACACTCGTATCGATCACCGTAGCCTTGAAGCACAGGGGATCGCGCTGGAGCCACAGAGCCAGATCGGTGCACCGGCACAGCGCATCGAAGACGAAGCCATTGACGTTGCCGATCGGGCCGAACTGCACCGCGAGATCGCGCGCAACAATGGCGCGCGCATCATCGCCGATCCCAATCTCGCATTGGATGCGATCACACAGCAGCAATCGACCTTCACGCGACGCGACATGGCGATGTTCGCACACCGGCACAGTGATGGCATCGAGCAGTTCAATGAGGTGATGGGCGCGGTGCATAATGCGTCCGATCTTGTCGAGCTCGGCAAGGATTCTCGCGGCGGGGATCGCTTCACCACCCGTCAGATGATCGAAACAGAGCAGTGCCTGCACCGCGCGGCGGAAGTGATGGCTGAACGCGAACGCCATGCGATCGATGGCAGCGACAAAGCAGCAGCGCTTACGCGCGCCGAACAGCGTGGCCTCGTGCTTTCAGCCGAGCAACAGGACGTGCTGACGCATATCACGGATGGGCAGGATCTCGCGCTCGTCATCGGCCATGCCGGAACGGGAAAGAGTGCCATGCTCAGCGTGGCGCGCGAGGCATGGGAAGCTGCCGGCTATCAGGTTCGCGGCGTTGCCCTTTCCGGCATTGCCGCTGAGAATCTCGAAAATGGATCCGGCATTGCATCGCGCACCATCGCCAGCATGGAGCATGGCTGGGCCAATGACCGCGACATGCTCTCCTCTCGCGATGTGCTGGTCATCGATGAAGCCGGCATGGTCGGCACGCGCCAGTTGGAGCGCGTGCTTTCCCATGCCGCCGAGGCAGGCGCAAAGATCGTCCTGGTCGGTGACCCGCAACAGTTGCAGGCCATCGAGGCGGGTGCTGCCTTGCGTTCGATCCACGAGCGCCACGGCGGCGCCGAGATCGGCGACGTGCGCCGCCAGCGCGATGACTGGCAGCGTGATGCCACGCGCGATCTGGCAACCGCCAGGATTGGCAGTGCGCTTGAAGCCTACCGTGCCCACGGCATGGTGCACGAGGCGGCAACCCGCCAGGATGCGCGAGAGCACCTGATCGAGCGCTGGAACCGCGAGCGACAGGCGCAGCCGGGCCAAACCCGCATCATCCTCACGCACACCAACGAGGAGGTTCGCGTCCTCAACGAGGCAGCGCGTGAGCGCATGCGAGAGGCCGGCGATCTTGGCGACGAGGTGCGCGTCAGGGTCGATCGTGGCACGCGCCACTTCGCCAGCGGGGATCGCGTCATGTTTTTACGCAACGAGCGCGGGCTTGGCGTGAAGAACGGCACGCTCGGCACCATCGAAGATGTCGACGCGCGGAGCATGGCGGCGCGCACCGACGATGGCCGTTCTGTCTCATTCGACTTCAAGGATTATGACCGCATCGACCATGGCTATGCGGCGACCATCCACAAGGCACAAGGCATGACGGTTGATCGTACTCATGTGCTTGCGACACCGGGCATGGATGCCCATGGCACCTATGTCGCCCTGTCTCGTCATCGCAACAGTGCAGACCTGCATTACGGCCGCGATGATTTTGCCAATCCCGACCGGCTTTCCCGCACGCTGTCACGCGATCGTGCCAAGGACATGGCGTCGGACTACGAGACAGAGGATCCGGTCCAGCGCTACGCCGAGCGGCGTGGCATCACTTTCAGGGAACGCGTCGTCGAGATCGTCAAACGGATCCTGCCCGAAAGGCTGCGCGAACGCATCGGTGGCTTGCTCGAGGGATTGCGTTCTCCCGAAAGCGTAAATCCGAGCCAGAACAGCGGACGCACACCGGAAAGAGAGAGCGTAGGCGCAGACGTCCGACGTGACATTGCGCAGCCGGAAACAGGAGTGACGCAAGATCCGGAAGCGATCTTGCGCAAGGCCCGCACCGATGCCCTCACCCGCCATGCCCACGCCATGGATGCCATTCTGGCCGCTACGAAAGCGGACAGCACGGTCAGTCCCGAGCGGATACGCGAACTGAACAAGGCTCGCCAGGCCTTCGAGAAGGTGCGGCCATATGGCTGGCGCGATGTCGAGGCGGCTTACATCAAAAATCCGGAGCTTGCCCATGAGGCGGCGGCAGGCAAGGTCAATCGCGCCGTCCGCGCGCTTCAACTCGAAACGGAAATCCGCACCGGACGGAGCAATGACGCGAGCATCGATCCGAACCGCAGAGCCGAACGCTTCGTGGAGCGCTGGCAAAAGCTCGACCAGACCAGCCAGCGCCAATACCAGGCCGGCGATATGGCGGGCTACAAGGAAACGCGCTCACAGATGGGCGACATGGCCAAGAGCCTCGAACGTGATCCGCAGCTTGAATCCATCCTCGCCAATCACAAGAAAGCGCTCGGCATCGGCAGGGACACGGCGCGACGTCTTGGGGCCGAACTCGCTTTCACCCACGGCATTGACCTTGGCAGGGGACGTGGCGTCGGGCTCTGAATCGTCCGATTTGCAGCCGGCGCTTCGCTATCGCCGGACGGCAGGATTATGCGTCTTGCGAGCGCCTTGGGCCTGTTCCATCTGATCTCGAAAGTGATCAGAGCCAACCAGCAGGACGCAGAACGACGATGCGCGAAACAGATCGGATCATCCGCCTCAAGACCGTGCTATCCCGAACCGGGCTCACCCGCTCCACTCTCTCTCGCAAGATCGCCGAAGGCACCTTCCCGGCCCAGATCAAGATCAGTGTCAATGGCGCGGGCTGGCATGAATCCGAGATCAACCGCTGGATTGTCGACCCGCTTCGCTGGCGTCCGCAAGACAAGGGCGACAAGTTGTGATGAGGGTGATGCGCGGAAAGCTGGCTTTCAGCTCACCCTGTCAGTAATATTCCGCGAATTCCTTCTGCGCTTCGGGTTTTAAGTCATCAAATACGACCGTGATTTCGATCGGACGAAAGGTATCGCGATTGTGGATCGTATTTGTAGCGTTTCCGTCAATCTCCCCGAAAAGATATTCAGAGCGCAGAGGATCGTTGATTTTCCCGCCCCGTTTGGCCCGACAAGGGACGTAAAATTCTCTAGTGACACAGAGAGGTCGTCGAACGACCGGAAGGTCTGAATCCGAATTGTATTGATACGCATGCTGCCCATTCCCCAGCATAGTATCACTGAATTGCAAAGCAACGTCTACACAAGACATCGCGTCACACGACCTCTGTTCTTGGACTTAAGACGTATCGTAAAGCACCATCAAATCAGGCCGCTCGGGTTGCGGGCATTATACACGCAGAGCTCTGACCAAGCGTCCGCTTTCAACGCAAATCTGCCTAAATCTCCCGCATGCTGTGCATTGTGGTCGTTTCTCATTCGATGGTTGAGGACTGATCGCTCAAACCTGGGTAGCTCCATCTTTCGAAAGAGAATTTTATCGGCTAGGCAGACTTCGGCTGCCAATAAGAGGGAACAAACAAATGGCCGACCCCAACCACACCACCGATCTTGTCACTGAACTCACCGCCGAAATAGTAAGCGCTTACGTCACCAAAAACCCAGTTCCGGTCTCTGAACTGCCGAGTGTCATTGCAAGCGTTTTTCAGAGCGTGAGCAACCTCAATGGACGACAAGAACCAACCGTTGAGCCGCAAAAGCCGAAGGTTTCCGTCAGGAGGTCGGTCACACGTGACCACATCATCAGTTTGGAAGATGGGAAACAGTACAAGACGCTGAAGCGGCATTTGACCACGCTGGGCCTGACCCCCGAGGGCTATCGCGCGAAGTGGTCTCTCCCAGCCGATTACCCGATGGTCGCTGAAAGTTACGCCGAGCAGCGATCCGAACTAGCCAAGAAGCTCGGTTTGGGAAGGAAGACCAACCCGAAACGCGGCGGCAGGCGCACAGTCAAATCGTAGCTTGAAGCTCGGGATAAGCATTATCTCACAAACGATCCAGCCAGCGTTGCGAGGGCAGCAGGCAGAGTGGGTACAGGGGAATAGCTTTGTCGAGTGCCTTGGTCATGAAGACGGACAATGGGTCGGGCCGATATTGGCCGAACGGTTCGCAATAGGCGAAGCCGAAACTCTCGTAGAGCTTTCGAGTTGCAAGGGTGTCTGTGCCGGTTTCCAGATATAGACGCTTGAGCCCGATCCTGTGCGCCTCATCTTCAATTGCCGTCAGGCGCTTGCGGGGATATTCCGTTTCCTCGCCAAGCCGGTCGTACAGACATACTTTTAATTTCGCCGTGCCATCGCTGTGGCGTTCAGCGCACCGCACCCTGTAAGGTCTGCGCCGGCAGGTTGCTCGATCGAGATAGAAACCGGAAGCTGCCGGATCATTGTCGGGCACCAAAGACCATGCCAGGGAGGATCGTTTGATCGCGTCCGATAGGGCTGCGCAATCCTGATCAGTTGATATCCGATCGGATGCTCAGATTGGTGTCGGGAAGCACGCCACCGTCGCATTTCTAACTTGCGGTCCCTGCCCGTCGAAACTCTTACGGCACAACAGGTCGGCAGTGTAGTAGGTATCTGCAACATACCGCGTGATACCGGACGCGGCAGACGGGCGATCGAACCGGCGCCGCTCAGCGATGAGCAGAAGCGGGAAATCGTGCAGGAGACGGAGAGACCCGGCGTCACGGTGGCGCGGGTTTGCCGACGCCATGGCGTCGCCACCAGCATGATCTTCCGCTGGCGAATAGCGTTCGGCCTGACCGCCCCGCGAACCGTGACTGATAAAGCCCGTCCGTCCCAGAGGACTGCGAGTCCGCTCGTTTGATGGGCTGTCAGTTCGCGGATGCCATCAGGGCCCGTGCGGCTACGCATCGCACACTGGAGGCCGAATACATGACCGCAAGCGATCCGGATGCTGTCGGCCATCTCAGCTCTTGCAAAACGGAGGCCCTCCATACATGGAACGGTACCGGACTTTGTCTGTTCACCAAGCGCATCAACCGCGGAGGCTTTTGGTGGCCGCGCCTGGCCGAACCTGGCAGCTCGCTGACACGCCGGCCCAGCTTGCGATACTGATCGAAGGCATCGACTGGCGCACACCGGAACGCTTCTGGCGACCGCTTCTGGCCGACTGAAATCGGCGCTTCGACCCTCGCGAAGGGCAGAAACCCTTGGTTTTTGGGCTATTTGTGATAAATTCGATCATGTTAATCGATCTCGAAAATATCCGATCCAGCTCTTCTTCAACGTCTCCTGCACGACATGGCAGCCGCGGTCGAGCACCGTAACGGACAGATCGAGCGGCTTCAGGCGATCATCAAAAAGCTCCAGCGGATGCAGTTCGGCCGCAGTTCCGAGCGCCTCGATCCCGATCAACTGCCGCTTGCCTTGGAAGACACCGACATCGCGCACATCCAGGAGAGCCGTCCGTTCGTCGCCAGGCCGCCGACTGAGCGACCGTCTCATCGCAAGCCGCTGCCCGATCATCTGCCGCGCGAGGACGCTCTGGTCGATGTCGACAACACGATCTGCACGTGCAGCGGTGGCGAGATGCATGCCATCGGCGAAAGCGTGAGCGAGATGCTGGACTGGATTCCAGCACAACTCCGCGTGATCAGGACGACGCGACCAAAATATGCATGTCGCGTCTGCCAAACCGTAGCGCAGGCACCCGCGCCAGAACGGCCAATTGCCGGCGGCTTGGCCACACCGGCACTGCTGGCAGGTGCTGACAGTCAAGTATTGCGATCATATCCCCAATTTGGCGGTGCTCGAGATGGGCGATGCGTGGACGAACCTACGCCATCAGCATATCAACCGCCCACGATGAAAGGGAGCCTTCAATTGCACCACTATCCATCAATAACCGAATTTCGATGGGCGTCTTCGGTTCCGTTACTACAAATGGAATAGTCGCCACAAAGAATCCCGTGCCGATTGGGCGAACGCGCAACTTCCCGAGCATCGCGGACGCATGGATCTCAATAGTAAATGTCTGACCGAAAGCATCTTCTTCGATCGCGAAGGTTATCTGGGCGTGCCAGCAACCAGCGGGCAGATGCAGATAAGGGCCATAAACAAGGCATCGCGCTCCGCCGGCAAGATTGATAATATCTGTGAGACCTTCCCCCGGTTTGTCCCCATGAAAGAAAACCTCCTGAGGCCAGGAGATGGTTGAAGTCGAACTTTCCGCAACGACGGACTTAGACCAAAAAACCTTCAATGCAATGCGACGCAATTCTTCCGAGAGTACTTTGCCTGCTTCCTGCGGTGGAACGTATCCGGTGATGGTCGACGATGCGGCGTCTTCAAAATGCGGCACAGCCACCGCGTATCTGCCTGATCGAGGAGGCTCCATGCCAAGATGGGGAAGACAACGCGCAATGGCGTCGGGTTTGAGGTCAATATGAAAATGCCGGTTTATGTCTTCGAGTAAAGTATCGATGCCAGGCCTCTCGCTTGCCTTGCCCCGGTGTATGTTCAGCACCTTGGGATGACCCTCCATCAGCGCAAGGCATGCAAGGCTCGCCGATACCGCACGGACCAGTTTGAGATCCTGCTCGCCCGTGCACCGCGCAAGATAGGAAACGGCGTCGAGCGGATCTTCCTGAAAGAGAACGAGCGGCAATTTCGCTTGCTTCATCAGTACGGACAGTCGAGCTTCCGGGAATTGCGAAATCACCACGGCGTGCGGCTTGGGCAAATACTTCAAATGCTCCTCGAGGTCTTCGACCCTATCGCTCGTGATGGCTGCGTACTCGCCCAGAGCCTCGCGCGCGACGGCTTGTAGTGCCGCAAATCCCCATGCTGACATCACGCCTGGCATGCCGAAAGCGAATAAGATAGTCATATGCTTTCCTGCAGCCCTCTGGCGTGGCACTAACCGTGCAAAAGCGTTTTATAAAGCGTGCCAATTGCATTGTTGTATCGGCCGAATGAAAAGCGCGCCGCCTGCGTCGGCCCAGCCTTCGAGAGATGAAGACAGAGATCATCATCACAAGCGAGACTGAGCACGGCACTTCGTAGTGCCTCCGTACTGTAGGGATCAACCAGCAGCGCCGCTTTTCCCGCAATCTCTGGTATGGACCCCTCTGTAGAGCTAAGAACGGGTGTTCCGAGTTGCATGGCTTCGAGAACCGGAAGACCGAATCCTTCGTAAAGCGAAGGAAACAGCACCGATCGCGCGCCCCGGATGAGGCTCACTAGCAAGGGATAGGGTACGAAATCGAAACGCCGGATATGGCGTCGTGGTATGATTCGATCATTGGCATGCAAATAGAAGCGAAAGCGTTCGTCATCGATTAGTTGCTGGGTTTCCCCGCCCTTCCACCCAGGTGCTCCGACAATGATCAGTGGCAGGTTCACTTTGGCTGAGAGGTAAGCATCGACGAGGCGAGCAATGTTCTTCTTGGGTTCAAACGCACCAAAAAAAAGAAAATACTTCTTCCAGTCCAGGCCGAAGATGCCCGCGATCTCGTCAATCACTACATCCTCTGACTTATCGCGCAGCGCCTTTGGCACCTCAACCGCCTGATAGGTGTTGGTCACGCGTGCCTCATCGGCGCCAAGCACCTTGATAATGTCTGCCCGCGACGTCTCGGAAACAGTCACGATATGGTCTGCCCGGCGCACAAGCGTGCGCAACATCTTGTAATGATAACGTTTGTCGTCTTCCGTAAGATAAGGCAGCCGGAGTGGAACGAGGTCGTGAACCGTATAGATGTTAAGGGAATTTCTTGCCGCGAGCGGCAGTGGATAAGTACAGTGCATCACATCCGGTGGCGTGTCGAAGGAGACGGACAATCTACCACCATAGCGCTTGAAGTGGTGCCGTGCCAAGTTGAAAAGATCGTTGGAAGCATAGAGCAATTCTGGATCAGTAAACTGGTTTTGCAGTGATTTGAGGATAACGGTGCCATTCAGTGGAACCGCCGTGGGCTTTGTTCCAAATGGCGCAGCCATTTGCCTGCGCAGCCAACGCCGTGCGCTGAAGAGCGGTCCCACTTTCCGCTCAACATTGTCATCGAAAAGAATAACCTCCCGCAGCATCGGATCTTTCGGTATGCTGCCTTGAACGTCGTGGACAACACCGGTCCGGTAGCCTAGCGCCTGTGCGGTTGAGATAAGACCCCGCGTGTATGTAGCGACGCCGGTCCCCTTCTTGAGCGAGAGATTGAGGCCGTCGTATAGGATCGTAGGTCTCACCGTTGCCACACTCCTGATTTCGCCGTGGCCGTAAGCTGACGCCTCATGTCGGCCGCTCACGAGAGAGGACAAGAAGCAAGTCCTCGCCAACGTCTTTGGAAAGGAGTTCCTCGCGCGTAACTGACACCGCCATTCCACTGAAATCGACGCGACGAAGCGATCCGTAGACATCCACCAGTTGGTCGACAAAGGTTTCAACATCTGTATATCGCGAAGCGTTGAATTCGATCACGACCAATGGCTGATGTTTGCTAATGCAATTTTTCATGCCGGTAAATATCGCCTCCTCCGCACCTTCGGCATCGATCTTGATGAAATCGATCCGAGCGTCGGCAGCGCATAATTGGTCGAGTGTCGTAACGGGCACATCGATCACTGCGCCCAGTTCCGGCTGTGCAACAAAACTGGCAGGAACGACCAGCGCATTCTTGGGCTCGCTGAGCGGTACATAAAGCGCCGCCCGTCCTTGCTGGACATTGCCAAGGGCAATACGTTCGAGCCGGGTTCGATGCAATAGACCATTGAGATCCACACTTCGCCGCAGAAAATCTGCCGCGTGAGGATTCGGCTCAACCGCAATAAGCTTGCCCGACGGACCCGCAAGTTCTGCGAGCAGTACGGAATAGTAGCCGAAATTTGCCCCAACATCGACAATCGTCATGCCTGGTTTCACGTTGCGGAGGCAGAACAGCGTCAACCAGATTTCCCAGAAACCGTCGAGCAGGATGTGCGATCCAAAGCCCCTGTCACGCGTATCGACATATAGCTTGTAGCGTCCAAGTATCCGTGCAAGCGCCGTGTGGTCTCCAAGATAGACATTTGTCGCTCGTTGCAAAATCTCGGATTCGGCCCGATGCCGATCGAACGACATGAGCTCATGAAGTTGGAGTAGCCCGTAAGCCGACATCTCAAAACCCCATCGAAGCAGAGGCGGCAACGCTACAGATAAATCTGAAAACGTAACGAACACGGATATGCACTACGTTCCGCATTTCAGTACCTCGATATAGTGGCTCGCAAGACAAGTTGTTGCGCTCTCACTTTGCTGCTGCGGCTATACCGATGGATGCAGCAGTCATAGCCGGGCTGCTGACTCCCTGGAACAAAGACATAAATTTTTGCAACTCTGCTCCCGATGCATTGGCGACATAGATCACGTCGCGTGGCTGAACCTCAAAATTTTGCATTATAAGCAAGGTATTGGCGTCACGAAGATCAAAACGGTACACAACCGGGATTGGTCCCGCGCGGCGTAACAGCGGACTGCTTTGCGGCATATACCGGCGTGCGACGAGCGGTGGTTCGTAACGGAACAGGAAAACGCCAGAGTTATCCGCGCGATTGTCCAGAAGTCCGCCTACCCGCGCTACCGCATTGGCCATTGTAAGGTGCGGACCCGCAAATGGCACTTCGGCATTCTGGCCGGTCGCACCTAAAATTGCGTACGTTCTGGGTTCACGCACCACCGTCACTACATCACCGGGCCGTAGATGAATATTCTCGCGAGGTGAATTCACTATCGTTTGGAAGGGAACTTGAACCGTGGCTCCTCGCCTTGTTAAATAGACGACGCTCTCATTAACGGAAGCACTGAGCCCACCGGCTGCTGCGATGGCGTCCAATATGCGTTCGCCCGCAGCTGAGAGAGCGACCCGCGCGCCGCCTGCAACTTCGCCGGTGACAGCTACTGTATTGGCTGTACTTTGCTGCACAGTCACCAATGCTTGAGGCTGAACCGCCTTCCCGCCCAGGGCGGAAATTACCTGATGTTCGACTTGTGATGGCAGATGGCCGGCAACTTTGATGCGACCGACATAAGGAACCGCGATGGTCCCATCGCCGGCTACAGTTTGTGGAGGAATGGCTGCAGAACTGCCAGTAACCTGCTGCTGTTCCTTGCCATGTATCGCGCCGCCGAAAAGATTACCAGGCGGCGCTTCCCACAAATTGACAGAAACGACGTCACCAACGGCTATGCGAAGATCGGGGTTACGAGGTCCTTCGCCGAAATTTGCAGCAAAGCTGGGCACTAGCCGTTCTGAATTATAAGTAAAGACCTGTGGGCCGACATTCACCAGCGCAAACAAGGGCATTTTCCGATTGGCCGCTTGCTCGATGATCTGCGACGCGGTTGGTCCGACAGCGGGCAACAAGCACCCACTTAAAAATATAAATACAATGATAGAAAATAACAATCCTATCACACGACCCGTCGCTTGAAATGATCCAGAAGTATTGCCGGACAAATTCAGGATTCCCTTGACAAGCGCATTATAGATGATGGAGTGAATCCATACGCACTCTTATAAAGAACCGAGAAGCGACCCGGATTTGAAAATTGCAAACTCAAAGCTAGATCGGTTATGCTATTAGTCTGCCCTCCTTTTATGAGCCCGTGCGCAGCCGATAGCCGGAAGCTGCATAATGCTCCAATTGGAGTATCTCGGCGATACATGCGGAACATGCGCTGGAGAGCCCGCACGCCGCACCCAGCAGCACTGGCTATGTCTTCCAGCGTTATCGGATTGTGCAGATTTTCCCGCATGAAAGTTTCCGCTTTCAGCAATTGTCGCGGCGCCTGCTGGGAGGCGCCACCGTCAAAAGCGCGAGAGATACTGTGTGGTAGCTTGGCGAAAAGCTTGACGAGCAACAGATCTTCATATGCCCTCGCAAGCAGGGCCCGCTCCGACGGCTGGGCAGCCTCTAGATCTTTCTCGGCCTGTTGAAGCATGCTGTAGAGCCCCTGCGTATCCCCTTGACTGAATGTCATAAGGGGAAGTGAAAATTCTTGCGCGTACGGAGCTAGTGAGACCTCTTCGAAATATTTTCGAAACATCGATTCAGGAATCTGCAGTATAAACCAAGCACTTTTTGACTTCATGCTAATCTGAAAGTGCCCTCTTTGGCACACTCCGGCATAGTGGCCAGAAGGAATTCGATAGCTTTTATGGGTGCATTTACTATTGATATAAACCTCCCCAGACAAAACAAAAACAACGTTTATCGTATGAATATCCGACCTAGATACCGCTTCTAGTAAACATAAATTCTCACCACTTATGATATAAGCATAACAAAATGTCTGTTTTTTAAATTTTAACGAATACCCGTCAATACCATCCGGCAATACCTTCCATTTCCATCTTGATTCCATCACATCTAGATTTCGAACAATTTCTCCACGCGAATACGCATGAAAACTGCTAACACTTTGATCCGAAAACTTTCCTTGGATGGTCACTTGCGGCATACCCCAAATAACAAACCCAGCAATTATAAAATATATGATCGCAATAAAACCAATTCAGTACATATTGCGACAATAATATACGAAAAAAAACTTCACCATTCGACATAGTCAACATATTTTTTGCTATTAACGCCCCGGAAAATTCATAAGGATCCTTACTTTTCCATCTCAATGCAGAGATCGCACAAAGTAAGCCCCCCCATTGAGACGGTGAATTGGGACCGTCGATTTTTTGAATTAGCGAAGAGCACGACGCCGAACGCCTTAGGATCCAACGACCAGCCGCGCATCCATTTTTCTTCATATGAGGCTATGGACACGGCTCAGCTCCTCGCCTGCCGAAGATGTTGTCGGGTTCGTTCAGCTCTGCTATCGACCTAGCGGTACCGCCCTGCTTCACGAATAAACCTTGCGTCGCACAGGTGAGAAGCGTGCAATCCTAACTGCGCTATGCTGCTGTCTTCGAAGAACTGAGCGTCAATCGGCCGCTGCGGCTTGTCAGGCGCGCCAAGTGGGAAAATCAGTCGCCCGCGGAGGGCAAGCGGGTCGATCCAGTTTGGATCGGGCTGGCATGCAGCGAGGTTGCCATGGATGTGGTCGACAGGCAGCTGACAAGCCGCGGCATCCGCAACAATGACTTCAACGTTGTCACAGGGCTTGAGGCAGATCTTGGCCGAATAATCCAGAAATGAATCCAGCTCCAAGGCTATGACCTTGCCTGTGGCTCCCACGAGCAGCAACAGAATTGCTGGATAGTATCCCATTCCCGCGCCTACGTGGAGCACCGTTTGTCCGGAAGAGGGAGAGGCATGAAAAAGTCGTACATGCGGTGCTGGTCCACCGTTGTTTGATCCAAGCCAAGGAAAAAGAATAAACGAAACGTCCCTGTCCGCGACGGCTGGATTGTTGTGCTGAAGCGCTGTCAGCTTCCGACCGTCGTCAATCATCACCCGGGGATCGCTGCCGAGCAAATTTTGGCGGGGAACTTTAGCGAAGACATATCTGAGCGGTTCGCTTTCAGGAAAATCTGCTTTCGCAAACACATCCTGCGCAAGATTTCGCCATATCAGAGACAAGTCATTAATTTGCATAGGGAACTGCACGCCCGCTATGATCCATAAGCGAGTAAAACCAATCCCCAGAAAATTTAGAATAGCAATTATGATCGCTTGAGGCAAGAAAGCAGTTATCGACTTTCACGGACACTTGGCGTCCACTTTTGCATCATCCGCGAATGATTTGGATCGGCATTTTGCGGGCATTCAACACGTTTTTTCACAGCCTCTCGCGAGAGCGTGCTGCGCCGGCGTCTTTTCCGCCAAAATACAATGCAAGTGGTGTGTAGCGCTCAGTCGAACGGGCGGACTGCTACCCCAAAGATCGAAAGTGACTGGCCACGAAGTGTTACTATGAGCTGCTCGTCACTCCGATGCCGGCTGCAACGAAGCGAAGCCTTCCGATGACACGCAAGATGAAATCAAGGGTGAAGGCGTGGCGTGCAACGACGCTGATTGTCGTGCTGTCGACACCCATCGCCGGGCGGTAAAGTCTCGGCGATCCCCTTCCAATCTGCTCGAAGGTGGCGTCGGTTTCGCGACGCGCTACTGTGGACCAGGAAGGGACACCCAACGTGAACATTTAGTCATGCTGCGCACGCAACTTAATCGACACCAACAGAAACCACGGGCACTTCTTAAAAGCTCTATAGAGTGGAATAGATATGAAAAGCGCGCTTAACGTCATCGAACAAACGGCCGCGGCCATTTTTCATTACCAACGCAGAAGTGCACAGATCGCCGATCAAACTGAGATTGTGGCCCACGATTATCATGGAGCGATCTTTTCGTTTGATGAAGAGCTCTTCGAATGAGCGAATCTGAAATCGCTTATCGCCAACGGCAATCACCTCGTCGATTAAATAACAGTCGAAATCAATGGACAGCGACAAGCCGAAAGCTAGGCGTGCCCGCATCCCGGACGAATAACTTTTGATAGGCATGCGCAAATACTTACCCAGATCGCTGAAGACCTCGACGCAGTCGCGTACTTCCTCGAGCGGTTTTCCATAAATGCGCGCCAGGAACCGCATACAATCGAACCCTGTCATTGACCCGCCAAAACCACCGCTCAACGCGATTGGCCATGAAAGAGACATGGTGCGGACAACTCTTCCGGAAGTCGGTTCTTCTATACCTGCAATAAGACGGACAAGCGTGGATTTGCCAGCGCCATTGTGGCCGAGAATAGCTATTTTTTCACCGCGACCGACTTTCAAGTTGATACCATCAAGTACACGGTGCTTGCTGCCGCGGACTTCATAGTCCTTCACCAAATCAAAGACGCCGACCATGCCCTCCGCTTCGGAGGAAGCAGGAAGAACGGATTCTCTGCCGGCATGCGGCGACAGGTTATTCATTGGGATTCGGCATGTTCTAAGAGTTGCCCCGTGAAAAAGCTGGCGATCCAATAAATCGAGAAAAATATGGCGAACAACAGGAGCACAGACCTCAGGCGCTTGGGGTAAAGCGCATAATCGGGCAGGTTCGGATTGGCGATCCGCTCCAAATAAAGTTGCTGCCGTTGAGCATCGATTTTCGCGCTCTCGAGGGAAGCTGTTGCCGAGGCCAGCATCTTCGTCGCCATTTCCCTCTCAAGCAAAAGCTGCTCGTACTGTGCGATGCGGGGGGCCATGGAGTTGTCGCTGCCGACGATACGCGCTCGCTCCTCGCTGATCTGACGTTCCGTGGCGGTGATGCGCACGCGTAGAGCTTCTACCTGCGGACTTTGGGGGGTCTGGACTTCGACTTCCATTAACCGGGTTTTGCTTTCGGAGACCTCGTCTGAAAGCCTGGCGATCAAATCTAGCGCCGCCGCCGACTGCTTCGTTGGATCGACCATGACTTCCCGGTTTCGAAAATCTGTAAGGCGCTTCTGCATATGCGACAGCCGCCGCTCGCTGTGCCAGACCTCCACCTGAGCATAGCGGATCGCGTCCTGCCGTGCCCGGTCGTTGAGGCGGTTGATAAGCTTTTCCGAATGCTGGAGAAGTGCGTCCGCAAGCTTCCACGCATCATCAGGCCTTGTCGCCCTGATTTGTAATGCTGTGACGCCACTTCCACTGTCGGTGCTGATTTCTACGAAGCGCAAGTAGTGCTCGAAAACTTGTTCGTCAGATGGCGTCACCCAAGGGAGAGGAAATCTGGTCAGAAAGTCAGCCTCGGGACGGGAAAGTATCTCTTTCAGTTCGTTCGCTTTGACAAGCTCATTCATGGCGGCGCGCGACAGAATGAACTCGCTTACGATGTAGCTATCGTCCTGGGCCCGCACGAACCCGGTACTTTGCAAAAAGCCGCTTAGCAGACCTGCTGCATTCCGATTGGGACTGCGGACGATGAATTTGGTTTCAGACGCATATAAGTCGGAAGCAATGAGCCCATAGTAGAGACATCCCATAGTCGTAGGGACAATCACCATAAGAAAAAACAATAAATATGGTCTTGTCCGTGCAACAATTCTTCGCCACTTTGGCATACGGTTTGAAATTGGCGCTCCTACATCGTGGATGCTTACAAGCGTGACCAAATCGTTGAATTCAGCGTTGTCACCTACGCGAGTCATGATGCTGCAATTCCGGTGGAGGCGATTAAGATGGAATGCTGGTCTGCCGAGCTTAGGTGCGTAATTTCTGAATGTGGCGGCGCAACATTGAATCTGACTCGTCGGGATGAGGATGCCCTTTGGCTAGCGTTCTTCATGCCAGCACCCGCACGACGTCGCGTCTTCGAACCGAGCTCCAAGTTTCGCAAGAGAGCATCCGGTCCATTGCCACCCACTACGAGCTGAATCCGAAGACAGTAACCGAATGGCGTGGGCAGTTCCCCCCGGCCGATACGCCGACGGTTCCGAAAGCGCCTGAGAGCACAATTCTGACGTTCGCCGAGGAGAGCATCCTCGTGGTCTTCCGCTGGGAGACGCTGCGGCCTCTGGATGAGGTGCTCGGTTGTCTGAGGAATACCATCCCCAATCTCAGCCGCAGCGCATTGCACCGTTGCCTCCAGCGCCATGGTATTTCCCGGCGACCGGTCGAGGAGACCAAGACCCAACGCAAGCGATTCAAGACCTATGAGATAGGCTACGCCCACGTCGACAGTTGCAAGTTTTGCCATGTCGACGGCAAACCTGTCATTTTCTTGGCGGTCGGCTTCGACCGGGTCTGGATGACCAATGGCATCGAGCACCGGCTGACCAAACCCAACCATCCCTGGACCAACAATCGGCCGGAACAGATAAACGGCACCACCAAGGACGCCACCATCAAGGACGCCACCATCAAGGACGCCACCATCAAAATCTACCACTTCGACGATTTGGAAAGCCTCAAGATCCATGTCCTGACCTCCGTCACCGTCACAACTTCGCCAATCACCTCAAGGCCAGGAAATGGAACCGCCCCGACAGGCGGTTTTCAAACGCCTGGACAAGGTTCCAATAGTCTTCCAGATCGACCCGCGCCATCTCCTGCGGGACCTCACACTTAGGTATTTCTAGCCGTAAATCACAAGCAAATTAATTCGCCCATAAACAACCAAGTGTCAAGAAACTTAGCAAGATTCTCCTTCGGCAGATTTTTTTAATAACGACATCACGCATACCCCGTTAACGTATATTGTTTTTAGTGAAATATTTTGTCGCAATATATACTTTCTCGACGTAATTAGTATAGCTAAAGCCATTTCTCCCAATGATAAATACATGTATAGCCATGCGGTCACGACAACAGGCGGACGGACCCTGTGTTGCCATTGTTCTACAGGAAACTTGGAATGGCGAAGTCCGATACCGTGGCAGGCAGCAGCAGGCTGATCAATTTCTCCGGTCGTAATACGTTTCGGAGACGCGACCGCACCTACATCGCAAAGAATGTCCCGTCGAAGCCGCTGATACTGATGTTACAGGGCCCGGTTGGTCCATTCTTCAGTAGTTTTCGCAGGGTGCTTGCTGCGCAAGGCTACAATGCGCTCAAAATCAATTTCAACGGAGGTGATTGGCTATTTTCGCATGGCAAGCACACGCTGAATTTCTGCGGGACGACAGATTCCTGGGCGGATTGGCTGCAAACATTCGTCAAAGGAAGTCGACCGTTGGCGATCGTTCTCTTCGGCGACAGTCGTCCCTATCACCGTACAGCCATAGATGTCGCGAAACGCCTTTGTGTCCCCGTACTGTGTCTTGAGGAGGGTTACTCACGACCGCATTTCATCTCTTGCGAATGGGGTGGCAACAATGCCCTTTCCCCACTGCGGTATCCGCCACGAGAGGTGCGTCTCCCGTCAGTCGAACCGGATGAGTCCATAGAGGGAAACGTGTTTCGGGCCATTGCGCTGGATGCTATCGCCTACTACGCCCTCAAATCTCTCGGATCTTTGTATTTCTTCGGGAACGCCCATCATCGCAATCGTGGTGTTTTTTCCGAGGCTGTCCTGTGGACGCGTAACTTCTATCGCAAGCTCAGATACTATTTTGAGAACAACGGGTTCATGATGAACCTTATTGAAAATTTGGATAGTCAATATTTCGTTGTCGCTTTGCAGGTTCACGACGATCAGCAGTTGATACGCCATGGCAAGGGCTGGTCGATGGAGCGCTTGATCGCTGAGACGATCAGATCGTTTGCAAAGAGCGCCGAGCCAACTCACCATCTCGTCTTCAAGGTTCACCCCATGGATCGTGGCCATAAAAGCTACCGTCCGTTCGTGAAGGAGTTGGCGCGACTTAGTAACTGCATCGAGCGCGTGCATGTGATCGATGATGGGTCAATCGGATTGATTATCCGTCATTCGCTCGGCCTCGTCACGGTTAATAGTACGTCAGGTCTATTGGCGCTCAACCATGGCAAGCCCGTCCTGGCTCTGGGCGACGCACTCTATGGCATGGACAAACTTGCAACATATCCTGGTAACGACCCGGTAGCGGTTCTTAGTTGGTTTTGGCGCTTTCCAATGCCCCCGGAGAGCGAATGTGTGCGGCAATTCACAGCGCGGATGCATCGGGAAAGCCTTGTGAACGGCAGTTTCTATCTACGTGCTTACATCGACGGAACTTGCAAGCGGGTCTTGGGGCATATTCAGCATATTCAGGAGACTGTTTCCGCCTCTGCTGGTGCAGCTATGACTTCAAATACCAGCAATGAGGGCCCTTCGCAGGTCGCACCGGCTGCGGTCGGCAACCCACAATAGAATTGGACTACGCCACTGGATGTTTCAGATATGAGCAATTTCCAAGAGTTGCAGGGGAAGCAATATCTCGAGTCCGAGCGGGGGCGAGCGTCATGGCTGCCGCGCGAAGGCGCGGAGCTTTTGGCATTTCTCCCTACACGTCTTCGCTTTCCTCTCATCAGTGCGGGAATTGGCGCGACACTTCATTCACTCGAACTGGCGACAGGGCCCGCGGATGGAGTGATCGGCTGGGGAAACAAGCCGCTCGCACGTATTGCGCGACGGTATGCGCGCTTCAGGAATCTGCCATTTTGGACGCTGGAAGATGGCTTCCTCCGGTCCGTTGGTCTGGGCAAAACAGGATCTCCCTCCGTATCGATGGTTGTCGACGATATTGGTATTCATTTCTCCGCACACTCGCCTTCCAGATTGGAGATGCTTCTGCAGGAAAATACACCCGATACGGACCTGACACGTGCGCGTGATTTGCGCGCATGGATCGTCAGCGAAAGATTGTCGAAGTATAACCATCTGCCCGATCACCCTCTTACCTTACCATGGTCTCATCGCAAGCGCGTCCTCCTAGTGGATCAAGTTATGGGCGATATGTCGATCGAAGGAGCCGCGGCCGGGCCCGAGACCTTCCGGCGAATGTGGGACCAGGCACGTTCCCTAAAAAATGTGGAAATTCTTGTCAAAAGCCATCCCGACGTAGTCGCTGGTTATTCCAGAGGCTATTTGACTGAACTTGCTTCCGCTGGCGGCGTCACGCTTATTACCGATGCCGTTTCGTCGCATTCCGTACTCGATGCTGTGGATGAGGTCTGGACGGTTTCGAGCCAACTGGGCTTTGATGCTCTTTTACGGGAAAAGCCCGTCATTACCTTTGGCCTTCCTGTCTATGCCGGTTGGGGACTGACGCTAGATCACGCAGAAGGGAGCGTTGCAGCGGCTGTTTTTTCCAGGCGCACTCGTCGCGTAAGCATAGATGAGTTCGTTCGTGCCGCCTTTCTCGACTACTCGGTCTACGTCGATCCAGTAAAGCGGCAATCCGTGAGCGCGGAACAAGCGGTTGAACGGCTAATCTCATGGAGAAGACGCGTGCTTTCTCTGCGTGGCAGCTATCTCTGCATAGGCTTTTCGCGACAAAAAAAGAAGATGACCCGCCGCTACCTTGAAGGCCCATGGTCGAACGTAGTGTTTACTTCCAACATCCAGACTGAACACGTGGAAGCGGCCGACCACCTCGTGCTATGGGGCAAAAGCCTTTCTTCGAGCCAAGAAATCCAACTGGGGAAGGTCAGGAAACCGATTATCCGAGTGGAAGATGGGTTCATCCGCTCCGTAGGTCTGGGCTCAGACCTCGTCTCTCCATCCTCGCTTTGCTTTGATTCCGAAGGCATCTATTTCGATGCTCTGCACACAAGCGGTCTCGAAATCCTGTTGAAGAACACCAATTTCGACACCGCATTGCTCAATCGGGCCAAGCGGTTGAGGCAAACTATCGTAGCTCTCGGCATCACTAAATATAATCTGCCTAAATCGCGATCTCTCGATTACCGCCAACTGGCAGGCGGGCGAGCTGTCATAATGGTGGCAGAGCAAGTACCCAACGATGCGTCGCTACGCTTTGGGATAGCAAGTTACGATTCGAACGTTGAACTGCTGAAAGCTGTGCGCGCCATCCGTCCCGAAGCATTCATTATCTACAAAGAGCATCCCGATCTAATCGCCGGAAACCGGAACGGCCGTACGGACGCAAGCCAGTTGCGGACCGATGCCGACCTTGTGGTAGGACAGGTTAATCTCGATGAGGTGCTCCATGCATGCGACGAAGTGCATGTTGCAACTTCGCTGGTCGGATTTGAAGCGCTACTGCGCTCGCGCCCCGTCTGGTGCCATGGCTTACCGTTCTATGCAGGGTGGGGCCTCACCAATGACGCGACTATTTCTATACGCAGGCAAAGGATTTTGGAACTCGATGCGCTCATTGCCGGCACACTGATACTTTATCCCCAATACTGGTCGTACAAAACGAATCTGCCTTGCGAGGTTGAGGATGTTGTCAATGAACTCCATCGCACGAAACAACGCGCGAAGCGTTCATTTTTTGTGGGTCGGCGGCTTCATCTCCCATCGTTGGGAGCGGAGCGATGAATGGGCTCGTGATGGATATCTCCCGATTGATTGATCGAGCTCACTTCCCAACTCCCACCGGCATAGATCGCTATGAGCTGCATTATGCGCTCTGGGTCAGGGAACGATTAAAACATCCTACACGCAAGGCAAACAACTCCGGGTTCATTGAAACAGGACGTAGAGGTGCTGCAGCTGTTCAGGCGAAACGAGCCGATAAACTCATTTCGTGTTTAAGCCAGCGTTGGTCAAGTGAAAAACTGTCTCCTTCCCAGGCTGTTCTGTTGGATCAGATTGCGGCTGCAATCGATGGAAAAATCGGATGGCAATCTGTAAAAAATAATACCGGCAACGAATCGAGCGGTTCTATCTACACGTTACGAAAATCCACTCGTCTGCTGCTGAACGATCTCGTGCGGCTCCGCTGCCTGCCCATTAATACTTCAATGATGCATGTCTCACACAGTCGGCTTGACTGTCCCGGAGCTTTTTCTTGGCTTGGTCAATCGCAACCAAGCAGCATTTTTTACGTCCACGACCTTATCCCATTGTCGCACCCCGAATTTGTTCGTGCGGAAGAACCCAGACGGCATTTTCGTCGCATGGAGACCATCCTAGCCCACGCGGCGCTTGTGTTGTGCAATTCACAGGCAACCGCCCGCGCTTTTCGTAGCTTCGCACAGGAGCAGAACCGCCCGCTGCCCTCGATTGCGGTGCTGCCCCCAGGTATCGAGGACTGCTTTTCAAGTGTATCCCAAAAAGACTGGCCAAAACCTAAGAACTGCTACTTCGTTACGGTTGGCACCATAGAACCTCGAAAGAACCACATTCTTCTTCTCCGCCTCTGGCAACACCTAGTGGAGCGGGATGGATTCCGCGCCCCGCGCCTAGTGATCGTCGGAAAACGAGGATGGGAAAACGGTCACGTTCTCGCGATGCTTGAACGCTGCCCAGCCTTGCGTGGCTTTGTGATCGAAGTACCAAACCTGGGAGATGCGGCTCTGGCGCGATTGCTTGTGGGTGCCTCCGCTTTACTCGCCCCTTCCTTTGCTGAAGGTTACGGAATGCCAATCTCCGAAGCGCTCGCAGCCCGCCTACCGGTAATTGCTTCAAATATCCCTTCCCATAGGGAAGCAGGTGGCGGTGCTATCTTCCTCGATCCATTTGATGGACTAAGCTGGCGTACCGCTATTGATGCAATCACCGCCAGTCCTCGCCAGCAGAAACCGCCGATGAGCACACCGCATCGCTGGAGCGTCCATTTCGACGACTTGGAAGGCTTAATTAAAAACGGCATGGCAGTTCACCACTACGCGGCGCAACGTGCTCCACGCCAAATCTGGTCTTTTTCACCCGGCACATGTGAATGACCAATAGCCACATCTAAACAAGCATCAGGTCCACTGATTTTTCACGCCGCAAGCGCTCGGGGTCCGCGATAGCTGCAAGATAAAAAGGCATACCCGTGACAAGTTATTATGACATCGAAAATTGTTACAAGCTCATTCTTGGCCGACCATTGAATCACCAAGAAAGAGAATTGATAAATCATAATTTTCTTGAGCTTACGGACATCCCCCTTGAGGAACACAGGAGGCGATTTTTGACATCGACAGAGTTTCATGAACGCCACGGTGAATTAGTTTTTGATAATTTTGTTCCAAAATCCACAATAATTTTATTTGAAACAGTTGATGGATTTAAGATATACTTAGATTTAAGGCAGTATCATATTTCCTTTGGCATAATGAGTGGGGAATACGAGAAATTTGATATCGAGTTGGTTAAAGCAATCGTCCCTGACGAGGGTCATTTCATCGATGTTGGTGGCAACGTCGGCTATTATTCGCTTTCTGTGGCAGCGAAACCGAAGTTCAGCGGCAACATTCTTGCATTTGAGCCTCTTCCGAAACTTTGGGAGCTCTTCGACCGATCCATTAAGGAGAACGGCTTCACTGCACAGGCCGTCGTGCGCCAGCTCGCACTAGCCGATAGGTCCGGCGAGATGGAGCTCAGCGATGCCGAAAAGACGATCAATGCGGGAGCAACCCGGCTTGTCGCCCACAGCGTGAGAGCAGGCGAAGCCGGACATGTAACGCGCGTCGAAACGCTCGATAACGTTATTCAGCACCATCGACCGGACGTCATCAAGGTAGATATTGAAGGAGCTGAAGAGTTATTCCTTGCCGGCGCGACGCAAACTGTTACCCGACACAGACCAACTATGTTGATGGAAATCAATCGTGACATGCTCGCGGTGTTATCGAAGACAAGTCCTGGCGCCATCTACCGACATGTATCTGCGCTCGGTTATGGTATTTGGAGTGTTGAAGATAGAAAACTGATACATATTCAGAACGAATCTATGCTTGAGACACAATTCCCCTTTGGCAAGGTTGCCAATATTCTCGCGGTCCATGGCGACCGCATGAAGGAAGTGCAAGAGCGTATCAAGCCGCTTGGCTCGGAACTCGAAAGGATACAAGCGAAAAAGATTCGCCGGAAAAAAGCGGATGTCGCATTGACCGCGCTTTCCTATCCAACGACTCGAACTGGAGATTCGGAGTCCAACGATGGGAAAGGGTCCCTGCAGGGACTCGAAGCGACTTAACGGCCATCAGTGCTGATGGGTTATGAGGCTTATGCCCCGACGCTGAATTCATCAAGCACAGTTCCTCGAAGACGCATTCTTCTACCATGAAACAAGGATCGTCAGATTCATGGGCGACAAGGAACCAGATCTGCAGAGAACAAACCAATGGCTAGGACAGAGAGCACACACATACAGCAGGATCACAGATCCCTTACTCAAACTTGACATGGCGCCTTGCTCGATCGACCAGAAAAAGTCCAACTGCTGTCGTGAACAGGCAGCATTTGAAAATATAGCCGATGTCGTAGTAGGTAACGAGCGAATCTCCAAATACGCCCGCACGGAAAAGTTCGAAACAATGGACAAGGGGCACATAGAGCGCGAGCTTCCGCGCCTCACTGGGCAGCCATGCTACCATAAAAAACATACCCGAAATGGGCAGCAGCAGGTACTGCATAGGCTGAATGATCTTTTCAACGAACTCCAATCTCTCCGACGCAGCGGCAAGTATGAGCCCGGCTGCAAATGCAAACCATGCCATGAAAAGCCAACCAGCAAGAAGCAGGCCGATGTTTTCGTAGGGCTCCATGAAATTCGCCACGCGCACGATCGTATAGACCACGACCAGCGCAACCGTTGTTCCCCCAATTTCCAAGAATGCTCGGGCAAAAAGGGCGTCAGCCAAACGTATTTGGCGATGATACATCAGTGGAAGGTTCTGCCGCAAACAAGAGACCGAGTGCGAGGTCACGTGACGCCAGAGCGTGAGCGGCATGTAGCCGCTCAGAACGAAAGCCACGAGGACGAGACCGTGGGATTCACGCTTCAGCAGAGACCACATCAGCATCACGCCGCATGTCAGGATCATCGGTTCGAGGACCAGCCAGAGAAAGCCCATATTCTCACGACCATAGCGGGTCAGCATCTCCCGCATGATCAGTGCACCAATGACGCGTGCCTGGATTTTCAATCCGGTCGTGAAACGCGACATACCTTTGGCTTCCTCGTGCCCTGCAGGCATGCACTTTCCCTTGCTCAACTTCCGTACGGAAACTGCCACGTTACCGGCGATGGCCCACAGCTCAATATGTTTTCCGACAATTTCAGACAATTAAGACTGCAACTTAACGGGTTGAGCCCGCTGAAGGTTTTGCCATGCTTCCGTTGACCAAGAACAACTCGGTGTATCTCGTTGCGGATGCTACAAGCCAGGCCTTGGTGCAACGGGCAGACCCAAGCATAGTGAGATCCTCGTTCGCCAAATTGTCACAAGTGCAGAGGCTGACTCATCTTACCAGAAAGCCATCCTGGCGAACGCGCATCTTTCTTGCCATGGTAGTGTTGCCCGTTGCGCTAGTGGGCCTCTACTACGGCATTTTTGCAGCGCCGATCTACGTATCGGAATCCGCCTTTGTCGTGCGCATGGCATCCCCACCGTCATCGAATGCCTTTGGCTCTTTGCTGCAAAATAGCGGTATCACTCGGTCACAGGACGACACTTTCTCCGTCCAGGAATATATGCGATCACGAGACGCGCTGGGCGAGATTGGCAAGCAGTTGCCTCTCCGCGCAATCTTTGGCAGCCCAGATGCCGACTGGCTGACTCGGTTTCCTCGCTTCTGGGAGTATGGCAGCAAAGAGGAATTATACCGATATTATGCCGATCGTGTGGCGGTCATACACAACGATACTACCGGTATAACGACGCTGCGCACCACCGCATTTCACGCGAGGGAGGCCTATGACCTCAATACCAAGCTGCTGGCGCTCGGCGGTAATCTTTTGTCGCGCCTGAATGATCGCGCACGCGGCGATGCGGTAAGATTTGCTATCCAAGAGGTTCGCGGTGCAGAAGACCGCGTCATTGAGGCACAAAAAACCATCACCAATTTCCGTAACAAGGAATTGATGATCGACCCGAATGCGAATTCCACTTCCATGGCCGAACTAATCAGCCGACTCTCTGCCGAATTAGCGACGACCAACGCACGCCTAGCTGAAACTCATAAAACCACTCCAGACAGTAGTGTCATTCCATTCATGACTAGCCGCATTGCCGCTCTCGAAAACCAAATCAGCATGGAACGTGCCAAAATAGCCGGATCCGATACATCGATCGCTCCGAGGATCGCAAGTTACGAAAGCTTGGTGTTGCTGCGGGAATTTGCCAACAAGGCCCTTGTCTCGGCGCTTGATGCGCTTGAGGTGGCACGGGCCGACGCACGGCGTCAACAGCTGTATCTTGAGGTGATCGTTCCTCCACATTTGCCCGACGAAGCAGAGCTGCCACTGGGGCTCAAAGCGATATTTATCACCTTTCTCGTGACAAGCTTCACCTATTTGCTGGGATGGCTGCTCCTTACCGCAATAAGAGACCACGACAGCGGTTGATGGATATGTGACTGCGGGGTAAGCGTCCGATGAGGGCCGCGGTCAGGCTGCTTTCACCGTGACGGTGAGTCGGCGTCATTTCCATGGCAGGAGATCGCCTAGCCGGCTCTGCGGCGTATCGGCGATGTGGGCGAGCACGTCGGCGAGCCAAGCCTGCAGTCAACTTCGTTGAGGCGGGCGGTCGCGATCAACGTCTACATGACGGCGGCGCGTTGGGAGCCGGCGAAGAGTCAGGGCTTTCTGGCGAGAGCCAGGCCGCCCAGCGCCAGTTCGGCCGCATTGCTCATTATGCAGACGCACCGGTCTCCGAGGAAGCGTGTGAAGCCATTCCGGCGCTTGAACATGTAGTCGATCGGCTGTGCGACGTACCCCTCCGGTGAGAGCCGCCTTGTAGGCTGAGGGCGAACGTCGGAAGTCCCAGGGGTAATCCTAGGTGTCTAGATGTTTAGTCCCGGAGTGTGGGGAATCAGTCAAGCTGTCCCTTCATTCAGGGACAAATTATGGGACAGATACTCCACGGCAGCGCCACGACCACGCACGCCATTCGAGCGGCAATACAGCGATCGAAGGCTCCGCTCAAAGAACTCGCAACGCAGCACGGTTTAAATCAGAAGACCGTTGCCAAGTGGCGCAAGCGGGCCTTCGTCCACGATGCACCGATGGGTCCGAAGATTGTATGCTCCACCGTTCTGACGGTTGATGAAGGGCGATGGTCATCGCCTTTCGCAAGCATACGCTGCTGCCTCTGGATGACTGTCTCTATGCGCTGCAAGCGACGATCCCGCACTTGACGCGTTCGTCCTTGCATCGCTGCTTTCAGCGCCATGGGATCAGCCGCTTGCCCAAAGTCGCGGGCGAGAAGTCGGCCAAACAACCCTTCAAGCGCTACCCGATTGGCTATTTCGTAAGCGCTGTTCTGGTGGCACCTTTCGCGCGTGGTCGTGAGGAACGATGTTCGGAGCCTTTGAGGGGTTCGACACGTGACGATTTCAGAGCTTACGCTTAAATCCAGCGATCTTGAGCCCGCGCGCCGTTTCGAGGTGTTCACGGGTTCCGGTCGGCGGTGCGAATGGCTGCCGGAAGAGAAAGCCCGGATCGTGGCGGAAAGTTACGATGCCGGCGAGACCGTGAGTGCCGTGGCCCGGCGGTATGCATTGTCCCCGCAGCAGTTGTTCGCCTGGCGTCGGGCTGCTCGTGTACCGTTGGCGGAGACGCTGGCACCGGAACCGTTGTTCGTGCCGGCAGTGGTGCGGCTCCGAAGCTGGAACCGACGCGGAAACAGCAGCCACAACGCAAACGGAAAGCCGCCCGCGACGCCGGCGTTATCGAGCTGGAGATCGACGGCGTCGCCATGCGTGTCGGCCGTGGCGCCGACGCCAAGACGGTCGCGGCGGTGATCCGCGCGCTGAAGGCGACGTCGTGATCGGGCCGATGGGTGCGGTCAAGGTCATGGTCGCGACGAAGCCGGTGGACTTCCGCAAGGGTGCGGAGGGCTTGACGGCCCTGGTGCGCGAGACGATGGACGCCGATCCGTTCAGCGGCGCGATCTACGTCTTCCGCGCCAAACACACGGACCGGATCAAGCTGATCTTCTGATGGGATGGACGGCCTCCGCCCCCAGCTGCGACGCTGACGAGCCAGGCTGGCTGGCTGCTGGAGAGAGAGGTGTTCAACATGACAAGCGACCAGATCGCGATGGTCGGCATCGACATCGCCAAGCACGTGTTCCAGATACATGCCACCGACGCGGCCGGACGATCGGTGCTGCAGAAACGGGTACGCAGATCAGCACTCTTGGATATCATTCCAGAGATTCCACCCTGCACAGTGATATTGGAAGCGTGCGCGACCGCGCATCATTGGGCGCGCGAATTCATTGCAATGGGCCACGACGTAAAGTTGATCGCACCGCAGTATGTGAAGCCATTCGTCAAAACGAACAAAAACGATGCTGCTGATGCCGAAGCAATTTGCGAAGCAGCGGCCCGACCCTCGATGCGGTTTGTGCCGGTGAAGAGTCGCGAGCAGCAAGCATTGGGCATGCTTCACAAATCGCGCGATCTTCTCATTCGCCAGCGAACCAACGTATCGGTGGCTTTGCGATCGCATCTGGCGGAGTTTGGGATCATCTCTGCGCAAGGCATGCATAACGCCCTGAAGGCCGCATACGCCGTGACGGACGACGTGTACAGGACGCTTCCTCAACTTGTGAAGGAGGTCGTTGAAGTACTTCATTGCCAACTCCAGGATCTCGAGGCCCGCATCAAGGTACTCGACGCGCGCATTTTGGCCTGGCATCGGGAGAGTCCGATGAGCAAAAGACTCGCGACAATTCCCGGGATTGGACCGATCATTGCGACTGCACTCATTGCAGCGGTCAGCGACCCCTAGCACTTCAAATCGGGGCGCCAGTTTGCAGCGTGGCTCGGCCTCGTGCCGCGGCAACATTCAAGCGGTGGGAAGGATCGTCTCGGGCCGATCAGCAAGCGGGGAAACCCGTATTTAAGAAAGCTTTTGATCGTCGGCAATCGATCAACCCTGCGCTGGGCGCGGTCACGTCCCACCGGCACCTCGGCCTGGCTCGCGAACCTTCTGGAGCGCAAACCGACTAACGTGGTCGCCACGGCGATGGCCAACAAAACAGCCAGGATCGCGTGGGCGATTATGGTGCGGAAGGTAAACTTCATTCCAGCGGTCCTGCGAACCGTCGCGTAAAGCAGACCGCTTCGAAAGCGCCAGGAGCCGTAATCGCATTGCAAGACTGAAGTTGAATGATGGCAAACGGTCGTGACCGTGACTGATAAAGCCCGTCCGTCCGAGAGGACTTCGAGTCCGCTCTTTTGATGGGGTGTCAGTTCGCGGATTCCATCAAGGCCCGTGCGGCTACGCATCGCACACTGGAGGCCGAATACATGACCGCAAGCGATCCGCATGCTGTCGGCCATCTCAGCTCTTGCAAAACGGAGGCCGTCCAAACATGGGACGGCACCGGCGTCTGCCTCTATGCCACGCCCCTGGAGGACGGGGAGTTCCGCTGGCCAAAGGTTCAGGACGGCGTGATGCGGCTGACGGCGGCGCAGTTCTCTGCGCTGCTCGAAGGTCTCGACTGGCGGCGCGTCCATGAGGCGCGCCGGACCCGCGGTCCAGCTCAGGCCGGCTGACCCGCGACGAAGTGAATCAGCCTGGATTCCGCTCCCGGGCTGTCGGCGAATATGGTCTGATCCACTCATGGCGATGACGGCTGACCAGCTTCCCGACGATCCGGACGCGCTGAAGGCGATGGTCCTGGCGCGCGACGTCGAGAATGCTCGCCTGATCCAGATCATTAAGGAATTGCAGCGTCATCCCTTCGGCCGTCGTGCGGAGACGCTTCCCGAGGATCAGTTGCTGCTAGGGCTCGAAGAGGCCGAGCAGATCGAGGCCGCCGGCGAGGAGGAGACCGAACAGGCTGCTCCCATGGAGCGTCAGGCGCGTGTCACCGAGCGTCGGGCGAACCGCGGCGTGTTGCCACCCCATCTGCCACGTACGGAGATGGGGGGCGACATCGAGGACCATGCCTGCCCGTGCTGCCGCAATGACTTGCATCGGATCGGCGAGGACGTAAGCGAGCGGCTCGACATCGTTCCGGCGCAACTGCGTGTGATCGTCGTGCGCCGGCCCAAATATGCCTGCCGTGCCTGCGAGGACGTGATCGTTCAGGCTCCGGCGCCCGCCCGGCTGATCGAAGGCGGGCTGCCGACCGAGGCCACCGTCGCGCAGGTGCTGGTCTCCAAATATGCCGATCACCTGCCGCTCTATCGCCAGGCGCAGATCTACGCCCGGCAGGGCATCAATCTTGATCGCTCGACACTCGCCGACTGGGTCGGCCGCGCCGCCTGGCACCTGCGTCCGATTCATGAACGGCTGCTGGCGAAGCTGAAGTCCTCGCCGAAGCTGTTCTCCGACGAGACCACTGCGCCGGTACTCGATCCCGGTCGCGGCAAGACCAAGACAGGCCAGCTCTGGGCTTATGCGCGTGATGATCGGCCATGGCAGGGGAACGACCCGCCGGGCGTCGCTTATGTCTATGCGCCGGACCGAAAGGCCGAGCGCCCGATCGCTCATCTGGCGGGCTTCACAGGAATCCTGCAGGTCGACGGCTATGGCGGCTATCGCGTGCTCGCCGACAACAGCGGCGTGACGCTCGCCTTCTGCTGGGCGCACGTGCGTAGGCGCTTCTATGAACTCGCCGCGGCCGGTTCCGCGCCGACCGCCAGCGAGGCGCTGAGACGGATCGCCGAACTTTTATCGCATCGAAGACGACATCCGTGGACGGTCGGCCGAGCAGCGTCGTGCCGTGCGCCAGGAAAAGAGCCTGCCGATCACCGTCGCTCTCGAGCCCTGGCTGCGCGAGAAGCTCGGGCTGATCAGCCAGAAGACAAAGCTCGCCGAGGCGATCCGATACACGCTGTCGCGCTGGGAAGGCCTCTCGCGCTTCCTCAACGATGGCCGCATCGAGATCGATAGCAACACTGTTGAACGCTCGATCCGTCCTACTGCGCTAAACCGCAAGAATGCACTCTTTGCCGGATCGGACGGCGGCGCTGAGCACTGGGCCTTCGTCGCTTCGCTGATCGAAACCTGCAAACTCAACGGTGTCGAGCCGCTCGGCTATCTCACCGACATCCTCACCCGGATCATCAACGGCCACCCAAACAGCCAGATCGACGATCTCCTGCCGTGGGCCTACATCCGCGCTGCCGAACTCAGCGCAGTGGCCTGAGAACATCGCTTACGCTATTTCCACATCCACATCGACATCGCCGAAGTCCGAACCGAGGAAGGTAGGCTCTATCTCTTCGTAGCGGGGGACCGCACCTCGAAATTTGCCATTGCTCGGCTGATGCAGAAGGCGACCACCGTCACAGCCAGAGCTTTCCTCAACGAATTGGTCGAAGCCGTTCCCTACAAGATCCACACCGTGCTCACCGACAACGGCATCCAGTTCGCCGACCTACCCAAGAACCGGGACGGCCCTACCGCGCGCTGGCGCGGCCACCCTTTCGACCGAACCTGCTGGGGACACGGCATCGAACACCGCCTCACCAAGCCAACCATCTATGTACCAACGGTCAGGTCGAAAGGATGAACCGAACGCTGAAGGAGGCAACCGTCCGGCGATATCACTACGAAACCCACCATCAGCTCGAAAATCACCTTGCTGCCTTCCTTGATGGGTACAACGTAAGACCGTATGTCCGCCTCTGTCGGTGAGGTGGCTCTCACCGGAGGCATACACTGCGGGCTGCTTTGAGCTGTTAGTCCTCAATCCAGAAACAAGTGTAGATCTCACGCATACATGCGCGGATTTCGCGCTCGCAGATAGATTCTGGCGCTACATGATCTCGCAACTCGAATTCCATGGTGCGTGCGCGGATGTATTGCCGCAACGCGGCACTGAAATCATGCATCGCCTTGTAGAGATGGCCAACCTGGATTTCGACGTCGACGAGAGAATTCGGTTCAACAGCTTTGGCATAGCTGCGATAGGCTTCATAGAGTTTCAGAGCCTCACTGAAGTCGCCCGCCTCCTTCGTCACGTTCGCGAATATGGCAATAAGATCCGTTTCGCCGCTGCCAACGAGTTCGCGCAACAAATCCCGCGCTTCGTGCCAGCGCCCCGCCGTCACCATCTCAAGCGCGCTTTGCCGCATTTCCTCGATCTCACGTCGAGAAATGCGCATCCGAGTGGTATTTGCGTGATATAAAACATCGTTGTTGCCTGGGGCAAGACGCTCCGCCTGCTCATACCATTCGAGTGCTGTTTTCGGGTCGTTCATCTTGTTGAAAAGATGACCGAGCTGCAGATAAACGTCCCAATCGTCTGAGTGAGAGTCGAGAAATTTCAGATAGGCTAGCCGCGCCTTCTCGAAATCTCCGAGTTCTTTGGAAGCGTGCCCAAACTGAACAAGCAGAGCTGTCCGCTGTGGCTCATCTTCCAAAGCTTTGGCGTAACAGTGCGCGGCACGGGCCCAGTCGCTTCGATCGCGAGCTGCATCGGCTTCGATGATCATGTTCATCGAAGCTTCCTGCTCAGTTTGCCTCCAGCGTGAATACACGTTTGAGTTGATCCGAAAGGCAATTGAGCGCAGGAAATTAAACGGCACACGAGCACTCTGGATCATGAAGCGCGCTGCATTGCGATGTTGCGGGGCCTCAGCCACCTGCTTTTGGAGTTTCGTTCGTGGACACGTATGCGCAGTTCGATGAATCGATGCTCGTGCTCTATACCGACACAAACAGTGCCAGAAAACGACCCCACGATCGTCAGACTCTGCAGAATGTCGAGACCGGAATTCGCCACGATTTCCACGTCGATTTCCGCGTTCTTCTCCTGAACCAGATCAAGACTAAGCAACCATAGGCCTTCTGTGAAACTCCGCTTTGGGCCGACAATCAACCACCCAGGATACACATTCCAGCCATTGTCGGAGATGCTAAGCGGTTGGCGCAGAAGATCGGGGCCGATCATCCAGCCAACATTTTCCACTTCGCGAACAAAAACCAGCGTTTCTTGCCCGTTTTTATCGACAACGAGCCCGGCGGGCATAATACGTGCATCCGTTGGGTCAGCGCTTTGCGCCTTTTCTATTTCTCGGGTCGGTTGAAGCGTATCCCAGAGCACTGTGGTGCCGTCGCGATGCGCACTAGCAACAACCCGTTTCACGACTTCTGAACGCGTCGCCACGCCGCGACGCAGATCGAACTCGAGGCTCAGCCGCTCTCCAGCGCTCGGATCTCGATCGCAGATTTGCGTAAAAATGTATTGGAGGAAAGCAGCATCATTTTCCGGCGCAAATTGCGTGAAACTTTCGATGACCGAGAATTGATCGGGCTTACGCGTGAGGACGTGCATGGCCGTATTGCGGTACAATTTTGCCGGCACAGTCGCGGTACGCGCTCCGAGTGCATCGATGATCCTTAGACGGCTGGTTCCTTTGCGTATTGCATTCGCTAGATCAAGACGATCTGCCATGGGCAACTCGTTCTCCGTAAGATCAAGCGCCGCAGCCCAAGCTTCAACGAAACTTTCCGCCGGATAGGAGAAGATATCGTTCGGCAGGGCATGAAGCAGTGGTTCATGCAACTCGACGACAGTCATCTTTTCCTTCCAGAATCTGTTCGATTGCCGCGACATGCCGTGCGGCTATCCGCGAATAGGAATACCATTGCGATGCCCGGCGGCGGTCGACGTCGCGAAGGGTCAGAAGTTCCGGACTCTGCGCGAGGCTCAGCAATGCTTCGGCAATGCATCCAACGTCAGTGCTCCTTACAACATGGCTGAGTGGCCACATGTCACGCAGCACCGGTGAACGTGAACACAGCATCGGACGGTTGGCTGCCATTGCGATCCGCGCGGCTCCCGTAGCTGTTTCAGTCGAAGGACCATAAAGAAAGGCAAGAAGATTACAGCCCGCCAGTTCGTGCCGAAGCTTGTCCTCTGGTACGAAATCGAAGCGCGCCGAAATACTGTCCGATAGCGACAAGTGCTTAATCAAGTTTTCAAGAGTTGCCCTAGCTGTGCGTGACGTTTCATTGGGGAGCACACAATTCAAAAGTTTCAGCCGCAGCCGCGGTTCGTAGGCGCGAGCCTGTGCAAACGCCAGCACCAGCTGATCGACATTCTTGTGAGGCATGAGGAAGCCAAAGGAGCCAATCGTGAAATGATCCGGATCCGGCCGTGGAGTATTCCCCGACTCCGGAAGCACACCATGCGGAATAACAATGGGGTTATGGTGCCCGGTGGCCGCCAGCAGTTCTGCATCCTCGGCAGAATGGACAAAAACCAAATCAAACGCCCTCGTCCATTGCAAAGAACCGCCGCGCATCGCTTCTTTGACGCTGTGCATGGTGATGACGCGTAAGCGATGTCTGTACTTTGCAAACCCCTGCGTAAGCATTTCCATGTCGCGCGTGGAGAAATGACCTGGATGATGTTGAATCCACAGGACGTTGCCTCGTCCATGTTCAACTTGCCTGATAAGGCACTGGAGTGCGGCCAGATCATAGCCCCAGATTCGCGATACGCTGAGGCATTTCAGTTCCGTTGAGATACTATCTGAGATATCCGAAAGCCCATCGTTCAGAATTCGGCGGGCGAAAATATGCGCCAGTCTACCCGAGAACGGCAACGTTCCATAAAGATGTTGTGAATAGGTAGCAATTCCGCATTGCTGTTGCCACGACGATATCAGGTCTATACTCCAATCGCGTCTTGGCGCGGCAGACGTAGCGGATGATTTCTGCAAGGCAGCGAGCACGCGGCGCGCGACGTCTCGCCAAGTAAAATGGGCAGCAAGCCGCCTGCGTGCCCGTGTGCAGCGGGCCTGGGCTTCGTCTGGTGAATCAAGCACGGCTCGCATCTGCACGCCCAGTTCGTCGACCGACGGCTCTGCCCATAGACTGAGCGACCCCGCAACATGGGCCTGTGATGCTGCCAAATGGTAGCCGACGAGCCATGCTGTATCAGGTCCGCAGAAATCGAGCTGGCCACCGTAATTCGTTGTGACCACAGGAACGCTGAGGCGCATTGCCTCAACCAGCGGCAGAGCGAAACCTTCACCCCTGCTCGGCGCTACGATCATTGCTGCCGTGCGATACAGCACCAGCAGTTGTTCGTTATCACAATACGTATCGAGAACTGTAACCGGTGGCGCAGCGGCCAGGCGCGTGGCTCTCTCTACCATCGCCGCAGCGAGAACATTGTCCGGGTTCGGAAAAGTCTTGATCACGAGTTCGACGGGGTCCTCCTTCCGAAAGGTCTGTGAATAGGCATCTAGAAGAACATCGATACCTTTACGGGGGAAACATGAGGAGACATGCAAAATACGTTTGCGGGGGTGTGGAGGTAACAGAGATGGCGAAAGGCCTGCTTCATCGCTGACATGATCGCAACCATTACCAATAACTTCGATCGGAATCGAAACACCCGACTGAACGAACGCTTGTTTGACGAAATTGGACGTCACCATAACAAGGTCAAGGTCACGATTAAAACGGTCAACGAGATGTTGTGGGAATTCCAGTTCTTCCCAGGCAAAGCTGACATACGCATTAACCCGGCCAACCATATTGTGAGTTGCCGGCGGCCATGTGTTGCGCAAATGGATATCGAATTGTTCGCCAGTAGCAGGATAGGTTTCGCACATCCGCAGCTTGACGGAGGTGGCAACATCCAATTCAGGATCAACCTGCCAGCCTTGTTCTGAAGTGTGGCAAGTGAGATCGACTCCAATATCAATCAGTGCGTTTGCGAGATGCCGATTGACGATAGCGAGGCTGTAGTTCCCCTTAAACACACCGTCAAAAAAAACAGTTTTGCCGCAGAACATTTTAATCAACGAGTTTTCGTCGATTTGGCAAATGTCGAGCGAATAAGGTGAAATGAAATCACTATGATCCATTCACGGAACCCTGAGCCCTTGTAGCCGGAAATGAGTGAATTAAGTAATTGCAACTAAGCCAGCGGTTCTCGAAAGAGATACGAACTGCGATTTTTTGACTTACATGCCAACTTGCCCGCATCACAGGCAAGCGAAAAATCATCCGTTTGCCGTGCAGCCGGTTTCTATGAAGCTTTTGCTTCAGCTATGGCATAACCAAGTGCTTCCGCCTGTCTGGCCAACGTAGCCCGAGCCCGATCGAGCACATCTCCAGCATAGACTGGCGGATAACACCAATCGTTCCAGCTACGTGTGACTTGGGTTGAGCCAAAGCGCAAAACACCAGGATCGTGAAACGCATTGCGGCCACCAAGATCGAGATAAGTCTCGGTTTGCGCTCCTTCCGCCAAAATAACGTCGTGGCAATCGAGTTCGATGTGGTAATATTCGAATATCGTAAGTACCACCTCCTGTGTAACCGTTGCTCCATTGATGAGGAGTTTCGCCGGGATAAGCGACTTTTCCAAAAACATGCAATGGTCGGGAGAGACGTAGAGATCCCTACTCGGAACGTTCTCCGCGATTGCGCTCGCCCTGACGCGGATTGGAAGACTGTCTCTCGGTTTTTCGATCGATTTCGGATCGAGCCTACGACGCCCGACCCACTTGATGGGAACGACACCACTATTGAGCGCGATTACAAGATCACCGACCTTCAATTCTTCGACAGCAACCTCGCCCTCGGGCGTTTTGATGCGCGTACCGCGCAGGAAACAGCTGGTGAAAGTCAGCGTATCTGTGCTGTTTTGGTATGAGTATGTAACACCGGCGGGAATGGTGTACGAAGCAAGCGGCAAGATACCAAGCGGTCCGCCGAAGAAAGTCACCGTATTTCCGATCTGGGTGACGCTGGATGAACCGACCACTTCGATCCGGTTGCCTGCTTGGACGTTAAGCACTTTTGGGGGGGCCGATAGATTGAGGCTTAACCCTCCCGGGTCGAGCTTAAACAAGCCTGTCCCCCCAGCATTGGCGAAGTTGATCGTAGTGGCATTCAGCAAGCCGACATTAAGAAGTCCCGTATTAACCGTGACGCTCGTGTTTTGGCCTATCCCATATGTGACGTTCGATCCGACGGAGAGATCGGCAACCGTTGCATCCACGACCAAGTTCGCGCCGTTGACCACTTGAATTGTAGTGCTCGAGACGATGCTGCCGCCCAGAATGTTAGTCAGCTTGACATCGACACCGTCGACGATCAGGGTACCGTTGGAGACAAGGTTCAACTCCAACGTATTCGTACTATTCCAGTTTTGCGAATTGATTGTCGTTGTACCGTTATTCAATAGTCCGATATTTACAAGAGACATTGCATTATCCTTTCATGAGATAATCCACACCCTTCACGACAGCGGATGCCGCGTGTCTCAATTGTTGTTAGTCTCTAGAACTTGTAATTGAGGCCGACCCGAACACTATGGAAATCGGGCGTAGCTTCGGTCGATAAGCCCGTACCGCTTATGGTGTATTTTCCAAAATCTACGTATTGATATTCGAGCTTGGCACTGATGTGATCGGTGAAGGCATGCTCGATGCCGCCTCCAAGCGTCCATCCGGCCTTAGTCTTGCTTGCATCGAACGCGCTTATGCCGCCGACATCAATCCTGTAAGCGATATTACCATAGGCCAAACCACCGGTGCCATAGAGCAAAGTGCTGCCGTAGATATAGCCGACCCGAGGTCTGACCGTACCGAACCAGTTGATCTTGGACGATGAATGTACCCCGCCCCGGACGACAGAGTCCTTAATGTTGGCACCTTGGAAATCGGTTTCCAGACCGACAACCCAATTGCCACCAATTTCTTGGTTATAGCCAATCTGACCGCCACCGATAAAACCGCTGCCTTCCATCGTGCCGAAAGATCCCAAGAATACTCCGCTCGAACGAAGGCCGACCTCGTCGTTGCCACCAAAACCACCTCCGACACTTACGCCGGCGTAGAAACCTGTCCAGGAGAACACCGGCTTCAGCGCCGGTTCCGGAGGACTATTATCCGTCATAAGATCCGCGGCAAAAGCCACGCTCGTCATGCCGATTGAGAAAGAAAAGACCGCTGGCCATAATATTTTGAGCATGTCTCGCATACCTTTATGAGTTCCCATATCGAGGCCTATGACCGCATCAAACAAAAGCCATGATAGGAACCTTTTGCTTCGTGTAAATACAGAAAGCTCCATATAAATCAATAAGATATGACGCTATCGGCATACTTGTGTCGTAATCAGTATTGATAAATTGCGCGAATGATTTTGGCAAAATCTACCCCCGTCGAAATTGCGCCACTGCCCCACGCAACAGACTAAAAATCCACGGATTTGTATTGCTGGGCGCACATCGAATTGCGAGTCTTATTAAGGTGCAGCCGATTTGGACTCCAATCGCGGCTGATTTGTTGGCGGCACTGGTGTTTTTCGTTCGTACAGTTTATCCCCCTGGCGACGCGCAGCGCGATCTCGTCGAGATGACGGCATGCGTCTGTGTCGGCGAAGGGCAACGCCAGTGCGGCCCCTGTTCCGCGCACTACCGGATCGCACCGAAAAGGTAGGCCGTGTGCCGCGGCGCGCCCACAGCCGAACGAGGCCATCTTCTGGCTTTTGTGCGCCCCACCCTCGAACCATATCTCGATTTTCTTCTTATGCGTCACGCCGCGAGGTGCGCGCCAAGCGTGCACGAAGTAGTTTTTTGAACGCCTGAGTGAGCTCGCCGTCCTGCTTGGTTGATTCAGCTTGGCGCTGATGCGCGAAAAGCCGGGAGCCTTGAACAGCTTGCCGATGGTGCGCTCGTGATATCCGACAGCGAAGCGCTCCTCCATCACACGCTGAAGGTCGGTGCGACGCCAGCGCACCACGCCATAGATAGCGGGGGTCAGGTCGGCTTCCACGATCCCGGTAAGTTCAGCCTGCTGCGTGATCGACAGCCGCCTTAGGTTTCCCGGCGGCGGTTCTGCTTCAGCCCGACCTGGACATACACGTTGAAGCGGTGCGCCCAGTAACGTAGCGTCTGTCGATCGATCTCGCCGATCTGGGCAGCCTCCGCACGGCTCATTCCGTGAAGCACTGCCGCGATCGACAGACGGCACAGGATCGCATCCTTTGTCGAAGCGGACAGGCGGCGAAACTGCGACGGCGTGTGGCGCGGCTTGATCTCAACGGTTTTGGCATTGCGAAATGCCCTCCCCGCCACCTTGAATCAAGCGAGCGTCAGCTTACGAACTCGGTCGAGTCATTTCGGCAGGCCGTTGGTATGATGCTAGCAGATCGCAGCCGGAATTCTGCGTATAACCAAGGACCGACGCGCCAACTCAAGAGCGGGAAGCCGGCGGTCAGGTGGCCCAGCTGCGATTACTGGCGATGGCATCTATCATCCGAACTGCATCTGGCACGCCGACGAAGTTCGAGGGGTACCGTCGGCGGCTTTAAGAAGCTCGCGTCGAACTCGCGGCCAGCGGAACTTTCTTACCACCTTGTTCATGAAGGCCAACACGGCTCACGATAACTCTTCCGTGCCGTCCAGATACTGCGTCAGCGCGGAGACCAAGTGATAGAAGATCGAGGCGGGAACTTCGGTAGCGAGCGACCGGCCACGTTCGTCGATCTGGTCGATCCACAGGCCCCGGGGCGCTGGGTCAATGTGCCATCGGAACAAGCGCCCGACGCGCGCCTCGACTTCCGGTTTCAGATCTGGACCGCTGGTACCGTCGAGCGCGATGGCGGCCTTAATGGCTTCCGACTGCGGCCAGCTGCGCGAGATACCCTCTAGTGGCAAGCCCTGCCTAGACACCGCGCCGTAGGCAAGACCAGTGGCGCGGTTCAATCCGTTGGTGATGGCCGAGGCGTAGAGCTTGCGGGCGAAAACGATCAAATCCTTCTGACCACTTTTGCAGGCGAAGTCCACGAGTAGTGAGGCCCATTCGAAATGGTGGCCGGGCTCGGTCCAATCGCCCCCGATACCCGCAATGGGCTTCCAGTCACGGTCAAAGAATTCACCCAGCGTCCAGCTTTCAGGATTGAAAAAATGGCAGCGGAACAAATCTATGATGCGGGAAGCGCGACGCAGATAGGCGCGGTCACCGGTTACCGTGTGCCAGGCAAGAAAAGCTTCCAACAAATGCATGTGTGGATTGGAGCGTCGCATCCCCTCCCCGTTCGGCGTCTCCAAGAAACCAGTCAAACGAGCATCTTCAAGATACCCATCGAGAAAACGGAAAGTTTCCTCAGCGAGCGACAGCGCACTCTTGTGGCCGACCCGATAGGCGTGCGCCAGCGCCAAAAGCACGCATGAATGATCGTACGCGTCTTCCACTGGATCAGCCACAGAGCCATCAATATTCAACATGCGCACCCAACCGCCACGATCGGTACGGCCCTTGTTGGCCATGAAGGCGATGCCATGGTCAATCAGCTGCTCGGCGGGGCCTGTCCAGCCACGCTCCTTGGCCACGGCGAAGGCATAAATCTGGCGCGCCATGGTGCGCATACGCTTCGGCTTTTTCAACGCGCGCCCATCAAACCCCAGCGCTTCGTGAAAGCCGCCATGCACCTCGTCAACGCCGGCGGTCGACCATAGTGGCAGGGTTTCTTCGAACAGCCAGTGACCGACTCGCCTACGCCAGCCACCGCTGACGATAGCTCGATCGTGCGCAGGTGTGAATTTGGTTTCCAGTCGACCACTCTTTTCCAGTTGCTCGACGATCTTTTTGACATTTTGACTGTGGCTGACCGGTGCGACGAAGGTGGCGTCTGGCGTCGATACGATGGCGACATCTTTCATCCCAATCACGGAGAGTAGCCGCCCTTCGCTGCGAATGTAGGAATGCTCGCAGTCGATGGCGAGGACATCGCCCACCACAACATTGCCTTTCTTGTCGGAGGGGCTGACATCGAGCAACGATTGCCAGGAGCCAAGATCGTTCCAGCGAAAACCTGCCGGTACCATGGCTATATTGGAGATCCGCTCTACGATCGCATAGTCGATGGAAATCGATGGTATCGCGGAATAGAGTTCGAGCGACATATAGAGACCGGAGACCTCGCGGACCGCCCTGCCGAACGCTTCCGCGGTGGTCTGCCAAATTTCCGGTGTGAATTGTTGGAATGCCTCGCGCATCGAACCGGCACGAAACAGGAAGATACCGGTGTTCCAAAAAAAGGTGCCGGCGGTGAGATATGATTCCGCCGTCTCAAGGTTAGGCTTTTCGACGAAGCGCGAGACCATGCAAACGTCGCATTCACCTGGCGCAACCTCGATGTAACCGAAGCCAATTTCCGGCTGCGTTGGCTTGATGCCAAATACCACAAGCCGGCCTTCAGCCGCTGCGGTTGCACCCTTTTCGATGGTCTGCCAGAATTGACGATCGGTCGAAATCTCGTGATCGGACGGCACCACTAGCACCAGCACGTCTTCGCCATAGGCTGAGATGGACTGCAAGGTCGCGACCGCGACCGCGGCAGCAGTGTTGCGGCCGACGGGTTCAAAAATTGCGCCACCGCCATTCAAATCCAGCGAGGCGATATCCGTGCGCACTCGGTCGGCATGACGCTCCGAGGCGATGAGATAGATTGGCGTTTCGGCGGCCTGTCTCGCCTTCAGTCTACGTAGCGTTTTCACCAGCATAGAGCCGTCGCCGGACAGGTCATGGAACTGTTTCGGATTGTCCTCGCGCGACAACGGCCAGAGCCTAGCGCCGACGCCCCCGCTCATGACGAAACTTACGATTCGTTCTGCCATACGTCCCCTCGTTGCCGGTCAGAATGTCTGGTTGTAAGCACCGACTTCGGAGCTTTTGCGTAGCACAGCGTCAACTGCCTCAAACATTTCGCGCCGGCGTTCCGACGACACCGGGCTCTCAACCACGACCACCAACTCCGGCTTATTTGATGACGCCCGCACGAGCCCCCAGGTACCATCTTGAGCGACGACACGTACGCCGTTGGTGGTCACCAGTTCAGCAATCTTCTGACCGGCAAGCGCCTTGCCATGCGCCTTCATCTCCTGGAAATCCGCCGTGACCCTTTCAACCACGCCGTATTTCACCTCGTCGCGACAATGCGGCGACATCGTCGGAGTACCATAGGTCGGAGGCAGGTTGCGGTAGAGATCAGCCATATTATGTTGTGGGTTGCGGTCCAGCATCTCGCAAACAGCGATAGCTGTCATCAGCCCGTCATCATAGCCGCGGCCTAGTGGTCGATTGAAGAAGAAGTGCCCGGATTTTTCGAAGCCGGCAATCGCGCCGAGTTCAACAATACGACGCTTGATATAGGAATGGCCTGTCTTCCAGTAGTCAGTTTTTGCACCATTCGCTTTCAGCACTGTGTCGGTATTAAACAAGCCGGTCGACTTTACATCGACGACAAACTGGGCATTTGCGTGCAAGGCCGAGATATCACGCGCCAGCAAAACACCGACTTTATCTGCAAAAATCTCGTTACCTTCGTTATCGACGACGCCGCAGCGGTCGCCGTCGCCGTCAAACCCCAAGCCGACATCGGCGCAGGTTTCCAGAACCTTTTTGCGGATGGCATACAGCATTGCCATATCTTCTGGATTGGGATTGTAGCGAGGAAAATTGTGGTCGAGTTCAGTGTCGAGCGGGATGACCTCGCATCCAATCGCCTCCAGTATCTCTGGCGCAAACGCGCCAGCGGTGCCATTGCCACAGGCGCAAACCACCTTCAGCCTGCGCTTCAGTTTTTTGCCGACTGTTAGGTCCTCGAGATAGACTTTGCGGAAATCCGCGACAAATTCGTAAGAGCCGCTGCCGACGAGATCAAAATCGCCAGCAAGTACAATTTCTTTCAGCGCACTAATCTCCTTCGGACCGAACGTCATCGGGCGCTCTGCGCCCATTTTAACGCCGGTCCAGCCATTTTCGTTGTGAGATGCCGTCACCATAGCGACGGATGGTGTATCGAGCGCGAACTGAGCGAAATAGGCCATAGGCGATAGTGCGAGGCCGATATCTTTCACGCGGGCGCCAGCGGCCATCAGGCCGGACACCATCGACAGCTTGATGGCAATTGAATAGCTGCGGAAATCGTGACCGACAATGATGTCCGGCCCGGCGCCGCATCGGCGTATCAACGTCCCTAACCCCATACCAAGCGCCTGCGCGCCCATCAAATTGAGTTCGGGTTCTCTGGCCGACGCGGGATGGCCAAACCACCAGCGCACGTCATATTCGCGAAAACCGCCAGGTTTCACCAGCGCGGTAGTCTCGAAGGCAAAGGTGTTCGGCCTGGCATCGCCAACAGGCTTCAACGTCATGAAAGAAATCTCCGGAAAATGGGGAGCGAGTGAAAGCCCTGCATTTCGTTCCCCATCACAACACGCATACAGTACTTACGCGGCTGAGCAGCAACAGCAGGGAACCCCGATACCCTTCCCGCCACAGATCCGCGAGGGCATCGTGATTGCGGCTCACTGGTCCGCCAGATGTCTTTCTCGTTAGCAGTCAAGGCTCTTGCGGTGCCTAAACCTTGACGGGACGAGCAACGCTGCCAACTCAAAACCGAAACTAAACTAGAGACCGCCCAAGCTAATCTGGCACAAGCACTAGGTACCGTAAAAACGACTGCCCCATCGTGGACAATACGATGTCCAATCCCAAAACAAGCCAAACCTACGCTCACGACATCCCTCCGAAGGGATCGACAACCGTCGCAGAACCGACCGGCACCAGAAATCACTACACCGGCCGCGCGTCAAACAAAGGCGACTACTTAGAATATCCTAGATTGATGACAGTCCAATGATTAAAAAATCATATCTCAACGGGATCAATATAGTTATATTTTTAAATTCCAACATGATTCAGAAATGGCAAATGGGATATAATCGGGTGGAATGCACCCTGTTTTGACTGGACAGTCAGCGTAGGTCGATAAGTATAGGCATGCACCTATAACCAGCGGGAAGCAGGACGAGCATACGCAACCCAGATGGGGTAATCGGCTTCGTGCCCCATCTTCGTCGACCGGAATGGAAGGAAGGTGCTGCGCCAAGCTGATGATAAAACGTGGTCTGAACGAAACAGCCACGTACATCAGAAAGGTGAAGCGCAGCATGAAGTATTATGCGGGTCTCGACGTCTCTGTCAAAGAAACGAGCGTTTGCATTGTCGATGAAAACGGAAAACTCTGCCGGGAGAAAAAGGTTGTGACGCACCCGGACGACCTGGTGGCAGTCCTGAGCAACCCCGCATTCCACTTTGAACGGATCGGGCTCGAACCGGTCCGCTGTCTCAGTGGCTGTTCGAGGGGCTGGCGAAGGCTGGATACGCGGTAGTCTGTATCGAGACACGACACACAAAAGCGTTCTTGAAAGCTCAACAGCCGAACAAGAGCGATCGCAACGATGCGCGCGGTATTGCACAAATGATGCGGGTCGGTCTGTTCAAGGACGTGCACGTTAAGACGCTCACGAGCCAGAAGCGCCGCGCTTTGCTGACGGCTCGCAAGCTGTTGCAGGAAAAGGCTATCGCCATAGAAAACGATATACGTGGGCTTTTGCGCAATTTTGGGCTGAAGGTCGGAACGATTCGAGCATTCAAGTTCGATGAGAGGATACGCGAGCTCGTTGAAGCAGTTCCCGACCTGACGGAAATCATCGAGCCGTTGCTCACTGCCAGACAAAAGCTGCGCGAGCAGTTCTTCAAACTCGAACGCAAGGTCCGTGAGGAGGCCAGGGTCGATCCGGTCTGCCGGCAGTTGATGACGATGCCAGGAGTCGGACCGATTGTCGCGCTCGCCTATACCTCGACGATCGACATTCCGTCCCGCTTTCGCCATTCGCGAGCGGTGGGGGCTGTGCTGGGGCTGACGCCTGTACTCAAACAGTCGGGCGAGAGCAGTCGGATAGGTCATGTCTCGTTGTGCGGCGATGGCATGCTGTGTGGGCTTCTTTATGAAGCGGCGCAGGTCCTGTTGATCCGCGTCAAGAAATGGTCGTGGCTAAAAGCGTGGGCGATGAATGTCGCCAAACGACATGGAGCCAAAAAGGCCATCGTTGCATTGGTGCTCTGAACCCATTGTTTGGATCGCCGGAAGGTGGAGTTTCCGGCCTTTGTCACGATGGCGGGCTGGCGGCGCCATCGGGATTGATCAACGAGATCGGGACCTTGTGCCCGATCGCACCGTGTGGGCGATCCTCGTTGTAGTATCTGCGCCAATCCTCCATCTTTTCGGCCGTGTCTGCAAGCGTCAGGAACCAGTGGGCGTTCAAGCACTCCGCCCTGAAGCGGCCGTTGAAGGCTTCGATGTAGGCATTGTCGGTTGGCTTTCCCGGCCTTGAGAAGTCGAGCGTCACACCCTTGGTGTAGGCCCATAGATCGAGATCGCGGGAGACAAACTCGAGCCTTGGTCGACGCGGATCGTCTTCGGGTAGCCGATCCGCGGGCAGACCTATTCCAGTGTCCTGACCACGTCCTCGGCCCGATAACTGAAGCGCGGATCGAGCACAGGCACATAGCGCGAGAACGTATCGACGACCGTCAGCACACGGATCTTCTTTCCGGTCGCAAGCTGGTCGTGGACGAAGTCCATCGCCCAAACGTCATTCGGACCGGCTGCGTCCTGGCGATCCTCCCGCGGCTTCGCCTTCACCCGCCGCTTCGGCGTCTTGTTCCTCAGTTGGAGCCCCAAGTCCCTGTAAATCCGGTAGGTTCGCTTCATGTTGACATCCCAGCCCTCGCGCTTGAGCAACACATGGACGCGCCGGTAGCCGTAGCAGACCCGCGTCGCACAGATTTCCTTGATCCGAGCCTCGATGCCGGCCTGATCGCGGCGGCGGGACTTGTAGTGATAGGTCGAGGTGTCGAACTCCAGAACCCGGCAGGCGCGCCGGATCGACACATTCCAATCAGCGCACGTCTCCGCCACCAGCTCGCGTTTGCGACCAGGCCTCACAGTTTTCGGCGGATCACGTCCTGCAGCATCTCCTTGTCCAGAGACAGGTCGGCGACAAGCTTCCTCAGCTTGGCGTTCTCATCCTCGAGCTGTTTCAGCCGCTTCATCTCGGTCGGCAGCAGACCGTCATATTTCTTTTTCCAATTGAAGTAGTATGCCGGCCCGGCGACATATCTCCGCAACCGGAATCCCATCCGCGCCCTGCTTCAAAATGAACGCCTTCTGCGCGTCCGAAAACTTCGATGCCTTCATCGTTCTCCGCTCCTCTTCCAGCCAGGGGATGTTACCGCGGAAAACTCCAGTTCCGAGCGATCCAGTTTTCGGGGTTCAGATCACAAACGGACGAGGCTCTAATCGCCGCTGGATGAAGGTTCAGTGGCAGGTCATTCGATGCCGTCTCGGGCATGCCGATAGCTGGTGCGTGGAGGCGGGCCGTCAAAGCCTATCACCAGTTTGCGGCATGGATTCTTCTCAATGTCGCGCCGCAAGAGCGCTATTGAAATGGACGCAAGAGGATCTCGCCGCCCGCTCCGGCACGAGTGCTATTACCATTCGCAATTTCGAAAACGACCGCTCTGTTCCTCAAACTGGAACGCGATACCTCCTCCAAAAACGCTTGAGAATGCTGGCATCGAGTTCATCCCTAAGTGGCGGTGGTGTCGGTGTGCGCTTGTCACGGCGTTCCGAAAGCATGTAGGCTCGGTGACGTCGCGTCCTTTGATCAAGGTACAGCGAGTCAATTCGCTGACAATCACTCGACGCGACGCGATGGTAGTTAGGGTGATCACGATCAACCACCAGGGCTTCGACGATCACCCTCTTTCGCTCGTTCGAGTACTTGAATTCGGGGGCGCGTTTGAGCGGATCCCCGTTGCGATACGCCCATCGAGCCGCGCGGAGCAATCTGAGCGACCTGGCTGACAATTTCGGCCACCCGATCAGCCCAAAGAGCGAGTGCTTCTCGCTTTTCTCTCATGTAATCGTAGCGCGCATAAACGCGGCTGGTGATGTTAGCCTTCGTCGCGCTTACGTGATTCAAAACGTGGCCTATAATGAAAGGCGAGATGCCGAGCTCTTCCATGTGCGTTGCCGCCGATCTACGAAGGTCGTGTGAGGTCCAAGGCTCAACGCCCAAGATCGTCGCTTTTTGGCGCTTCATGATCTCTTCACGCTTGATCGCCTTAGCGATCGCGGCACCGGTCACAGGCGCACGGGCTCCAGGTCCAGGGAAGACAAATGCGGGTATCGCCCGACCCTTACGCTCGGCAAGCGCCTCCACGTCGGCAAGTTGGTCGCGAATGATCTTAACGGCCATTGGCGATAGAGGGACCGCATGCTCGCGCTTGTTTTTTGAACGTATCGGCGGAATAGTCCACACGGAGGCGTCGAGGTCGAGTTCGTCAACCGTCATCCCGCAGACCTCGCCTACGCGCTGTGCGGTGACAAGACACAAGCGGATGACGCGCCGCGTCGATTCCCGCATATTCGCGTGTGCTAAGGCTTCCCACGTAGATTTGATGTCGTCGGCAGATAGCACGCGATCGCGTTCAACTGTTTCAGTGGGCTTGCGCATGCCCTCGACGAGATTCTGCTCAAGATCGCCCCGGCCTCTAGCCCATCGAATCATGGCGCGAACGTCTTCGAAGAGCCTGTTCGCCTCAACGTCGGCACCCCGGTCCTTCACGGCGTCGATTGCCTTCGTGATATCGCGGCGATGCAACTCAGAAACCTTGACGTCGCCAATACAACCCGCCGAGGGCTTCTCCAACTTCTTGCCGTCGACGTCACGGCCGGAAACATTCTTGCGAAGGCGGCGAGATATCTCGCCGCTTGAGCGCTTCGTCGAGGCGTGGCGCTTGATGTAGTTGTCGACTAGCTCGGCAACGGTCTGGGAAGCCGCCAGCGACTTCTTGTCGGCGACCGGGTCGCCTCCATCCCCTACCTTGGCGCGAGCATCCCGCGCGCGCTGGCGGGCTCCCCTATCACCACCAAGCGATATCTCCGGATAGGAGCCGAGTTTCAGCCATTGGCGCTTCGCCCGGGGGGCCATAGACTAGATACCAGGACTTCGTCCCGCCTGCCGACGCACGCAAGACGAGTCCTTTTACGAGCGTGTCAAAGTAGTCCATCTTTCGGCCAGACGTCACCTTCGCAGACTGGCAGAGTTTGTCCGTAAGCTCGACTTGCGGCATCCGCCCCCCGACCAACCGGTTCGCGTGATCTACACAATGATCTACAGAAATCCGCGCGCTTTGTCGAGATGCGATGCTACGAATCGAGACGCAGGGGATAAACAAATTCGTTGAATTACATAAGCTTGTGGTGTTTCAGGTTGTCGCAAGACGATGCATAGAAACTCAACGGAAAACCTCTGTTAACCGGTTGGTCGCTGGTTCGAATCCGGCCCGGGGAGCCAAGTTTTTCAAACACATGACGAAGACGGTAGGGCATCCTGGTAATACAGGTGGTCGTCCGACGCAGATCATGGTCTGCAGCGCGATCCCCTGTTGCTGGATCCTCTAATCGGCTGTCAAAGGCTTACCGACGCTGATCCGCCGGGAGGGCCAACCGCCTACCCCGCCACGACATCCGCCGAGAAACGCAGTTCACGCATCGGCCGTACCTTGTTGGTCGTTGCCGAATACACCGGATGCGCCTTGTAGGCGGCGAGCGCGGCAGCATCCTCGAACTCGGCATAGACGACGATGTCGATCTTGTCGCACATCGGGTCGACCTTGGAGTTGAGCGTTACTTCGAACAGGCGCGAGTGGGGAATCTGCCCCAAAGCGAGCAGGCCGTCGCGGACCTTTTCGACGTCTTCGCCGGGCCGAACGCTGAAGAATACGATGTGCCGGATCAAGCCAGCCTCCCTGCACCTTGCTCGCGCAGCGTTGCCCGGGCGGGATGGTGCGCTCCTTGAGATCAGCAGCTTCTGGGCCAGCCACGGACTGGCGTCAACCGGCAGGTTGTCGCGGCAGGCCGGCCCGATCCGGAGGATCAGCCGGTGACGTAGGCGACCGCGTGTTTGACGCTTTTTGTTCCTGCATCAAGGTAGCGGCCCTGATTGTAGAGGCCGTCCCAGATCAGGAAGAAGGCGATCGCGGCGATGACGATGACGAGGCGCATGGGTGCAGACTAGGCGATTTCGATTACCACAATCATAACTTCGACCACTCCCCTGCGGCATCAGCCCAGCCCTTGATTGCCCCAACCGGGTCCCGTTCCTGCCTCTTGCCAGCAGCCACGACACGATAGAAAATCATCAATGGATTCATCATCAAGCGGACGGGCCCGACCGGGCGCGCCGTTTTGTTGTTTTCGGGAGAGGAAATCCGCGCCGTGCGATGCATGGCGCAGCAGCAGATGGGTCCGATCAGGAGCGGCAGAGGGAGTTGCTTCTGAACAGGAGGGGAAATTATGAACAAGAACCACCGAACTGCGCCCCCGATGACGGACGCCGTCCGTCTCGACGAGCGCAATTTCGCCGAAATCGTCAAAGGACTGCCGGCCAAGGCACGCATGGTTTTCAAGGCCGCGATGGCCATGCCGCGCGGCTCGCTCAAGGTTCGCATGCCCGACGGGCGTGCCGTCCTGGTGGAGGGCAAGGCGCCGGGTCCGAACGCCGAACTGGTGCTGAACAACTGGCGCCTGCCCAATCGCGCCTTTACCGGCGGCACCATAGGCGTCGCTGAATCCTATATCGACGGCGATTGGGAAAGCCCCGACGTGACGAGCTTCCTGGAGCTGTTCGTGGTGAATACGGAAACCGGAGAAACGGTGGCCGGCGGTGCCAGCTGGATCGTCAACACCGTGCAGCGCATCCGTCACTGGCTGAACGAGAACACCCGCACCGGCTCGAAACGCAACATTTCCGCCCATTACGACCTCGGCAATGCCTTCTATCAGAACTGGCTCGATCCGAGCATGACCTATTCGTCGGCGCTTTATTCGACCGGTGCCAACGATCTCGAAAGTGCGCAGGCCGCGAAATACCGTGCACTTGCCAAGGACATCGGCATCGGCACACAGGATCATGTCCTCGAGATCGGCTGCGGCTGGGGCGGCTTTGCCGAATTTGCCGCGCGCGAGATCGGCTGCCGCGTCACCGGCCTCACCATCAGCCGCGAGCAGCATGATTTCGCCAAGGCCCGCATCCAGCGGGCCGGGTTGGCCGACAAGGTCGACATCAAGCTGCAGGATTATCGCGACGAAACCGGCAAGTACGACCGCATCGCTTCGATCGAAATGTTCGAGGCGGTCGGCGAAAAATACTGGCCGACCTTCTTCGGCAAGGTGAAGGAGTGCCTGAAGCCCGGCGGCACCGCCGGCTTCCAGATCATCACCATCAACGAGGCCGCCTACAAGACCTATCGCGCCCGGCCGGATTTCATCCAGCGCTACGTCTTTCCGGGCGGCATGCTGCCCACTCCGGCAATCCTGAAATCACTCGGCGCCGACCATGGTCTCGCCTACCTGGCCGAGCGCGTCTTTGCGCAGGATTACGCTCGCACCCTGGCGGAATGGCGCCAGCGTTTCTGGGCGTCCTGGGAGCGGATCGTTCCGCTCGGCTTCGACGATCGTTTCAAGAAGCTCTGGGAATTCTACCTCCACTACTGCGAGGCGGGCTTTCGCTCGAGCTACATCGACGTGCGCCAAGTCATCTACAAGGCCTGAGTTGCGCGGCCACGGCCACCACGGCAATTCCAGGAAAAGTGTGTAACGGTTTTCCGTCCGGAATTGCGTAAAAACAAAAAGCCAGAGCGTTTCCGTGAGAAACGAAAACGCTCTGGCCGAAGCGGCCGTGGAGCTGTTCCGAGCATCAGAGCAGGATGCGATATCTGGAGAAGCCGTTTTCGCCCTCGCCGGCCGGCTCGATCTTCAACGTCTTGACCTGGCTGATGAAATCCTTCGCCTTGGCCCCTGTTTCGAACACCACGCTGGTCTGCGGCAACGGCACGAACGACCAGTTGCCATCCGCTGACGGGTTGATGGTGCCTTCGGCCACGATGTAGCGCACGATCACGTCGCGATTGGTATCGGGCGCCTCGTAGATCACCTTGCTCTGGTCGATCTCGGGGAAATTGCCGCCGCCACCAGCGCGATAATTGTTTGTGGCGACGACGAATTTCTGCGCCGGATCGATCGCCTTCCCGTCAAATATCAGGTCCTTGATACGGCTGGAGCCGCCATTGATGACATTGCCCTTGGCATCGTATTTCGGTGGCTGCGACAGGTCGATGCGATAACTGACCCCATCGATAACATCGAAATTGTAGGACGGAAAATCCGTGTTGATCAGCGGCTGGTCTGCCTTGCCGGGTTCGATGTGCCTGAAGAGGCCTGCCGACATCTCGAGCCATTCCTTCACCTGCGCGCCGGTGATCTCCACGGCGCGCACCGTATTGGGATAGAGATAAAGGTCGGCGACGTTCTTGATGGCAATGTCGCCAGCGGGCACGTCGGTATAATAGTCGGCGCCGCCGCGGCCGCCAGCCTTGAAAGGCGCGGCCGCCGAAAGCAGCGGCAGGTCCTTCCATTGCGTGCCCTTGAGGATATCCTTCAGATACCAGCTCTGCGCCTGGCTGACGATCTGCACGGAGGGGTCGTCAGCCACCAGCGCGAAATAGGAATAGAGCGGCGCGGACGTCTTGCCGACCGGGCGGCGCACATAGGCGAGCGTCGCCTCGTGGTCCACCTTTAGCGCGTCGACCACGCTCTTCACGTCCTCGACGATCGCCTTGTTCTTGTTGTCCACACGCTCGAAAATCGGCCGCGCCTCCGACGTCGCCGAAACCACCCGCCATTTGCCGCCGTCGCGTTCGAGCAGCAGGTCGATCAGCCCCATATGCGAGCCCCAGAACCCTGCCATCACGGCTGGCTTACCCTGCAGCGTACCCTTTTCCGCGTCGACGCCGGCAAGTTTCTGGAAATCCTTCCTGCCGGGAAAGACCAGATGCTGGTGACCGGTGAAGACGGCATCGATCCCCTCCACTCCGGCCACGAAGAACGACGCATTCTCCATCATCTCGGCCTGCTTCGTATCGATGCCGGAATGCGAAAGCGCGATGACGATGTCGGCGCCCTCCTCCTTGATCTGCGGCACCCAGGCCCTGGCAGCCTCGACGATGTCGCGTGTAACCACGTTGCCGGCGAGGTTCTTGGCATCCCACACCAGGATCTGCGGCGGCACGAAGCCGATCACGCCGATCTTGATCGGATGTTCGGCGCCCGCCCCGTCCTTCAGCGTCCTGTCCAGGATCAGATATGGCTTGAGGTAGAGCTTGTCGTCGCGTGGATTGGCGGCCTTTTCGGTGCCCCGGATCAGGTTGGCGCAGACAAACGGAAAATTGGCTCCCGCCAGCACCTTGTCGAGGAAGGAAAGCCCGTAGTTGAACTCATGATTGCCCAGTGTCGAGCAGGAGTAGTCCAAGAGGTTCATGCCCTTCATGACGGGGTGGACGTCACCGTCTTTCATGCCTCGCTCATAGGCGACGAAGTCGCCCATCGGGCTGCCCTGCAGCAGATCGCCATTGTCGACCAGCATCGAATTGACCGCCTCCTTGCGCACGGCGTCGATCAGCGACGCGGTGCGGGACAGGCCGAGCGTGTCATTCGCTTTGTCGGCGTAGTAATCGTAGGGCAGCAGGTTCACATGGATGTCGGTGGTCTCCATGATCCTGAGATGGGCCTGGTTGGCAGCGGCCCGCGCCGAAAACGGATGCAGCATGATCAATGCTCCGGTTGCGGCTGCCCCCCGAAGCAGCGCGCGGCGGGATATCGGCAGGAGCGGTTCGGACATGATGGATGATCTCTTCGCTAGCGTTTCTGCTTCCCCGTCGCCCAGCGCCAATCGAGCGCCAGCAAATCTTGCGCCAAAAGCGTCCCAAGTCCAGCAGGCTCGCATGACGCTCATGCGACGAAAGGCCGAGAAATACGACCTTCCCCAATATAGATATGTCGTAATACGACAAACCTGCGTGTACTCTCGGGCATAGGCTTTGTGGGCGAACGATCGACACGGGAAGATCGGCATGAGCGACAATGACGAGACAACACCGGCGCAATACGCCTCGCCACCCTGTTTCATGCACGAACTCGATCCGGCCTTTCAGCAGGCACTGTCCGATTGGAGCGATGTACGGCGTTGGCGCAAGGCCGAGCGCGAAAGGCTGATTGCTGCGCGGCTGGCCATCTCTGCCGATGTCCGCACGACAATGGCCGGGCGCATTGCCGAGGGGCTTGACGCCGCGATCGGCAATGTTGCCGGCAAAATGATCAGTCTTTACTGGCCCTTCCGTGGCGAGCCGGACCTGCGCGGCTGGATGGACAGTGTGAATGAGCGTGGCGGACGCACCGCATTGCCCATCGTTGTCGACAAAGGCCAACCGTTGATCTTCCGCGCCTACAGGCATGGCGACAGACTGGAGCGTGGCGTCTGGAACATCCCGATCCCGGCTGAAGGCGATCCGGTCGTTCCCGACGTGGTCATCTCGCCGATCGTCGGCATTGACCCCGAAAACTATCGGCTGGGTTACGGCGGCGGCTTCTTCGACCGCACGCTTGCCGCGTTGCCACGCAAGCCATTGGTGATCGGCATTGGCTATGAGCTGCAGCGCATCCCGACCATTTATCCACAGCCGCACGACATCCCGATGGATGCCGTGGTCACGGAGATTGCGACCCCTGGGTGATAAGCCGGGCGCTCCGCTGGCCGGTTGTATAGATCCATAGCCAGCTCAGCGCCACCGCGATCCGGTTTCGCAGGCCGATCAGGAAGAAGATGTGGGCTATGCCCCACAGCCACCAGGCCAGCCATCCTGTCACACTGAACCGACCGAAATCGATGACCGCGGCACGCTTGCCGATCGTCGCGAGATCACCCTGATGTCTATAGATGAACGGTCGTCTCGCATTGTCTCCGGCCAACCTGCTCTTCAGCGTTGCGGCGACATGACGTCCCGCCTGTTTCGCGGCTGGAGCTATGCCGGGCACGGGACGGCCATCGCCGCGCTTTGCCAGCGCAGTGTCGCCGACGACAAAGATCTCGGGATGGCCTGGCACGGTAAGATCGTCTTCGACAACCACCCTGCCCGCTCTGTCGGCTTCCGCGCCCAGCCATTGCGCCGCTGGCGAGGCTGCAACGCCAGCCGCCCATATGATCGTGCGTGCATCCAGCCGCTGATCGCCGAACACCACGCCTTCCGCGTCACAGGCCGAGACTGGACGCCCCAGCTGGACGGTCACGCCGAGTCGCTCCAGCGCGGATTTGGCGTAGGCCGACAGATCGGGCCGGAACGCCGGCAGGATGCGTTCGCCAGCCTCGATGAGAACAACCTTGGTGTCACGGGTATCGATGTTGCGGAATTCTCCGCGCAACGTGGCGTGCGCGAGCTCCGCGATCGTTCCGGCCAGTTCGACGCCGGTCGGACCGCCACCGATGATGATGAAGGTGAGCAAGGCCTGGCGTATCGCCGAGTCGGTTTCGCGTTCGGCCCGCTCGAAGGCGAGCAGCATCCGCCGGCGGATCGTGGTCGCATCCTCCAGCGTCTTCAGCCCAGGCGCGAATTCCTCCCACTCGTCGTGACCGAAATAGGCGTGCCGCGCTCCTGTCGCCAGCACCAGCGTGTCGTAGGCGATGCTGCTGCCGTCGGCCAGCAGAACCCGTTTGGCGTCCTTGTCGATACCGCTGACTGTTGCCAGAAGCGTTGTCACCGCGGGCTCGCGACGCACAAGATGCCGTACCGGCCAGGCAATCTCCGAGGTCGCCAGCGAGGTCGTCGCGACCTGGTAAAGCAGCGGCTGGAAGAGATGATGATTGCGCTGGTCGATCAGCGTCACCCGCACCGGCGCCTTGCCGGTCGCCCTGACGAACTCCAGGCCGCCGAAACCGGCGCCGACCACGACCACATGATGAGGCTCGCTGTTCATCGCAATACCTTCTTGTGCATTGCAGCAAACATGCGGGCGCAAACACGGAATTTCAAGCAGTACCGAAATTCAGACCGCCAGCTATGCCATTTCCGGCTTCAGACCCATCGCCGTGCGGTCGACGATTTCGCGCAATGCAAAGGAGGAGTTAATCTTCGTCACATGTGGCATGGCCGACAGCCATTCCTTGTGGATGCGCTCATAGTCGGCCAGATCGCGCGCCGCGATGCGCAGGATATAGTCGTATTCGCCGGACATCAGATGGCAGGAAAGCACGTTCGGGCATCGTTTGATCGCCGTTTCGAAATCCGAAAGCGTCTTCTCGAACTGGCCGGACAGCGATATATGCACGATGGCTGTCATTTGATGGCCAAGCGCGGCGTTCGACAGGCGCGCATGATAGCCGCGAATGGCACCGGATTTCTCCAGATTGTCGAGCCGGCGCGAGCAGGCTGACTGCGACAGGCCAACCCTTTCGGCAAGTGCCGCATTCGGTATCCTGCCATCCTTCTGAAGCGTGTCGAGAATAGCGATATCAATCTTGTCGAGTGGCATTCTTCGCACTTCCTGCGAAAAAGTGATGGTTCCGCGCAACGATTAACGAATACAGCCCTTATCGGCAAGCGCATTCGCAAACACATGCAACCCGATTGGTGGTTCACTGTTGCTCTTACAGGGAGAAGGTCCGCCAGGACCAAGAGGAGATCACTCACCATGCGCGTCGGTTGCCCCAAGGAAATCAAGAACCATGAATACCGGGTCGGCCTGACGCCCGGCTCGGTCCGCGAATATGTCGCCCACGGCCATGAAGTGCTGGTCGAGACCGGCGCGGGTGCCGGCATCGGCGCCGACGACAATGCATACCGCGCGGCAGGCGCAGCCATCGCCAAGACCGCAGCGGACGTGTTCGCCAAGTCCGACATGATCGTGAAGGTCAAGGAGCCGCAGCCGAACGAATGGGTGCAGCTGCGCGAAGGTCAGATCCTCTATACCTATCTCCATCTTGCTCCCGATCCGGAACAGACCAAGGGTCTGCTCGCGTCCGGCGTTACCGCGGTCGCTTATGAAACCGTGACCGACGACCGCGGCGGCCTGCCGCTGCTGGCGCCGATGTCCGAGGTCGCCGGGCGCCTGTCGATCCAGGCCGGCGCGACCGCGCTGCAGAAGGCCAATGGCGGCCGAGGCGTGCTGCTCGGTGGCGTGCCGGGCGTGCTGCCGGGCAAGGTCGCAGTCATCGGCGGCGGCGTTGTTGGCCTCCATGCGGCCAAGATGGCGGCAGGCCTTGGCGCTGACGTCACCATCCTCGACCGCTCGATCCCGCGCCTGCGTTATCTCGACGACATTTTCGGCGGCCGCGTGCACACCCGCTATTCGACCGTCGAGGCACTGGAGGAAGAATGCTTCTCGGCCGATATCATAGTCGGTGCCGTGCTGATTCCGGGCGCGGCTGCCCCGAAGCTTGTCACGCGCGAAATGCTGTCGGGCATGAAGAAGGGCGCGGTGCTCGTTGATGTCGCCATCGACCAGGGTGGCTGTTTCGAGACCTCGCATGCCACCACGCACGCCGAACCGACCTATGTGGTTGACGACATCATCCACTATTGCGTGGCCAACATGCCCGGCGCCGTGCCGGTCACATCGGCGCATGCGCTGAACAACGCCACCCTTCACTATGGCCTGCAACTTGCAGACAAGGGCCTGAAGGCCATCCTCGATGACCACCACCTGCGCAACGGCCTCAATGTCCACAAGGGCAAGATCACCAACAAAGCCGTCGCCGAAGCGCTCGGCTACGAGATGGTCGAGCCGAAGGCCGTCCTCGCCGCCTAGTTACCAACGGCGAACGCCGTTCTGATGTCCTCCCAATGCCGCCGGAGCGTTCTCGTTCCGGCGGTTCTTTTTTGCGCAACGGCAGGCTCGCGCAATCACGTTCCCGTGCAAAGGCTGCCGGGGATGTTTCAAGCCTCGACAAAATCTGTCGCGGAGAGGTGACAATCCGTCGCGGTCGAGCTAAGGATGAGTCGTCTGAGGCTTCGCGAGGGGCCTCACCTGTTTGCGGGAGAGAGCAGCGAAAGCTGCCGCCGAAGGGGAAATCGCCCGAAATCTCTCAGGCAAAAGAACCGTAGACGGGAAAGACACTCTGGAAAGTCGAGGGCACCAAAACCCTCGCGCCGAAGGTGTAAGCGCTTCCGACAGGGTTCCGGGGCGCGAGTCTCTCAGGCTTCAGACAGAGGGGCACGGAGCGGTCGCATCCAGCGGCCGATCATTGTGCTGCTCTGGAGAAGACATGACGGGCGAAGACACCAAGACCCTTCCACTCGAAGATCTGCATCAGGCTGCGGGCGCCAAATTCGGTGCCTTTGCCGGCTGGTCCATGCCGCTGACCTATCCGGCCGGCGTCATGAAGGAACATCAGCACACACGCGAGCATGTCGGCCTGTTCGACATCTCGCATATGAAACTGTTTGCAGTAAGCGGCGCCGGGGCCTCTGCCCTGCTCAACCGCGCCTGCCCGATCGACGCCGAGGCGCTTGAGGTCTCGCAGTCCAAGCTCACCTTCTTCCTGAATGACCAGGCCGGTATCCTCGACGACCTGATCGTCACCCGGCTGGGCGCCGACCGCTTCATGGTCGTCGCCAATGCCGGCAATGCGGTTGCCGACGAGGCGCATCTCAAGGCGCTGGCCAAGGATTTCGACGCAAAGGTCGAACCGCTCGACCGTGTCTTCCTCGCCATCCAGGGACCCGAGGCCGAGGCCGTCCTGGCGAAAGCAGGCGTCGACGGCAGTTCACTCACTTTCATGCATGGTTTTGAGCCCAGGCCAAACTGGTTCATGAGCCGCTCCGGCTATACAGGTGAGGACGGCTTCGAGATCGGCCTGCCGGAAGCCGACGCGCGCGCATTGGTCGGTCAGTTGCTGGCTGACGAGCGCTCCATGTGGATCGGCCTTGCCGCCCGCGACAGCCTGCGGCTGGAAGCAGGCCTTTGCCTGCACGGCAACGACATCAGCCCGGATACGGATCCGGCAAGCGGCGCCTTGATGTGGGCGGTGCCGAAGGAAATCCGCGCGTCCGGGACCTTCATCGGCGCCGAAGCGCTGCGGGCCATCGTCGAAAAGGGTGCCTCCCGGAAGCGCGTCGGCCTGAAGCCCGAAGGCCGCCAGCCAGTACGCGGCGGCGCCGCCTTGTTCGATGCCGACGGCAATCCGGCCGGCACCGTCACCTCCGGCGGTTTTGGCCCGTCGGCTGGCCACCCGGTCGCCATGGGTTACGTCTCCACTCCGCTGGCCAAAGCCGGCACCAAGCTGTTCGCCGACGTTCGCGGAACCAGGGTTCCGGTCGAGGTCAGCGCCCTTCCCTTCACGCCTCACCGTTACCGCAAAGGATGATTTGCACATGGCCAAGACCTATTTCACCGAAGATCACGAGTGGCTGAGCGTCGACGGCAACGTCGCTACCGTCGGCATCACCGACTATGCCCAGGAACAGCTCGGCGATCTGGTGTTCGTCGACCTGCCGGAAGTCGGCCGCAAGCTCGCCAAGGGTGACACAGCTGTCGTCGTCGAGTCGGTCAAGGCGGCTTCGGACGTCTACGCACCGCTCGATGGCGAGATCACCGAAGTGAACGGCGCGCTGTCGGGCGACCCGGCGCTGGTCAACTCCGCTGCCACCACTGATGGCTGGCTCTGGAAGATGAAGCTCGCCGATGAGGGCCAGCTTGCCGGACTTCTCGATGAAGCCGGTTACAAAGCCCATATCGGCTAAGCAGGACGTGAAACCATGACCGCTGCTCCCTATCCTTTTTCCGCCCGGCACATTGGCCCGAGCGTAACCGATGCCCGCTCCATGCTGGCGACGATCGGCGTACCTTCCGTGGAAACACTGATCTCGCAGGCCGTGCCGAAGTCGATCCGGCTCGACCGCCCGCTCGACTTGCCGGCTGCCGCTTCAGAGGCGGAAGCCCTGGCCGAACTCGCCGAAAAGATGTCGACCAACGTCGTTCTGAAGAGCTTCGTCGGCCTCGGCTATCACGGCACGCACACACCGCCGGTGATCCTGCGCAACCTGTTCGAGAATCCGGCCTGGTACACCGCCTATACGCCTTACCAGGCCGAGATCAGCCAGGGTCGCCTGGAGATGCTGTTCAATTTCCAGACGCTGGTGACGGAGTTGACCGGCCTGCCGGTGGCATCAGCCTCGCTGCTGGATGAGGCGACTGCGCTTGCCGAAGCAGTCGGCATGGCTTTCCGCCATCACCGCGACAAACGCGTCAAGGTAGCCTTCGCCGGCAAGCTGCATCCGCAGACCCGTGATGTCGTTGTCACCCGTGCCGAGCCGCTCGGTATCGAGGTCGACGGCGACACCATCGACGAAAACACTGCAGCGCTCGTCGTCGCCTGGCCGGATACCTACGGCGTCTATGGCGACCATTCGGGCAAGATCGCCGAGGCAAAGGCCGCAGGCGCGGTCGTCATCTTCGTCGCCGACCCGCTGGCTCTGGCCGTCAGCGACACGCCGGCCAGTCTCGGCGCCGACATCGCTGTCGGTTCCATGCAGCGCTTCGGCGTGCCGATCGGCTTCGGCGGTCCGCACGCAGCCTACTGCGCCGTCTCAGACAAACTGACCCGCCTGATGCCTGGCCGCCTGGTCGGTCAGTCGGTCGACACCAAGGGGCGGCCCGGCTTCCGCCTCGCCCTGCAGACACGCGAGCAGCACATCCGCCGCGACAAGGCGACCTCCAACATCTGCACCGCGCAGGCGCTGCTGGCCAACATGGCAACGGCCTATGCGATCTGGCATGGTCCGGAGGGCCTGCAGGCCATTGCCGAGCACGTTCATGGTCTGACGGCGCGACTGGCCGCGGCTCTGAAGGCCAAGGGGCACACTGTCCTCGGCAACAGCCGTTTCGACACGGTGACGGTCGAACTGAAGGGCCAAGCCAAGGCGAAGGCCAAGGAAGCTCAGGCCGATGGACGCCTGCTGCGCATGGTGAACGACGACCTGGTCGGCATCTGCTTTGACGAGACCTCGACCGAAGCAGACCTGCAGGCGATCGCCGCACTGTTCGGTGCCGAGGTTTCCGCAAAGGCGGAGCGCGTCCTGCCTGGCAAGCCTCGCACCGCGAAGGGTTTCCTGTCGCAGCCGGTCTTCCATCAAAACCGCTCCGAGACCGACATGATGCGCTTCCTGCGCAAGCTGGCAGACAAGGATCTGGCGCTGGACCGCACCATGATCCCGCTCGGTTCCTGCACCATGAAGCTCAACGCCGCCGCAGAGATGATCCCGGTCAGTTGGCCGAGCGTCGCCAACATGCATCCGTTCGCGCCGAAGGCCCATTCCAAGGGCTACAAGGCGATGACCGACGATCTTGAACGCTGGCTGGCGGAAATCACCGGTTTCCAGGCGGTTTCGCTGCAGCCGAACGCAGGCAGCCAGGGCGAATATGCCGGCCTGCTGGCCATCCGCCGCTACCACGCCTCGCGCGACGAATCACACCGCAACATCTGCCTCATCCCCTCCTCCGCGCACGGCACCAATCCGGCCAGCGCGGCTATGGCGGGAATGGAAGTTGTGGTGGTGCGCTGCATGGAAAGCGGCGACATCGACATGGAGGACATGCGCGCCAAGGTGGCCGCCCATGCCGCCAACCTTTCCGCCCTGATGATCACCTATCCTTCGACGCATGGCGTGTTCGAGGAAGGGGTGAAGGAATTGTGCCAGCTCATCCACGACAATGGCGGACAGGTCTATCTCGACGGCGCCAACCTCAATGCGCTGGTCGGTCTCGCCCGTCCGGGTGACATCGGCGGCGACGTCTGCCACATGAACCTGCACAAGACCTTCTGCATCCCGCATGGCGGTGGCGGGCCCGGCGTCGGTCCGATCGGCGTCAGGTCGCACCTGGCACCATTCCTGCCCGGCCACATCGACCTTGGCACGGAATACCCGGTCTCGGCAGCGCCTTACGGCAGCGCATCGATCCTGCCGATCACCTGGATGTATATCCGCATGATGGGTGCTCAGGGCCTCAAGCAGGCGACGGAGGCAGCGATCCTGTCGGCCAACTACATCGCCAAGCGGCTCGAGGCGCATTATCCGGTGCTCTACAAGGGCAGCAACGGCCGCGTCGCGCATGAATGCATCCTCGACACCCGCGTACTGAAGGACAGCGCCGGCATCACCGTCGACGACGTCGCCAAGCGCCTCATCGACTACGGCTTCCATGCGCCGACCATGTCGTGGCCGGTGGCGGGCACGTTGATGGTGGAGCCGACCGAATCCGAGCCCAAGCACGAGCTCGACCGGTTCTGCGAAGCAATGATCTCGATCGCCACCGAGGCCGGCAAGGTTGCCAGCGGTGAATGGCCGAAGGAAGACAATCCTCTGGTCAATGCTCCGCACACGGCAACCGAGACACTTGCCGGCGATTGGGCTCATCCTTATTCGCGGATGGAGGCCGCCTACCCTGCAGCAGATCCGGATACCGCTGCCAAATACTGGCCACCGGTGTCCCGCATCGACAATGTCGCGGGTGACCGCAACCTGGTCTGCTCATGCCCGCCGCTGTCGGAATATCTCGGCGCTGCCGAATAAGGCACCGCAATCAGACCATCCAAGAACCCCTCGCAACCTTGTTGCGAGGGGTTCTTGGAGCAATTCCTGCAAAAGTGTGCAGCGGTTCTGCGCCCAGAATGTGCAACGACCAAAGCTGGAACGTTCCGCGTTCCCAGGAATGAAAACGCTCTAGGCGCGCAGCGCCGGCCGGCGCGCCTGCTCTGTGATCCAGCCATCGACGACGACCCTGTTACGGCCGGCGCGTTTGGCCTGGTAAAGAGCACGGTCGGCCCGGGTCAGCATCTCTGTCAATGTCGCCCTCTTCATCGAACCGAACGCGACGCCTGCGCTGACCGTGCAACGCAGCACACCGGCTTGCGTATGGATCTCCTGTCCGGCGAGGTCCGCCAGGATGCTGCGTGCCGCAGCCTCGACATAGTTGCCTTCGACACGCGCGATCACCAGCGCGAACTCCTCGCCACCGAGGCGGAATGCGCTGTCTCCGGCTCGCAAGTTCATTCTGATGACATCCGCGAAGCGCTTCAGCACCTCATCCCCGATGGAATGGCCGTAGACATCATTGGTATTCTTGAAATGGTCGAGATCGAACATCACGACCGCTAGGTCTTCGCCGAATGCCCTGTCGGGATAGCCATCCATCAAGGCACGGCGGTTCTGCAGGCCGGTCAGCGGATCGGTCAATGCCTCGCTGCGATGCCGGGCAGCCATCCGCAGATTGTGCATGGTCATCGGAAGCGCACCGAGCGCGGTGAGACAGGCCACCGAAACGATGATGTTGATACGCTCCGCCCAATTGTCGGGAGCCTTGCCCAGCACCCAGCTTCCGTTGAACAGAAGCACCAGGCCGCACAAGGCAAACGAGGCTGCACAGATCGCAAAGAGCGCGGTCATCAAGGTAATGAGAGCCGGAAACTCCTCGCGGGCCTGCCAGAAAAGCCAGCCGATCCACACCAGAAGCGCCGTGGCGAAGGCATATTCGACCATGAAGGCGAGGCCATCGAGACCTACCATCATCAGGAGCGTCGTGGACAGGACAGAGGCCGCAATCACTGCCAGGACCCTGCGCGCAATACGGAAGTGACCATAGAACTGACCGGCGGCGACAAGGATCAGCGCGAAGCCGCTGGGCAGCAGTGCCATCAGCAATGCGCCGATCCATGGTGCGGATCGCTGGTGTAGCGCCAGAAGGCGATGACATGCGCGGCAATAACGATCAGGCCGACGGCGGCCGTCAGGAAGTAGTGGTTCTGGCGCATCGCGCTCCAGATTACCAGCATGGTTATGCTGAGACATGTGCCGGACAATGCTGCTGCCAGAAGCAAGGACTGATAGTCCAGCATCGTTCGCTTCCCCGCTATCACAACAGCGTACACTGTACGCAATCGTCGCCCATTTTGCGGCAATCTGGCTCGAACGCTCAGGAGAAAGTCACCAGATGGTTTACGAGACGTCTCCATTCGGAGTAGAGCACGCCCAAGCCATGAACGGAACACGAACCGCTGTGATCCAGCCCACAAAACATGGCAGTATCACTCCCTGATTCGTTTTCAAAGCGCATGGACGAAATGGACGATCTTTTCGGCAATCCGGACAAGCAGCCACAACAACAGCCACGCGCCAGTTCGCGCCCTGCGGATCCGCTCGTGCAGGCTGCAAAGCGCACCCAGAGCAGCGCCGCCAAGGATGGCAGCGAAGGCTACAGCGCGGCCGATATCGAGGTTCTGGAAGGACTGGAACCGGTAAGACGCCGGCCGGGCATGTACATCGGTGGCACCGATGAGAAAGCGCTGCACCATCTCTTCGCCGAAGTCATCGACAATTCGATGGACGAGGCAGTCGCCGGCCACGCAACCTTCATCGAGGTGGAACTGGGTGCCGACGGCTTCCTCACCGTCACCGACAACGGGCGCGGCATTCCGATCGACCCGCACCCCAAATTCAAGGACAAGTCGGCACTGGAAGTGATCATGACCACGCTTCATGCCGGCGGAAAGTTCGATTCCAAGGTTTATGAAACCTCGGGCGGCCTGCACGGCGTCGGCGTTTCGGTGGTCAATGCGCTTTCGGACGAGCTTGAGGTCGAGGTCGCCCGCGGACGCAAACTCTACCGCCAGCGCTTTTCGCGCGGCATCCCGCAAGGCGGGCTCGAATTCCTCGGCGACGTCCAGAATCGGCGCGGCACACGGACCCGCTTCCATCCCGATCCCGACATCTTCGGCAAGGGCGCGCATTTCGAACCGGCCCGTATCTACCGGATGGCGCGCTCGAAGGCCTATCTCTTCGGCGGCGTCAACATTCGCTGGTCGTGCGATCCATCCCTGATCAAGGACAAGGATCCGACACCGGCCAAGGCTGAATTCCATTTCCCTGGCGGTCTCGGTGACTATCTGAAAGCTTCGCTCGGCGATGAGATGCAGGTCACGCGCGAAATCTTCACGGGAAAAAGCGAGAAGCAGAGCGGCCACGGCTCCGTGGAATGGGCTGTCACCTGGTACGGCGGCGACGGCTTCCTCAACTCGTACTGCAACACCATCCCGACCGGCGAAGGCGGCACCCATGAAATGGGCTTCCGCAACGTGCTGACGCGCGGCCTGCGCGCCTATGCCGATCTGGTCGGCAACAAGCGCGCGTCCATCGTCACCTCGGAAGACGTGATGATTTCGGCCGCCGGCATGCTCTCGGTTTTCATCCGCGAGCCGGAATTCGTTGGCCAGACCAAGGACAAGCTGGCTACGGTTGAAGCGGTGCGCATCGTCGAAACCGCGCTGCGTGACCCGTTCGACCATTGGCTGGCCGACAATCCGCAGGAAGCCTCGAAACTGCTCGACTGGGTGATCGCCCGCGCCGACGAGCGTGTGCGCCGGCGCCAGGAAAAGGAAGTGTCGCGCAAGAGCGCCGTCCGCAAGCTGCGCCTGCCCGGTAAGCTCGCGGACTGCACGCAGAATGCGGCGGCGGGCGCGGAACTGTTCATCGTCGAGGGTGACTCGGCCGGTGGCTCGGCCAAGCAGGCGCGTGACCGAGCCATACAGGCGGTGCTGCCGCTGCGTGGAAAGATCCTGAACGTCGCGAGTGCAGGCAACGACAAGCTCGCCGCCAACCAGCAGATTTCGGATCTCGTCCAGGCGCTCGGTTGCGGCACGCGCTCGAAATACCGCGATGAGGACCTGCGCTACGACCGCGTCATCATCATGACCGACGCCGACGTCGACGGTGCCCACATCGCCTCGCTGCTGATCACCTTCTTCTATCAGGAAATGCCCAACCTTATCCGGGGCGGTCACCTCTTCCTGGCTGTGCCGCCGCTCTATTCGCTGCGCCAGGGCGGCAAGATCGCCTATGCCCGCGACGACGCGCACAAGGACGAATTGCTGCGCACCGAATTCACCGGCCGCGGCAAGGTCGAGCTCGGCCGCTTCAAAGGTCTCGGCGAAATGATGGCGAGCCAGCTCAAGGAAACCACCATGGATCCGAGGAAGCGTACCTTGCTTCGGGTCGACGTGCTGGACGAAGAGACCGTGACCAAGGATGCCGTCGATGCGTTGATGGGTACCAAGCCCGAGGCACGCTTCAGGTTCATCCAGGAGCGCGCCGAATTCGCAGCCGCTGACGCCTTGGACATTTGAGAGCATTCGGCTGGCGGTTTCGCCCCGGGAGCGGAGATGACGTGGTGAGTTGGGTGAAGCTGAAGGAATGGGTCGGCACGACATTCGCCGGCTCGCTTCAGCCAACCCGCTCGGACTGGATTTTCGCGCTGCGCACCACGTCGGCCGGGCTGATCGCGCTTTTGGCGGCCTACGCCCTCAAGCTCGAGCACCCGCAATGGGCAATGATGACCGTGTTCATCGTCGCCCAGCCGGTCGCCGGCATGGTGCTTGCGAAAGGCTTCTACCGGCTGATCGGGACGGTTGTCGGCGCCGTGGCTGCCATGGGGTTCACATTCGCCTTCGGTGGCAACCCCTGGCTCTTTGTCGCGGTTCTTTCGCTCTGGATCGGCCTCTGCACGCTCGTCTCGTCGCTGCTGCGCAACCCGGAAGCCTACGGCGCAGCACTTGCCGGCTACACCGCGATGATCGTCGGCCTGCCAGCCTTCGGCCAGCCGCACCTGATCACGGATCTCGCGGTCGCCCGCTGCGAGGAGATCATCCTCGGCATCGCCTGTGCGGCGATCACCAGCCGGCTGATCCTGCCGCGTCTCGCCGGCTCGGCGATCACGGCGCGCCTGGAACGCTGCATCCTCGATCTTGCCGCCTATACCCGCGGCGCCTTCGCGGGTGCGGAACCGGCCAAGCTCGACGCTCTTTACCGCAAGCTGGTCGCCGACACGCAGACGCTGGGCGAAATGCGCGCCTATGCCCGGCTGGAAGCGCCAAGCGTGGCGACACGCGCGCACCCGGTGCGGCGGACCATCGGCCATCTGCTCTCCGCCCTGTCTGCCGCGAGAATGCTGCATGCCCATGCTGCCCCGCAGAATGCCGCTCTCCTGCCGGTCCGAGGACAATTGAAGGCGCTTGTCGGAGAGCTCGTCGACACACCGAATTCCCTCGAGAACACAAAGCTTTGGGAGGCAAGGCTCACCACGATTGCCAACGAAGCCTTGCATGCTCCCGATAGCGCCGCAGGCGAAGGCGAAGATCCGGTAGGAACCATCACCCGCCTCACCGTCGCCGGCGAATTTGCGCAATCGCTGCGCGAGGTATTGCGCGGCCTCGATGCCGTGCGGCGGCCGACAACGGAAAAAGCCATGCGACAGCGCCGTCAGCCGGCCCTGATCGTGCATCGCGATCATCATGCGGCCTGGCGCAACGCCATCCGTGCCACGGTAGCCACCATGCTTGTGGCCAGTTTCTGGTTGGCCACCCACTGGTCGGAGGCAGCCGGCACATTGATCCTCGTTGCTGTCGTCTCCAGCCTGTTCGCGTCCAGGCCGGATCCGGCCCAGGTTTCCTGGGGGTTCTTCAAAGGCACGTTGCTGGCGCTGCCCGTTGCATTTGTCGTCGGCCAGCTTGCCTTGCCGGCCCTGCCGGGCTTTGGCTGGTTCGTGCTGTTTGTCGTACCCATACTGGTGCCTGCTGCTCTCGCCATGGCCAACCCGCGGCTCGTCGGCGTCGCCACCGCCTTCGCCATAAATTTCCTGGCCTTCCTCAATCCGCATCAAGGCATGAGCTACGATCCCGTCGCCTTCTTCGCCGGCTCGATTTCGGTCCTGGTCGGCATCCTGATCGCCATCGGCGTGTTCATGGTGGTATTGCCCGTCGACCCGATCGCCACAGCACGCCGCATCGCCGGCGCCATGCGCGAGGATCTGGTACGACTGTGCCTGCATGATCGCATACCGCGCCGCTCGGCCTTCGAAAGCCTTGCCTACGACCGCGTCAATCAGATGATGCCGCTGGTACAGCAGGCCGGTCGCAAGAGCGAGGGCCTGTTCGACGGCAGCGTTGCATCCGTGATGGTAGGGTTGGAACTGCTCCGCCTGCGTATCGACCAGAAAGCCGGCGGCCTGCCGTCAGCCATGACGCAGAACGTCAGCGATTTTCTAAGGCAATTGGCGCGCAATCTGCTCGTACGCATGCCGAATGAGTCCTGGATTGCCAGCATCGCCGCCATGCGCGCGGACGCGGCTGCGATTGCCGCGACCGGTACGCCGGACGCGTTGCGCGTCGCAGCATCACTGCGCGTCGTTGCCGCTGCCGCCGAAGACTATCCGGATTTCTTCCGCAAGGACTAGGATCACCGGCTGTTCGACTCGAGCTGGTCGCGGCATCGGGCGGATCAGGCTATTGCCGGACGCTCCGATGCTCAACGCAATGATCGTAGCGGTAGCCTGCGCGCTGCGCGGGCTTGAGAGCACGATCTCGAAGAACGGTGTCGCGAGGCGTCGTGGGATCCCCGCAAACATCGGCAAAAGATGCACGAAGATCATCGACATATTCGATGTTGATGACCTGGTCGCCGTAGAACCGCGTGTATGCGGAGCACTCGTCGTAGCGATGGCACTCCTCGGATACCGCGAAATCGAATCCGATCTGCTTTCGCTCGCCGTCCGAAAGCTGGGGCGTGTTCTTCTGCCCTGCCGCGAGACCCTGCTTGTGCGCGGCACGCACCAGCAATTTTGCGAAGGCCACAGCGTCGTTGTGCTTGAGCGCGCCCTTCGACCTCGTGAAGGAATCCAGATTGTCGAATTCGACGGCGTCGAACCCCGCGCGGGCACAGTCGGCAACGGTGACAGCCAGGCGCTCCAGCACGGCGGTCCGAAGTTTCTCCGATGATATGTCGAGCAGATGCTCATCCGGCCAATCCGGATCGACCAGCGGCTTACCCTTGCTGTTCTTGACCAGCAACCGGGGCGGCCACGCTACGCTGGGCTGTGTCTGGAAACCGTTGACGTAGCATATGTTGTACAAACCAAGGGCCGGCGCAGCCGTGCTGTCGCGCACGACGACATTGGTTCCCGCCGGAGGATCATAGGCACCGCCAAGCTGGTAGTCGGCCACGGCATCGGAGGGAAGCGGCTTGAGTGTTCGGACCACCCCAGCCTCTTGTTCCGTTGAGTTTGCCGCCCCAGCGCTCTGGATGGAGAGCGTCGCGACCAGAATACAGGTCCATCGATGCATAGTCCTGCGTCACCCTTGGCTGATTCCCACCAGCCAAGGTCTAGGCGGCGGCAATGGCCAATGCATGACCGCGCGCGTTCTGGCGCAGCGCATCCAGATGGATGGATTTTACGAGGGTAGCCAGATCGCCGGCAGCCTGCTGTCCGCCCAACTCCTTGAGCATCAGCCAACTCACTTCCTGCACACCGGCGAGGCGCTTGCCGTTGGCAACCTCGCGCCACACCTTCAGCGCCCTGAGCACGACGCCGTGCATGCCCGACGAGAGCCCTGCCGAGGTGAACAACGCCTGCAGCGCCACATCGTTGCCGCCCGCCAGCAGCGCTCTCACCCGCTGCTCCGATTGACCGGTCAGCGCCACCAGGACCGCACCGAAGAAATCGACCTTGCCATGCGCCACAGTGCGAATGATGAAGGAGGCGGTGAGATCGCCGCGCAGGCGCAGATGCTCGACAAGAGCCGGGTGCTCTCCTGCCTGCGTGCTCTCGATCAAGGTGACGGAGGCCTTCACGCAGGCGTCGCGCAGCACCCTCTCGGCGCGCGCCGAGCCCATCAGCGCCAGCACCAGCGGCGAGCCCTTCAGCGCATCGCCGAGCTTGACCAGCAGCATATGGCGGCAGTCTGCGGGCAGCGTATCATGTGCAATCAGCGCTTCGCGGACCGCCGGCACATGACCATGCCGTTCGGCGATGCGTCGATAACTCATCGACGCGATCGCGGCGCCGGGGTTGCAAAGCAGCGTCACACAGGCTTCTGCCTCGCCGATCTCGGCGATCGCCGCAGCGACCGTCATGGATACAGCCGGACGATCCGCGATCAGTTCCTGCGTCGCTTTCTGGCCGCTGGCGACCCGGTCGATCAGGTCGGCGTCGGTCAGCAGCGGTGAGCGGGCGAGGACAAGGCTGGCGACCTCCGGCTGGTCCGAAGCCAGTGCGGCAATGATCTGCACCGGCGCATGATGGCTCATCGAGAGCGCCTCGGCCATGGCCGCGCGCACCTTGGAGGAGGCATCGTCGAGCAACAGGGTCAGGGCCGCCTCGGCAGCGCACCGATCCTCGAAGGGAAGGTCGCGGTTGACATAAGCTCTGGCCAGTGCGCTGGCCGCTGCCGCGCGCTCCGAAACCCTCGCCGTACCGACCCATTTCAGGAAATGAGGAACAACCATGTTCAAAGCTTCTTACCCCAGCCGGCACACAACCCGGCAAACCCGAAAAAGACGTTAGGCAGAAATGGTTTACGAAGCGTTCACCATAATTCTTAACCAGCTTGCAGCCCCTCGCCGCTCGGCTTATCAAGCGGAAAATGGAGGATCGCCATGCCTGGTCTCTATCTGGAAGAGTTCACCGTCGGCCGCAATTTCCAGCACACGCTGCGCAAAACGGTGACCGAGAGCGACAACATGCTGTTTTCGGTCATGACGCTCAATCCGCAGCCGCTGCACATCGATTTCGACTTCGCTTCCAGGACCGAATGGGGCAGGCCGCTGGTGAATTCGCTGTTCACACTCGGCTTGATGATCGGCATCGCAGTCAACGACCTCACCGTCGGCACCACGGTCGCCAATCTCGGCATGAAGGAAACGACCTTCCCGCACCCCGTGTTCCATGGCGACACGATCCGCGTGGAGACAACAGTGATCTCTGTACGCGAATCGAAATCGAAGCCCGATCGCGGCATCGTCGAACTCGAACACCGCGCCTACAATCAGGACAACGTGCTTGTCGCCAAATGCCTCCGGCAGGCGATGATGCTGAAGAGGCCGGCCTGATGCGATCGCTGCTGTTTGTCCCCGGCGATTCCGAACGCAAGCTGGAAAAGGGTTTCGCTTCCGAGACCGACGTTGTCATCGTCGACCTTGAGGATTCCGTAGCGGCGCAGAACAAGGCGACGGCCCGTGCGGTCGCAGCCGATTTCATCGCCGGGCACCGCTCCAATACAAGGGCTGCCATCTATGTTCGCGTCAACGACCTGACGACCGGCCTCACCGACGAGGATCTGGCGGCAGTCATCAGCTCGAAGCCAGATGGCATCATGTTGCCGAAATCGAACAGCGGCCAGGACATCCAGCAATTGTCGGCCAAGCTGCGTGTCCAGGAAGCGCGCGCCGGCCTGGCCGATGGAGCGATCCGCATCCTGCCGATCATCACCGAAACCGCGGCGGGCGTTCTGGCCGCTGCGAGTTACGCCGGCGCCAGCAGCCGCGTCTCCGGCCTTACCTGGGGCGCGGAAGACCTGTCGGCGGCGATCGGCGCCCGCACGGCGCGCGACGAGCATGGCCGCTACACCGACGTCTTTCGCTTTGCTCGAACGATGACGCTGCTTGCCGCCTCCAGTGCCGAAGTCGCAGCGGTCGACACCGTCTTCCCGAACTTCAGCGACATGGCCGCTTTCGAAGCCGAATGCGTCGAGGCCGAGCGCGACGGCTTCACCGCCAAGATGGCCATCCATCCGGCGCAGGTCCCTGTCATCAACGCGGCCTTCACCCCTTCCAGGGAGGCTGTCGAACGCTCGGCCGCCATCGTTGCGGCCTTCGCCGCAGCCGGCAACCCCGGCGTCGTCGGTATCGAAGGCAAGATGTATGACCGTCCCCATCTGCGCCTGGCCGAGCGCCTGCTGGCGCGGGCAAAGGCAGCAGGCGTCAGCGTTTAGTCTGCCGCTACTCTGCCTTCCATGGCCCCGCATAGTCGGCATAGAGCGTCGAGACATCCGGCCTTGGGCGTTCCGGCGCGGTACCGGAAAATGAACCGATATGAATGAAGCCAATGACGCGCTCATCGGGTGCAAACCCCAGGATGGCACGCCCTTCCGGCACGTCGGAATACCAGTTGCTGATCATGTTGGTGCCGTAGCCCAGCGCATTGGCCGCGATCATCAGGTTCATCGCTGCCATGCCACCCGACAGGAATTTCTCCCAATCCGGGATCTTCGGATGCGCTTTCGGCACAGACACCACGCCGATCACCAGCGGCGCGCGCGAGAAGCGCGCCAGTTCCTGGTCGCGACGGACATCGCTGAGCGGTCCCTCCCGGCTCTCCGCCAGCGCAGCCAGCTTCTTGCCCACCTCGACCCGAGCCTCACCACGATAAAGAATGAAGCGCCATGGCTCGAGCTTGCCGTGGTCCGGCACGCGGGAAGCCGCCGCGATGATGGTGGCGATTTCGGCGTCCGACGGCGCAGGCGCTTTCAACTCGGGGATTGGCGCGGAATTTCGAGTCAAAAGATAGTCGAGGATGGGTTTTGTCATGGCGCGGTTCTCCTGAATTCATTTGGGCTGAAGCGCGCGATGAACATCGGCTGCTCTGGCGACGGCGCGGGATGCGCCGGAAAAGAGCCATGAGGGCTTCCCGCCAGACTCTTCAGCCTTGAAATTGCCACCGGCTTGGGCTTCAACGCAAGGTATGTTCGTCGGGCTTCGCCGTCTTTCGCTGACCGTCATCGGGGCCACGCTCGGCGTGGCTCTGGCGTTGCCTGCCGGCGCCAAGGATCCCGATTCGCTCGAGAAGCTGAAACTGCCCGGCATTTCGACCTATGCACCCCCGCATTCAGGCACGCAACTTGCCCGCGGCGAAGGCGAAATCACGCTCAGCGCACAACTCACCGAGAAGGGTGAAGAAATCACCCGCGGCCTGGTCTGGCGTGTCTTCCGTCCGGAGCCCGGCGCCGACGGCAAGTTGCCACTGGTCGCATCCGCGCAAGGCGGAACGGCCGCTTTTCAGCTACAGCCCGGCAGCTATCTCGTGCATGCCTCCTACGGCCGCGCCGGGGCCACCAAACGCATAACCGTCAGCCGCGATGCCAAGCGCGAGAGCATGGTTCTCGACGCCGGCGGGCTGAAACTCGACGCTACATTGGCTGGCGGCATCCGCATCCCGCGCGAAAAGCTGCGTTTTTCGATCTATGAAGCACGTGGCGGCAAGGATGATGAAAAGGCGCTCATCATACCGAACGTCCAGCCCAACAGCGTCGTGCGATTGAATGCCGGCGTCTACAACGTCGTCTCGACCTACGGCTCGGTGAACGCCGTCATTCGTTCCGACATCAGGGTCGAAGCTGGCAAACTGACCGAAGCGACGGTCGAGCATCGCGCCGCCGAAGTCACCTTGAAGCTGGTGCGCGAAGCCGGCGGTGAAGCGCTGGCCGATACCTCCTGGTCGGTGCTCAACGAATCCGGCGATTCGATCAAGGAGGCTGTCGGCGCCTTCGCGCCGATGGTGCTTGCCGAGGGCAACTACACCGTTATCGCCAAGAACCGTGACCGCATCTACCAGAAGGACCTGACCGTCGAAGCCGGCAAGAACGGCGAGGTCGAGGTTGTCGCCTCAGAGGCGACCGCGATCGACCCGGCCGAGGGTGCGGACTAGAGCGTTTCCGTTTTTCACGGAAACGCGGAAACGCTCTAAGTTTTTGTTTTCGTCGCATTTTTGTAACGCCAAGTGATTCCACTTGGCTACAAAATGCTCTAGCGGATCAGGCAGCAGCGCGGCGGGGCCGCCGCAGGAATTTCGAGCGACGAGCCGGTTCTACAGGCGCCAGGTCAAAGACGGCGCGATAGAGCCTCGTCAGCAGAATCTTGCGGTCGCGCAACGGATCGAGTTCTTCCGGCGTCAGCACCTTGCCTATCCTGACCTCGATCGAGCGGCCCGCCAGCCTGGCGAATTCCCGGATCAGCAGCGAAATCCTGAGAGTCAGCGAGGCCTTGCCGACGAAGCGTGCCAGGCGCCCTTCCCGTTCGGCCAGGTTCATCGGCCCGCTGACCAGATGAAACAGCCTCCCGTTCTGGCCGGCGAAATGCATGGGAATGACCGAGGCCCTGGCCTCCTGCACCAGACGTGCCGGAAACATCTTCCACGGCAGATCCTGGGCGCGCCCGAAACCTTTCGGCGCGGTGGCGACACCGCCAGCCGGAAAGACGACAATGGTGACACCTTCCTTCAGCAGCCGCATCGCCTCATGTCGGATCGCCATATTGGCCTTCACCGCCTCCTTGGTCTCGGCAAAATCGACCGGCAGCGAATAGGGCTCCATCTCTCGGATGCGCAACAGATCCTTGTGGATCATCACCTTGAACGGCCGGCCAAGCTTTTCAGCCAGCGACAGCACGGCAATTCCGTCACCAATGCCAAAGGGGTGGTTTGCGACGATCACCAGCGGTGTTTCCGGCAGATTGACCGGCGGCCATTGGTCGGCGCATCGGACCCGCACATCGATCAGGTCGAGCATGCGCCCGAACACACGGTCGCCCGTCGGCACGATGTTGCGGCGCCACAGATCATAGAGGGCGGCGAAGCGGTCCCGTCCCGACAACCCTTCGACGGAGCGAATGAACCAGCGCGTGAACGCCGGCTGGCCGGCATTGGCGTAAGAAAGTTCCGGGAACGGTCTTTCGCGCGATCTCAGCTTCAGCATGTTTCGTCGTTAATTGAGTTGGATGACGTCAACATGACGCCGATATGAAAACGGCGGTGGCCACACCACCGCCGTTCACCGGAACACCTGCGATCAGGGCGTTTTCTTGCGCTTCAGATCCGGCGGTGTCGCTTCATCGACCAGGCGCGCGATCGCTTCGGCCAGCGATAGCGATTCCTGGTCGCGCGAGCCGAGGCGACGCACATTGACCGTCTCTTCTTCCGCCTCACGCTTGCCGCAGACGAGAATGACTGGAACCTTGGTCAGCGAATGTTCGCGGACCTTGTAGTTGATCTTCTCGTTGCGCAGGTCCGCCTGCACCGACAACCCGGCAGCCTTCAGCCTGTCGACGACGCTGCGCGCATAGTCGTCGGCTTCCGAGGTGATCGTCGCCACCACCACCTGCAGCGGTGCGAACCACAGCGGGAAATGGCCGGCATGGCTTTCGATGAGAATACCGAGGAAGCGCTCCAGCGAACCAACGATGGCGCGATGCACCATAACCGGCTGCTTCTTCTCCGAATCCGAGTCGATGTAGAAGGCGCCGAAACGCTCGGGCAGATTGAAGTCCACCTGCGTGGTGCCGCACTGCCATTCGCGACCGATGGCGTCCTTCAGCGTGTATTCGAACTTCGGACCATAGAACGTGCCCTCGCCCTCGTTGATGCCGGTCTTGATCCGGCTGTCCTCACGCGCCATGCGGGCCAGCGAGTTCTTCAGGATCTCCTCGGCGTGATCCCACATCGCATCGGTGCCGACGCGCTTCTCGGGCCGCGTGGCGAGCTTCACAACCACCTCTTCGAAGCCGAAATCCTTGTAGACCGACATCATCAGGTCGTTGATCTTGAGGATCTCGGACTCCAACTGTTCTTCCGTGCAGAAGACATGCGCATCGTCCTGCGTGAAACCGCGCACGCGCATCAGCCCGTGCAGTGCGCCTGAGGCCTCATATCGGTGCACGCTGCCGAATTCAGCAAGCCGGATCGGCAGATCCCGATAGGACTTCAGGCCATGCTTGAAGATCTGGACATGGCCCGGACAATTCATCGGCTTGAGCGCGAAGATGCGCTGGTCGGCGTCCGGATCTTCCGGATGAGTAAAGGCATGCGCGGATTTCACCGCGAACATGTTCTCCTGGTACCAGCCCCAGTGGCCCGAGGTTTCCCACAGCGACTTGTCGAGGATCTGCGGAGCGTTGACCTCCTGGTAGTCGTCGCCAAGGCGACGCCGCATATAGGCGACCAGATTCTGAAACATCTTCCAGCCCTTGGCGTGCCAGAATACGACGCCCGGACCTTCTTCCTGGAAGTGGAACAGGTCCATCTCGCGACCGAGGCGACGGTGGTCACGCTTCTCGGCCTCTTCCAGCATATGCAGATACTGGTCGAGCTGCGCCTGGTCGGCCCAGGCGGTGCCGTAGATGCGCGTCAGCATCGGATTGTTGGCATCGCCGCGCCAGTAGGCTCCGGCAACCTTCATCAGCTTGAAGGCTGTGCCGATCTGGCCGGTGGCGGCCATGTGCGGGCCACGACAGAGATCGAACCAGTCGCCCTGGAAATAGATCTTCAGGTCCTGATCTTCGGGAATGGCATCGATCAGCTCGACCTTGTAGCCTTCGCCCTTGTCGCGGAACACTTTCTTCGCGCGATCACGATCCCAGACCTCCTTGGTGAAGGGCTTGTTGCGCTGGATGATCTCCCGCATCTTCTTTTCGATGACGGGGAAATCCTCCGGCGTGAACGGCTCGTTGCGCGCGAAGTCGTAATAGAAGCCATTCTCGATCACCGGACCGATGGTGACCTGCGTTCCCGGCCACAGCTCCTGCACCGCTTCGGCCAGCACGTGAGCGGTATCATGCCGGATCAGCTCCAGCGCGCGCGGATCGTCGCGCGTGACGATCTCGACCTTGCCGGAAGCCTTCAGCGGATCCGACAGGTCGCGCAAGGTGCCGTCGACGGCATAGGCCACCGCCTTCTTGGCCAGCGACTTGGAGATGGATTCAGCGAGTTCGGTGCCGGTCGTCGCGGCATCGTAGTCGCGTACGGATCCGTCAGGGAATGTGAGGGAAACACTGGCCATGGTCTGCTCCTATCCAGTCCCGCATACGAACGCGGGTGGTTTTGTGCCGGATGATGCCCGGCGGCGAGCGGTCTTTTAGGGGCAGTTGCGGCGGACGTAAAGTGAAACGGCGCCGCGCCAGACAGAGCAACGCCGTTTGCTGGATCAACCCGCCGGTCGCCTTACTTGATCAGCCCAGGCAATTCCTCAAGAAATGCGGCGCGCACCACATGACCCATCAGCTTGTTGCTCTTGCCGCTGTTGATGACGAGCTTGGCAAAGACGACGCGTTTGCCATCCTTCTCGGCCCAGCCGACGAACCAGCCGACAGGCCTGCTGCGGTTGGGGGCACCATCCTTGCCGGCCAGCCAACCGGTTCCAGTCTTGCCCTTGACGTGCCAGCCGCCGGCTTCAAAAGCCGGCATGGCTGCTTCGGTCATCTCGTAGGCCTTTGCGGAGACCGGCAGCGTGCGGCTGGCGACACCGCGCAGAAAGGTGATCTGTTCATCAGGCGAGATCTTGAGCGAGGAGTTCAGCCAGGCCTGGGTGAGCCCATCGTTCTTGCCGGGATTGCCCGACACATCGCGATTGCCGTAGCTGAACTTCCTGACGTAGTCGCCGAAGCGCGCCGCGCCGAGCTTGCGGGTCAGTTCCTGCGAATACCAGACAACGGAGTCGGCCAGCCATATCGTCGGATCGACCGCGCGTTGGTGACGCTTGATGGCGTTGAATTCCGGCTTGTAGTCCCAGCGCGGGTTGTGTGGGTCGGTCAGGATGCCGGAATCGTAACCAATCAGCGCCAGCGGCACCTTGAAGGTAGAGAGGGCGCTCACGCGTTTGTCGCAACTGCCTTGCCGAAGCAGCGCGGCCCCGGTTGCGGCATCGACAACCACGGTGCATTCAGCCGCCGGCTTCGTTTTGGAGGTTTGCGCCGCCGCTGGCCAGCATGCGGCAAGCGACATCGCGACAAAGCCCGCACCGCAAAGGGTGGAGCGAACGGAAACAGACATCAATATTCTCCGGGAAACAGCGCTCAGTTGGTTTTGACCGTTATGCAGTCGAACTTCTGCCGCTTGAGCGCCGCGCAAGTCTTGCTCGCCGCTTTTGCATCCTCGAAGCCATCGAAACGCACACGATAGAGCGTTGTACCGTGTGCCTGTGTCTGCATGATCTGGCCGGCTGCTTCCCCATGGATAGAACGAACGAATTTCTGTGCGTTGCCCAGCAACGCCCTGGCTGCCGCCTGATCGGGCAGCGCACCGACCTGGATCTGCCAGGCCGACGGAATGAGCGCGACTTCCGTGTCGCCATCGCCCTGCTCGATCGTCGCGGCGTCCATCGTCTCAGATGGCGCGACGGCTTGTTTCGGCCTGCCTGTCGGCACCGGTGCGTTCGAGGCCACCAGGGGCGCGGATGTCGCGCTTCGCCCGGTGCTGAAGCGCTTCAGCAGGGCCTCCATCCGGTCATCGCGGCTGCGGGCCGTCTTGCCGCCGAGAACGACGCCGATCAGATGACCCTTGCCCTGCTCGAGCGACGACACCAGATTGTAGCCTGACACAGCCGTGTACCCGGTCTTCAGGCCGTCGACGCCGGCATAACGGTACATCAGATTGTTGTGTCCTTTCAGCCGTTTGCCATGAAAGACGAAAGACGGTTGAGAGAACAGCCTGAACAGTTTCGGGAAATCCCTTTCCAGTGCCATGCCAAGCACCGCCATGTCGCGGGCGGTCGTCAGCTGGCTGGTCTTGTCGGTCAATCCCGAGGGGTTGGCAAAGATCGTGTTGCGCAGCCCGAGCTGCCGCCCGCGCTTGGTCATCAGGCGCGCAAAGGCAGCTTCGGAACCGGACATATGTTCACCGAACGCCGCGGCAGCGTCATTGGCTGAAATCACGATCATGCCGTTGACGGCATCGCGTACACTGATGCTCTCGCCGGGCTTGAGCCAGAGCTTCATCGGAATCTTGGCTGCCGCATTTTTTGAAACGGCGATCTTATCGTCCCAGCCGAGCTTGCCTTGTTCGATCGCCTCGAAAGCAAGGTAGATCGTCATCAGCTTGGCGAGTGAGGCCGGCGCGTGCCGCTTGCCGGCGTTTTCGTGGCCCAGGACGCTCCCGGTCTGCGTGTCGAGCACCAGCCAGGACACGTCGGCGATGGCCGTTCCCGCGCTCAGCAAGACCGTGCCCATGGCCAGCGAGGCAGCAAAGACCTTGCGACCGAGCCACATATCGATGACCGGCATATCCGCTCCGTGAATTTAGAGACGTCCCGAGGGAGTATGTATGACTGAAATGCAGACGGGCCACCTGCCGGGAATGCGGCCCGTCACGTGAAATCCGCCGCCACTATTGTACGGAATTCATTAACGAAAAGTGGGTGGTTTTTTAACGATTTGGCGAATCCACAGCCTTGCGGCTGATCGACCAGTAACGCCATGGCGCGTACCAGGCATAGCGCCTATCGAGCACCGCCGGCACGTTGTCGATGCCGTGCGTACCGCCGGGACCACAGCGCATGACACGGAACAGTCCCATCCAGCCGCCGGTCCAAAGGCCATGCCTGGCGATTGCCTCATAGGCATATTCCGAACAGGTCGGCAGATGCCGGCATGTATTGCCGACAAAGCCCGAAAGCGTGAGCTGGTACAGCCGGACAAGAGCCGTGCCGGCCAGCCTGCCAGGGGTCTTACGCCAAGGGCCATCCCAGTTGCGGCCACGGGATATGGCAGGCCTTTCGCCGGCATGCCGGTGACCGCAGTCGTGCCCATGTCCGTCCGCTTCGTCGGTCATTGCAGATATCGCGCTCGCGCCGTCATCGGCAGTAGATGGCGTGCCTTGGCGAATTTCGCAACAGCTCCAACGCTTAGGGGGGAAGTGCGCAGCTGTTTTCTGTCCGGGATTGTGGGAACGCCCTAGTGATGGCCACGCCGGAAACCGACAAAGGCTGGCGTGACCGTGACCGGGACACCTTGTTCAATCAGGGAGAGCAGACCCAGCATCACCTCTTCATTCGGCTCGCCATAGACGTCGAGCCTGCGCATGATGCAGCTTTCCATCACGTCGCGAATATAGGGATCCGCCATCTTCCAGTGGGCAAGCATGGCTTCGGAGCTTGGCAAGACCTGCAGGCTGTTTGCCCGCATCGACTCCTCGTCGATGAAGGTTTCGACGACAAGCTGCGGACCGTGTGCCTCGGCAAACGCCACCGCATTGCGGATGGCCTGCTTGAACTGCTCAAGCTTGCCGGGACGAATGTCGAAACTGGACAGTTGCACAATGCGCTGCGACATCGCCGGCACCTACTGAACGGCTTCGGCCGGCGTCGTCGCGAGCAATGACGCCTTGGTCACGCGATTGACCTCGCCAAAGGGCGAGGATGCGACATAGACCAGTTCCAGGTCTTCGAGGGCGTTGAATGTTCCCGGCGTGCCGGCCGGCAGATAGAGCACCTCGCCCGGTCCTGCCGTCTGCCATTCGTCGCGGCTCGCAACCGTGCAGCGGCCGCGGATGACAATCAGCACCTCATCATAGGCAAATTCGAAATCGCTGGTCGCTCCCCTTGGTGCCCTGAGAAAACCGATTGCCCCGAATTTCGAGGTTGGCGCTTCATCCTCGTTGAGTACATCGGCCAGCTTTGTACCGGACCATTCCATCCAGTCCCGCACCTTCCCGGCCACGAACTTCTGGATGTCGGGCGTTTTCATATCCCCGGTATTCATTGCTCTTTCCTTCTCGGCAGCACCATCAAACCGGGGTCTTCACCCGGCTCGATCAGCTGCCTACAAGTTCAAGTAAACTTGAAGTCAAGGGCAATATGTGCGAAAAACACGAATGGAAACCACGCTCACCATCAATCAGCTTTCACGCCGCAGCGGCGTGGCGGCCTCGGCGCTGCGGTATTACGAGGAGCGCGGATTGATCCAGTCCGAGCGCAGAGGCTCGGGGCATCGCCGCTTCACCCGAGCCACCCTGCGACGGCTCGCCTTCATCGTCTTTGCCCAGCGCCTCGGCATGTCGCTTGCTGAAATCGGTGCCGAACTCGACAAGCTGCCGACAGACCACGTGCCGAAGGGCGCCGACTGGTCGTTGCTTTCCGGCCCCTGGTCGAATCGTATCGACGAGCGCATTGCCGAGCTGGAACGCCTGAAGACCGGCCTTGCGCAATGCATCAGTTGCGGCTGCCTGTCGCTGGAGTTTTGCCGGCTGGTCAACCCGCACGACAAGGCCGGAGCCCTCGGCCCCGGCCCGCACTACTGGCTTGGCGACCAGTCGTCGAACGACGACTAAAGCAATTCCAGCAAAAGTGCTCAGCGGCTTTACGTCTGGAATTGCGGAAATGCTCAACGTCCCATCTCGAACCGCGCGGACTTGTCGTCGCTAAATTCTCCTGCGCCGATCGGATTGCGGGCGCAGATAGCTATCCTGCCGCTGCGGCGGCTTCTTCAACGTCTGGAAGGTTGCAATCGTCAGCGCGTCGAGAAGCGCCTGGATGATCTCGGACATCACATTCACTCCGGTTTCGCGTATCTGTTTCATGACGCGATTCAACGCCTTCTGGCGCTTGTCTTCAAACGAGTATATTTTCGTACTCGGATAACCTGAGATTATGCGAATGAAGCGCAGCCGCTTGCCGCTGACTGCCCTCCGCTCTTTCGAGGCGGCTGGCCGCAATGCCAGTTTCAGCCGGGCTGCCGAGGAGCTGCACGTTTCGCAGGCCGCCGTCAGCCGCCAGATCCGCGAGCTGGAAACCACGCTCTGCACCCCGTTGTTCGAGCGCCTGCACCGCAGGGTCGTGTTGACCGAGCCCGGAAAGGCGCTGCTCAACCAGCTGACCGCCAGTTTCGACGGCATCGAGAGAATGCTGACGGATATCGCCAACCGCGGCCAGACACGTACCGCGCGGGTGAGTTCCGATGCGTCCATCGCCGCCTGCTGGCTGATCCCGCGCCTCGACCGTTTCCGGCGTATGAACCCGGACATCGATGTCGTGCTCGATGTCGATCCGCGGCTGATCGAGTTTCGCGCCGACCAGGCCGAGCTTGCCTTGCGATTTTCCTTCCGCAACACCAGCTGGCCGAACACCGAAGCGGAGCGCCTTGCCTACGCGCTCGAAACGCCTGTCCTGGCGCCGTCCCTGCTCGCCGGTGGCCCTGCAATCGAAAAGCCAGGCGACCTCCGCCGTTTCACCCTGCTGCACGAAGAAAGCCGCGAGCACTGGAAGAACTGGTTTCGGCTGGCCGGCGAGGAGGAAGCCGAGGTGCGGGCGCCGGGCCCGATGTATGCCGACATGGCGCTGTCCAAACAGGCTGCCCTGCTCGGCCACGGCGTGGCTTTGGTCGATCTCCTCTACATGCAGGACGAGCTCGCCGCCGGCACGCTGGTCCGGCCCTTCGCCACCGGGCTCAATTCAGGCAGCTACTTCCTGGTCGCGCGCAACCTCTCGAAACTCAGCGAGCCCGCCCGTATCTTCGCCGAATGGGTTCGCGCGGAGTTTGCCGCAAGCGTTGCCGCGCTGTCGTCAACCGAAAGTGAACGGTGCGTTCTCGCTGAGTGAATGGGCAACCCAGCCCGCCTCGCCTATCTCATTCACCGAATTGGACAATCCGCCACCAGCTCTGGTGGCCAGTCGAGGCCCGGCAAACTATCCTCAAGGATCACGCCGGCAGCCCAAAATGGGGATGACATGACCGACAAAGTTGAATTCGGACTGGATACGTTTGGCGATGTCACACTAGGCAGTGACGGCAAGTTGCTTCCGCAGGCTCAGGTGATCCGCAATCTCGTCGAGGAAGCCGTTCTGGCCGATGAGATCGGCATCGACTTCATCGGTGTTGGCGAACATCACCGTGACGATTTTGCCGTCTCGGCTCCCGAAACCGTGCTCGCCGGCATTGCCACGCGCACCAATCGCATCAAGCTGGGCTCGGCCGTCACGGTTCTGAGTTCGGACGATCCGATCCGTGTCTTCCAGCGCTTCTCCACCGTCGACGCGCTGTCGAACGGGCGTGCGGAAGTGATCCTTGGCCGCGGCTCCTTCACCGAATCCTTTCCGTTGTTCGGTTTCCGGCTCAATGACTACGAGACGCTGTTCACCGAAAAGCTCGACCTGTTCGCAGCAGTCCGCAAAGGCGAACCGATCACCTGGCAGGGTTCGATCCGGCCACCGCTCGAGGAGCAGTCGGTTTACCCACCGATCGAGAACGGCACCTTGAAGACCTGGATCGGTGTCGGCGGCAGCCCGGAATCGGTGGTGCGTGCAGCGCGCTACAACCTGCCCTTGATGCTTGCCATCATCGGCGGCGACCCCAAGCGCTTCCGTCCCTATGTCGATCTCTATCACCAGGCGCTCGATCAGCTCGGCGGAACGAATCTCCCGGTCGGCGTTCATTCGCCCGGCTATGTCGCCGATACCGACGAGCAGGCCCGGGAAGAGTTGTGGCCACATTACAAGCTGATGCGCGACCGCATTGGCGGCGAGCGCGGCTGGCCGCCGGCAACGCGTGCCGATTTCACCTCGGAAGTCGAGCGCGGGTCGCTTTATGTGGGTTCGCCGGAGACGGTGGCGCGCAAGGTCGCGGCAACGGTGAAGGCACTGGGCGCAGCGCGCTTCCAGATGAAGTATTCGTCCGGCCCATTGCCGCATGAGAAGATGATGCGGTCGATCGAGCTCTACGGCACCAAGGTGATCCCGATGGCGCGCGATATTCTGGCGGAAAAGCTGGAGCTTTCCGAAGCCTGACCACCTGCCGAAGGGCAGTAGACTTGCGGAACAAGCCAAAGGCCCGGCGTGGTTTCCCACGCCGGGCCTTTTCATTCAATAAGACGCGTTGGACGCGCTGCTCAGTCTTTGGCGTTCAGATCAGTGCCCAGTGTATCCTTCACGAACAGCGTGCCGATGATCAGCGACATCGCTGCGAAGACGATCGGATACCAGAGACCGTAGTAGATATCACCCTTGGCGGCGCTCAGCGCGAACACCGTTGCCGGCAGCAGGCCACCGAACCAGCCGTTGCCGATGTGATATGGCAGCGACATGCCGGTGTACCGGATGCGGGTCGGGAACATCTCGACCAGGATTGCCGCGATCGGCCCGTACACCATCGTCACATAGAGCACGAGGATGAACAGGATGCCGATCACCATCGGCCAGCTCACCTGCGCCGGATCAGCCACCATGGAGAACGCACCTGCGGCAGGGATGCTGTAGACGGTAACATCCGTGGCGCTGCCCGCCTCTTCCTGCGTCACGATCTTGTCCTTGACCGCCTGGGCGACCGGAACGGTGGTCTTTTCGCCGCCGCGGATGGCCGCGGCATCGAGCTTCAGTTCCGGGTTGGCCGTCACGAAGGCATCGAGCTTCTGATCGGCAACCTTGGCGGCGGCGCGAACCAGTGGATAGCCGCCGTCGTGTAGCGCGATGTTCACCGCCTTGGCAAAGACCGCATCCTTGGACTTGGCCTGGTCACCGGCGGCGACGGCGTCATAGGATTCGATCGTCTCGTTGCCGATCTTCACGGATGCGGCTGTGCCCGGTGCCGCCGTGGTCACGACATCATACGGAACCGAGTTCTTGGTCAGGAATGAAGTCGCGATATCGCACGATGTCGTGAACTTCGCCGTGCCGACCGGATTGAACTGGAACTTACAGTCTCCGGGCGCCGCGGTTACCGTCGCCCGGGTGGTCTGCTGGGCGGTAGCCAGCGCCGGATTGGCTGCCCAGGTCAGCGCCTTGAACAACGGGAAATAGGTGACGATGGCGAGCGCCAGGCCAGCCATGATGATTGGCTTGCGCCCGACCTTGTCGGAGAGCCAACCGAAAACCACGAAGAAGATGGTGCCGAGCGCCAGTGCGATCGCGATCATGATGTTGACCGAGTAGGCATCGACCTTCAGCACGTTCTGCAGGAAGAACAGTGCGTAGAACTGGCCGGAATACCAAACCACGGCCTGGCCGGCGGTAAGGCCGAACAAGGCGAGAAGCGCGATCTTGGCATTCTTCCACTGGCCGAAGGCCTCGGTCAACGGTGCCTTGGAACCCTTGCCTTCTTCCTTCATGCGCTGGAAGGTCGGCGATTCACTCAGCGTCAGTCGGATCCAGACGGAGACACCCAGCAGCACGACCGAGAGGAGGAACGGAATCCGCCAGCCCCATGCGGCGAAGGTCTCCTTGCTCATCGAGCCCTGGATAATCAGGATCACGATCAGCGACAGGAACAGGCCGAGCGTCGCCGTGGTCTGGATCCAGGACGTGTAGTAACCGCGACGATCATCGGGGGCATGTTCGGCAACATAGGTCGCCGCGCCACCATACTCACCACCCAGCGCCAGCCCTTGCAGCATGCGCAGGATGATCAGGATGGCGGGTGCCGCGATGCCCCATGACGCCGATCCGGGCAGCAGGCCGACCAGGAAGGTCGACAGGCCCATGATCAGGATGGTGACGAGGAAAGTGTATTTGCGGCCGACGAGATCGCCGATGCGGCCAAACACCAATGCACCGAACGGGCGCACCAGGAAGCCGGCGGCGAAGGCCAGCAACGCGAAAATGTTGCGTGTCGCTTCCGGATAGGAAGCAAAGAAGGTCGCGCCGATGAAAGCAGCCAGCGCGCCATAGAGGTAGAAATCGTACCATTCGAAAACGGTGCCCAGCGAGGAAGCGAAGATGACTTTCTTCTCTTCCCGCGTCATGCCGCGGCCAGTTCTGCCGGCGGTCTGTGCCATTGCCATGAGTGTTCCTCCCAAATGCCCCGATGCCGGCTGCCCATACCCTCCTCCGGATACGGACTCGGACCAGCCATCACGCAGAATCTGGCAGAAAGCGCCGGTCATGAGGACCGAGCAATTGGGATTATGACTTTGGTCTAATATGACCGATGGCTATCCATCGAGCGCTTCAAGCAGCGCCACCGCGGCCATCATGTCGCGCTTGCGGAAGGCGCGACGCGCCACCGCTTCCGAATCCTGGCCCCAATGTTCGACCTGCCAGTCTTCGTCGACATGGGCTGCAAGCCAGGCAGTTTCCGCCGCAAGCTCGCCCTGCTCCACGGCCATTGCGAGCAGCGCCGATCCCATGATCGAGGTCATGACATGGAGGGATGCCAGCCGGAATGGATCATTGCGGCGGGCAAGATGCGCACCGAGCACCGCGATGCTCTCCCGGGGCTGCTCGACATGGATAACACCTTCGGCAAGTTCAAAACGCGCGCCAAGCGACGTCTGCACCCAGTCGAGCACCGGATCCCAATGCGTGTTCTGGCGGTCGACCAGTCCCTGTGGACCATCGGCACGATAGCACAACAGGTCGGAGGCGGCGAAACGCAGGATATCCTCCAGAACTGCCTGTGTGTCGGCCGCGACACCGTCGATTGCCGTGTTGACGAGACGCAGCACCGGCATCGTCACCGGATCGATCACCTCTTCCTGCGCTTCGAACTCGGCTGCCACCAGTGCAGCGGCCTTTTCGGTCGGCAGCGCAAGCAACGCCTTGCCCGGCGTGCGGACAGGCTTGCCATCCAGCTGCACGACAAACCCATTGTCCGAAGGCACGACGGAGGCAGCCTTGTAGAAACGCTTCGGCAATGGTGTACGCATCTGGATCTGGGCGCGTCGCGTCGGATCCGGATCGGAAAGCTGCTTCCCCGCCTCGAGATCGCTCAAAATATCGCGCATTGCCGTTATACCCACTATGCCGTTTTTGGCCGTCTCGGCCGATTGACGACGCTCAAGCCGACGGCGATCAGCCCCAACGCCAGGAAGATCTTCCAGGTCAGCGGCTCGCCCAGGATCAACCAGCCGCATATGACACTGAATGCGGGTGACAGGAAGGCGAAACTCGACAATCCTGCCGCCGGATAACGCCGCATCAGCCAGAACCAGACGATATAGGTGATCGTGACGATATAGACAGCCTGGAACAGCAGTGCGCCGGTCGCCAGCGGCGTCACGTCGCGGAGCGCCGGCCCAGCCAGCGGCACCAGCGGGATCGCCATGATCGCTGAAACGACGAGTTGATAGAGCAGCACCTTTTCTGCGCTCGCGGTCTGCAACCTGGAACGCTTGATGGTCAGCGTCGTCAGCGCCCAGAACAGTCCGGCAGCGAGGCTGAGCAGATCCCCGAACAACGTCGACTGCCCGTTGCCACCAAGCCGGTCGGAAAAGATCACGATCACCCCACAGAAGGCCAGGACCAGCCCCAGCAACTTCCGCAACGTCATGCGCTCGCCAAGCCAGAAATGCGCGCCGACGAGCACCCAGAACGGCATTGTGTTCACCAGCAGCGAATTGCGCGCCACGGTCGTGTACTCCAGCGCCACGAACACGAGACTGAACTCGATTCCGAACAGCAGGCCCGCCAGGATACCGCCGAAAAGCGTGCCGTCCCGCTCGAACAGGCGGATGCCGCGGAACTGGCACCACAGGAACACCAGGGCGCAGGCGATGGCCGAGCGCGCAACGTTGAGGAAGATCGGATTGTAGCCGGCATTGGTCAGCTTTGCGGCGACACCGTTCAGGCCCCATGAAAAGGTCAGCACCAGCATGAAGCCCACCGCCGCGGCATCGATGGCGTCACGCCGGTCAAAGCTCTGGCTTGTAGTCATGACGCCCTCCGCAGGTTCTGCCGCCTAACCTCCCTATAGGAGGTCGGCAGCCGCGACATGATCCAAGGCACCCCTAGCGCAACTCCAGGAAAAGTCTGCAGCGGGTTTCCGTCCGGAATTGCGCAAAAACAAACAGCGTTTCCGAAAAATGGAAATGCTCTTGCGATGGTCACTGTGGAACGAAATCAGTCCTCGGCACTTGCCTCATCGAAGCCGAGCAGATTCCAGCTCTGGCGCATATGCGGCGGCATCGGCGCGGTGACGTCGATCACGCCCTTGTCCGGATGTGGGATGATGATCCGACGAGCATGAAGGTGCAGCCGGTTCTGCATGCCGCCCGGGAAATCCCAATTGGTGTCGGCCTCGAAATATTTCGGATCGCCGATGATCGGGCAACCGATATAGGCCGCATGCACACGCAGCTGATGTGTGCGGCCGGTGTAAGGTTCCATCTCCAGCCATGACAGCGACTGCGCCGCCTGCTCGACGATGCGGTAGTAGGAAACCGAGTGATCGGCCCCCTTCTCGCCATGCTTGGCAACGCGCACGCGATCGCCGTCCGGGGTCGGTTCCTTGACCAGCCAGGTCGATATCTTGTCCTCGCGCTTCGGCGGAACGCCCTTGACCAGGGCCCAATAGGTCTTCTTGGTTTCGCGGGCACGAAACGCTTCCGACAGTTTCATGGCAGCAAGCCGCGTGCGCGCGATGACCAGCACGCCCGACGTGTCGCGATCCAGTCGATGCACCAGGCGCGGCTTCTCGCCCTTCTTGTTGCGCCATGCCTCGAGCATGTCATCGACATTGCGCGTCACGCCCGAGCCGCCCTGCACGGCAAGGCCCGCCGGCTTGTTGAAGACGAAGACCTTGTCGTCTTCGTGCAGCAGCATCTTGGCGAGCACGTCGGCATCGCCCTGGTTGCGGATCGAATGGCCAGTGAGCTGATCGGCGCCACCCTTCTTGTCGACGTCGAGTGGCGGGATACGGATCACCTGCCCTGGTTCGACGCGCGTGTCGGTCTTGGCGCGCGCGCCGTTGACACGCACCTGACCGGAACGCAGCAGCTTCTGCAGCTGTACAAAGCTCAATCCGGGATAGTGGCTCTTGAACCAGCGATCGAGCCGCATGCCTGTTTCGCCGGCTTCCACCGTGATCTGTTCGACGCCTGCCATGGTCCGCCTTTATTGTTCGAAGCGGGCCAATAGCACTATGCGAGCGTTCTTACGAGCCACAGCCCGAGGAACAGCGCCAGAATCGCGCCGACGACGCTTGCCAGCGCATAGCCGGCGGCCGGGACGACGTCGCCACGCTCCCACAAGGTGGCGAAATCCAGCGAGAATGCAGAAAAGGTGGTGAAGCCGCCGAGGATACCGGTGGCGACGAACAGGCGCAGCTCCGTCGAAGCGCCACCGTAGCGGCGCGACAGCGTCTCGATGAAGGCGCCCATGATAAACGAGCCGATGATGTTGATCGCCATCGTGCCCCACGGAAAATTGGGACCGACAACCTTCAGCGCGCCGAGATTGAAGAGATGGCGGATGGCAGCGCCTATCGCACCACCAACCGCGACGAGGAGAAGCTGATACATCGACCTCGATCCCGCAGTCGCGACGTCAGGCCTAGGCCTGAGCCTTCTTGCCCTTGCTCGACGAGATCATCTTCCAGTTCTTGTAGAACATGGAGTTGATGCGCTCGACGCTCATCGAAACGACGGTCAACAGTCCGGCGATGACACCAGGAACCGGGGAAGGACGGATGACGTCCATGAACACGCAGTAGCGGCGACCATCATACTCGTTGACCGAGCGATGCAGCAGCGTGTCGTCGAAAATGTACATCGGGCTGTCGTGCCAGTAGTTCCTGGCGTCCTGGCATTCGACGAAGATTTCCGCGTTCACCGGGATCAGATTGTACAGCACCCGCAGCGAAAGGCGCAGCGGACCGAAATGCCAGGATGTCGATTCGCGACCCGAAAACACCGACACCGCAATCGTCTTCACATATTTGAAGTCCTTGTTGAACTCCGGCACGTTGTCGATCTTGTGCTTGCCATACCACTGGTAGACGTACATGCCGCGCCGGCCGGTACCGAAATTGGCGTCGATGTCGGCGATGATCTCGTTGCGGCGCTCCTTGAAGACGTTGAGCACCTCGTTGACTTCACGCTGGTAGTCAGCCGGAAACTGTTCCAGCTTCCACACACCCCAGTTCTTGTAGCTGATCAGATCGATCAGCAGATTGAAGGGCGACAACAGCCATGTGAACATGCCGTTGCCTGTGAAATAGAGGCTGAACAGCCGCTGGTCCTTCTTTTTGTTGCGCAGCACATCGATGAGCCCGCAAACAAGCCAGATCAGCGTGATGATCGGGATGAAATAGAAACCGAGCCCCAGAAGCACGACGGCGATGGCGGCCTTGCGGATTGCCTTGCGTTGATCTTTGGTCATGTGAGCCTGGCGCCTGGCGCCACCCTTGATAAGAGTTTCGCCGCGCCCTCGGCCGCGACGCATTCACCCCAGTGACGGCTGCATAGGCGCAATTGCCGTCGTGCACAAGACGGCACAAAACCCGTACCAGCAAGCATCTCACAAAATTGGAGGATAGCACTCACCTTTTTCACCGCATCGTTGCCGGACGGCATATTCGCGCGACTTAGGATCTATGCGGCCAACATGAAATCTGCGCACCGCCAGGCGACGATGATGCAAGGTGCGTTGGGGTCCCCGCCTGTCAGCGCCGGCTTGACGGATCCTGCTATCCATTACTTTCGCCTTTTCCTCCGGAGGATTGCGTCGCATTGGTAGGTCCGGAGTCGAGTTGCGGAGCCGCTCGAAGGAACATGAAGCCAAACCTGTCCTACCAAGCCATGAAGTCGGCCCTGCAGCACGACCTTGGTCCAATCTCGGCCTGGACCTCCGTGTCGGAGGGCGAGGAATCGCAGGTCTTCGGCATCCGGCTGGCGAATGAAGACTTTATCCTGCGTATCAACCGGCTGGCCGAGAGCTTTCACAAGGATGCATTTTGTTATCGGCACTTCGCTTCCGCCAGCCTGCCGATCCCGCAAATTCTGTCGATCGGCGAGATCGACGGGCATGCCTATTGTGTTTCAAGGCGCGCCGCGGGCAAGACCCTGCAGGACCTTTCGCCAGTGGAACTGCCGGCGATCGTTGCCCGCGTCGACGAAGTCATGGACGCCATCGCGAAGGCGCCTGTGGACGCCACGGCAGGCTTCGGTCGTTTCGATGCCAACGGAAGCGGCGGACACGAAAGTTGGCACGACTTCCTCGCGGCCATCACCGATCCCCAACACCATGACTGGGCAGATCACGAACCGGCAGTCGACCGGAACTGGATCGAGCCGCATCTATGTCTGCTTCACGAACTCATTCCATCGTGCCCGGAGACCAGATGCCTGGTACATGGCGATTTCGGCTCGAACAATGTGCTGACCGATGGCTTTGCCATCACCGGCGTGATCGACTGGAGCGAGGCACTGTTGGGCGATCCGCTTTACGACGTCGCCAATGTCTTGTTCTGGCGCCCATGGCTCGCCTGCATGGAAGCGCAGGCGCGGTACTTCGAAAATCACCGCCTGGATCTGGTGGGCAATGTGCAGGCCCTGCGCTGCTATCAGCTGCGTATCGGGCTGCAGCAGGTCTCCGAGTGCGCCTCGGCCGGAGACATGGCAGACCTGCGCTGGGCGATGGCTCGGTGCGACGAGATAGCCTCAACCCCACCCGTCTAGTCCGCCTTAACCTGGCAGCGCTCAGCCGCTGCCCGGACAATCCGGGGTCGCGAACATCGCTCGCGCGACTGCCTGGCAATCTCACATACGCAACGTATGCGTATTGAAATGCCACGCCGCAATCTTACATACGCCTCGTATGTCAATCGACGCGGCCGTGTCCCGCATCTTCGCATCGGCACGGCGCGAGAAATCTGAGAAGGACAAAACATGGCAAAACGTGAACCGGTTTTCCCGGCTGAGCGGCATGCGCTCTACGAAGCCCACGGCTATTCGGCCGCAATCCGCTCCAGCGATCTCCTGTTCGTTTCAGGTCAGGTCGGCAGCCGCACCGACGGTTCCCCAGAGCCCGATTTCAAGCGCCAGGTCGAACTCGCCTTCGAAAACCTGCAGGCAACTTTGAAGGCCGGCGGCTGTACGTTCGATGACATCGTCGATGTCACCACCTTCCATACGGATCCGGAAAACCAGTTCGAGAACATCATGGCCGTCAAGAACCGGATCTTCGACAAGGCGCCCTACCCGAACTGGACCGCGCTCGGGGTCAACTGGCTTGCCGGTTTCGATTTCGAGATCAAGGTCATCGCGCGCATTCCCGCAAGCGCATAAAGCGAAAGCTGCAGCTCGACTTCGAACAGAATTCGCGCACGTTACAGGCAAACCGCTCCGGTCCACCGGAGCGGTTTTTTTTCAGGTCAAAGCTTCGCCCACAATCCTGACCCGCTTCGAGCGGCATCTGTTCGAAATTCAGTCCTTTCCGACGTTTTCCGCTTCGCCGCGTCAAGGTTTCTTGTCTTGACCTCGCAAAGATAGCCAAGGCTAAGTTATTGAAAATAATAAATTAAAACCCAAAGCACATTGACGGCCACACAGCCTTTTGATAATCGACGAGCCATCGGGGAGTAGCCACCGGAAACGGGGCCGCATCAACATACTCGCGTTCTCGCGTGGTGCGGCCGGCGCTTTTGGCGCTCGGCAAGACCGTGACGAAAGCTTTTCCTGGACAGGAAAGCCTTGCTCGTCCGGCCAACGTCCTAACTCCGGGATCAGCGATGTCACCCGTTTCTATTGCCGTGCTGGCTATCGGCATGTCTGTCGACGCCTTGATTGCCGCGCTGGGGCGCGGTGCCTCTCCCATTCGCCCGACATTGTCTCAAGCAGTTCGAACCGGACTTGTGTTCGGTGTCGTCGAAATGCTGACGCCCCTCATCGGCTGGGCGTTGGGTGTCGCCGCCAGTCAATACATCCAGGCGGTCGACCATTGGGTTGCTTTCATCCTGCTGGCGGCCGTTGGTGGCAGGATGACAATCCACGCCCTTTCACGAAAAGACGCTGTGCAGGAGGAAACAGGCAGCCCTTCAGCGTTTGGCCTGTTGGCGACCGCCGTGGGAACAAGCCTTGACGCCATGGCCGTCGGCGTCTCTTTGGCCTTTCTAAACGTCAATATCTTCGTGATTGCCGCGGCGATCGGCCTGGCAACCATGGTGATGTCGACAGGCGGCATGCTCGCTGGACGATATCTGGGCGCGCGCTTTGGCAGATATGCCGAAATCGTCGGCGGCGTCGCCCTGATCGGCCTTGGCGCAAAGATACTCTTCGACCATCTGCTGGCCGCGTGACTTGCCCTCACTATCGGGGTAATTGCCGTCTCGCTCGGTTCCACGCGACCTGGACGACCACACCACAGGTGTTGCCTGACTATGCAGTTTTCCTCCTACATCATCTGCGGCACGCCGCGCTCGGGCAGCACCTTGCTTTGCAGCATGCTGGCTGAAACCCGCGTCGCAGGACGCCCTCATTCGTACTTCCGGCAGCAGGATGTTGCGGAATGGGCAGAAGATTGGGGCATCGAGCCGGCATCGTCCCCGGACGACGTGCAATTCGACAAGGACTATGTCGCCGCGATGCGGAGGGTCGGCGCCGACGGTACAGGTACTTTCGGCCTTCGCCTGATGTGGGCGAGCGTCACCGACGCCTCCCGGCGACTGGACAACGTTGCCGGCGGCAAGGCGGACATAACGACCAGGCTGGAAGAAACTTTCGGGCCGTCACTCTACATCCATCTGTCGCGCCTGGATAAGGTTGCACAAGCCGTCTCCCTGATCCGCGCGCAACAGAGCGGTTTGTGGCATCGCAACAGCGATGGCACCGTGCTCGAGGGCGAAGAAACACTCCGGCCCGTCGCCTACGATGGGGACCAGATCGGCGGGGTCGTGCGTGAGCTGGAAGAAGACGACGCGTCCTGGATCAATTTCTTCAAGCTGCGCGCCATCGAACCGCTGCGGCTGACATATGAGACAATGTCCACCGACCCACAGCTTGCCCTGTCGAACGTGCTGTCCGCGCTTGGCAGGGATCCCGAACTTGCCAGGACCATCAGGGCTGGAACAGCCAGGCTGGCAGACGCGACAAGCAGTGAGTGGGTTGCAAGATACAGACGTGAGACGGGACGAACCGCCTAGATTGCTTTTTCGCTTTCAGCCTTCCGCGGAAGGGGCTTATTCCCCCCTCTCCTTCCTCAGCTTCGACCAATACTCCAGGCGCTTCCTGATCTCGCGTTCGAAGCCGCGCTCCGGCGGGTCGTAGAATGTCTGCCGCCCCATCTTTTCCGGGAAATAGTCCTGGCCTGAAAAGGCGTCCGGCTCGTCGTGATCATAACGGTAACCGGTGCCGTAGCTTTCTTCCTTCATCAGCTTGGTAGGCGCGTTGAGGATGTGCTTGGGGGGCAGCAGCGAGCCATTTTCCTTCGCCGCCCGCGTCGCCGCCTTGAAAGCGTTGTAGACGGCGTTCGATTTCGGCGCGGTAGCGAGATAGACGCAGGCCTGCGCGAACGCCAGTTCACCTTCCGGTGAGCCGAGATAGTCATACGCATCCTTCGCCGCGTTGGCGATGACGAGTGCCTGCGGATCAGCCAGACCGATGTCCTCGACAGCCATGCGCACCAGCCGGCGGCCGAGATACAGCGGATCCTCGCCGGCATCGAACATGCGTGACAGGTAATAGAGCGCGGCATCGGGGTCGGAGCCCCTTACGGATTTGTGCAGCGCCGAGATCAGATTGTAGTGGCCATCCTGGCCCTTGTCGTAGATCGGCGCACGACGCTGCACCACGCCCTGCAGCCCGGCGGCGTCGAAAACTTCGCCCGGCTTGGCCGCGCGCCATACTTCCTCGGCGAGCGTCAGCGACGCGCGGCCGTCGCCGTCGGCCATGCGCACAAGCGCCTCCCTCGCCTCCTCATCGAGCGGCAGCGGCTTGCCTTCCGTCTCCTCCGCCCGCTCCAGCAGCTTGGCGATGCTGGCTTCGCCGAGCGACTGGAACACCAGAACGCGCGCGCGGGACAAAAGAGCCGCGTTCAGTTCGAAGGACGGGTTTTCGGTGGTGGCCCCGACCAGAATGACGGTGCCGTCTTCCATCACCGGCAGGAAACTGTCCTGCTGCGCTCGATTGAAGCGGTGGATCTCGTCGACGAAGAGCAGGGTCTGGCGCCCGTTGGAGCGACGCAGGCGGGCGGTCTCGAACACCTTCTTGAGGTCCGCCACGCCGGAGAAGATCGCCGAGATCTGTTCGAATGCCAGGCTGGTTTCGCCGGCGAGCAGCCTGGCCACCGTCGTCTTGCCGGTGCCCGGTGGTCCCCAGAAGATCATCGAGCCCAGCGAGCCCGACGCGATCATGCGCGAGAGCGCGCCGTCCGGCCCGGTCAGGTGCTCCTGACCGACAACTTCGGCAAGCGTCTTCGGACGCAACCGGTCGGCCAATGGCCTGCCAGGTGGCGCCTTTTCAACTTCATCGCTTCCGAACAGGTCGGCCATGTGGCAATTTCAGGCGTGTTTCCACGCTCCCAGAGGGGTCGTTGGGCCTAATAACGTAGGACTTGCCGCAGCGTCTGCCCACCCCGCTCCACCGTAAAGCGCCACCAGCGCGTGCTTTGCAGTGCAGCTTCTTCCAGCCGTTTGGCGGAATCGATGGTGATGCCATTCACCTCACGCACGATGTCGCCCGGCTGGAAACCGAAATCCGAAGCTGGCGAGGCGCTGGCAATGTCGACAAGAACCACGCCCTTGGCATCACTGCGCAAACCAAGCCGCTGTGCGAGGCGCGGCGAAAGATCCGCCACCCTGGCGCCCGCGAACGGGCTACGGCCACGCAGGAGTATCTGCTGCGTGGTGAGACCTTCCGGCGCGCGCTCGAGCGCAATCGCGATCTGCTGCTGCTGGCCCTTGGTGAGAACGCCGAACGTGGCATTCGAGCCGATCGTCAGCGTCGCCATGCGATAGTCGAGCGCCTCGATGCCTTCGATCACTGCGCCATTCAGCGTCTGGACGACGTCGCCGGGCTTCAGGCCGGCCTTGGCGGCCGGACCACCATCGGCGACGGAAGAGACGAGCGCGCCACCCACCTTCTCTATGCCCAGCGATTCAGCAATCTGTGGTGTCACCGCCTCGAACTCCGCGCCGATATAGGGGCGCTCGAAGAAGTCGCTGCCAGCCTTGGCGGCTTCCGCAAAGGCGCGCACCATGTTGGCGGGAATGGCGAAGCCGATGCCGATGGAACCGCCGCTGCGGCTGTAGATGGCTGTGTTGATGCCGACCAGCTGGCCACCCATGTTGATCAGCGCGCCGCCCGAATTGCCGGGATTGATGGCCGCATCGGTCTGGATGAAGTAGCCGGAATCCGAGATGCCGATATGGCTGCGCGCGAGCGCCGAAACGATACCGGACGTCGTGGTCTGGCCAACGCCGAACGGGTTGCCGATGGCCAGCACGAGGTCGCCGACCTCAAGCGCATCGGAATCGCCGATCGGAACGACCGGGAAAGGCTTGTCCGCAGAAATCTTCAGCACCGCGAGATCGAGCGTCTCGTCCTTCAACATCACCTTGGAGGTGAATTCGCGCCCGTCCGAGGTGGCGACCTTGACCTCGTCGGCGTTCTTGATGACGTGGAAGTTGGTGACGACGATACCGCTTGGATCAACCAGAACGCCGGAGCCCAGCGAGGACTGCGCACGCGGCACGGAGCGGCCGAAGAACTCTTCGAAGAAGGGATCGCCATCGAACGGCGACCGCACCCTGGCGGTCTGCGAGGCATAGACGTTGACCACGGCGGGCGCGGTCTGCTTGACCAGCGGCGCGAAGGAGAGCTGCACCTCCTCCCGACCGAACGGAACGCGCTTGTCTGGGCCACCGGTCGAATTCTCGCCTTCGACGCCGTGCAGCAGGTCCGTCAGCACATCGGACAGGCCTGGTTCGCTCTTGGCCGGCGGCTGCTGCGCATTCTCCTGCGCCAGCGAGTTGCCAGGCCCGAAAGCCAGCGACAGCGCCGTGAAGGCCAAAAACAGAATGAGGGACAGCCTGTTAGGACGCATACCGAATCCTCCGAACGAATTGCGCGCCATTGTCGCGATGAATGTGCAAAATGAAAGGCCGGATCGGTATTTCCGATCTTTTGTCGAATTGGGACCGGCGGAAACTTAGGTCGATCCGTCTGCCGGAAACGATAAACCCGCCGGGCGCGCCTCAAGGGACACCCGGCGGGTTTTGTCTAGCCCGACAATCAGCCGAGATAAGGATAAAGCGGGAAGCGCTCGGTCAGCGATACCACCTTGGCCTTGACCGCAGCCTCGACGGCCGCATTGCCCTCATCGGAATTGGCCACCTTGAGGCCGTCCAGCACTTCGGCGATCAGCTTGCCGATTTCGCGGAATTCGGCCTGGCCGAAACCGCGTGTCGTGCCAGCCGGAGTGCCGAGACGCACACCCGACGTGACGAACGGCTTTTCCGGATCGAACGGGATACCGTTCTTGTTGCAGGTGATGTTGGCGCGGCCAAGGGCAGCCTCGGCGCGTTTGCCGGTAGCATTCTTCGGCCGCAAATCGACCAGCATCAGATGGTTGTCGGTACCGTTGGAAACGATGTCGAGACCGGTCTCCTTCAGGCTCTCGGCCAGCACCTTGGCATTGGCAACGACGTTCTGGGCATAGATCTTGAAGTCCGGCTTCAGCGCCTCGCCGAATGCCACCGCCTTGGCGGCGATGACATGCATCAGCGGGCCACCCTGCAGACCGGGGAAGACCGCCGAATTGATCTTCTTGGCGATGTCCTCGTCGTTGGTCAGCACCATGCCGCCGCGCGGGCCGCGCAGCGACTTGTGGGTGGTGGTGGTCACCACATGCGCATGCGGCAGCGGGCTTGGATGCACGCCGCCGGCGACAAGGCCGGCGATATGAGCCATGTCGACCATCAGGTAGGCGCCGATCGAATCGGCGATCTCGCGGAAACGCTTCCAGTCCCAGACACGGGAATAGGCGGTGCCGCCGGCAAGGATCAGCTTGGGCTTGTGCTGCTGGGCGAGCTTCTCGATCTCTTCCATGTCGAGCAGATGATCGTCCTTGCGCACACCGTAGGAGACGACCTTGAACCACTTGCCGCTCATGTTGACGGGCGAGCCGTGGGTGAGATGACCACCGGAATTGAGGTCGAGGCCCATGAAGGTATCGCCCGGCTGTAGCAGCGCCAGGAACACCGCCTGGTTCATCTGGCTGCCGGAATTCGGCTGGACGTTGGCGAACTTGCAGTCGAACAGCTTCTTGGCACGCTCGATGGCAAGTTCTTCAGCCACATCGACGAACTGGCAGCCGCCGTAATAGCGCTTGCCCGGATAACCCTCGGCATATTTGTTGGTCATGATCGAGCCCTGCGCCTCGAGGACGGCGCGCGAGACGATGTTCTCGGAGGCGATCAGCTCGATCTCATGACGTTGGCGACCAAGCTCGTTGCGGATGGAGCCGAAGATCTCAGGATCGACCTCCGCGAGCGGTGTTCCAAAGAAGGATTCGAGGGAGTTCGAAACGGCCGCTGCTGTTGCCATGGACTGGGATCCTCACTGTCCGGAAAAGTCACGGCGCCATTAACACAGTTGTCCCGGCGCTGCCACGTTTACACTGCGAAATCCTCTGGCCGGATCGCGCCGTTTTCTTGAACCTTCCGGCCGGACAAACCAGGCGGGTCAATCAACACCGGTTCCTCTTGCCATTCGCACGATCTGATTGCAAAATGCAATCAGATTGGAGACAAAGATGGCCACGATGATCTTCGGCATGCTGACATCCCTGGACGGCTACATCACCGGGCCGGAAGGAGGCCCGGAGTTGCCGGTGCCGGAAGCGCCGCTGCACCGATACTTCAACCGGCTGATGCACGACACACGGGTCAGCGTCTGCGGCCGCAAACTCTATCAGGCGATGCGCTACTGGGACAGCGATCAGGCCGACTGGCCAGACGAGGCACGGGAGTTCGCGACGGCATGGCAGGCAACACCCAAATTCGTCTGTTCCACGACGCTGCGTGACGTTGGGCCGAATGCAACGCTGATCAACGAAGATGTCGCCGGAACGCTCAAGCACCTCAAGGCTGAAACCGAAGGCATCATTGATGTCGGCGGCGCTGAACTCGCGGCCAGCCTGGATGGACTGGATCTGATCGACGAGTACCACCTTTATGTTAATCCCGTGGTGCTTGGTGGTGGCAAGCCGTTCTTCGCCGGCAAGACGCCGAAACTCCGGTTCATCGGGCAGCGGATCCTGCCGCAGGATGTCGTGCTTCTGCGCTATGCAGCGGCATAATTGGTCCGCAGTCGGCTTGCATCGACATGCAGCCGCGTTTATCTATGCCCTGCAACCGTCGAGAAGAAAGGAGGGCTGCGTGTTCAGACATGATCAACATCGTCAGCGTGGCCCGATCCAGGCCCTGCAAATGCGTTTGCAGGGCTGACCAACGAGACGATCGCACTTAAGCATCTCTATCTGGTCTGCCCCAAGGGGTAGCGCGACATCGGCGACACGCCGACTTGTCCGCTCATCGTTACAATGACGAGCCAACGCAATCCGGCACACTGCCAGGCATCGGACATGCCTGGCATCCGGCGAGGCTCGCGACAGACCAGAGAAAAACAATGGCACTGATCAATCTCAAGGCACTCGGCGTCACGCTCGGCGCACGCCTGTTCTCCAATCTCGACCTTTCCGTGGAAGCTGGCGACCGGATCGGTATCGTCGCGGCGAACGGCAGAGGCAAGTCGACGCTGCTGCGCACCATCGCGGGCACATTCGAACCAACTGACGGCGATATCACCAAAGCGCGTGGCCTCACCATCGGCCACGTCGAACAGGACATGGCCCCCACACTGCTTACCCTGCCTTTCCACGAAGCCGTGCGCCAGGCCTTGCCGTCGGAGCAGGCGGAAAGCGAAAGCTGGCGTGCCGACGTGGTGCTGGAGACCTTCGAGGTGCCTGATGACCTGCGCGGCCGGCCGCTCGGTGCGCTGAGTGGTGGCTGGCAGCGCCTTGCCCTGCTGGCGCGCGTGTGGGTCAATGATCCCGATGCCTTGCTGCTCGACGAGCCCACCAATCACCTCGACCTCGCCCGCATACGCTGGCTGGAAGACTGGCTGAACAGCCTGCCGCAGAGCATCCCGCTGATCGTGGCCAGCCACGACCGTGCCTTCCTCGATGCCGTCACCAACCGCACGCTGTTCCTGCGCGCGGACCAGAGCCAGACCTTTGCCCTGCCCTATTCGAGGGCGCGGGTGGCGCTGGACGAGATCGACGCCTCGCAGGAGCGGCAATATCAGCGGGACATGAAGGCAGCACAGCAACTTCGTCGTCAGGCTGCCAAGTTGAACAACATCGGCATCAATTCCGGCAGCGACCTGCTCGTCATCAAGACCAAGCAGCTGAAGGACCGGGCCGAGCGACTGGAGGATGCGGCACGCCCGGCGCACCAGGAACGCTCGGCCGGCGCCATCCGCCTGGCAAACCGCGGCACCCATGCCAGGCAGTTGGTGACGCTGGACGATGCCGAAGTGACGACGCCCGACGGAACGTTGTTGTTCAGGACCGGCAAGCGCTGGATCTGCCAGGGCGACCGCATCGTGCTGCTTGGCCGCAATGGCTCGGGCAAATCACGACTGGTTGGCATGCTGCGCGACGCTATTTCGGGGAGCGACGGTGGCCAGTCCGGTATTCGTGCCACGCCATCGCTGGCGCTTGGCCATGTCGACCAGGCGCTTGCCGATCTCGGCAATACCGACACGCCCATGGCTGCGATCGGTCGCCGCTTTGAATTCGGCGATCAGCGGCTTCGATCGTTGCTGGCGGGTGCCGGCGTCGGCATCGATATGCAGGAGCGGCCGATCGGCCGGCTTTCCGGGGGACAGAAAGCCAGGCTGGCGATGCTGGTGCTGAGGTTGACCAATCCCAACTTCTACCTGCTCGACGAACCGACCAACCACCTCGACATCGAGGGCCAGGAGGCGTTGGAGACCGAACTGATGGCGCATGAGGCAAGCTGCCTGCTGGTCTCGCATGACCGCAGCTTCGTGCGCACGGTCGGCAACAGATTCTGGCAGATCGAAAATCGCAAGCTGATCGAAGTCGATGGACCGGAGCATTTCTTCGCAACCGTGTCCGGCGATGACTGAAGCTGATGGCCGGCGCTTTTACTTCCTGGCGCCTGCCTTCCTTGCCGCCGGTTTTTTTGCGTTTGCGCGCTTGTTCACCTGCTTGCGCGAATTCAGCGCCTGGTTGAGCATGACCTCTCCGATCACCGCACGCATGGTCGTGTCGTCGATCTTGCGCGCCCGCAAAAGGCCGAGCAAGGCAGCTTGCTCGGCCGCGAAAGCAGCATCGAGCATCGACTGGAGTGCGGGCTGTATGTCCTTGACGGTCGTATCTTCTTCCTCGCCGGCGACAATGCGTTGCCGATAGGCGGGAATGAGCTGCTGGGCGGCGGCCAGACGTGCCTCATAAAGTGAGGGCGTGGCTTGCGCCTCATCCACCATCTGCTCAATGCGGGCAATCGCCGCTTCGGCCGCGACCTGGCGTGCCATCCGCTCCTCGATGGCGCTCTCCTCTTCCTCGTCCAGCGGAATGCCGCGTGCCACGATCGGCAGCGCCACGCTGGCCAGTACGAGCGAACAGATGATGACGCCAGCGGCGATGAAAATGACGAGATCGCGTGCCGGAAAAGGAGGCCCATTCTCGGAGATGACGAGCGGAAGCGACAGAATGCCGGCAAGAGTGATCGCGCCGCGCACGCCGGCCAGCGTCATGACCACCCGCAACCGCGTGGTGAGCCTGAATGTTTCGCGCCCCCGCCAGCGCTCGATGATGCCTCGAGCCGTCGACCCGAAGACAATCCAGGCAAAACGTATGGCAAGCAGGATGAGCGTCAGCGTCATCACGGCAAGCACCGGCTCCCAGAAGCTGCCGTAGAGCGACAATTCCGGAGGAACATTCCGGATAATCGTCGGCAACTGCAGGCCAAGCAGCAGGAAGATGACACCATTGAAGGTGAACGAGAGCATCTCGATCAGCGCCATGTTCTGCATGCGCGCGGGAAACGACAGCGAGCCGAACAAACCGGCGCGAGCAATGTAGAGACCGGCCGTCACCGCCGCCAGAATTCCGGAAAGATGAAACTTTTCCGCCAGCAGATAGGCAGCGAAAGGCAGGAGGATCAGGATGACCACTTCCACCTCCGGCCGCACGTCGCCAATCTTGGCCACAATGCGCAGCACCTTGGCCACCGCCCAAAGGGTTGCAAACCCCGCCAATGCGCCGCCCGCTGCGACCAGCACGAAGGTCAAGGCCGTTTCACCGAGCGAGAATTGCCCGGTCAGAGCTGCCGCGACGGCAAATCGCAGCACGACAAGGCCGGATGCATCGTTGAGCAGCGACTCGCCTTCGAGGATATGGCGGACACGGGCCGGAACGAGATCGCGACCGACAATGGAAGACACCGCGACGGCATCCGTCGGCGACAGCACGGCAGCAAGCGCGAAGGCAACCGGCAGCGGCACCTGCGGCAGCAGCCAATTCAGTGCGTACCCGAAAACCACGACCGTGAAGAAGACGAGCCCGAAGGCCAGACCGAAGATGCGCGGTGCCAATGCGGCAAACTCGCGCTTCGGCAGCATGATGCCGTCGATGAACAGAAGCGGCGGCACGAAGACGAGAAGAAACAGCTCCGGTTCGAGTTCTACGCGCAAGCCGTCGATCGGCCATGCCAGAAAGACACCCAAACCAATCTGGATGATTGGCAAGGGCAGTGGCAGGAAGCGTACCAGCACGCCGGATGCGGCCACCAGCACCAGAAGCAGCAGGATCAGCGTCGCGACGGCCAAGCATTTCTCCAACAGTGACCCGCCCGACCTAAACCGTTTGGTCTGGCGAGGAAAGCACCGGGAACAGCGACGCCAACTTTTCTCATCCTATCGGCGCAGGTTCGAAAAAGTTTTTCCCTTTTTGTCCAATGCCTTGAACCCATATTGTGATTCAAGTTTCCAACTCCCGCCGCCGCTGCCTCTCAGGCCTGATCTTTCCTGAAGGTGCGGACATGATCCACCAGCGCCCGCAGCTTGAGCGGCTGACGATGACGCCGGGGGAAATAAAGATGGAAACCGGCAAAAGGCGGGCAATAACTCTCCAGAAGCGGCACCAGTTCCCCCCTGGCGAAATAGGGTTCGAAGGTCGCCACCATGCCGAAAGTGATGCCTGCCCCAGCGCAGGCCATGCGGATCATCATGCCCATGTCGTTGGTGGTCATGGCCGGATCGACCGCCAGTTCGAAATCGCGGTCGTGTTCGGTAAATTCCCAGCGATATGGTGCCGTGTCCGGCCGCGGTCGCCAGCCGATGCAGACATGATCCGTCAGATCGCGCGGGTGAAGCGGCGTGCCGCGCCTCGAAAGGTAGGTGGGCGAAGCGACCGCGCACTGCCGCTGTTCTGCGGAAACCGGCACGGCGACCATGTCCTGCTCGATCACCTCGCCCAGTCTGACACCAGCGTCATAGCTTTCCGCGACGATATCGAATTCCTCGTCCGTGATGGTGATGTCCAGCTTCACCTCCGGGTATTGCGCAAGGAACCCTGCAAGTAATGGCCCCGATATGAAACGCTCGGCAATCGAGGACACTGTAACCTTCAGCAGGCCGGAAGGGCGTGTCTGCGTTTCACGGACCGCCTGCACTGCCTCGGTTATGTCCTGCGCCGACGGCCGGACCATGTCGTAGAACATCTCGCCGGCTTCCGTCAGGCTGACACTTCGCGTGGTCCGCTGCACCAGTGCGGTGCCGATCCGGTCCTCCAGCCGTTGCAATGCCTGGCTCACGGCCGAGCGGGTAACGCCAAGGCGCTCGCCCGCGAGCCGGAAGTTGCGAGCTTCCGCCACGGCCAGGAACACCGAAATGCCTTCGAAATCGTCCGCCATTGGTTAAAATCACTAACCAACGCGTCTTCGATTGGCAAGTCGATCGTGCCAATCGATGCTCCTATGTTCCCCCTGCCAGCCAAGTCGTACGCAATACCGCGTGGCGCAAGGCTGGACCGGAGATCGAACAATGACGGTGAGCAGCAAAAGACACGTCCTGCCCTGCCTGATCCTGGCCATGCTTTCGGCAACGCCGGCTCCGGCATCGGAAAGCGTCACCAATTCCAACATCCTCAAGGAGCGGGAGATGACACAGCATCCCTATGTCGGCATGTGGTCGACCGATGACGGCAGGGTCCGCCACGAACTCTTGCCTGATGGCCGCTACGACGAAGCGCGCGGCAGCAGGCAAAACGCCTATCAGGGCCGTTACGAAGTGACCGGCACCCATATCGAATACTGGGACGACACCGGCTTCACCGCCGATGGCGACTTCGTCGACGAAAACACCCTTCACCACGGCGGCATGATCCTACGCCGCCAATGAATACCGGAGATGCACCCGCTCTCGACTGAAAGGAACTCACCATGACGATGACCAATCCTGTATGGTTCATCACCGGAGCCTCCTCCGGTCTCGGCCAGGCACTTGCCGAAGCCGTTCTGGAACGCGGCTGGCGTGCCGCCATAACATCACGCAATTCCAATGCGCTAGACGCCTTGGCCTCCAGGTATGGTGAACGCGCGCTCGCCCTGCAGCTCGACGTCACCGACAACGCTTCCGTCGAGCGGGCCGTTTCAGCGGCGGAGGCAGAGTTCGGCGCCATCGACGTGCTCGTCAACAACGCTGGCTACGGCTATCTGGCTGCAATCGAGGAAGGCGACGATCGCGAGATCCGCGATCAATTCGAGACGAATGTCTTCGGTCTCGTCGCCGTCACCAAGCGCGTGTTGCCTGGCATGCGCGCCCGTCGCCGGGGGCATATCTTCAACGTCTCGTCGCTCGGCGGTCTCGTGGCCTTTGCCGCCACCGGCTACTACCACGCCACGAAATTCGCCGTGGAGGCACTTTCGGAATCGCTTTCGCACGAGGTGAAACCACTCGGCATCAAGGTGACAATCATCGAACCCGGCGCCTTCCGTACCGATTGGGCCGGCCGCTCGATGGTCGAATCGGGGACCATCATCGACGACTATGCGGAAACGGCGGGAAAGCGCCGTGAGGCAACCCGCGGGGCATCAGGCCGCCAGCCGGGCGACCCCGCACGGGCAGCCAAGGCGATCATCTCGGCATTTGAAGCCGACGAAGCACCGCTGCGGCTGCTGCTCGGTGCTGCGGCCCTGACCATCGCGCGCCAGCGGCTCGATGCGTTGCGGCAGAACTTCGATGCCTGGGCCGAGACCACGCTCAGCGCTGATTTTCCCGATTGATCCCCGCCACCCGCAAGAATTGCCCAGACCATGGAGATGTCTGCATGAACGGAATTGAAGGAAAGGTTGTCGCCATCACCGGTGCCAGCAGCGGCATCGGCGAGGCAACGGCAAGAGTTCTCGCTGCCGGCGGCGCACATGTCGTCATTGGCGCGCGCCGAATGGACAGGTTGCAAAACCTCGGCGACGAGATAACCGCTGCCGGTGGTTCCGTCCGCAGCCGCCGGCTCGACGTTACCGAATGTGCCGATGTCGAAGCCTTTGCACGCTATGCGCAAGAGCAATTCGGCAGACTCGATGTCATCGTCAACAACGCCGGCATCATGCCCTTGTCTCCGCTCGCGGAACTCAAGGTGGACGAGTGGGACAGGATGGTGGACGTCAACATCAAAGGCGTGCTCTATGGCATCGCAGCCGCCCTGCCCTTGATGAACGGCCAGATCATCAACCTGTCGTCGATCGGCGGCCACAGCGTTTCGCCGACAGCCGCCGTCTATTGCGCCACGAAATTCGCCGTCGGGGCCATTTCAGATGGGCTGCGGCAGGAAACCGACCGTATCCGCGTCACAGTCATTTCGCCGGGCACCACCACCTCGGAGCTGGCCGACACCATCACGGACGCCAGGGCACGCGAAGCCATGAAAGCCTGGCGTGCCATCACCATCAGTGCCGAAGCCGTCGCCAACGCCATCGCCTATGCGATCAGCCAACCGGCCGACGTCGATGTCAGCGAGATCATCATTCGACCAACGGCAAGCCCGCATTGACTGAAGATGGCGCGCCAGAGAGGTCTCTTCACTGCTCCTGGACCGTGGCCGTGCTCATTGGCCGGCCACGGGTCACAAATGCCACGGCGATCGCAGCCAGGGTCAGCCCTCCCGCCACAGCGAATGTGATCCGCATGCCGGCGGCGATGGTCTCGGGATGCGCGACCGATCCGTCGACCGTGCCCGAGACAAAGGCAAACAAGGCGCCCATGACCGATGCCCCGGTGATCAGCCCGAGATTGCGGGACAGGCTCAACATACCCGAGACGACACCACGCCGATCCGGACCGACGTCCATCATCACGCTGGTATTGTTGGCTGCCTGGAACAGCTGATAGCCGGGGGTCAGAACGGCAATGCCCACGACATAGCCGGCGACACCAAAGCTGGTCGGAATCACGACGAGAACCAGCGCGCCGATCGTCATCAAGGCGAGGCCACCGGTGACCACGACCGAGGCACTCAACCGGTCGACGATCCGGCCGGCCGGAATGCCCGTCAGGGCAGAGATCACCGGACCAACCGACATCACCATACCGACGGCAGCCGCATTCAATCCCAGAGCACGGGCAAGATAGAACGGCCCGACCACGAAGGTGACCATCATGACGGTGGAAACCAGGGCGTTCATCACCAGGCTCCCGCTCAGGGAGGCATCGCGGAATTCAGACAGTCGGATCAATGGTGAAGCCACCCTCGCCTCGACCATGACGAACAGTCCCGCTCCGAGAACGGCGGCGACGAGCAACGCCACATTCAGCCAGCCCATATGCGCACCGCCCACCGTGGTGGCGAGTGCGTAGGCCGCAAGCGCAAGGCCAAGCAGCAGCGTACCAAGACCATCAAAGCCACCGCCCTTTCCAGTCGTCTTGGAGGCCGGCAGGAAACGGCAGGCCAGGACAAGATTCAGCGCAGCGAGCGGCACCATCACCAGAAAGATCGCCCGCCAGCTCGCTGCGGTCAGCAGAACCCCGCCCAGCGAAGGGCCAAGCGCCGTCCCGATTGCCGACATAGTGCCCAGCAATCCCATCGCACTTCCGGTCCTGTCCTTGGCGACCGTATCGCGGACGAAGGCGATGCTGAGCGCCATCAGGACCGCAGCGCCAAGTCCCTGCAAGACGCGCGCCCCGATCAGCAGCCAGAGCGAAGAAACGACGCCGCACAGGCCTGAGGCGAGCGCAAACAGCGAAATACCGCCAATCAGCATGCGTCGATGTCCTATGAGATCGCCGAGCCGCCCCGCCGAGACGATGGTGATCGTCACCGCCAGCAGATAAGCCAGCACAACCCATTGCACGCGCTGGAACGGCGCATCGAACGCCTCCGCCAGCGATGGCAACGCGACATTGGCGATGCTGATGCCAAGCGATGAAAGCAGCATCGACAGCGCCAGACTGATCAGCGCCCAGCGGCCCGTGCCATCGCGGGCCTGTTCTGTAGTCACGTCACCTTGGCTGACGTTCGATTGCATGATCTCTGCCTCTGCCGATTGAAACCTGGACAGACAGGTAGCGTCGCCTGAAACATGGCGGAAGGCGCACCATTTGCACTTTATTCGTGCATGAAACGCCTCATCAAAACAGGAAACATGCGCTATGCTCGGCGGATGCCACACCCGGATCTCAACCTGCTGATCACCCTCGACGTGCTGCTTGCGGAAGGCAGCGTTGCCCGCGCCGCCAGAAGGCTGCGGCTCAGCCCATCCGCGATGAGCCGCGCGCTGGCGCGGTTGCGTGAAACAACGGGCGACCCCCTGCTGGTTCGGGCCGGTCGCGGCCTTGTCCCTACACCCCGCGCACTTGAACTGCGCCAGCACGTCAGCCGTATCGTCGAGGAAGCCGAAGCCATGCTGCGCCCTGCTGAAAAGCTGGACCTCACCAGGCTCACACGGACATTCACCATGAGGAATTCCGACGGTTTTGTCGAAAACTTCGGGCCGGCCCTGCTTGCACGCATAGTCCAGGAGGCACCCGGTGTGCGGATGCGTTTCGTACCGAAACCGGACAAGGACAGCACACCGCTGCGCGACGGCAGTGTAGATCTGGAAACCGGCGTGATCGGAACCACCACCGGACCGGAGATCCGGGCGCAGACCCTGTTTCGAGACCATTTCGTCGGCGTCGTGCGGGCTGGGCATCCCTTGTGCGAGGGCATCGTCACGCCCGAACGCTATGCCGCAGGACATCATGTTCTCGTCTCGCGTCGAAATCTCGACAAGGGACCGATCGATGACGCGCTGGGAACCCTCGGATTGCAACGACAGATCGCGACAACCGTCAGCGGCTTCCTGGAAGCGTTGGTCTTTGCGCGGGCAACGGGCCTGATCGCCAGCGTTCCCGAACGCTACACCGGCCACCTCAGGGATGGCATGTTCCGCTTCGCGCTCCCCCTTGCCTTGCCGGAAATCACCATCTCGCTCTTGTGGCATCCACGGCTCGATGCCGATCCGGCGCATCGCTGGCTGCGCAGTTGCGTGCGCGACGTCTGTGCCGAAAACATCAAAGCCACCGGCGTTGCCGCCGGTGGCTTTGAGGGTATCTGACTTGCCTGCTTCTTAGAGAGAAGAGGTGATCTGCAGTTCGTCGACGCCATCGCGGCGATAGATATCGTCGCGGAACTGTACGACGCCCGGACCTGTCGACCAGGCCGAAACATAGGTGAAGTAGACGGGAACCGGATTGGTGACCGCGACCGGGGTGTTGTTGCCCGTCTTGATGGTTTCCTCGAAATGCTGGCGGTTCCAGCCCGGGGTATCGCGCAGGATCCAGGTGACAAGGTCGCGCACATTCTGCACGCGCACGCAGCCCGAGGAATCAAAGCGCATCAGCTTGCCGAACAGGCTCTGCTGCGGCGTGTCATGCATGTAGACGCCGTCCGGGCTCGGGAAATTGATCTTGACCGAGGCCATTGCGTTGCCGGTGCCCGGATCCTGGCGGAAACGGTACTTGACGGCATCCTCCGTCGACCAGTCGACAGTGGTCGGGTCGACTTCGGTTCCATCCGGCGCCAGCAGGCGGATATGGCTGTCCTTGAGATAGTTCGGGTTCTTGCGCATCAACGGAATGATGTCCTTGCGGACGATCGACACCGGCGCATTCCAATAGGGATTGACGATGATCTCGTTGATCTTCGAATTGACGATCGGCGTCTGGCGGTCGATCTTGCCGACAATCGCCGTATGGCGCAGCACGACACGGTCTCCCTCTACAGCTTCGATCTGCGCGGCCGGGATGTTGACCATCACGTAGCGGTTGCCAAGGAAGCCGCCCATGGCGCGCAGACGCACCAGGTTGGTTTCGAGCTGACCGAGCCGCACCTGCGCCGAAATGTTCATCGCAGCGAAGGTGTATTTGCCGGTGACCCCGTCGGCCGGCAGGCCATGGCGGGTCTGGAAACGCTTCAACGCGGCATCGACGTAGGAATCGAAGGACTCCGACAGGCCGGCATTCTGCGGCAGGTCGCCGGACACCATCAGCCGCTTGCGCAGCGGCACGACGTCGGCATCGGAAACGCCGAGCTGGAGCTTCTTGGTCGCGGGCACCTGCGGCCAGCCACCCTGAGCGACGATGTCACGATACTGGCCGATGGCCTGCTCGGTGTAGGTCACGGTTTGTGGGCTGAAGATCGGCAGCGTCGAGGCGACCTTGCCACCTTGCGTGGCGCGGGCATCGAAGGTGTCGTCCCAACCACCCTGCCCTGACGCCTTCAGGATACCATCCACGGCGTCCTGGGCACTGGCGGCGCCGGCGGCAAAAGCCACGGCAAGCGCGGAAGCTCCGGTGAGAAACAGGCGGCGGCTGGTGTTCATGGGCGTTCCAGACTTGTTCAACTATTCGACGATCGGCCAGTGGGCCCGGTTGGCGGCCCGCACTCTATGGTTGCCATCCTTAACATTTAGCCAACCATATCTCGCATCTCGCTGCCGGAAAACGCACATTCGCGAGAGCGGACAAGCCAGCCAGATCGACTGCACCGTCCTGTTTCTCGCTTTCACCGGAATATGGCGGCAATTAGGCGCAACACCCGCGCTTTAGACCTACGTCGTACGAAAGAAAGGGCCAGTGCCTTTTCAGCACCGGCCCAGTCCGGAGATTTAGAGCATTTTGTAGCCAAGTGGAAACACTTGGCGTTACAACAATGCGGCCGAAACAAAACTCGGAGCGTTTCCGCGTTTCCGTGAAAAACGGAAACGCTCTAGATCTCCTCCTCCCCGCTCTTCGGCGTGGTATTCCCGCCCGCGACGCAGACGTCGCGGCAGCTCCGCCGGCAGGCCGGCAACGAGCGCGAACCGCCCGCTTACATGCGATAGGCGATTGTGTCGTTCCAGAAGCGGTCGAGGCGCTGCAGGGCGCGGTTCATCTGCTTGAACTCGTCCTGGTTGATGCCGCCGACGTGCTCGATCGAGCCGATATGGCGCTCATAGAGACCGGCAACCACCTCAGCCACCTCATTGCCCTTGTCCGTCAGGCTGACGCGGACCGAACGACGGTCGATGCGCGAACGCTGATGGTTGATGAAGCCAAGGTCGACGAGCTTCTTCAGGTTGTAGGATACGTTCGAGCCGAGATAGTAGCCACGCGAGCGCAGTTCACCGGCGGTCAGCTCTGCATTGCCGATGTTGAACAGCAGCAGAGCCTGGACAGCATTGATGTCGGAACGGCCATTACGGTCGAACTCATCCTTGATTACGTCCAGCAAACGCCGATGAAGACGTTCAACCAGCTGAAGGGATTCCATGTAAAGCGTGCGGATGGACTCGCGGCGTTCATCGATAACATTGGCGGTCTTCGCCACAGGACGCGAATTGATCATTGTCTTTGCCTCTCGTTTGTCGCCCGGTGATTTTTTGTTTTTGTCACCTTGATCGCGACACTATCGAATACCTATAAAATTCGACTTAAACGCCAGGGCTAACAAGAGCTTACCGGTAAGAGGTTTCGAGAGAGGGTTAATGAAAACCCTGCCGAGGGAAGAAAATTAACCTAAAGATTTAGCGAACGGCCAAAGGGCCTAAAATCAGGCACGCTGGCGGCGGCGCTGCAAATGCACGACTAGCCGCAGCGCTATGTAGATCAAAGCCACGGCGGCATGTGCCGCGACGATCGGCCAGCGCTCACCGAAGAGCTGTGGGAAGCCCACATACATGATCGTCTCGGTCAGGGCACAGATGACCCAGATGACAGGCCCCCAGGAGGCCAGCATCCAAAGCCCTGCGGCGGCAAAGGGAAAGAACACCGCCAGGGTCGCCGCGGCGAGTTGCCAATGCACCGGCATCAGGTCGAAACGCCATAGCGGTCCCGGATAGAAGCCGATGAGGCGGACCCAGTAGAGCACGCCGAACAACAGGCAGTAGACGGCAACGATACGCTGGAACCACTCGAAGATGAGTTCTGTCGTCGAGGGCTCCAGAACCAGGCGGCTTTGTGCGGCGTCGTTCACAGCGCCAGTTCCTGCTCGCCGAGCGACGCGAAATAGGGTTCGACATCACCAGGCGTGACAGCACCCAGCCCTTCTGGTCGCCACTTCGGCTGACGATCCTTGTCAACGATCGCCGCCCGGATGCCTTCGTAGAAGTCGTGGCCCTGCAGCATCCGCACCAGGATGCGGAACTCCATGCGCATGCAGTCATCCATCGACAGGAAGCGACCAGCGCTGATCTGGCGAAAGGCAACATTGAGGCTGGTTGGTGAACGCTGTGCGAGGGTAGCCAGCGTCCTGGAGGCAAATTCGTCGCCGACGGCTTCCAGACTGGCGATGATCTCCGCCAAGCTGCCCTTGGAAAAATGCCGCCTGATCGCCTCGAGCACCGGCTGCGTCGTTTCGGCTGCCGCGCGCACGGTGTAGCTGCTTAGCGCCGCTTCGACATCTCCGGTCTCGGTCAGATGCCGGATGATCGCGGCCTGGTCTGCGGACTTGACCGCATGGGTGGCCAGCCCCGACCACAGTGCGTCGCCAAAACGGATGCGTTCTCCCGTCAGCGCGAGATACACCCCGAAACTGCCCTCGAGCCCCGGCAGCAGATGACTGCCACCAACGTCTGGAAAGAAGCCGATGCCGACCTCCGGCATCGCGAATTGAGCGTTTTCGGTGAGCACCCGGTGCGAGCCGTGAAATGAGAGACCGACACCACCGCCCATGACGATGCCATCGATCAGCGATACATAGGGCTTCGAAAAGCGGGGAATACGGGCGTTCAGCCTGTACTCATCAGCAAAGAACTCCACCGGTGGCCTGCCGGCCTTGCCGCCCTCATAGACCGCCATGATGTCGCCACCAGCGGAAAACGCCCTGCCCTCTCCGGTCAGGAGTACGAGATCGATCGACGGATCGGTTTCCCATGCGTCCAGCGCCCGCGAAAGCGCGTTGATCATGCGGTGCGTGATGGCGTTCAGCGCCTGTGGACGGGTCATGGTTACGACGCCGGCCCGGCCCTTCCTTTCGAAGCGGATTTCCTCGCCGCCGCCAAAGTCCATTGCCATAGAATCCTCATTCATATGCACTGGAAGTGCTAAGCGCCCCCCTCCGGCGCGTCAATGCCGGCCGCCTTACTCGACCGGCGCTGTCGCAAACCGCGTCGGAACGGGCTGCGACCATCCGCGCAGCTGCTGGCACAACCATGCTGCATTGGTCGCCCCGACCAGCCCGTGCTAAAAACCGGCAATTGGAGTTTTGGCCATGAACAAATTCACCCCCACAAAACCAGCCGGTGCCCGCAACGTCGACGAGATCACCGGCTCGCGCCGCCTGCGTCGCATGCGCAAGGCAGACTGGTCGCGCCGTCTGGTGCAGGAAAACCGCCTGACCGTCGACGACCTGATCTGGCCGATCTTCCTGACCGGCGGAACGAATGTACGCGAGCCGATCGATGCAATGCCGGACGTATTTCGCCTCAGCGTCGACCAGGCCGTTCGTGAAGCCGAGCGCGCTGCCAAGCTTGGCATCCCGGCGATTGCGACCTTTCCGAACATCGAGGCAGGACGCAAGGATGAGGCTGGCTCTCACATTCTCGATCCCGACAATCTGATCAATGCCGCGACGCGCGCCATCAAGGCTGCGGTTCCACACATCGGCATCATTACCGACGTCGCGCTCGACCCCTTCACCAGCCATGGCCATGACGGAATCCTGCGCGACGGCATCATCGTCAACGACGAGACAGTCGAGCAGGTTGCTGCCGCAGCCGTGCTGCAGGCCGCAGCCGGCGCCGACATCATCGCCCCGTCCGACATGATGGATGGCCGGATCGGTGCCATCCGTGACGCGCTGGATGCCAATGGCTTCCAGGACATCGCCATCATGTCCTACGCGACCAAATTCGCCTCCGCCTTCTATGGTCCCTATCGCGAGGCGATCGGCACGCAAGGACTGCTGAAAGGCGACAAGAAAACCTATTACATCGATCATGCAAACAGCGACGAAGCCGTACGGGAAGCCGAACAGGATCTTGCCGAAGGCGCAGACATGCTGATGGTCAAGCCTGGCCTGCCCTATCTCGACATCATCCGTCGCCTGAAGGACGAGTTCGCCATGCCGACTTTCGCCTATCAGGTGTCGGGTGAATACGCGATGATCAAGGCAGCCGCCGCCAATGGCTGGATCGACGGCGAAAAGGTGATGCTGGAATCGCTGCTGGCCTTCAAGCGTGCCGGCTGCGACGGCATCCTCACCTATTTCGCGCCACGGGTGGCCGAGATCCTGAAAGGATGAGCTGAAGCGCATGGTGTTGCGGTGGGCAGCCAGGACGATCGACGCCTTCTCGCTGACCGGACTGGCCCTCGCGACGCTGTTCTTCTGTGCCTCGCTCACGCCAAGCCTCATTCCGCGCGACAGCATCACCCAAGGCATCCTGTCCGGTCTGAGTTTCTCTTGCGGTTATGGCGTCGGCATCGCGCTACGCGCACTCTGGACCTACATGGAATTGCCCCGCACGGATCGACGTCGGCTGGTTTCCGCGTCGCGCGTCATCATTCTCGCCTGCCTGGCTGCTGCTGTCATTTTCCTGATCCAGGCGTCCGGCTGGCAGGATTCCATCCGCATCCTGATGGGTATGGAACCAGCGAACAAGGTCGGCCCCTTCGAGGTTGCGGCGATCGCACTGGCGACCTTCGCGGTCGTCATCCTGGTCGCCCGGCTTCTCGCCAGCGTCTTCCGGACCGTTGCGAAGCGCTTGCGCCCTCATGTGCCACGGCGTGTCGCGGGGGTCATTGGACTGGTCGTCACCGCGCTTCTGTTCTGGTCTCTGGTGGATGGCGTTCTGTTGCGTTTCGCGATCCGCGCAATGGACTCGTCCTATCGGGAACTGGACCAGATCATTGATGCCGAGATCAAGCCGCCAACGGACCCCCGGAAGACCGGCAGTGCAGCATCGCTGATCAATTGGCAGGGGCTTGGCAAGATGGGGCGCAACTACATCGCGTCCGCGCCGACCGGCAATGAAATTGCCTCCCAGACCAGCCCGGACGCCAAGGAACCCATTCGTGTCTACGCCGGCCTGAATTCCGCCAAAACAGCAAAGGACCGGGCGAGACTGGCGCTCGACGAACTGGTGCGCGTTGGCGGCTTCGAACGTTCGGCGCTCATCATCATAACGCCAACGGGGACGGGCTGGGTGGATCCTGCCGGAATCGACCCGGTCGAATATCTCCATCATGGCGATATCGCGAGCGTCGCTATCCAGTATTCCTATCTGCCGAGCTGGCTCTCATTGCTTGTCGAGCCGGGTTACGGCTCGGAAGCTTCGCGGGCGCTCTTCACCGAGGTCTATGGATACTGGAAGGAATTGCCGAAAGATCGGCGCCCGAAACTTTATCTCTATGGCCTCAGTCTCGGCGCGATGAACTCCGATCTGTCGAGCGACATCTATGATGTCATCGCCGACCCATACCAGGGCGCGGTGTGGGCAGGTCCTCCCTTCCCCAGCCGGACCTGGAAAACTGTCACCGCAGGCCGCATCGCCGGCTCGCCGGCATGGCTGCCGCGTTTCCGGGACGGCTCGGTCATACGTTTCACCAGCCAGCACAATGCGCTGGGTCTCGATGGCGCGCCTTGGGGGCCGATAAGGGTCGTCTATCTGCAATACGCCAGCGACCCGATCGTGTTTTTCGACCCCCATGCAGCCTACAGCAAACCGGACTGGATGAAGGGTGAACGCGGGCCGGATGTCTCGCCGCGCTTCCGCTGGTTCCCGATCGTCACGCTGTTGCAGTTGACCGTCGACATCGGGCTCGGCACGACCACACCGATGGGCTACGGGCATGTCTACGCGCCTGAGCACTATATCGATGCGTGGATTGCGGTCACTCAGCCGCCCGGATGGACGGCCGAGAAGGTCGAAGCACTGAAAGCCTTCTTTGTCGCTCAGCGCAAGGCTGGATGACCGGCCTCAATATTTCTGCGGCACGTAGAGTTCCGGCGGCAGCACGGTGCGTTCGTATTCGGGATTGAAGACACGCTCCGGCAGCGTGATCTCATCGTGCGGAACCTCTTCATAGGGCACCTGCTGCAACAGGTGATCGATGCAGTTCAGTCGGGCACGCTTCTTGTCGTTGCCCTCGACGATGAACCAGGGCGCTTCCTGGATATTGGTGCGCGTCAGCATCTCTTCCTTGGCCTTGGTGTACTGTTCCCAGCGTACGCGCGACTGCAGATCCATCGGCGAGAGCTTCCACTGCTTCATCGGATCGTGGATGCGCATGAGGAAGCGCATCTGCTGCTCCTCATCGGTGATCGAAAACCAGTATTTCACCAGGATGATGCCGGAACGGACCAGCATGCGCTCGAATTCCGGTACGTCGCGGAAGAACTCCTCGACCTGGTCGGGGGTAGCAAAACCCATCACCCGCTCGACGCCGGCGCGATTGTACCAGGAACGGTCGAACAGCACGATCTCGCCACCCGCCGGCAGATGCGGCACATAGCGCTGGAAATACCATTGCGAGCGCTCGCGCTCGGTCGGTGCCGGCAACGCCACGACCCGGCAGATACGGGGGTTGAGGCGCTGGGTGATACGCTTGATGACGCCGCCCTTGCCGGCCGAATCGCGTCCTTCGAAAAGCACCACCACCTTGGCCTTGGTGTGGGCCACCCACGACTGCAGCTTGATCAGTTCCGACTGCAGCGTCAGCAGTTCGCGAAAATAGACCTGCCTTTCGACGGACGGCGGATGCGAACGCTTGTAGATCTTGGCGATCTCTTCGGAGAGTGCAGGCTCCGACAGCTCGAGCTCATAGTCTTCGTCGAGCGTGTCTGCCAGTTCCGCCTCCAGCCAGTCAGCTGCGGGGGAATTGCGTTCCATTTCGGTCATGATGTCGCTCCGCGTTCGCACCGTGAGCCGACCAATATCCGCAGGCAATGACGGTTTTATTGCAGCTGCGGAACCAAAAGGCCTCTACGCTGAAATGAAGCGCCAGACTTTCTCGTCGGGCTCGATCTGCCCGCTCAGCACGAAATATCTGTAGAGCACCAGGAAACACAGCGCCCTTTCGGTCGGCTCGTCCAGAAACTGACGGCAATAGGCCTGCGCCGACGCGATGATGCGCTCCGCCTGTTCGGGATGGCGCTCGAAGAACGCAAACTTGTCGGCGATATCCGAGAAATCGGGGGCGAGCTGCACATAATGCTCATCGGGCTTCAGATGCCCCTCGCAGAACCAGATTTCGTTGGTCGGTTCAGGCATCAGGCAGAGCGAATTCGAACTCATGATCCATTTGAGGTTCGTCGCCACGTCATAGCCTTCAAGCGAGACGATGTAGCGATAACGCTTCTGGTCTTCGACGCTCATGAAGGGCTTGCGGTGACGCTCCGGCGTATGGGTAGCCGGCGACCCGACATCACAGAAAGGCAATCCCTGCGCAGCGTCCAGAAAGACCAGGCGCATAGGATTGTTCATGTCGCCACGCCAGACGACCCCCGGTTGTTTGTCGGCAAACCGCAGCGGATCGTCCTGCATCTGGAAATGCCGCAGCTTGTCCATCTTGAACAGCACGGCATTGGTATTGTCGTCCCCGATCGGACGGTTCTTGACGATCGAGGGTACGCCGGGAAGCCCACGAACGTCGCCGAACTCCAGGTCCAGACGCAGGTTCGGATCGAAGTAGCGAGCGAACTCCTTGAGATCGTAATAATACATCGACGGACGGCGCGGCAGCGTCGCGATCGTCACCGCCGCTGGGCTCGGCGTGAAAGGCTCCCGCAGCTTGTTGTAGTAGTTGAGCCGATCGAGAAGCACGGGACCGCGCCGCAGGGCAGTCGCCAGCGCTTGGTCCAGTCGACGACGGAAAAGCAATTGCGGTGCGCTGTCGCGAACAATGTTGCGCGCGTAATAAAAGACCTTGCCAGTCCTGCGACGAAGATTACGCATCGAAATTCCAACGCAAAAGCCCGCGCAGGCTTTTAGCGTCACGTGTCCCGCTGCGCCAGATAATCCCGAGAGAAAACAGTCAAAGAATGTGACGAAACATTATCAAGAAACAACGCCGATCCACGGCCTCGGCAAACGTCATTTTTTCTAGGCCGCAACGACGGCAAAACCACGGGCGCGCAGGCCGCGGCGCTCGGCGCGCAATGAGCCGACCAAGCGATCGCGGCTGCCGCCGATGTGCCGGATCAGGAGATCCGCAGCCTCGTCTGCCTGCCCCGCCCGCAGCGCAGCCAGGATGGTTCTATGTTCCCGCCAGGCCCGCACCGATGCGGCCTCATCGCGAATTTCCAGCCATCGCGCCCGCGACAGCCGGATCATGGCATCCCGCACGGCACGAAACAGGAACTCATTGCCGGACAGGCGCGCCAGTTCGACATGGAAGTCGGTGCCGACCCGATGCCATTCTTCCCTCGGCGTATCCGCTCCGCAGGAATCAAGCATTGCCTCGATCGCATCGAGGCTGCTTCTGTCTTCCAGCGCAGCCGTCAAGCGCGCGGCAGCAACCTCGACAGCCTGGCGATAGACCGCAATCTGCTCGATTTCAGCAAGGTTGATCGGTGAAACCGTCCAGCCCCGCCCGTCGCGCAGGACAAGTCCTTCCGTTTCCAACCTGAGCAGCGCCGCGCGCACTGGAGTACGCGAAGCCCCGAAACGGCTTTCTATCCAGCGCTCGGTCAGCTTTTCACCGGGACCAATGTCGAGTCCCAGGATCATTTCGCGAAGCTGACGTTCGACCTGCAGCATCTGTGACATCGCGGCCTTCTCCCTTTTGCCGCTGGCCCATTGACTTCGCAATGTCCGCGCCTGATACGAATACCAACTTGGTATCCCAAGACGGGATACAAGACAACGCAGCGAAGAGCAACGCCATGTCGAGTGAAAGCACCAATTCCGGGGAACAAGGCTACAATATCCACTGGCGCCGTAATCTCGTCGTGTGCTTCGTCGGCTCCTTCACGACACTGGTGGCAATGACGCTGCTTTTGCCATTCCTGCCGCTCTATGTGGAAGAGCTGGGCGTCACCGATCATGCAGCAATCGTTCAATGGTCAGGCATCGCCTACGGCGCCACTTTCCTTGCGGCGGCCCTGGTAGCGCCATTGTGGGGCCGGCTGGGCGACCGCTACGGCCGCAAGTCGATGCTGGTGCGTGCAAGCTTCGGCATGGCGGTGTGCATGTCGCTGATGGGCATGGTGCAGGATGTCTGGCAGTTGGTGGCCTTGCGCCTCCTGATCGGCCTGGCCGGCGGCTATTCCTCCGGCTCGACCATTCTGGTCGCCATGCAGACGCCGAAGGATCGGTCCGGCTGGGCTCTCGGAACACTTTCAGCCGGCATCATGGCTGGCAATCTGGTCGGACCGTTGATTGGTGGCGCCCTGCCGCCCAGGATCGGCATCCGCGCGACCTTCCTGATCGCCGGCGGCGTTATCTTCCTGGCATTCCTCGCCACGACCTTTCTGATCCGGGAAAATCGTCGCCCCACGGCAACCGAAACAAGGAAGATGCAGGCGGGCAGTTGGTCACGCATCTCCGACAAGCGACCGGTGGTGGCGATGCTGGCCACCGGCATGCTGTTGATGTTCGCCACCATGTCGATAGAACCGATCATCACCGTCTATGTCGCGGAACTGGTGACGGATTCTGCGAAGGTGACACTGGTTGCCGGCTTCGTCATGTCGGCGGCGGCCCTCGGGGCGATCCTGTCGGCCCCGAGGCTCGGCAAGCTCGCCGACCGCGTCGGTCACTGGAGCGTCATAATCGGCGCGTTGCTGGTCGCAGCGCTGCTGCTCGTTCCGCAGGCCTTTGTCACCGAAAGCTGGCAATTGATCGTACTGCGCTTTCTGATGGGGCTGGCGCTGGGCGGTCTGCTGCCATCCGTCACCAGCGTCATTCGCCACAATGTGCCGGACGGCGTCGGCGGCAACGTCCTGGGTTATTCGATCTCGGCACAATATGTCGGCCAGGTCGCCGGACCGGTTCTCGGCGGTTTTGTCGGCGGTCATTTCGGCATGCGTGCGGTTTTTCTGTTCACCGCGGTGCTGCTGGCAATAGGGGCACTCTTCAACTGGATCGTACGCAGCCGCTACGAACAGCCGCAGTCCGCGTAGTGCCCGAACCATGCAATCCTGCCTAGATCTCCAGGCGTTCTGCACTCGGGAATCCGCCCGGTTTCGCAGATTGTCGCCCTTGCTGATGGAACTAGACGATGAGCTCTTCTCGTTTTGCCTTTGAACCTTGCCCGCCTCTTGTGATGGCCGGAGGGCTCTGCGGGGCTGCGGGCGTGGCGCTCTCGGCAGCGGCGGCGCATGTCGGCGGCGCCTTTACCGGCACGGTGGCATCGTTCCTGCTTACCCACGCGATCGTGCTGCTGGCGGTCGGGCTGGTTGGTGGCAACAGGGTACTTCGCCTCGGCGGACTCGTGCTGCTGGTGGGATTGATCCTGTTCTGCGGCGACCTGCTTTCCCGCGACTTCCTCGGCGGACGGCTGCTGCCCTTTGTGGCACCGACCGGCGGCACCCTGCTGATCCTGGGCTGGCTGACGCTCGCAGCTTCGGCATTTGCGAGATCAAGAACCTAAGCGCCGGATTTTTCCGCCTTGCCGGCAAGCCGCATGGCGGCGCCATCCAGGATCAGACCGAGCCCCGTTTCGAACAGGGCCGTGTGTCCCCCGTCCCGATAGTGCAGCAGTCCTGCTGACAAGAGCGGGTAGTCACTGGCCGCAAGATCGAGTTCTGTCCCTCGGCCCGGCCCTTCCGGATAGTCGGACTGCTCTTCGATCACGCAACCGAGCGTGTAGCGACCGAGCGCGATAAACAGCATCATCGCCTCGCCGACCTCGAACCCGTGCGCGACCAGAAACGCGGTCTTCATCTCGATATCCGGCAATTCGTCGGGTTCAACCTCGGTGCCCGCATGAACCCTTCCGGCGTCGCGGTAGGCGAGCAGCGCAGCACGAAAGCTCCGCGTATTTTCCGTCAGATACCGCCGCCAGTCGTCGCCCTCTTGGGGAAGCGGATTGGTGTGGCTGCGCTCCAGGATCTCCCTGTTCATGGCATCCAGCAACGCGCGCTTGTTCTTGAAATGCCAGTACAAGGCCGGCTGACGCACTTGCAGCCGCTCGGCAAGAAGCCGCGTCGAGAGCGCGTCCATCCCAACTTCGTTCAGCAGTAGCAGCGCCTCGTCGACGATGCGCGCGCGGTCGACCTTCATTGCCGTCTCCTATCAGGATGCCACCGGCATTGCATCCCGAATTTATCAATGATAAGTGAATTTATCACCGATAAATTCTGGACGTGTCATGAACCGCTCCATCGCCATCATTTTGGCAACGGTCGCCCTTACCGCAACCGGCATCGGCCTCACCATGCCGGTCATCCCGGAGCTGCTGCGCGAGGTTGGCCACACTGGCGACCTTGGCTGGCGCTACGGGGCGTTCCTGGCGCTCTACGCAACGATGCAGTTTGTCTTTTCGCCGTTGCTCGGCGCGCTGTCGGACCGTTTTGGGCGCAGGCCATTGCTGCTGATGTCGCTGGCGGGTGCCACGGTGGACTATCTGTTCATGACCCTCGCCCCAACGCTGTGGCTGTTGTTCATTGGCCGAGCAATAGCCGGCGTCACCGGCGCCGTATCAGCGGTCGCGTCGGCTTACATTGCCGACGTGACGTCCGAGGATCAGCGCGCAAGGCGCTTTGGGCAACTCGGGGCGGCCTTCGGTGTCGGCTTCATCGCCGGGCCCGCAATCGGCGGTCTGCTCGGTGGCGTCTGGACCCGCGCTCCATTCCTTGCCGCCGCGGTCCTGAATCTGGTCACCTTGCTCATCGCCATGCTGGTCCTGAAAGAGCCAAAGCGCCCGAGCAGCGAAGCCGCGACCGTTTCGCTCAACCCTTTCGCTCCCTTGCGCTGGGCATTCGGCTTTCCGTTGCTGCTGCCGTTGCTTGGCACGGCCATTCTGCTGGCCATGGTCGGCGAAGTCGGTGGCACGATCTGGGTTGTCTACGTCGAGGACAAATTCACCTGGGATCCGTTCACCGTCGGCATTTCGCTGACCTTGTTCGGCCTCTTTCACGCCCTGGCACAGGCGTTTCTGGCCGGGCCTCTCAGCGAAAGGCTGGGCGAGAAGAAGGCGCTTGCGATCGCCATCGCTGCCGACAGCACCGCCTACATCCTGATCGGGCTGGCAACGCACGGCTGGATGGTCTTCGTCCTTCTGCCAATGCTCTGCCTCGGCGGTATCGGTGCGCCGGCACTGCAGTCAATGATGACCGCAGGAGTGGACGCGAACAGTCAAGGCCGACTGCAAGGCGTGATTGCCGGCCTGACCAGCCTTGCGTCCATTGTCGCGCCTCTGGCGATCTCGACCACCTATTTCGCCACGCGATCGACATTTCCTGGACTGGTCTGGATCGGGGGCGCAGCCCTTTATCTCGTCTGCGTCCCGCTGCTGACCCTGAAGCCAGGCAACAGGGTCGCCGCCTGAGCGGCGGCCCGATCCTGCAAACAGCGATCTGGCGATCCCGCTCACGAAACACCGAACGAAGCCTGAATGGTTGGTCCGGGCATCGTTCCGCTCATTTGCGGGCGACTTGAACGAGATGCCCCAATAGTTGCGATAGATGTCTTCAAACAGATAGTCGATCGGACGCATTGCTGCCTCACTTTCTCGATCCGGATCGCTTCGAGATTGAATCGATCCAAGATCGGTGCAAAAATTTTTGGATCGATCCAAATCCTCCTTCTCATTCGACGCAAAGTCAAGGCGAATATGGATCGATCCAACAATTGTGATACAAGGTCGGCAGTCTGGTGATCATCAGGCACCTGAAAACGCTCGGACCTCGCTACGTCCACCGATGAGAAGGATGACTGATGGCAAGACAGGCAACCGCGATCAAACCGGTCAGGCTGGCGGATGTCGCCAAGGCTGCCGGGGTCTCGCATGGCACCGCCTCGAATGTCTTCAGTCACCCTGAGATCGTGCGCGAGGAAGTGCGCGAACGCGTCAAGGCAGCAGCGGACGCACTGGGTTACGCCGGCCCCGACCCCAAGGGACGGCTGCTGAGGGCCGGCAAGGTCAACGCCATCGGCGTCGCCACCGCGGAACCCCTCTCCTATTTCTTCGACGACCCTTTCGCTCGCGTGGTCATGTCCGGCATCTCGGAAATTTGCGATGCCACGGGCGCCGGCCTGTCGCTTGTGTCGGCGATCAACGGCGAACATCTCGCCTGGAACATCCAGAGCGCACTGGTCGACGGCTTCATCGTCTTCTGTGTCGAAGGCAACTGGCAGCCGGTGTATCTGACCCGGGAACGAAAGCTCCCCTTCGTGGTGCTCGACTTCGGCTATGACGAAGGCGCGCTTTCAGCCATCGGAATCGACAACAAAGCCGGCGCGAAACTGGCTGCCGATCATCTTCTGGCATTCGGCCACCGCCGTTTTGGCGTTCTGGCGCTGAGTTTCGACGAAGGAAGCAGCGGGCCGGTGACTGCCCGGCGCGCTGAAGGTGCCACCTATTCCGGTACGCGCGACCGCCTCTATGGCTACCTGGAAACGCTCGCCGATGCCGGCATCGACGCAGCCGACGTTCCGATCTACGAAACCGGCAACGATGTGCCGACCGTACATGCAAGCCTAGATTACATGTTCAGCCTGCCAGAACCACCGACGGCGCTGCTCGCCATGTCCGACCGGATTGCCATGATCGCGATCGACTGGCTCAAGGAACGTGGCCTGTCAGTGCCCGGCGATGTTTCCATTGTCGGCTTCGACGGCGTTCCGGAAGCGGCCACATGCAAGCCGCCGCTCACCACGATCGCCCAGCCGATGCGGGAAATGGGCCGCCGCGCCGCCCGCGCCATCCTCGATCCGGGTCAGGCCGAACGCCGGCAGGAGATGCCGATCGAGCTGGTCGTGCGCGAATCGGCCGGCCCAGCTTCGCGCTGAGGTTCATCCCCGTCCCATCCGGTTCCATGCATCCAGGCCGGCAATCTTGTAGGCTTCAGCCAGCGTTGGATAGTTGAAGGTGTTGTTGACGAAAAAATCGATCGTGCCGCCCAGGTTGATCACGGCCTGCCCGATATGGATCAGTTCCGTCGCCCCTTCTCCGACAATATGTGCCCCGAGCAGCCGCCGCGTCTCCAGTGAAAAGAGCAGCTTCAGGAAGCCGGAATTGACGCCCATGATGTGCCCGCGAGAGGTCTCGCGGAATCGCGCCACACCAACTTCATAAGCAGTCCCACTGGCGCGGACCTGCTCCTCCGACTGGCCGACAGTGGAGATCTCCGGCACCGCATAGATGCCATAGGGGAAGGTTTCCGGCGGCGGCGGCAGCGCGACACCAAAGGCATGACAGGCAGCCACCCGGCCCTGCTCCATCGATGTCGAGGCGAGACTCGGGAAACCGATCACGTCACCCGCGGCATAAATGTTCGGGACGGTTGTCTGGAAAGTATGCGGATCTACCTTCACGCGGCCCCTCACGTCGGCCTCGATGCCGACAGCCTCCAGATCAAGACTTCCGACGTTGCCACTGCGACCTGCGGCGTAGAGCACCATTTCGGAGCGGATGGTGCGACCGTCCGCCAATACCACTTCGGCGAAATCCGGCCCCGACTTCACCTCGCTGACGCTGCTGCCCAGACGGATGGTCATGCCGCGGTCGCGCATCTGGTGGATGAAATCGTCAACGATCTCGCGATCAACGAAGTCGAGAATGGTCTGGCGCGGCTCAACAAGCGTGACTGGAACGTCGAGTGCCGAAAATATGGTGGCATATTCCACCCCGATGACGCCGGCACCGATCACCGTCAGCGAACGCGGAAGCTGCGACAACTCCAGCATCTCGTCGCTATCGAACACCCGTTTGCCGTCGAATGGTACGTCCGACGGACGATGCGGCCGCGTACCCACGGCGATTAAAGCGTTGGCGAATCCGATCTCGCTGTAGTCGCCCGTCGCCGTCGTAAGACTGGCTCGGTTGGGTCCGAGAAACCGCACCACCGCCCGGACGCTCCTGACGGCATTGCGCATGAACTGGTGCTGCAGCACCTCCACTTCGTGATCGAGCGTCTTGTGCAGACGCTCGATCAGATCACCGATCGAGATATCCTGCTTGACCCGGTAGCCCCTGCCGTAGAACCCACGCTCGCGCCATCCCGAAAGGTTGAGTACCGTTTCCCTCAAAGTCTTGGAGGGAATGGTGCCGGTATGCACCGACACCCCTCCCAGCCGTCGACCGGCATCTGCGACCAGAACCTGCTTGCCCAGCTTGGCAGATTGCACCGCGGCACGCCGGCCCGACGGACCACTGCCGATCACCAGCATGTCATAGTCCATTCCGAAGTCCCCTTGCCCCGCTGTGGCTGACAGCTTTCGACGCTCCATCACGTCCAGCCATCGCCTAGGCTAGCGTTTTAACCGCAATGACTTCAACCGATTTAGAAAGCAGCGGGGCAGGATTCTCAGCCAGAGTTCCCAGTAGCGATCATAGCTGACCGGGCCCTTGTCAGGTTACCTGGTAAGATACCCTGAGCGCCGGTTCTGGCCGGGGAGCGATCGGCGGCCGCGGTACCTTCGCCTTGCTCGCCCACCCGAGCCTGGACAGCCATTCCAGGTAGTAGGCGAACGCGAATTGCCCGGCGATGCCGGTCGTAATCAACATAGCGTCATAGGAAAAGCCGCCAGGCCGCACCAGCTTCAGCACCTGCGCCATTATCGCAAGCAAAGTGCCGGCAATGAACACCGGCAGTGATCGCTTGCCGAGGATGGCGAGCGGATGATCGAGTGGCTTGCGGAAGAAGGCCGAAATCGTTGGCAGCGCCATGATCAGATAGGCAACCGACAGCACATGCAGCAGCCGGGATAGCGACAGGAAAGTCTTGTCAAAACCGGCAAGCACCGCCGGCAGGCCAAACCAGGTATCCTGGCCCCACCACGGGCCGCGAACCCAGACCATGGCGATGAATACATAGGCAGCTGCTGCGCCAAGCAGCCAGCCATTCACAGCAATGCTGCCACCACGGCGCACGTGCAATGTGCTGATGACGCCGATGGTGAAAAGAAATTGCCACGACAGCGGATTAAGGAACCAGAACCCCTGCTCGGGATAGTTCGGCGGCGCGACTTGATAGAGGCCCGCCCACAACCACACGATGCCCGAAACCGTTAGCGTCGGCAGCGGCCAGCGCCCGCCAAGGAACAGAAGCACAGGCGCTGCCAGAAGCAACACGGCATAGAGTGGCAGGATGTTGTTATAGCCGATCTGGTGACCAAGCGTGGCAATGCCGAGCAGTACCTCCGGCGTGCGCTCGATCAGGGGGCCGATGTTGATCTGCGTCAGGAAGTCAGGGCGCTTGGCAAGCAATGCAGCCGCGCAGAAGATGGCGATCGACGCGATGGTGGTGACGATATGAGCAGCGTAGAGCACACCGGCACGGCGCCACATCTTGAGTGTCGCCAGCAATCGGTCCCCAGGCTGGAATTTGCGGCCATAGGCCAGCGCAACGGCAATGCCCGATATCAGCACGAACGCTTCGGCAGCGTCAGAGAAGCCGAAGTTCTTGTAGGTGAAGAGCTCGAACGCGGTGCCGGGGACATGATCGATGAAGATCATCAGCAGAGCGAGGGCACGCAGAACGTCGATGCGGGTATCACGTTCGGAAGAGAGCGGCGTGGTCATGATCAGGACTCCGCAACGGTTCACACTGTGTGCGGTTCGCCCCTAGCCTCCGTCACGGAACCGCTCGACATTCCATATCAGCGCAAAAGCGACCAAAAACAGAGCACGTTCAATCACTTTTGGGTCGATCCAAAAATGTTTCGTTTTGAAGCCGGCAAACAGAGATAAAATGGTGGAAAATCAAACGGCTGGAACTGATAGCCGACAAAATTCGGAGATCGCGGCATTACGACGCGACCTGTCCTTCTCCTATCGCCTCCATATCCCGCAGGACGCTGGCAGCGAGACACTCATCCTGCTGCACGGCTCGGCTGCGGACGAGACAACGTTGATGCCTCTGGCAATGGCTGCCGCCCCACGAGCGAGGCTGGTGGCGGTGCGTGGCCGTATCGTACAGGACGGCGATTTGCGCTGGTTCAGACGGATCACGCCGACGCAATTCGACCAGGCCAGCATCCGCGCGGAAACGGATTCCTTTGCACGCTTCATCGACGAGCTGATCGCGCTTCACACCCTGGAACCGGCCTCTGTCGCCTTCATCGGCTATTCCAACGGCGCCAATCTGGTTACCAGCACCATGCTGCTGCACCCTGGCGTCATCCGACGCGCTGTGCTGCTGCGCGCCATGCCGGTACTGGATCGAGTCCCGGATGCCGACTTGTCGGGCGCACATGTGCTGATGATAACCGGCGCCAACGACGTCACCTATGCGCCTTTCGCGCAATCGCTTGCCAGACTGCTGCGACGACATCATGCCGATGTCGATGCGCGCATGGTAGCCGCCGGTCATGAATTCGGCGCAGTGGACGGCAATATCATATGCGAATGGCTGGATCGGCAGCGATCCGCGGCTTCAACTTGAACGGAAGCAGCGGTCACACCATTTGTTGGGTGAGGCAGGTCAGGAACCGGTCAACTACAGGGATATTCAGGAAATGAACGCGCGCGTTCTCGACGGAGAGATCATCACTTCCAGGCTTGACGACGTCCGTGCCTATGACGGCGTCCGTTCGCGCCGCGTCTTTGCATGCATCCTCGATTATCTGGTGGTCGGCCTGCTGACCATTCCCTTTGCCATCCTGGTGTTCCTGTTCGGCATCATCACGCTGGGGCTGGGCTGGATGCTGTTTTCAGTGCTCGTGCCGGCAGTCGCCGTGGTCTACATCTGGAACACGCTGGGCGGTCGCGATCAGGCTACGCTCGGCATGAAGGCGATGGGCATTCGCCTGGACAGGCTGGACGGCACCCCGATCGATGGCATGACCGCTGTGGTGCATTCCGTACTTTTCTGGGCAGGCAATGTGATTCTCACTCCCCTGGTGCTTCTGATCACGCTGTTTTCCGACCGCAAGCGCACGCTGCACGACCTGCTGCTCGGTACCGTCGTCAGCCGTACCGACCGCTGAGGCGGGACTTGTCCACACTGTCCTGCCCAACCGCCGAATATATGGGCCAGAAAGCCCTGCACTACGATTATCCTGTTGAATTTTCTGCCGCGCACGCCAAGCTAGGGCAGTTCGTGGGAGCATTTTTCGACGCGCGATGACGCAGCATCCTACCCAGTCTCCGCAATTCTTCCTGACCGCGCCTTCGCCATGCCCGTATCTGGAAGGTCAGTTCGAGCGGAAGGTGTTCACCCATCTGGTCGGTGACAAGGCTTCGGAGATGAATGACCTCCTGACTCAGGGAGGCTTTCGCCGTTCGCAGAACATCGCCTATCGCCCCGCCTGCGAGAACTGCCGCGCCTGCGTTTCCGTGCGTATCCTTGCGCAGGAATTCGAACCCAGCCGCAACATGCGCCGCGTGACGCAGCACAATGCCGATCTCGTCGGCGTGATGCACGACGCCGAACCGTCGACCGAGCAATACTCCCTCTTCCGCGCCTATCTCGACGCCCGTCACCGCAAGGGCGGCATGTCGGACATGACGGTGCTCGACTACGCTATGATGGTCGAGGACACCCATGTCGACACCAAGATCATAGAATACCGTCGGCGCGGACCGGACACATTCATCACCGGCAAGGGCCAGGGTGCGCTGGTGGCGGTGGCACTGACCGACAAGATGGCCGACGGCCTGTCGATGGTTTATTCCTACTTCGATCCCGACCTCGATGAGCGCTCGCTGGGCACCTTCATGATCCTCGACCACATCCAGCGCGCCAAGGCGATGGGCTTGCCCCATGTCTATCTCGGCTACTGGGTCAACGGTTCACGCAAGATGAATTATAAGATGCGTTTCATGCCGCAAGAACATCTCGGCCCGAAGGGCTGGGAACGCTTCAGCGGCTGAAACTGAACAATCGGCCCGTCCAGCCTCACCAAGGCTCCTAACGCTGCCGTTGCTTTGAGGCGGGGGCTACGCGTGACTGTTTCACACGATCACTCCAGAGGTCTGCTGATTGCCGCGCTGGGCGGCATGGCGCTGACCGTGGACATCCCATTGATCCGCCTAGCCGACGGCGCGCCCTGGACCATCCTGATGCTACGCAGCGGCACCACGCTGCTTGCCGGTCTGATCGTGTGGGCCGTGTGGCGCTGGTGGACGCCCAGCGCGCCGAAACTGATCCCCGGTCGCGCCGGCCTGGCCGTCGCCACACTTTACGGGCTCGGCTCGATCGCCTTCATTACCGCTGTCTTCAACACCACGACAGCCAATCTGGTCTTCATCCTCGCGTTCAACACCATGTTCGCGGCGCTGTTGTCCTGGTTGTTCCTCGGCGAGCGGCCACGCCCGGCCACGTTCGCGACAATGGCCGCCATGATCGTCGGCGTCGGCATCATCGTCGGCGGCTCGATCGGTTCCGGCCATTTGTTCGGCGACGTGCTCGCAGCCGCGTCGGCATTCTGTGTCGCGTCCGCCATCACGATCTCGCGCCGCAGCGGCAAGGACATGGGCTTCCCGGCCCTTATCGGCGTCGTGCTGCCTTTCCTGGTGGCCGTCTACATGGTCTGGAACACCGGTTTTCAGGTAAACGCGCCGTGGTGGATCCTGTTCAATGGCGGTGTTGTCATTCCGATCTCGTTTTTCTGCCTGGCTACGGCGCCGAAATACATTTCAGGCCCGGAAGTGGCGATGTTCTACCTTCTGGAGACGGTGCTTGCGCCGGTATGGGTCTGGTTTGTTTTCAACGAGGTGCCGTCACGCGACACCCTCATCGGCGGTGCGATCCTGATCGTGGCCCTGATCGCGCATTCGCTGTGGCAACTGCATCTTGGCCGCCAGCGCCGCGCGGCATTGGCGGTGCGTCACCCGGCCTGAACTTTTCTCGGCTCCAGGCCCACCGGTTCCGTTGTCGTCGACGCGATGGCCTCCGGCTCGGCGGAAGGCGTCTCCGGTGGTTGGTTGTCGACCACTTCCACCTCGTGCAGCCATTCGCGCCAGATAGCGACGAGCAGCGCCATCAGCACCGGGCCGATGAACAGGCCAAGGAATCCCATGGTTTTCACGCCGCCGATCAGCCCGAAGAAGGTCGGCAGAAATGGCAGCTTGATCGGACCACCGACCAGCTTGGGACGGATCGTCTTGTCGACAATGAAGAGTTCGACCGAGCCCCAGATGAACAGCACCACGCCCGCTACGGCCGAACCAGAACCGACCAGATAAAGCGAGACCAGTGTGAACGAGAGCGGAGCTCCGCCGGGGATCAGCGCCATCACCCCGGTCAGCGCACCGAGCGTCACGGGGGACGGTACGCCAGCCAGCCAATAGGCAATGCCCAGAACCACCCCCTCGCCGATGGCGATGACGGTCTGGCCGGTGACGGTCGAAGAAATGGTGGCGGGCACCACGCGCGAGATGCGCTCCCAGCGCACCGGCAAGATGCGCTCGCCCAGCGTATCGACCTGGCGCGCGAAGCTCTCGCCGTCGCGATAGGCGAAGAACAGCGCGATCAGCATGAACAGCAGGGTCAAAAGCAGCGAAAACGCGCTGCCGCCGGCAGCAAGCGCAGTCTGGTAGATCGAGCGTATGTTGGCGCCACTCACCAGCTGGATCAGTTGTCCGATACCGCCGGGATGGCCGAGATTTTTCGTCCACTGCTCGTTCAGCCACTCGCCCACCACGGGCAGGCTGGCGATCCATTGCGGTGTCGGCGCGCCATGGCGATTGGTGCCGATCGCCCAGGTCAGCCATTCACGCACTTCGTTGATCACATAGGTGCCGGCGAACGATATCGGGATCACCAGGAAGGCAAGGATGAGCAGTAGCGCGATGGTTGCGGCGATGGTGCGGTTGCCATTCACCGCAACAAGCAGACGCCGGTAAAGCGGCCAACTGGCGAAGGCAATGACGAGTGCGGCCAGAACCGGGACCACAAACCCGTAGAAGAAATAGACACCGGCCGCGACCACGAGGACGAGAAGCCAGCGAGCGGCCGACAATGGCGGAATGACGGCGGCACGCATCGGGGCAGGCACGCCGAAAAGGCGCGGTTCCTTCGGTCTCGTCAGCGGTGATTTCAAACACTTACCCCGAATCGACAGCGGCGCCACAACTGGCAGCACCTCGCGCCACTATGGCGCACGATAGTGCAGCAATCGTGACTATAAGCCAATTGCAAGCAGATTCCTGCGGGCGACTGCCTTAGCGCGTGAAAAACAAAGGTTCAGGCAGCCTTGCCGGTAGGGCGCAGCATGGAGACCATCACCGTGCGCACGACCGTCTCGACCTTGTCCAGCACAACGCCGTTGGCAGGCAGGTCATTGTTGGCGATGCCCTGAATGATCGACATCATTGCCGGCACCAACGTTTCGAGCTCGAACAGCGGATCGATTTCGCCGCGGTCGAGTGCGGCACCCAGATATTGAAGGAAGATGCCGCGCACCTCGGCGAGATGGTTGCAATAGATCGCGCGCACGCTCTCGCTGCGCGTTGCTTCTGCATGAAACTGTGCAATCAACGCACACGCATCGGTTTCATGCACGAAACGTATGTGTGTCATCGAGCCAAACACCATGCCCTCGACGACATCGCGCTTCGTCAGCATTTCTGCCAGCTTTTCTTCATCATCGCGCCGCGCCGCGGCACAGATCTCCTCGATGATCGCTTCCTTGGAGACAAAATAGCGATAGAGCGCGCCAGGGCTCATGCTTGCCTCGGCGCAGATCTGCTGCATCGAAGCGCCCTGAAAACCTTCGCGGGCGAAGCAGGTCTTGGCGGCGTCGAGAATACGCTGCACCTGCAGCTCGCGGCGCTCGGCACGCGACAGCGCCCGCCCTTCGTCAATCTCGGCTTCCAGCAGCATCTCTATATTGCCAAGCGCGGTTTTCATTGCTATTTCCGAAATGCGAATGATCATTCTCAATTTATGCGAGCGATCATTCTCGGTCAATGTTGAGCCAACGCGAAACACTCCTGACAAAGTCAGGCAACGAAAATCGCGCGAACTCGTTCATAGCGCTTATTGGCGCTTATTGCATTCCGTCCATAGCAGCGAGGGACTAGACCGATGTACCCATCCACCGATCAGGCCTCTCACCCGATTGCGAATGGCGATGCCCCCTATCTGAAGCTCATCGAGGCAATGCGCCCGCTCGCCGGCAAATGGAAGATCGAGATCCTCTGGATACTCGCCCAGCGCCGGCATCGCTTTGGCGAACTGCGGCGCAGCCTGCCAGGCATAACCCAGCACATGCTGACATTGCGCCTGCGCGAGATGGAAGCGGATGGATTGATCAGCCGTACCGTCTATCCGGAGAATGTGCTCAGGGTGGAATATGAAGTCAGTGAGGGTGCCCAACACCTGAAGCCGGCCTTCAGGGCACTGGTCGAATGGTCCGAACAATACGGCCCGCTCGCCAAGCAGCGTGAAGCCCATGCGGTCCGTGAAACCGATCCGATCGTTCGAGCATTGCCGGATATCGCGGCCTGAGCACCGCGATATCCATATTGATCTATGGGCTCGTCTTTGTGTCGTAATCGGCGATATGGCCGAAAACGTAGCCCTTGGCACGCAGCCCGGCGACCAGTGCCGTCAGTTTGTCCCTGCCCTGGAATATGTCCTGGAACATCTCATCATGCATGAGCAGGATGAGCTTGTTCTTGCCGACCGTCCGGCCCGCGGCGAACAAGTGGCCGATCTCGTCGATCAGCCGATCGACCGACTGGACCGGCTTGCCGCTGTCGTCGTGCACCCATTCGAAGTCCCAGCCATAGAGATGAAAGCCCGACGCAGCGACAAACTCGAAGTCGACCTGCTCGCGCTGTGCTTCCTCCAGACTGAGCCCGAAGTCGTCACGGGACATGTAGCGCAACCTGAACACGTCGCGACCCGGCAACCGCGCGGGAATGGGTGGCGGCGCGCTGAGCCCAAGCACCGTGTTTGCTTTCAACATGTCGGCGACAACCCCCTCGGTGTCTGCATAGAAGCGCTCGTAGCGGTTGCTGGCATGGCTGAAACTATGATTGCCCAGCGTGACCAGTGGCAGCGACTTGGCGCGCTTGAGCAGTCCCTCGCGTTCCGGGCTCGCCAGAACGTGCTGACCGACCATGAACATCGCGGCAGGCACCTGCTCTGCCTCAAGGACATCGAGCACGTTGGCAGTGCCGTTGAGCGGGCCATCGTCGAAAGTCAGGAAGATGGTGCGCTCGCCGGCGCCAGCCGGCATGCATGCAGCAAGCACCAGGAACAGCGCCGCACGCAGAACTGCCGGCATCGAAACGCTCCACCCTCGAATATGAGCGGACCAAGTTAGAGGCCCGGCCGTGGGCGTCAAGAAGTCGCCCGCCTCTTTGGCATGGTCTTCGAATTTGAGGTGCGCACTGCAGCGCGTACCCGCCGAACGATCGTCAGTCCGAGAGATATTCCCGTACCAGGAGCCTACCACGATGAAGTTTCGCCTTGGTCGCCTGGCGAGTCTCGCCAAGGCTCTCCGCGATCTCGTCGATCGTCATTTCGCGCAGATCGCGCAACAGCACGACATCGCGATAGTGCGGCGGCAGCGCCTCAATCGCGGCGGCAATATCCAGGGCCAGTTCAGCCTGCGGGCGCGTGCCAAAGGAGCGCTCGAGGTCGAGTTCCGCCAGGGACTGCGGTGCCTGCAACCGCAGAGCGCGTGCCATCCGCGCACATTCCCGCCTCACCACCGTGAAAAGCCAGGCAGAGATTGCTGTCAGTGAACGGATCGTCCCGATCCTGCGCGAGAGCTGCCACAGCGCCTCCTGCGCCGCATCCTCGGCATCGGCCGAACCGCGGCAGCTTGAGCGGGCATAGCGGCGAATGTCAGGTTGAGCGATCTCGAGAACCTTGACGATCGCTTCGCGATCCCCCAGCCGCGCAGCGTCGAAAAGATCCGAAGGAACGCCGTTCATCTGGAACCTACCGCTGCCGCCCCAGTCCCGTCGCGGCGCACATCGGGCAATAGCCGAGCAACCCCGACAGCGCCAAGCCTACACCGGCAACAGCTCCCAGATAGCTGACAGGTGCCGTTAGCCACACCAGCGCAGCAACTGCAGCCACGGCTCCGATGACGACCCGCACCACTTGATGCAGGCTGCCGATGTTCTTGCGATAAAAGGCCATCTCTTGTCTCTCCCGTCCGGCACCATCCCGGCTTCAGGAACAAGAGGCGCGAATCCGGAAAAAGGATTCGCGCTCCGCAAGAATTATCCGAACTTTCCGGTACGCGGAAAACCCTTCGGCACCATGCGGCCGGCGGCAGCGCGATTACCGATCCATTCGGCGAGTTCCTCGCGTGGACGGGTGAAGGTGCGGTCGGCGGAGTCCTGCCAGGAAAGGCCGCTTTCCATGACGAATGTCTTCACATCGAGAACACCGCCGTCCTTGTACTTCTGCAGGCGAACGCCCTTGCCGCGCGCCATTTCAGGAATTTCAGACAGCGCGAACACCAACATCTTGCGATTGTCGCCGACGATGGCGACATGATCGCCGACGGCAGGCAGGCACCGCTTGGCTTCATCCGGCGACTTGATGTTCATCACCTGCTTGCCCTTGCGGGTATTGGCGACCACCTCTTCCTCCGAAACCACGAAACCGTTGCCCTGGTGCGACACCAGAAGCAGCTTCCGCTTCGGATCATGAACAAAGGCTGTGACGATGTCCTGATCGTTCTCCATGTCGACGATGATGCGGATCGGTTCGCCATGGCCGCGGCCACCCGGCAACCGATCAGCGCCGATGGTGTAGAACTTGCCGCCGGTGGTGAAGACCAGGATCTTGTCGGTGGTCTGGGCGTGGAAGGCGAGCTTCAGCCCATCGCCCTCCTTGAAGCTGAAAAGCGAATGATCGGTCAGATGGCCTTTCATGGCGCGCAGCCAGCCCTTTTCCGACACAACCACCGTCACCGGCTCCTTTTCGATCATCGCATGCGCGATGTCGGTCAGGTCATGCTCCGGCGCGTCGGCGAACTGGGTACGACGCGGGCCGAGCTCCTTGTTTTCCTCGGGCCCGAAATCGCGACGGATCTTCTGGATCTCCCAGGCGATGGTCTTCCACTGCTTTTCCACGGAAGCAAGCAGCGATTCGATCTGCTTCTTCTCCTCCGAAAGGCCGTCGAACTCCTTGCGGATTTCGAATTCCTCGAGCTTGCGCAAGGCACGCAGCCGCATATTCAGGATGGCTTCGGCCTGCACATCGGTCAGCGACCAGCGGGCCATCATCACCTGCTTGGGCTCGTCCTCTTCGCGGATGATGCGGATCACCTCGTCGATGTTGAGGTAGGCAATCAGGTAACCGCCGAGGATCTCCAGGCGCTTTTCGATTTCGCCCAGCCGATGCTTCGAGCGGCGCACAAGGACCTCGCGGCGGTGTTCCAGCCATTCCTGAAGCACGCTCTTGAGCGACAGCACGTTCGGCACCTTGCCGCGCGACAGCACATTCATGTTGAGCGGGAAGCGGCTCTCAAGCTCGGTCAGCTTGAACAGCGATTCCATCAAGAGGCCCGGATCGACGGTGCGGCTCTTCGGCACCAGAACGACGCGGATGTCTTCCGCGCTTTCGTCGCGGATATCCTCCAGAAGCGGCAGTTTCCTGGCCATCAGCAGTTCAGCGATCTTCTCGATCAATCGTGACTTCTGGACGCCGTAGGGGATCTCGGTGACCGCGATCACCCAGGTGCCCCTGCCCTGGTCTTCCTGGGTCCATTTCGAACGGACGCGGAAGCCGCCTCTGCCTGTCTCATAGGCATCAAGAATGGATTGGCGGCTGTCGACGATGATGCCGCCGGTCGGGAAATCAGGCCCCTGCACGAACTCGACCAGCTTGGCAACCGGAGCGTCGGGATGATCGATCAGGTGGAGGGCGGCATCGCACAGCTCGGCAACGTTATGCGGCGGCACCGATGTCGCCATGCCCACCGCGATGCCGGATGAGCCATTGGCAAGCAGGTTCGGGAACGCACCCGGCAGGACGATCGGTTCCTCGTCCTCTTCATTATAGGTCGGGCGATAGTCGACGGCATCCTCGGTGATACCGGCGAGCAGTTCCGTCGCGACGTCCGTCATGCGCGCTTCGGTGTAACGCATGGCGGCGGGGTTATCGCCATCTATGTTGCCGAAATTGCCCTGCCCGTCGACCAGCGGATAGCGCATCGAGAAATCTTGCGCGAGACGCACCAGCGCATCGTAGATCGACTGGTCGCCATGCGGGTGGAATTTACCCATCACCTCGCCGACGATGCGGGCGCATTTGGCAAACCCCTGGTCGGGGTTGAGACGCAGCAGCCGCATGGCATGCATGATGCGCCGGTGCACGGGCTTCAGTCCGTCGCGCACGTCCGGCAGGGCGCGATTCATGATCGTCGAAAGCGCGTATGAAAGATAACGATCTTCCAGCGCCTTCTTCAGGTCGACCGACTCGATGTTGTCGTGTCCGCCATTGTCAGGCGGCAAAAGGCTCTTTCCCATGGGTTTGGACTAGCCGAGAGGCTGATTCGCGACAAGAGGCGGCGGGTCAAGCCGTGCCGAGACCGGTCTCACGAAGCGGCAGCCAGGCGAGTAATCCCCATTTCCCCAGCCCGCGGCTGCCATGAAACTGTAACATGAGCCGTTTAAGCGACGGCCCGTCGATGCGGGATGTTGCGTGGACAGCTGCCATGACGTAAGGACCGCGCCTTGCCGCTGCCCGACTTGCCGGATTTGTCTTTTTCCGTGAATGTCGGCCTTTCTTGGCGGGAATGCCTTCTTCCGGCCCAGTTCGTTGCGGACGGGTGAAGGTGCAGATACGAACAGTTTTTCGAGACAGATGCTGTCACTTTTTGGAGCACGCGATGACCATCCACCGCTCAACCTTCCGTAAGTTCGCCTATTCGGCGCTTCTTCTTGCCCTGCCGCTCAATCCGGCTTTCGCTGCCGATACCAAGGCTGTGGCCGAGCGACTGAAGGCCACTTTCGAGAACCAGGGCGTGACCCTCGCCTGGACCGGTGTTTCCGGCGACACCTCCAACATGGTGCTGGAAGGCGTGACGATCGCCCCCGCCGGCGACAAGGAACCGCTGAAAATCGGCAACGTCACCTTCAAGAACGTGGCTGACGCCAATGGCGGCTACGTCGTTGACACGGTCTCGACCGAGGCCTTCACGCAGGAGAAGGACGGCGCCAAGTTCGAGATTAGCCCCTTTGTCATCACGGGCATGACCATCCCCGGCGAAGGCAACACCGATCCGGTCGACTCACTGCTGATGTATAAGTCGGGCCAGCTCGACAGCCTCTCGGTAAAGGTTGGCGACAAGACCGCGTTCTCAGTCAGCAACGCTAAAGTCGACATCGTGCCGCCGGCCGACGGCAAGGCACTGAGCTTCACCGGCGGCGCCGAGAAATTCACCGGTGACCTGTCGCTGGTGCAGGACCCGGACTCCAAGGCGATGATCGATGCGCTTGGCTACCAGAACGTTTCCGGCAAGTTCGACATGGCCGGCACCTGGGAGCCGAAGGAAGGCAAGATGGACCTGTCGAAGTACGACATCACCGTCGACAATGCCGGAACGCTCGGCATGGCCTTCTCGCTGGGTGGCTACACCACCGACTTCATCAAGTCGCTGCAGGACCTCCAGAAGAAGATGGCTGCATCACCCGAGGGCGCAGACAAGTCGGCTGAAGGCATGGCAGTGCTCGGCCTGATGCAGCAGTTGACCTTCAACAGCGCCTCGATCCGCTTCGCCGACAATTCGCTGACCAACAAGGTGCTGGAGTTCGTCGCCAAGAAGCAGAACATGCAGGCGAAGGACATTGCCAACCAGGCCAAGGCCATCGTGCCGTTCGGCATGGCGCAGATCAATAACCCCGAACTGACCGCACAGGTCACCAAGGCTGTCAGCGACTATCTCGACAACCCCCAGAACCTGGTGATCGCCGCCAAACCGGCCAGCCCGGTTCCATTCGCACTGATCGCCGCTGGCGCTATGGCTAGCCCCGCGGATCTCACCAAGACGCTCGGCGTGACCGTCACCGCCAACGGCAACTGAGGCATCCGCCGGAAAACAAAAAGGCCGCCCTCGGGCGGCCTTTTTCATATTTGAACCCACTGCCGTGCAGCAGGCAGGGTTGAAAATCCTAAGCCCTGCTCAGGGCAACGTCTGTGTGGGGACGAACCGGCAGGAGCGCCGCCAACAGATCATCGTCGACTGGCTCGAGGTCGATCGTGCCGACCGTCTCGCCGTCCACGAAGTTCAGCGCAGCACGATAGCGCCGTGCCAGCGTCTTCATCGCCTGGTTCTGCGGGTGGGTGGTGACACGCAGCCGCGTATAGCCCAGTCCACGCGCCTGCGCGATCAGGCGCTCGAACAGGTGGCCGCCAATACCGCGGTGCTGCAGCTGACGTTCGACGCTGAAGGCGATCTCGGCGGTCGGCTGGGCGTCCTCCGGCCGCTCATGCAGTTCGGCGGCACCCAGCACCATATCGTCCTCGACATAGCCGATGACCGTGGTGCCGTCCGCAAAGCTGCGCTCGGCATAGGAGGCTATGAAGGCGTCGTCGGTCAGCCCGTTGAAGCGATCTCGCCGGCTTTCGGCGTCCAGCCTCAGCAAATGGTCGCGGAATCGCGGCAATTCGGAGGGTCTGAGCTGGCGGATGGTTCCCGTCAAGGGAACGCTGTTTGTAATCTGTCTTTCCATGTCGCACTCCTCAAGGGTTCCTCCCCGAGTCGGTGCTCGACGCCGCATATATTGTGCAGCGCACCATGGTTTGCAAGATCACCCAACGTAACGTTTACGTCAAGGTAAATACAACACGTCAATTCCCCGCCCAGACGTCCAGCACGTAGCGGTTTTCTTTGGCCAGGCGTTCGATCCAGGCATCGGCCTCCTGCGGATCGGCATCAGTCTCCTCCGCATACAGACGTGTCAGCGCGCGTTTTACATCCGGTTCCATCCGGCTGCCGTCGCCGCAGACATAGATATGCGCTCCATCCTCGATCAGCCTCCAGACGGCACCCCCATTCTTGCGGATAAGGTCCTGCACGTAGGTCCGTTCGCCATCATGGCGCGAGAAAGCGACATGCAGTTCGACAAGACCGGCCGAAGCCATCGTTTCAAGCTCCTCCCGGTAGAGAAAATCCTGCTCCGGGTGACGACAGCCGAAGAACAGCATCGCCGGCGCCAGTGCCTCGCCGGCCCTTGCCATGACGGCCCGTTCCTGCAGGAAGGCACGGAATGGCGCCAATCCGGTGCCCGGCCCAACCATGATCAGAGGCCGCGCCCGATCATCCGGCAGGCGGAAACCCGCCTTGGTCTCGCGCGTGGTGGCATGAATGACGGCCCCCTCGGCTGCCTGCGCCAGATGGTTGGAACAGGCGCCGCGATAAATGCCGTTGCCCGACCGCGCCGGACCATCGACCACACCAACGGTGATCGAGCAGCGCCCAGCCTGTGAAGACGGCGATGACGAGATGGAATAATAGCGCGGCGCCAGCAGCGGCAGCATTTCAAGATATTGCCCGAAGGAAAGTTCACAGGCCGGGAACTGTTCGAGCAGATCCAGAACGGACCGGCGCCTGGCGAACACTTCGGTCTTGTAGGGATCAACACCGTCCTTGGCTTCGCTGACCAGCGCCTCAAGCTGTGGTTTGGTGAAGGGACAGCGGGTAGCCGCCGCCATCGCCTGGATCTGCTTGCGCGTGGCGACGGCCTGCAATTCCACGTAGTCGGAGAGAATGCGACGTATGGCGACCGGACCGTCGGCCGGAAACGGCGCCTGCCGTCCACCTGTGGTTTTCAGCCGCACCTGTGCATCGGCTGCAAAGCCGAAACGCTTCTCGACCCTTTCGACCAGCGCCGGGTCGTTGACCGGGACCACACAAAGATGATCGCCGGCGCGATAGTCGACACCATGCGGCAGCGCCACCTCGACATGACGGGTAGAACGGCCGGACCCGGACGATTGCAGCTCGCGATTGCCGACAACTGTCATCGCTACCGCGCCAGACTGGTATACGACCGGGTTCACCGGCTGCCCGGAGACGATCTCGACCTGGTAGAGAGGTTCTGCCTCCGCCTGCTCCGAAAAATCGATATCGAGCCCCAGCGCTTCCCCGAGCGACGGAAACAGGCCCTTGAACCAGTCCTGGAATTGGCCATCGAGATCCTCGCGCGCGTCGCCCTCACCGCGCTGTGTGATGCGCTGGGCACCCAGGGCCTCAAGGCGCTCGTCGATACGCCGCGGCGTAGCCTGGAAAGTTGAGGCCCAGTCACGGTTGCCGCAGCCGAACACCAGATAGCTGACGCCCTTGGCCGCGTCCGGCTCTGCTTTTTCCAGCCATTCGATGAATCGCGTCGCGTTGTCCGGTGGGGCACCGTTGTAGGAAGCGCTGGCAATCACCACCGCACCTTGCGTCGGCAGGTTGCCGACCCTGGCGTCGAGTTCATCCATGACGACGTCAAACCCGTTCAGTTCACCGGCCTGGGCAATCGCCCGGGCAAGATCTTCCGTCGTGCCAAGGTTGGAGCCGTAAAGCACGGTCAGCGGCGTCCCGTGTTTCGGTCGTCTGGCAACCTGCGGTGCCGGTTGCGCGGCTTGATCGCCCAACGCGGCACCTGGAATCACCGTCCCGCGCGTTCGACCTGGGCGGGGTTTCACCCTCATGCGGAAGCCATCCGGCTTGATCGACATCGTTTCCTTGATACGCAGCTGGTATTTCTGGTGGTCGAACAACTGGAAACGCTGCAGGATCATGCCGATCACCAGCGTCGCCTCCTGCATGGCGAACTGACGGCCGATGCAGGCGCGCTGACCATTGCCCCATGGTTTGAAGGCATGTGCGGGCCGCGCAGCCTCGGCTTCGCGCGTGAAATGATCGGGATTGAAACGCTCGGGCTCCGCTCCCCAGATCGAAGGGTCGCGGTGCAGCATCAGCGTCAGCAGTGTGGTGAAGGTGTTTTTCTTCACCTTGTACCGACCGCCGAGCATTTCGTCATTGTAGGGATAGAGGCCGATCGCCGGCGCTGTTGGCCACAATCTCAACGCTTCGTTGAGCACCTGCTGCACGTAGGTGAGATGATTGACCTGGCCGATCGTCGGCATGGCACCAATGTCGTTGCCGAGCACACGATCGACCTCTTCATAGGCCTTTTCCAGGACCTCCGGGTTGTTGAGCAGGAAATAGAGCGTGAAGGACATCAGGCCCGACGTCGTCTCGTGACCGGCGATCAGGAAGGTGATGATCTGGTAGCGGATGTTTTCGTCGGACAGGCTTTCACCGGTTGTCTTGTCGACGCCGGCCAGCATGAAGTTGAGGAGGTCCTTCTGCGCCTGGTCACCGCCGCCGCGGCGCCGCTCGCGCACGATGTCGTCGACCAGTTTCGACATGAAGGTCACGTCGGTCTTCAACTGCTCCAGCCGCTTGCGCAGGATCACCTTCTCGAATGGCAGACCGCGCTGCACCATGCACGTCTCGAGCGTGCGCGTCAGGGCGTCGATGAAGGGATGGTAGTCGCGCCGGTAGAAGGAGTTGAAACGATAGTCGAAGCCGCAGACCCCGATGGTGTCGAGGGCCAGCGCCGTCATGTCATGCACCACATCGATGTCGTCATCGACGTTGAGTCGCTCCCACTTCATGCAGAGTTGACCGGCAATGTCCTGCATCAACGGCAGATAGCCGGCCATGGCACGCTGCGCGAAGGTTGGAAGCAGGATGTTGTGGGCCTTCGTCCAGTTGTCCTCCTGCGTGTAGGCCGTGAAAAGTCCGTCGCCGGCGGCGGATCGCACGCGCCGCAGCGAGCCGCGCACTGCCTTGTCGAAGCGACTCTCGTCGCAGATTTCCTCGACCAGCGAAGCTCCCGACACCACCACCATCGGCGTGCCCATCATGTCGAGGCGGAAGATAGGCCCAAGCTCGCGCGCAAGCTGCATCAGGCTTTGGAGAGGCGTCTCGGTATCCACCGTCAGCATATTGCCGACGATCGGCCTTTTGGGCGGACCTGGGATCCTGCCGAATCCGGTGTCCTGCGCCATGCGCGCCCTCCCTCAGACTTGCATCCGGTTCTGTTCCCTAGAGCGTTTCCGTTTTTCACGGAAACGCGGAAACGCTCCAGCCTTTTGTTTTTGCGCAATTCCGGACGGAAAACCGCCCCACACTTTTCCTGGAATTGCCCTAGCCGGGATAATCGTGAGTTTCAGCTGAAACGCAAGGATGTGGAGCTTCTGGCCTCCCGTTGAACCGGTGACGCAGCGGAAAGGAAGGTCGCTCGATATTTTCCTTCAAAAAGTTGACGAAAAATGTCATATATACGGAAGTCCAGTCTAGAATTATTCCAGACTATGCGCCATATTCGCCCTAACACGTGCTTTGCGAAGGAGCGACCATGCGGCTCACGCGTCAAACCAACTATGCCATGCGGATCCTGATGTATTGTGCGGCCAATGACGACCGCCTCAGCCGCATTCCCGAAATAGCCGCCGCCTACACGGTGTCGGAACTGTTCCTGTTCAAGATCCTGCAGCCACTGGTCGAACATGGGCTGGTGGAAACCGTGCGCGGGCGCAACGGTGGCGTCAGGCTCGGCAAACCAGCTGCCGAGATCAGCCTGTTCGATGTCGTGCGCATCACCGAGGAGAATTTCGCCATGGCGGAATGCTTCGAGGCCGACGCAGACTGCCCGCTGATCGACAGCTGCGCGCTGAATTCCGCGCTGCGCGAGGCACTGAACGCGTTCTTCGAGGTACTCGGCCGCTACACCATCGCCGATCTGGTCGCCGCGCGTCCGAATGTGCGCTCGCTGCTCGGCATCGATCTTCTGGAACGCCGCGCCCCTGCCGCCTGAGGCTGGGGCTCGCTCTACATCGCCACCGATTGCGGCAGCACGAACGGCACGTCGCCGGTCGGCAGCACGCCGACGCGCATGCGGCAGTCGAAGACCTTTTCGATCAGGCTGTCGCTGAGCACGGCAGACGGTGTTCCTGCCGCAGCCAGTGAACCGCGATGCATGACGAAGATGCGGTCGGCATACATCGCCGTCAGGTTGAGGTCGTGCAGGATGGTGACGACGCCGCCTCCCCGCTTCGCGAAATCGCGCGCGATGTCCATGATGATGAGCTGGTGCTTGACGTCCAGGCTCGACACCGGCTCGTCGAGGAACAGATAGCGCGGCCTGCTGTCCAGCACCGGCGCCCATACCTGGCAAAGCACGCGGGCCAGTTGCACGCGCTGCTGCTCGCCGCCCGACAGTTCCTGGTAGAAACGTCCCGCGAAGCCATCCAGGTCGACCTTCGCCAGTGCCCGTTCGGGCAGGCGCTCGTTCTCACCGGCCAGCGCCCCAGATCGTCCGCCGATCAACCCAAGCCGAACGATTTCATGCACGGTGAACGGAAAGGCGAGCGAAGTTGCCTGTGGCAGCACTGCACGCATCCCAGCCGCTTCCACCGGGCGCGTCGCCGATACTTCACGGCCATTGATGGTGATCGAGCCATCGTAGCCGAGGTCCCCTGACAGAGCCTTGAGGAAGGTTGTCTTGCCCGAACCGTTCGGGCCGACTATAGCCGCGATCTCGCCAGGACGAGCCTCGAAATCGATACCGGAGACGATGCGCTTTCCGGCAAGCTTTACTGAGACATCACGGGCTTCGATCATGGCTGATCTCACAGGTCAATGACGCCGCGCTTGCGCAGCAGTATCCACAGGAAGAACGGACCACCAACCGTTGCGGTGATGATGCCGATCGGCAGTTCGGCCGGCGCAACGATGGTACGCGAGACGGTATCGGCCAGAATGAGCAGCGAAGCACCAAGCAACGCCGAGGCCGGCAACAGGTAACGGTTGTCCGGACCGATGGTCAGCCGCAACAGATGCGGCACCACAATGCCGACAAAGCCGATACCGCCGCTGACAGCGACCGATGCGCCAACAGCCGCCGAAACGCCGGCAATGGCAATATATTTCAGCTTTTGCACCTGAATACCGAGATGGTTCGCCGTGGCCTCGCCGAGTGACAGCGCATTCAGCCCGCGCGCAAAGAACGGCATCGCCACCAGTGCGACGAGCATGACGGGGCCGGCGGTGCCGATCTTGGTCCAGGTCGCGCCAGCCAGCGAGCCGAGCTGCCAGAAAGTGAGATCGCGCAACTGGCGATCGTCGGCCATGTAGATCAGCACGCCGGTGAGAGCCATGGCGAGCGCCGACAGCGCGATACCAGCCAAAAGCATGGTTGCAACGGAGGTCCGGCCCTGGCGCGTCGCCACCTGATAGAGGATCAGTGTCGTGACCAGACCGCCAAGGAAGGCCGCGAGCGGCAGCGCCAACGGCCCCAGGAGCGTGGTGAAGGGCGCAAGCGCCGTGCCACCCAGCACGATGACCGAAACCGCACCGAGCCCTGCACCGGCCGAGACGCCGACGATGCCGGGGTCGGCCAGCGGGTTGCGGAACAGACCCTGCATGACGGCACCGGACACCGCTAGTGCCGCACCGATCAGCGCACCGAGGACGACACGCGGCAGGCGGATGTCATAGATGATGATGCGGTCGCGAGCACTCAACACGCGATCGGCCGCGTCCGGACCGGAGAACCAGTCGCGCAGGGCATCGACAGCCGACGCGTCTGAGGCGCCCGCAGTCAGACTGAACAGCGCGACAGCTAACAGCAGCACCGCCAGCAGGACGATGGCGAGGCGCGCACGCGCCGAGCGATCGCCGGCTGCCTTGCGCGCCATCAAGCCGGATGGACCGGCAATGGAATGATCAACCATGGCACACGCCGCTCAATCGGCGATCTTGTTGCCGTAGAAAGCTGCGGCGAGATCATGAATGGCGTAGGCAGTGCGTGGGCCAAAGCCGAGAAGATAGGCGCCGTTCATGCGGATCACCTTCTTCTCCTTGCCGGCCGGCGTCTCGGCGATCGCCGGATTGCCAAACAGCGCCTCGTCCGAAACCGGCGGACCGGCATGTGTCATCATCAGGATGACATCCGGCGCAGCGGTCACCACCGCTTCATCGGCGAGTTGCTTGTAGCCGGGCACTTCGGCGGCCACATTGATGGCACCCGCCATCTTGATGATGCCATCAGCTGCAGTGTTGGATCCCGCAGCAAGGATCTTGCCATTCTGCATCGACAGGACGAACAGCACCCGCTTGCGGTCCTTGACGTCCGCCGTCTGTTTTTCCGCCGCCTTCAGCTTTGTATCGAGGTCTGCGGCAAGTTTCTCGGCCTTGGCGTCGGCGCCGAGCGCCTTGCCGACAATGCGGATTTTTTCCAGCACTCCGGCGTGATCGTAAGTTTCAGGTACTTCGATGAAGGGCACGCTGCTCTTCTTCAGGACATCGATCGCGTCCTTCGGGCCACTGCCCTTGAGCGCCAGGATCCCGGTCGGGTTGACCGAAAGCACGCCTTCCGGCGAAAGCGCACGCATATAGCCGACATCCGGCAGCTTGAGGGCCGCCTCCGGGTAAACGCTGGTGGAATCGCGGGCAACGAGCTTGCCCTCCTCGCCCAGCGCATAGACGATCTCTGTGACAGCCCCACCAACGGCAACGATGCGCTTGGTGTCGGAGAACACGGCGCCGTTCTCACTTGCCACCGCAGCCACAACTGGCATGGTCGCCAGCGCGGTGCCGAAAACGGCCACCCGCACCAGCCACTTCATGACGGCACGCATCACGCGGCGCTCTGCTCTGCCAGGCGCGGCAGAGCTTCCGCCAGCGAGCGCCAGTCGGCGCGCTCGACTTCGCCTTCGTGGCGTTTTCCAAAGAACTGGATGATCATCTTGCCGTCGGCATCATAGGCCTCCAGCGACGTGACGTGGCCGTCCTTGGTCGGCTTGCGCACCGCCCAGGCCTCGGCGATGTGATCAGCACGCAGATGCAGATGGAAGGTCTCGTCGAAAATATTGATCCATGGCCCCATCGGGCTGACCGACTTGACCGGACCGGAATGGATCTGGATGCAGCCGCGGTTGCCGACGAAGCACATGATCGGCTGGCCGCTTGCGGAAGCGCCCTGGAACATCGCCATCACAGCGGACGGATCGAGTTTCCAGGCATAATCCTGGCCGATCATCCGCACCGCCTGCTGGCGGCTGAGTTTCAGTGTGCGCAGCATGCCGAAGAACTGATGCGTGTCCGTCAGCTTGCTCCAGCGCTCGCGCAGGTCTTCGACCGTCTGCGGTGTCAGTTCGCCCGGAGCATCGTCCTCGGCGACAGTGCCGAGAGCAATCGTCGGCTCCTGGTTCGACGACACAAGCTGGTCGACCAGCTTCTGATAGGCATAGAGGTTGGATGCCGGCCTCAGATGCACCTTGTGCACGGCTTCACCCGCAGCATCGAAGAACTGCAGGCTGCGACGGATGTCATCGCCGTCGCGCTTTTCGACGGCAAAACCGTGCGCCCACACCTTGGGGAAGATGCGAAGGTCGATGTTTTCGCCCAGCGCCATCGCCGTGTGCTCGCCGGTGACAACCTTGTCGTAGACACCGATCTTTTCGTGGACCGCGCTTTCGTTGCGGGTCAGCGCCATGACCTCACCGACCGGCTCCAGGCCAGTCAGCAGGTCATTGACGCGCGGCTCGACGCGCGTCACCCCTTCGCCGCAATGCGCGGCCACCAGTTCGGCTTCCGAAATGCCGAGCTGTGCGGCGAGATCGCGCTCGCGCATTTTGGGGTTTTCCGCTCGCGTCCGCCGAATTTCGTGCGGGGCTGGCTTTACGCGCTGGTCCATTTCCGTCCCTACCCTTGCTGCCTTACTTGTTGAGGATGAGCTTACCCTGGCGGGTGATCTTGAGCCGGTAGAGAGCGCCATGGTGCTCGATGCCGATCTCGTGTTCGCCCTGGAAAAGCGAATTGCTGGTGAGCGTCCTGACCGAAAGCGGCATCCGTTCGACACGCAATTGCGCCTGCGCTTCAGGCCGGCGGTAGCGGAAACGGAAGTCGTCAGGGTTGTGCGTGTTCATCGTGGTCCACTCCTGATCTCGCCGGGTCGCGCCCGGCTTCCTGCAAAAGGCCGATTCATTTGTTGACTTGAATACTCATGTTTATTAGTCAGTGCAATACCGGACTAGATGAGTCAACATTTAACATACCGGGCGAACGAAAAAGATGCGAGCCAGCCCCACGGCAAGCCAGCATGCAGACAGGAATTTGGAGTTGGAGATGGGCGTGGGGACGAACGGGCGGCCTGAACAGGCCGAGGATTTTCATGGCGTGGGTGGGACCGTCGCCAAAACGCTTGCAATGCTGACAGCCAGCGCTGCCGTCACGGCGCTGCTATCGGGTACATCGCTGGCTCAGGAGGCTGCCAAGCCGAAGCCTCAGGCCGCCGCGCAGAACGGCCAGCCGGCGGAAGCGGCCAAGACCGACACCCAGGGCAGCACGCTGCTCGACAAGATCATGCTGATCAGCCGTACCGGCGAGAGCGCGATCAAGGCGCTCGCTTCGGTCAGCCATGTCGATCAGGAGCAGATCGAGCGCCGCATGGCGGCAACCCCCAATGAACTGCTGCGCGGCGTGCCGGGCGTCACCGTGCAGGCCGATGCCCGTCGTACCGCCTCCTCCATCAACATCCGTGGCCTGCAGGATTTCGGCCGCGTTGCGGTCATCGTCGATGGCGCTCGTCAGAACTTCCAGCGCTCCGACCACGGCACCCAATCGACCTTCTACATCGACCCTGAGCTGATCAAGTCGGTCGACGTCATCCGCGGCCCGGTCGCCAACACCTATGGCTCGGGAGCCATCGGCGGCGTCGTCATGTTCGACACCAAGGACGCCGAAGACTTCCTGAAGCCCGGCGAAACCTGGGCGACGTCGTTGTCCGGCCGCTACGAGAGCAATGGCAAGGGCTGGACCACCAGCGCGACCGGTGCCTACAAATTCAACGACAATTTCGACGTACTCGGCAACATCGTCTATCGCGACTACAGCGACTACAAGGACGGCGGCGGCAACAAGGTTGGCGGCAGCGGCTTTGACGTGTTGAGCGGCATGCTGAAGAGCACCGTCCGTCCGACCGAAAACTCGACCTTGAAGCTCGGCTGGATCGGCAACAGCGAGAGCTGGAACGAGATCAGCGGCGGCAAGCCCGCCTACGACCTCGACATGAAGCAGAACACCTTCACCGGCCGCTACAACCTGACCGACGAGGAAAAGAGCTGGCTCGACCTGAACGTCAACCTTTCCTACAACAAGGCCACGCTCGACCAGACCAGCCTGATCCCGCTCGGTGGACGCTTCGATCCGGTAACGGGTCGCCCGGTCACGCTGCCCGCCGGTTCCAAGACCACCTATGATATCGGCACTTTCGGCATCGACGTGTGGAACACCTCGCGCTTCGAGATTTCCGGAATCAACCATGAACTGACCTATGGTGGCGACTGGGTCTCGGATGACGTCAAGACCACCGGCCTTGCTGCGGGTGACGCCTTCTACACACCGGGTGGCAAACGCAACATCGGCGGTGCGCACATCCAGGACAAGCTGACCTGGGAATGGCTCGAAGTCATCGCCGGCCTGCGCTACGACAGCTATAGCCTGAAAGGTTCGAACTCGGAGACCTCGGGTGATCGTGTGTCGCCACGCATCACGGTCGGTGTGTCGCCCTTCGAGGCGCCGGGCCTGAACGGCCTGCAGCTCTACACGACCTATGCCGAAGGCTATCGCTCGCCGTCGCTCACGGAGACCTTCATCAGCGGCCTGCATCCCGCCGGTGTATCCTTCCCCTTCCTGCCCAATCCGAACCTCAAGCCCGAGACCGGAAAGACCTGGGAAGCAGGCCTGAACTACACGGCGGACGGCGTCTTCCAGCCGGACGACGCGCTGCGCATCAAGGCGGCTTATTTCAACAACGACGTCACCGACTACATCGGTGGCGTGACCCTTTCGGCCTTCGATCCTCGCAGCGGTTGCCGCCGCGGTGGTTCGATCCCGATATGTTACCAGTACCAGAACTTCGCCAAGGCCAAGATCAACGGCTTCGAGTTCGAAAGCGTCTATGACGCGGCCTGGGGCTTCGCTGGTCTTTCAGCCTCGGTCATCGACGGTCACACTGTCTCCTACAAGGGCGTGCGTGCCGATCTGACCACGGTGCCATCAGCGCAGGTGGCCGCGCAGCTCGGCTTCCGCTTCTTCGAAGACAGGCTGACGATAGGCGGCGAGGTCCAGTACAATGGCAAGCCTGAAGGCAACGCCGCAGCCCGCGACTACACGTTGGTCAACGCCTTCGCTTCCTACAAGGCCAACGACAACCTCAAGGTCGATTTCCGCGTCGACAACATCTTCGACGTCAAATACGCCAACCCGCTCAACGCCACGACCACCTCGACGATCTATGAGCCTGGCGTGACTTTCAAGCTTGGCGCAACGATGCGCTTCGGAGGCTGACCATGAAAGCGAAGTTGCTTGCCCTGTTTGCCGCCCTCGCCGCCTTCCCTGCCGGCGCAGGTCCTGCATTTGCACAGCAGGCGGCTTCGCTTTCCCTGGAGCTGAATGGCGCGCAGCCATCCGACAAGGGCTGCCGCCTGACCTTCGTGGTCACAAACAACCTCAGTGCCGATCTCACCAAGGCTGCCTTCGAGATCGCCCTGTTCAACGAAGCCGGCGTCGTCGACCGCATGACCGTGCTCGACTTCAAGGAACTGTCGGCCGGCAAGACGAAGGTGACGCGTTTCGATCTTTCGGGTACGACTTGCTCGAAGATCAGCCGCGTGCTGGTCAACAGCGCTACGGAGTGCGTCGGACAAGGCGTCGAGCCTGCCGCCTGCATGCGCGACCTCAAGACCAGCAGCAAGGCGGGCATCACCTTCGGGGTCTGAGTTTCCGTCATGAACAGGAACTCGTGCCTTGGACCCGCAACCGGCTTTTTTGAACAGGGCACCGTTCGAGCCGCTTGCCGGACCGGAAGCCTCGCAGCCGGAAGATCCAGAGATCGCAATTCCCGTTGGCGTTCTACAGCCGGATCCGCCCGAAGCCGACAGACTTGACGACAAAGCCGATGCAGAAGTCCAGCCAGCGACAGCCGAGCCAGATCATGCGAACGAAGCCGCCGGCTCGACACAAAAGTGGTCACCGGCTTTCGGTGCTTCGCTTCTCTTCCACGCGGCGGTCGCCGCCGTGCTGATCCTCGCGCCTGAGAGCATCCTGCCGCCACGTCCTCTCTCGGAGTCGATGCAAGGCGGTGACGGGCAGGACGCGACCCGGATCGGCAACAGCGAAACGCCCCCGATTTCTGGAGGCCGGCAGCAGCCGGACGTCACCGATGTCACTGTCGTTCCGGAAAATGAGTTGCAGCCCGCCAAAGAAGCTCGGCCGAAGCAGGAACCAGTTTCTCAACCGACCCAGCGTCCCAAGGAAGTGGCCAAACAAACGCAGGAACCTGAGCAACCAAAACTCGTCGAACCTGCCCCGGAAGTCCTGCACGACCGTCGGGTACAGACCGAAAAAGACGCGGTCGCACCACAGGAAATGGCACCGAAAGCGACATTGGAAATCCTGCGACCGGTGATGCCGGAACCGAGCGAGGCAGAGCGAGAACTCACGGAGCAGCAGGCTACTCCCGCACGGCGACCAGAACGGGCAAAATCCACTCCAGGCGTGAATGGCCAAGCCCAGTTGGACGCCATGCGTGGCGCTAGCGATGGCCACGAAGACGGCAAGGCAACGTCATCTGGCAACCAGCGCCAGCAGACCACGACCGGCAATGCCGTCGCATCCGGGTATGAAGCACTGATCCAAAGGAAATTAGTCCAAGCAAACCGCCAGATTTCCCGGACTATTCAGGCGCAGGCTACACGCAACGCCTGGATCAGCTTCATTATCAATGCAGACGGCAGCGTAACGGATATCAAGTTGGACCGAAGCTCCGGCTCGCAAGCGCTCGACAGCTTCGCCGTTACGATGGTGAAAAAGCTCGCCCCCTTCCCATCGATTCCTCCCGAAACAGGGAGGAGACAATGGCTGCAGGAATTCAGCCTTGGTCCGTTCTGATGCTGTTTCGACCCATCAATTGCGAAAGGAAACAACCTTGTACATCGCCATGAATCGCTTCAAGGTGCAGAACGGCTCGGAAGAGGCCTTCGAGGACGTCTGGAAAAACCGCGATTCCTCGCTGTCGGAAATGGCCGGCTTCAAGGAATTCTACCTGCTGCGCGGTCCGCTCAACGAGACCGAAGGCTACACGCTGTTCGCATCGCATACGGTCTGGGCGAGCCATGACGACTTCGTCGCCTGGACCAAATCGGAGAACTTCCGCGCCGCGCACAAGAATGCCGGCGGCAGCAAGGTCCACTATCTCGGCCACCCGCAGTTCGAAGGCTTTTCGGTTGTCGAAGGCGCCTGATCAGCCTTGACTCAAATCAGCAATGGCGGCGCGATACAGCGCCGCCATGTCCTCGTCAAAACAGGCGAAGATAATTTCCGTCAGCGGAGTATCGTGCTGAAGAAAATCAGCCACGGTGCCGACAGCGATCCGTGCAGCGCCCTCCTTGGGATAGCGATAGATACCGGTTGAGATCGCCGGAAAAGCGATTGTCCGGCAATTGTTTGCCACGGCAAGCTCGAGCGACTTGCGATAGCACGATGCAAGCAGGTCCGCTTCGTCCTTGCCGCCGCCCTGCCAAACAGGACCGACAGTGTGGATCACATGCCTGGCTCGAAGCCGGTAGCCCTTTGTGATCTTTGCCTGCCCGATCTTGCAGCCATTGAGCATCCGGCACTCCAGTGCCAGTTCCGGGCCAGCCGCCCGATGGATCGCGCCATCAACGCCACCACCGCCAAGCAATGACGTATTGGCGGCATTGACGATCGCATCGACCACCAATTTCGTGATGTCTCCGGTTACCACCTGGAAACACGCGCTCATTGATCGATCCTTGGCCGAGTTCCGTAAAGGCAGCCTTTAAAAAAAATCGATGCACCACCGCTATTTGGAAGCGGCGATGCTGCAGGCGCCTGCAAGCTGGACTTTATATTTTTTCACCGAAGCCTGGCAGGATTTGAGCGCCAGCGCTTCCGCCTTCTTCTGCGATGGGGCATTCAGCACAACGCCGCAGATGAAGTACTCTGCGGTACGGTCCATGACCGTTGATGCATAGGCCGAATGCCCGGCAGCGGCGATGTAGTCGTCATACCCCTTCTGGCAGCCTCCGATGGAACCCCAAGGGATATTCACCGGATAACGCTTGTCGCCGACCTTTCCGGCCAACGACCCCGCAAACGCGGGACCACACGCGACAAGCAAAGCCACGCCGAGAATTGTTATCCCGCGCCTCGTTGGAAAATGCACGCTAAGCCCCCGCCACTTTGAAATACAAGCCGATCAACGAACTACTGCTTGTAGCGAGCGTTGACCAGTTGAATCTTCAAGGTTTTTCTTTCAGGCGGCCGCGAGCAAACTGGCATTGCCACCGGCGGCGGTGGTATCGACACAGACTGCGCGCTCATGCGCATAGGCCGCCGGATAAATCACTTCGCTGACCAACGGCACGATTGGTCCACCCCTGCCTGCAATAGCCTGACGCAGGATGCGGGTGTCTTCGGGCGCACCGGAAAAGGCGACAACGCCGATGGGCAGCGCATCGATGGCACCAGCATCGATGCGTGCGTCGATGGCGGCGATTGGCAGTCCTTTGCCGGTCAGCACGGACAACACGGCCGGCGCACCAGGCGCCACCGCCAGGACGGCATTGCCGGCAGCCAATGCCTGCACTGCCTGCGCCAGCAGCGTATCGGCATCCGGCCCGAGCGCCAGCACACGCCCGCGCGGCGTCAGCGACAGCGTATTGGCCTCACCCGTCGGTCCGGGCAGATCGACCTGGCCGAATTCGAGCCCGGCAGCAGCACCGATGGCGTCAGCCGCCTTGCCGCGCAGATGCTTGCGCAGGATGGCGATACGGTCCGGCCGTGTCGACCAGCCGCCAAGCGCCGGATCCGGCATATTGTCGGCAAGTTCCCTGGCCGAAGCCGAACGCGCTTCGATCAGGGCCGTGCCAGCCTCCGGGCCCTTGCGGAAACGTCGCAGATAGTGCGGACCGCCCGCCTTTGGCCCGGTCCCCGACAGCCCCTCGCCGCCAAATGGCTGCGAACCGACCACGGCGCCGATCTGGTTGCGGTTGACGTAAATGTTGCCGGCGTGGATGCCGTCGACGAAATGCTGCGCCCGGCCGTCAATGCGGGTGTGAAGGCCGAAGGTCAGCCCATAGCCCTTGCGGTTGATGGCGGCGATCACGGCCTCGATCTCGTTGGCGTCGAAGGTGGCGACGTGCAGTACCGGGCCGAACACCTCGCGTTCCATCTCCTCGATGCCTTTGACACGGAACACCGCGGGTGCCACGAACCGGCCGCCTGCCGGGACGCTGAGTTGCGCGATCGCACGCCCCTCGCCGGCCATCTTGGCGCTGTAGTCCTCGATCGATTTCCGAGCCTCGTCGTCGATGACCGGGCCGACATCGGTCGAGATCTGCCACGGGTCGCCGATGTTGAGGGCATCCATGGCACCCTTCAGCATCTCCAGCATCTTGGCCTCGACATCCTTCTGGACATAGAGCACGCGCAAGGCAGAGCAACGCTGACCGGCACTCTGGAAGGAAGAGGCCAGCACATCGCGGATCGCCTGCTCGGGCAGCGCGGTGGAATCGACGATCATGGCGTTCAGCCCGCCTGTCTCGGCGATCAGCATGGCATCCGGCGCTGCCGTCCTGGCCAATTGCCGCTCGATCAGCTTGGCCACTTCGGTCGAGCCGGTGAAGCAGACGCCCGCAATGCGCGGATCGGCGGTCAGCGGCGCGCCGACATTGGGGCCGTCGCCCGGCAAAAGCTGGATCACATCTTCCGGCACCCCTGCCTCGCGCAGCAGTTCGACCGCGCGGTAAGCGATCAGCGGTGTCTGCTCGGCCGGCTTGGCAATCACCGTATTGCCGGTGACAAGGGCAGCGGCGATCTGGCCGGTGAATATGGCAAGCGGAAAATTCCACGGCGAGATGCAGACGATGGCGCCCCGCGCCTGCGTGCCGGTTTCGGCCTGGACGGCCTGTGCTGCATAATAACGCAGGAAATCCACGGCTTCGCGCACTTCCGCCACACCATCGGCCAGCGTCTTGCCAGCCTCGCGGGTGGCAAGCGCAAAAAACTCAACTGCATGCTTTTCGTAAAGATCGGCAGCGCGGGAAAGAATGGCTGCCCGTTCCCCGACCGGCCGTTTTGACCAGGCCGGCTGCGCCTCGACCGCAAAACGCACGGCTGTCGGCACTTGCTTGGCTGCCGCCTCGACGACCGTGCCGACGATTTCAGATGGCCGCGCAGGATTGATCACCGGCCGTTCCTGACCATAACCGGCCGCGCGGGTGATCGGCTTCGCGGTCCAATGGTTGACGCCCGCAAAGGCGATCTTGGCTTTATCGATTTCGGTCAACGTCACGATGTCGGTGATGTCCCAGCCTTTGGCGTTGCGTCTGCCGGCGCCAAAGATCGCGGCGGGTTTCGCGATGTTCGGGTTAGCGGCCGATCCTTGCGTCTCGACGGCTTCAAGCGGATCGCGTGCGATTTCTTCCGGCGCAACGTCCTCATCGGTCAACTGGTGCACGAACGACGAATTGGCACCGTTTTCGAGCAGACGCCGCACCAGATAGGCAAGCAGGTCCGAATGCGCGCCGACGGGCGCGTAGATGCGGCAGCGTGTCCCTTCGGCCTTGCGGATCGCCTCATGCAGTTGCTCACCCATGCCATGCAGACGCTGGAATTCGAAACTGTCGCGATCCGACGCCATCGACAGGATTGCCGCAGCCGTATGCGCGTTGTGCGTGGCGAACTGCGGATAGATACGATCGGTCATGCCAAGCAGCTTGCGTGCACAGGCGAGATACGAGACGTCAGTGTTCACCTTGCGCGTGAACACCGGATAGCCGCTGAGACCGAGTGTCTGCGCGCGCTTGATCTCGGTGTCCCAATAGGCACCCTTGACCAGCCGCACCATGATCTTGCGATCAAGCTTGGTCGCCAGCGCATGCAGCCAGTCGATGGTGAAAGCAGCACGCGGACCATAGGCCTGCACCACGACACCGAAGCCATTCCAGTCAGCAAGTTCCGGATCGGCGAGAACGCGCTCGATGACATCGAGCGAAAGATCAAGTCGGTCAGCCTCTTCGGCATCGATGTTCAAGCCCATGCGCGCCTTGCGCGCGGCACGCGCCAGCGACAGCAGCCGGTCGGCCATCACCGGCAGCATCGTCTCTTTCTGCGCGACTTCATAGCGTGGATGCAGCGCCGAGAGTTTCACCGAGATGCCGTGGTTCAGGCGGATATCGTCGCCCTTGGCACCGGATGCCAGCGAGGCGATGGCGTCGGCATAGGCCTTCAGGTAGCGCAACGCGTCGCGTTCGGTGCGGGCGGCTTCGCCCAGCATGTCGAAGGAATAGAGATACCCCTTCTGCGTCATCGACTTGCCGCGCTTGACCGCCTCGGCGATGGTCCGGCCGAGCACGAACTGCTCGCCCATCTCGCGCATCGCCGCCGCCACGGCCTTGCGGATCACCGGCTCGCCCAGCCGCCGTACCATGGCGCGCAATGTACCTTCGATGCCTCGCTCGCCTTCGTCGAGCACGCGGCCGGTCAGCATCAGCGCCCAGGTCGACGCATTGACGAAGATCGAGGAGGACGAGCCGGAATGCGATGACCAGTCGTGCGAGGCGATCTTGTCGGCGATCAGGTCGTCCATTGTCTCGGCGTCCGGGACGCGCAGCAGCGCTTCCGCCAGGCACATCAGCGCCACGCCTTCCTTGGTCGAGAGTCCGTAGGCCGAGAGGAAAACCTCCATCAGCCGCGGATCGGACGATCCGCGCACCGCACGCACCAGATCGGCGGCGCGGCTTGAGATCGCCTTGCGCTCATCGACGGACAGTCCAGTCGCCACGGCCAGCCGTTTCACGGCTTCGCCTTCATCTGGAAGATAGTTGGCGCGGATCTGCTGGCGGATGGTGGCGAGCGCGGGCATGGCGGTCCTTTGAAAGCGCAGGTTTGAAGGTCCGCCGAACGGGTCACCGGACCGGATGGCGAAAACTAGCACGACACCGCGTTCCTATCGGTCCAAATAACTGGCAAATGCAGTTCATGTGAACTATGGATTTAACCATTGTCTACACATTGGGCTATGAAATTGACAACAGAAGACCAATTAGACCGCCTCGACCGCAACATCCTTTCTGCGCTGGCCAGAAGCGGTCGGCAGTCGATGTCGGAACTGGCCGTCAAGGTCGGGCTCTCCAAGACCCCGGTACAGGCCCGCGTCAAACGGCTGGAGAAAGACGGCTTCATCAAAGGCTATGCCGCCATCATCGACCGAGAGCGCATGGGGGAAGGCCATGTCGCCTTCGTTCAGGTGAAACTGTCGGACACGCGCTCCAGCGCACTGGACGCCTTCAACCGCGCCGTGCAGGCCGTCCCCGAGATCGAACAATGCCACATGATGGCGGCGAGCTTCGATTATCTGCTCAAGGTGCGGACCCGCGATATCGCAGCCTACCGGCGCGTTCTGGGCGAGCGTATCTCCGCGCTGCCGCATGTCGCGCAAACCTCGACCTTCGTGGCGATGGAGACGGTGAAGGACCGCTAGGGTCAGGACTCACTGATCCAAAAGATAAACGCAGCAGCGAGTGAACGACCTTATGTCTTTGACGGCTCTCGTATTTAAAGGAATGCCATCCGTTGAACGTCAAGCCAAGCTGCATGACTTTGACGTCGATAGCTACACCGGAGAAATTATCCCTCACGGTTCTTCTATTTCAAATTTTAATTGGCAAGATGCCATCTCAACGATGGTCCAATTCGGAAACATAAGCAATGTCTATTATATTAAAAACATAGTTCGAAAAGTTTTAAAAAATAAAACGTCTTTTCTTGAGAGGCTGGTTCTATATTCTGACAGCCACGCCGGAGACAAAATTGATACTGATCTTTTCGATGATATACTCCGGGAAATTGATGTCCTGGAGAAATCGTCCGTCCCTGAAGCAAAGAGTTTTGCCTCTGACATACGCTGCCTGGTGGAGGCAGCGATAAGAGAAGGCAACCCTATCGTTTTTGTTTGAGGGGGAATTCTTTCCACGCAAAGGGTCAGATTTTGATCGAATAGAAGTGCCCAGGGCGGGCAATTCTGTTCCCCCGGGGGCCGTTCCTTTCAAATGTGGCTAAGCTAGCTGCGCCGGGAGTTCATGGCGAAAGCGTTTTCAGGAACGCCACGAGTGCCGCCCGCTCCCGCCCGGACAGTTGCAGCGGATGTACCTCCGAAACGCCTTCGACGCTGGGCGGCGCCTTGGCATAGTGCGCCACCACCTCCTCGAGCGTGCCCAACTGGCCGGCATGCATGTAAGGCGGCCGGTCCGCGACGGCGCGCAGCGATGGCGTCTTGTAGGCCCTGATCAGTTCCGGCTTGTCGCGTACCATGAACTTCTGTTCGCCACAGGCTTCCGCCCCACCATCCCGGTAGGGACCGAGACAGCTGAACGGATCGGCTTCGACCTGGGCGACCGCGTCGATGCGGCCACGATCCGGCGGCAGGTCCGCCACCGGTGGCACCCCGGTGTTGTGGAAAGCGTGATCGGTGAACAGCGGACCGTTGTGGCAGGTCGAACAGCTCGCTTTGCCGATGAACAGTTTCAGCCCCTGGACTTCTTCAGGCGAAAAGACGGCGTCATCCTTCGGCTCCTGCCCCGCGGCAAGTGCCGCGGCGAAACGGTCGAACCGTGTTTCCTTGGGATTGATGGAACGCTGAAAGGCGGCTAATGCCTTGCCTATATTGGCGAACACCCGGTTGATGCCGTCGCGCTGCCCCTCACCCATTCCGTTCCAGGCCGATTGTTCTGCAGCGGAGCCGAGCGGACTGGCATTGGCAGGCACATTGGCAAAATCGGGCAGCGGCCCGAAAATGCGTTCGTAGCGTTCGCCGAACCGCGCCTTGACGTAGCGTGCATAGGCGGTGCGGTTTCCTGCCTGTTCGAGCGGATTTTCCAGCGGCACCAGCGCCTGTGCCCACAGGCTGTCACGGCGACCGTCCCAGAATAGCCAGGGGCTGTAGGCAACACCGGCAAGCGGCTGGGTGCGCCGGTTGGTGCGTCCGACACCCATGCCCTGAGGTAGACCGTCCTGGAACTGCCGGCCGATCTGGTGGCAGGAGGAACAGGCGACCGTACCGGTCGGGCTCAACGAAAAGTCGAAAAACAGGGTGGCACCCAATGCTGCCGCGCCGGGATCGTCCGCATAGCGGTTCGTGGTGTCGGGTTTCAGCGGCGGCAAGGCGCTGAGCGCCAGGCTGGCAATGGTTCTTTTCTCGGCTTCCGAGAATTGCGGCCTGCCACAACCGGCAACGGCAAGTGCCAGCGACAGGACAAGAGCAATACCCAGAACGTTTCCGTTTTTCCCGGAAACGCGGAAACGTTCCGATCCTTCATTCTTGTGCGCTTCCGGTCGAAAAACCGCTACGCACCTTTCCCGGAATTGCGCTGGAAAACGCTTCATGCTCACAACACGATGTTGAACACCACGGTATCCGATCCGGCGGGGGCCGAAATGCCCAGCTTCAGCTGCCACCAGCCGCTCATCGAGAACTTCACACCCGAAATCCGATAACGACCTTCGCCCAGATAATCCGTCATCTGCGGGCTCGTCGGCAAGCCATGCGCATGTTGCGGCATGCCGCCGGCAACCTCGATCGTCGCATTCTCGACAGGCTGGCCCGCGGTAGTCTTCAGCGTCAGTATCCAATCCTGTAGCTCGTTCTGCTTGGCCGCCCCGCCTTGCGGCACGAAGGTCGCGACGAACATGCCCTTCTCGCTGCCCCGCGTCTGTCCGGTTTCCGGTGCGGCGGCGGGCGGCGTGCTGGGCGCAGTCATGTAGACCACAGCCAGAACACCGAGCACGACTGCGACCAGCCCTATGCCCGCAACCAGATAACGCCAGAACGGTGCCAATGGAGCCCCACATCATGCCTGTGAACGTCGAAGATTGCGCCTAGCATCCCGCCCGCCTGTGGGAAAGTGTGCCGGCGGCACAAACGCCTTGAAGCAAGGCGTGGCGCGTGCGTCGACAAAAAGCTACAGCGGATCACTCAGGGAGATGAGGTGATGTCAAAAGGTGTCGCCGCGATCGGCGAATGCATGCTGGAATTGTCTGGCCAGAATGGGCCGGACTGGCGGCTGGGTTTCGCCGGCGACACGTTCAACACGCTGTGGGCGCTGGCCGCGCTCACCGGCGGCTCCGCGACCTATGTCTCCGCCTTCGGCGACGATCCCTTCTCCCAGCGCCAGATCGAATTTTTCGCCGAGAACAACATCGGCGTTGGCACAAGCCCTGTCATTCCGGGAGCGCGGCCCGGCCTCTACGCGATCACCCTCGACGGCGCGGAGCGATCCTTCACCTACTGGCGCTCCGATTCGGCAGCCCGTCAGCTGGCATCAGATACAGCTGCTCTGGAGGAAAATCTGGAAAATCAGTCGCTTGTCTACTTTTCCGGAATCACTTTGGCAATTCTGGAGCCGGACGCGCGCAAGGCCTTGCTGCATGTCATTTCCAGTGCTCGAGCAGCAGGAAGCCGCATCGCCTTCGACCCCAACTATCGGCCACGGCTGTGGTCGGACCGCGAAACCGCGCAGGCAGTGATCGCCGACGCGCTTGCTGTCAGCGATATCGCTTTGCCCACCTTCCCCGACGAACAGATGCTGCATGGCGACCGCACGCCCGCGGAGACCGCCGAGCGGATCGGCCAATCCGTGCGGGAAGTGATTGTGAAGAATGGTGAGCTTCCAGCCCTGGTTTCCGTTGGTACGGAGCGGCAGGAGGTCGCCGCGATCCACGTCGCCAAACCTGTCGACACCACGGGCGCCGGCGATTCCTTCAACGGAGGTTATCTCGCCGCCCGGCTCATTGGCTTGTCGCCTGCCGACGCCGCTCGGCGGGCTCACCGCGTTGCCTCCAGGGTAGTTCAGGTACGCGGCGCACTCGCCCCGTTTGAGGTGTTGCGGGAAGCGTTCATCGAATAGACCGGAGCCGGGCTTATTACCCCAGACGGAACCGGTATTCCGTCACGTGATGATAGGTTTCGCCAGGCTGAAGGGTCGCCGGCGGGAAGTACGGCCGGTTGGGGGCATCGGGCCAAACCTGCGTCTCCAGGCACAGGCCCGAAAAGCGGCCATAGCCCAGTCCGCCAAGACCCGGCACCGCTGACGCAATGTATTCCCCGCCGTAAAGCTGCACACCCGGCTCCGACGTCCACACTTCCATCTCGACACCGGAGGTGGCGCCTTGCACCCAGGCTGCCTGCCGCATTGTTCCCCTTGCCGCAGCCAGACAGAAGTTATGGTCGTATATGAATTGCTCGCCCTCGCTGCGCATTGCCCGCGCATGGCGGAAATCGAGCACTGTCCCATCAACTGGCTGCACGATACCGGTTGGGATCATTTCGGCATCGACCGGCAGATAGGCTCCGGCTGGGATCATAACGCGATGATCCAGAACGTCGCCCGCACCGCCATCGTCGAGATTGAAATAGGAATGCTGGGTCAGATTGCACACCGTGGCCTCGTCGGCCGTTGCGGTGAATTCCACCGAGAGCGTACCGGGGATTTTCAACCGATAGGTACAGGTCACGTCGAGCGCGCCGGGAAAGCCCATCGTGCCCGCAGGATCGTGCAGGCTCAATGTCACGAAGTCGCGCCCGTGCAGCGAAACCTCCCAGGCCCGGCCGGCATAGCCGCCCACGCCGCCATGCAGCGTATGCCTGCCCAGGAAATTGCGATCAGTCTGATGGCGCTGGCCGGCCAGCCTGAAACGGCCGTCGCGGATACGATTGGCAAATCGTCCCACAACCGCGCCGAAATAGAGAGTGTCCTTTTCGTAGGCCTCGAAGCTGTCGAAGCCCAGCACCAGCGGTGCGTCGTGGCCGGCAAGGCGCAGATCCTGGATGACTGCGCCCCAGTTGAGGATGTTGGCCGAAAGCCCACCGCCACGGATGATGAAGCGGCGGATCGCCTCCCCCGCTTGCGTGGTTCCGAAGAGTTCGCCGTCTTTCATGCAGCTAACGCGGGTCGGCCCGTTTTGCCGGACCGACCCGCTTATCGATCAGAGGCCGAGGCCGCCGATGCAGACATATTTGGTGTCGAGATAGTCCTCGATACCCTGATGTCCGCCTTCCTTGCCGAGACCGGATTCCTTGACGCCGCCAAATGGTGCTTCCGGGGTTGTGATCAGGCCTTCGTTGACGCCGACCATGCCGTATTTCAGTCCTTCCATGACCCGGAAGGCACGACCGAGATCGCCGGTGTAGAAGTAGCAGGCCAGGCCGAATTCGGTGTCATTGGCAAGCGCGACCGCTTCTTCCTCGGTCGTGAACTTGAACACCGGCGCGACAGGGCCGAAGATCTCTTCCTTCATGAACATCATGTCGGGCGTCGCACCGCTGATGACAGTCGGCTCGAAGAACGAGCCACCAAGGGCGTGCGGCTTACCGCCGGTTTCGACCTTGCCGCCCTTGGCCTTCGCGTCGGCCACGAACTCAGCGGTCTTCAGCGCTGCCTTTTCGTCGATCAGCGGCCCCTGCTGCACACCTTCCTCGAGGCCGGAACCGACCTTAAGCTTGGCAGTCGCGGCCGACAGTCTCTCGACGAACTTGTCGTAGATGCCGGCCTGCACGAAGAAACGGTTGGTGCAGACGCAGGTCTGACCGGAATTGCGGAACTTCGCGGTGATCGCGCCTTCGACAGCGCGGTCGAGATCAGCGTCGTCGAATACGATGAAAGGCGCATTGCCGCCGAGTTCCATCGATACCTTCTTGACCGTCTTGGCCGACTTCTCGATCAGCATCTTGCCGACCGGGGTGGAGCCGGTGAAGGTGATCTTCTTGACCAACGGATTGAAGCAGAGTTCATCGCCGATTTCGCCCGCTGCGCCGGTGACGATGTTGACCACGCCCTTCGGGAAGCCGACTTCCTCGGCCAGCGCGCCCCAGGCCAGCGCCGAGTAAGGGGTCTGCGTGGCGGGCTTGACGACGGCGGTGCATCCTGCGGCCAATGCTGGCCCCAGCTTGCGGGCCAGCATGGACGACGGGAAATTCCAGGGCGTGATGGCGGCAACGACGCCGACCGGCTCCTTGGTCACTATGATGCGGCGGTCGGCCCAGGGCGACGGCACGACATCGCCATAGGTACGACGGCCTTCCTCGGCGAACCACAGTACATAGGCGGCCGACGAGCCAACTTCGCCGCGCGCCTCGAACAGCGACTTGCCCTGCTCGGTGGTCAAGAGCTCGGCCAGCGCATCCTGATTGTCCATGATGGCATCGTGCAGCTTGCGCAGCAGCTTCGAGCGCTCTAGGGCCGACGTCTTGCGCCAGGTGAGGAAGGCAGTGTGTGCCGCCTCGATGGCGCGGCGGGTCTCGGTGGCACCGGCTTTCGGAACCGTGCCGATCTTCAGGCCATTGGCCGGGTTGGTGACGTCGATGGTCTGGCCGGAATCGGCCTGTACCCATTCGCCGTTGATGAGATTGGCCTGCCGCATGAAATGGCTGGTTTTCTGAAGCATGGTCTAGCCTCCCTTCGGCCGCGTGCGGACCGGTCATGAATAGGTCGATGGGTGTTTTCGGCGTCACTGCCGCAACTGGACCACCGCTCTTACTCCAGAGCCGGCCCAACGATCAATCGCCATCACTCAACCTAAGCACTGGGCCAGCACAAATCCAGCCCTAGCCAAACATCATGGCCGTGACCGCCAGCCAGAACGAAGTCGTGACGACGGCGCAGGCAGTGGCGAGGGTCATCTGGTTGGAAGCAAGCCCTTGCCCTGTCTCGAATTGCACGGCAATCAGATAGGAGTTGATGCCTGACGGCAGCGCCGCCACGAGAACGGCGACCTGGGCGGTCAGTGGCGGCAAGCCTGCCAGCCACACCAGAAGCAGTGTGATCGCCGGCATCACGAACAACTTCAGCATCGAAAGGGCAACAGCCGGACCGATATGGCCAGTGATGCCGAAACGATTGAGCCCGAGCCCCATGGCGAACAACGCCACAGGAGCCGCAGTTCCACCCAGCGCCTCGGCCAGCCGCGAAACCAGTCCAGGCAGCGGCACCCCGGTCAACCGCCAGGCGAGTCCCGCAACGATGCCGATGATGAGCGGATTGATCAGCAGCTTGTGCAGGAAACGCCGCAGCACCCGCAACGGATGCAGCCCCGTCGCCTTGCCGTCGCCGAACAGTTCGAACAGCACGATCGAGGCCATCATCATGATCGGCAGGTGCACCGAGACCAGCAGTGACAACACCTCGAAGCCCTGCTTTCCGTAGACGCCAAGGATGAACGGCACACCAAGCAGCACGACATTGGAATAGGCAGCCGAGACGCCGCCGACGATGCCTGTGCGACTGTCCCGACCGAACAGGCGCGTGGTGACCAGATGGCCGGCGATCCAGGTCAGCGCCACGGCGGAAAAATAGGTTCCCCACAAAATCCACGGTGCAGAGCCGTGAAAATCGGACTTCACCATCGTCTCGAACAACAGCAGCGGCATGGCGACGCCCACTGCGAACTCAGCCACGCCTTCGGCGCTTTGTGCCTTGAGATAGCCTGTGAGCCCGGCGAGATAGCCCACCGCTACAAGGCCGAAGACGAACAGCACGGTTTCGGTAAGCGGCGACATCATTTCCCTCGTCCGTCGACTGATAGGAGAGCGGTGCCGGTCCTGCAACAGCCAAGCCCGAGACATCTCTGGCGCACATCCACCGCAGCAGCCGGCAAACCTGTGCCTGCTTGCCTTCCTGCGAGCTTTGCGATCCCTATATGCCCCATACCGGCGTCGATGGGACGGCGGAAAAGGTCCGTCATGCTTCGTCTCGCCTTCGCCATTCTGCTGTGCCTGACACCGGTTGCCGCCAACGCGACCGATGCGGGTTGGGCGCTGCTCAGGGCTGGTGGCCACGTCGTCCTGCTGCGTCACGCCATGGTCACCGGCAACGGTGACCCCTCAGGTTTTGACATCGATAAATGCACGACCCAGCAGAAGCTGTCGGAACGAGGCAAGCAGCAGGCGCGCAAGATCGGCGCGCTGTTTGCGGCGCGCGCCGCCCCCATCGACAAGGTGCTGTCCAGCCGCTTTTGCCGCGCGCTCGACACTGCCGGCATCGCCTTCGAGGACAACAAAGCCGAAAAATTCGAGCCTCTCGACCTGTTGTCAAAGGATCCGACCATGGCCGCGACGCAGAACGCCGCTGTGGTAAAAGAAGTGGCGAGCTTCACGGGTGATGGCAACCTTGTGATGATCACCCATCAGGAGAACATCCAGGCGTTGACCGGCGCTGGTGCCCGCGAGGGAGAAGCGGTGATCGTCGGCGTTGACGGCGAGAAGCTGCGGGTGCTCGGCCGCATCATCTTCTGAAGGCTTGAGCAGTAGATACTTTCCAGCAAAGCGGCGTGAGCTTTGCCACAACTGCAACAAGCAATGTCTGCCGTCGCAAGACCAGGTCGACCACCGGGAAGGCTCGTCTTAGGCCTTTCATTTACCTTCAACCTGCTTGCGTTCCCTCGCGACATGCGCGGATGATATGCTTGTGCAAATACGTTTCTTGACATCCGCGTGGCACATTCGCCCTTTTCCTGCCATGCAAAACGGATTAGAGAGCGCGACAACCTCCAACTCTGAATCCGCTCCGCTCGAAGGAATTGCCCGTGTCCACGACATTTGAAAAAGTTGCCAAAATCATTGCCGACACGAGCGAAATCGACATCGACACCATCACGCCTGAGAGCCATACCATCGACGATCTCGGCATCGACAGCCTCGATTTCCTCGATATCGTCTTCGCCATAGACAAGGAATTTGGCATCAAGGTTCCGCTTGAGAAGTGGACCCAGGAAGTCAACGACGGCAAGGCGTCGACCGACGAATACTTCGTCATGAAGAACCTCTGCGCGAAGATCGACGCGCTCGTCGCCGCCAAGAACGCGGCCTGACAATCAGTGGGCCGGCGCGCCGGCCGCCCTTGACGGGCGGCGCGCGCTGACCGACAAACCGCCCATGAAATCCCACGACGTCGTCATCACCGGCATTGGCCTCGTTTCCTCTCTCGGGGAAGGCCCGGATGCGCACTGGCAGCAACTGACGGCCCCGGCCGCCAAGCCGTTGCTCGATGCGGAGCGCTTCGCTCCCTACACCGTCCATCCCCTGCCCGAGATCGACTGGAACCTGCAGATCGCCAAGCGCGGCGACCAGCGTCAGATGGAAACCTGGCAGCGGCTGGGCACCTATGTGGCCGGCCTGGCCCTGGATGATGCCGGCATCAAGACCGACGAAGCTCTGTGTTCCACCATGGATATGGTGGTGGCAGCCGGCGGTGGCGAGCGCGACGTGGCGGTCGACAACGACATCCTGGCTGCATCGGAAAGCAGGAATGACTTCGATATCCTGCTCAACGAGAAGCTGACCACCGAACTCAGGCCGACCCTGTTCCTGGCACAATTGTCCAACCTGCTCGCTGGCAACATTTCGATCGTGCACAAGGTCACCGGTTCTTCGCGCACCTTCATGGGCGAGGAAGGGGCCGGCGTCGCCGCTGTCGAGACGGCCGCCGCGCGCGTGCGGTCCGGTCAGTCGACGCATATGCTGGTGGGCGGCGCCTTCCAGACCGAACACCCGGACATGCTGCTCGGCTACGAACTCGGCGCCTATCTGCACAGGGGGCCCTGGAAGCCGGTCTGGCAGCGTTCCGGCTCTGAAGGCGGAGGCGTGGTTTCCGGCTCGGGTGGCGCGTTTCTCGTTCTGGAAAGCCGCGAACATGCCGAAAAGCGCGGCGCCCGCATCTATGCGGAACTCGGTCCGGTCCGCTCGGGACGGGCGCGGCGCAAGCGCGGCGAACTGGGCTCGACCATCGAAACACTGCTCAAGGCGACCAACCTGCCACAAGGCCAGGTCCTCGCGCTTTCCGGCGCTTCTGGGGGCCACGCCGCGACGTTGGCCGAGAAGGCGGCGTTCGATGCTCATGCGGGGCTGACCGCGCGCGGCTTCGGCACACTGACCGGCCACATGAAGGAAGCGCAGTTCCCGTTCGCGGTCGCGCTCGCTGCACTGGCCGTCCACAACAAGGCGCCCTACCCCGTCTTCGATGCGGCATCCGAGCGCAATTTCGACGGAATCCCCGAGCAGGTACTGGCAACGGCGGTCGGCTATCACCAATTCGAGGGCCTGGCGCTGGTCAGCGCCGCTTGAGCGGGACCTGCTGGCCGCATGGCCGCTGGTTAGATCGCCGCCACAAGGCAACAATGGTCAAGGATTGAGGCATGGCAAAGCTGAAGGATCATCTGGGCAGGCCGGTGGTTGCAGTCACCGGTATCGGCGTGGTCACGTCGCTGGGCGTCGGCAAGGCCGATAACTGGGCAGCATTGACCGCCGGAAAGTCCGGCATCCATCCGATCACCCGCTTTCCCATCGACCAGTTGAACACCCGCATCTCGGGCATGGTCGATTTCCTGCCTTCGAGCAGCAAGGGCGCAAGCGCCCTCACCTACGAACTGGCCGAAACAGCTGCGCATGAGGCAGTCGCCGAAGCCGGCATCGATCCTGAGAATTTCGGCGGCCCGCTCTTCCTCGCCTCGCCGCCCGTCGAGCTCGACTGGCACGACCGGCTGGCCCTCTATAAGGGTGGCGACCAACCGGATGCTTCCAACCGCATTCTCGAAGTGGCGCGCGGGCTGAATTCATCCGACATGTTCGATTCCGCGCAGTTCGGCACCATCGCCGACCGTCTCTCCGATGCGTTCGGCACCACAGGCCTGCCGATCACCCTATCCACCGCCTGCGCTTCCGGCGCGACCGCCATCCAGCTCGGCGTCGAAGCGATCCGCCGCGGCGAGTGTGATCGGGCATTGTCGGTTGGCGCAGATGGCTCTGCTACGGCCGAAGCGCTGATCCGCTTCTCGCTGCTCTCGGCGCTCTCCACGTCCAACGAAGTTCCGGAAAAGGCCTCGAAGCCCTTCTCCAAGGACCGTGATGGCTTTGTCCTGGCCGAGGGTTCGGCCGCACTCGTGCTGGAATCGCTGGAAAGTGCGCTGGCGCGAGGCGCCACCGTGCTTGGCATCCTGCGCGGCTGTGGCGAAAAAGCCGATGATTTCCACCGCACCCGGTCCAAGCCGGACGGCTCGCCGGCGATTGCCGCGGTCAAGGCTGCACTCGCCGATGCCGGCCTTTCCGAAGATGAGATCGACTACATAAATGCGCACGGCACCTCGACGCCGGAGAACGACAAGATGGAACATCTGTCGTTGTCGACGGTGTTCGGTGAACGTATCAGCCAGATTCCGATCTCGTCCAACAAGTCGATGATCGGCCATACTTTGTCCGCTGCTGGCGCCATCGAGGCTGCCTTCTCGCTGATGACCATGCGCGAAGGCGTCATCCCGCCCACCATCAACTACGACAATCCCGACCCGGCTATTGCGCTCGACGTCGTGCCGAACAGGAAGCGCGAGGCCAAGGTTGGCACGGTTCTGTCGAACTCCTTCGGCTTCGGCGGCCAGAACACCTGCCTTGTCATGGCACGGGAACCCGTTTAAGGCGCCCTGAACGCAGGCCGTAGGGCACCAAGGCAACAGGGCAGTCGCTGCCTTATTGCCCTGTTCTCTTACTGCCCTGCTGCAAAACGAACTGGACGCGAGATCACATGCGCGCACTGCAACTCATCGAGGATCGCCGGCTCGAACTGGTCGACGTCGCTCCGCCTCCGCCGCCAGCCGTCGGCGAAGTGACGCTGCGCATCAAGGCCGTTGCATTGAATCATATCGATGTGTGGGGCTGGCGCGGCATGGCGTTTGCCAAGCGCAAGCTGCCGCTGACCGTTGGCGCGGAGGCTTCCGGAGAAGTCGAAGCGATCGGCCCCGGCGTGTCCGACCTTGTTCCTGGCCAGCTTGTCTCGATCTATGGCGCTCGCACCTGCGGGCTGTGTCGCGCCTGCCGCGAGAAGCGCGACAATCTGTGCGAGCATGTCGGAGGCGTGCACGGGTTCCACCTCGATGGTTTCGCGCAGGAAAAGATCAACCTGCCCGCACGGTTGCTGGTTCCGGCCCCTCCCGGCGTTGATGCCATAGGCGCTGCCGTTGCACCGGTCACCTTCGGCACGGTCGAACACATGCTGTTCGACAATGCCAAGCTGGAACCCGGTGAAACGATCCTGGTCCATGCCGGCGGCTCCGGCATCGGCTCGGCTGCGATCCAGCTTGCCAAGAAAATCGGCTGCACCGTTATCACCACCGTCGGTTCCAACGACAAGATCGAAAAGGCCAAGGCGCTGGGCGCCGATCACGTCATCAACTACCGCGAAGATCGTTTCGAAGGCGCGGTTCGCAAGATCACCAGGAAGAAGGGCGTTGACGTCGTCTTCGAACATGTCGGCAAGGACACCTGGGCCGGCTCGATGTTTTCGCTGAAGCGCGGTGGCCGTCTCGTCACTTGCGGCTCGACCTCTGGCGTTTCCACCGAAGTGAACCTGATGATGCTTTTCCAGCAGCAGTTGAAGCTGCTTGGTTCCTTTGGCTGCCGCATGGAGAACATGGCGAATGCCATGCAGAAGATGGCTGCCGGCCTCGTTTCACCTGTCATCGACACCGAGGTCGATTTCGACGGCATTGATGCTGCGTTGAAGCGCATGGAAGGCCGCGACGTCTTCGGCAAGATCATCCTGCGCGTCGGCTGATGGCCGACGCGCGCGAACCCATGCTGCGCCCCCTCGTCTACAAGACGCTGCGCGGGTTGAAGGTTGCGGAGTACTGGATCACGGCACGCGTCGCGATGGCGATCCTGGCGGTCATGCGCTTGCTGCCGCCGGACCGCGCCCTCAACTTCATCGATCGCGCGGCGCGCACGATCGGCCCGAAGGTCGGACGCCACCGCGTCGCCATTGCCAACCTCAAGAACGCCTATCCCGACAAGAGCGACGCGGAGATCGAAAAGATCGCCTCGGACATGTGGGGCAATATGGGACGGCTGGCAGGGGAATATGTCTTTCTCGAACAGCTTTTCGACTACGACCCCGATGCCGAGACTCCCGGCCGCGTCGAAGTCGTCGGCAAGGAACTGTTCCTGAAAATCCGCGACGAGAAGAGGCCGCACATCTTCTTCACCGCGCATATGGGAAATTTCGAATTGCTGCCGGTGGCCGCTGCCACCTTCGACCTGTCGGTATCGGCGCTGTTTCGAGCCCCGAACAACCCCTATCTTGCCGAATACATCTTTCGGACGCGTGCTGCGACGATGGGAGAGCTGCTCGCCTCCAAGAACGGCGTCTCTTTTGCCATGGCGCAGGTGCTGGAGCGTGGCGGCAATGTCGGCGCCCTCGTCGACCAGAAGTTCACCAACGGCGTGCTGTCCACCTTCTTCGACCAGCAATGTCAGACCAGCCCGCTGGTACCGAAACTGGCGCGCCAGTTCGACTGCGATGTCTATCCCGTCTTTTCGGTGCGCCTGCCCGGCAATCGTTTTCGGCTGACTCTCTGCGACAAACTCGAGCTGCCGCGCAACGCCGCGGGTCAGCTGGACATGGCCGCGATGGTCCAGCTGATGAACGACACTGTCGAGGGCTGGGTGCGACAGGATCCGGGCCAGTGGATGTGGTTCCACAAACGCTGGCAGATCAGGGGCCGCACGCGTTAGAGCAATTCCACCCGGAATTGCGTAAAAACAAAGAGTTAGAGCGTTTCCGTGAAAAACGGAAACGCTTTGGCAGCGAAATCCTCGCGCGAATGTGACGAGTATTTCGGACAGGGATCGCCTAAACTCGCAACTTCTGCCACACTTGATCATTAACTTTTGTAATCGACAGTGCGGTCATAGCAGGGCGGCAGGGCGATGACGGACGAACAGACAAGGAAGAAAGACCCGGCGTTGTGGACGCCGTGGGGCAGCCAGCAACCAGCAAAGCCAGGTGAAAAATTCGCAGCATTGCGACGGCTGGCCAAACGTCTGCGCAGCGTGCGCAAGAAAAAGCTGGCAAAGCCGGCGGTCGCCGGCAGCTGAGCAAACCTGCCGCAGGTAGATTGTTGCAGGCTCGGGTGAATTGCGCGCCTAAACTCTAACCGCCGTAATAGTTCATCACTGTATGACGCGCTTCCGCAAAAAACAGCCACCGTTCGGTCAGCATCCCGACGACGTGGCTGAGCACAGCGACTGCCAGGGCCAGGAGCGCCGCGACACCAGCCTCCGCTCCGGCCATAAGCGCGGCCAGCACCAGGAAGACCAGTGCACCCGGCAGCAATCCGCCTGACAGCAAGGCGAGCTTGCGCAGCTTGGCGGCGTGTTTGCGCACGACACGAAAGCCCATCTCGCTGGTCAGGTAATTCTCGGTGACATGTGGCCGCTCAAACAGGCGAACGCGTCCGATAGCGCCGAGGCCGGTTGCGCTTTCCGGTGTCGACAGGGGTTGAACGCTGTCGAGATGACGCAACCATGTGACCTTCATCACCCAGGCCGCAATCAGCAGAACCAGCGCCAGAAGCAACAGCAGGCTCGCTGATCCACCTCCCGCAACCCCAAAGGCGCTCCCCAGCAATGCTCCTCCAGCCAAGGCGAACAGCAGATAGCAGGTGGTCGTCAGCCGCGTGTGCCAAGCCTGTACCGATTTCAGCGAAGCATAGATCATCGAGGTGCAGAAGACTGTCGCAAGCGACAATACAGACCCGGCAAGGCCAATCGGCGCCAGGGAGCGCCCCTCGACGACACAGAGCCATGCCGACACGGTCAATGGCGCAAAAGCGAGAACCGACAGCACCCCTTCGCGCGAGAGCCAACTCGAGCGCCACTGCGAGAATGCCCGCCAGGCGCGTCGCGGGTTGCCGAGATGCAGTGTCGAGGCCAGCAGCCCGCCTGCGATCAGGCCCAGCGCGGAAAAATGGGCGGCCTTGGTGGCGATTGCTGCCGGGTCGAGCAATCCAAACCCCAGAACCGCGGCCAGTCCGTAGCCGAGACCGGACAGCACGGTGAAGGCGATGATGGAGGCAGCCGGATGCATGGATCAAATCCGGTCCAACATGCCGTCTAGCCAGGCAAAGAAGCCGGTAGCACCGCTGGTGTCCTCGCCTCTTGCCATCTGGCCGGCGCTCGCAGCCAGCGGCTTCCTTGGCCGGGGTGGCAGATATTTGTTCACCGGGCGCGTTCCCTGCTCCGGCATCAGATCGACGCAGCCACGCTGTGCAACCATGACCGAAACGGCGGAGGATGGATCGCCGAGATCGCCGAAATGGCGGGCATTGGCCGGGCAGGTTCGTACGCAGGCCGGCTGCCGGTCCACTTCCTCGATGGTCTCGTTGTAGATGCGGTCGATGCACAGCGTGCATTTCTTCATCACACCGGCGGCCAGATCCATCTCGCGCGCGCCATAGGGACACGACCAGGCGCAGAGACCGCAACCGATGCATTTCTCCTCGTCGACCAGCACGATTCCGTCCTCGGTGCGCTTGTAGGAGGCACCCGTCGGGCACACGGTCACGCAGGGTGCGTCTTCGCAATGCAGGCAGGATTTCGGGAAGTGCACGATGCGCGCCTCACCCGCTTCCCCGACGACCTCGCCGCCTTCCGGCACGATCTCGAAGGAATGCACACGGTTCAGCCAGGCACCTGAAACATCGGCTCCATAGGGCTGTTGGTCCGACAAGGCTGCACCATACCCCCCGGTGTTCCATTCCTTGCAGTTCACCACACAGGCATGGCACCCGACACAGACATCGAGGTCTATGACGAGGCCGAGCTTCTTGGCGGTTGGCAGTGCGGGCAGGCTGGTCATTGCGCCCACTCCTGCCCGTAGCGCAGTTCCTTCGGGCTCGGTTGCTCGCCGTCCGGCTCGGCAATGCCCGGGAAATGCGGTTCGCTGACGGCCCCCTTGTCCGCTTTCTCGATACGAACCCGAAGGTCGTACCAGGCGGCCTGGCCGGTGATCGGGTCGGAATTCGACCAGCGCAACCCATCTTGCCTTGGCGGTAGAAGTTCGTGGATCAAGTGATTCATCAGGAAGGATTTTTGCGCCTCCGGAACGTTGCGCTCCAGCCCCCATGCCCCTTCCCGCTTGCCGATGGCGTTCCAGGTCCATACTGTCGAGGAATTCACGGCCTCCATCCGCGCCACCGGCACCTTGATGCGGCTGTGGTGCGAAATCAGCCAGACCCAGTCGCCGTCAACGAGTCCCAACTGCTCGCAGATCGCCCCCGGCACATAGAGTGCGTTGGCGGTGTGGATCTGCCTCAGCCAGGCATTCATCGAACCCCAGGAATGGTACATCGCCGCCGGCCGCTGGGTGATGGCGTGGTAGGGAAATTCTGCGCTGTCGACCATCGCCTCGCCGAGCGGTCGATACCAGTCGGGCAAGGGGTCGAAAAAATCGAGGATACGCTGCCGGTGCGTTTCCGGTGCCAAGGGCTCGCGCAAGCCTTCCGCGGACAGCCGGAACTTCTGCAGCGCTTCCTGGTAAAGCTGGAATGTCACCGGTTGCGGCGTATCGAAAAAGCCCATGCGCACGGCAAAGTCCTGATAGGCTTGGTTGGCGTGTTTGAAGAACTGCGCTTCCAGCGGGATATGCGCTGAGAAGAACGAGCCATTTTCGATATAGCGCTGTAATTGCTCGGGATTTGTCGCACCACGCCCGACACGATCGCCTTTCAGGCCGCGGAATCCAGCCAGAGGGCCAATGCCCGGCCGGCGTTCGTGGCGGATGATGTAGTCGGCATAGTCCTTGTAGAGTGGCTTGCCGTGATTGTCGGCAAAGCCAGGCAGGTGCAGCCGCGCGCCGAGATCGATCAGCACGCTCTGGAAACCGCGCACATTGCGGTCCGGCTCGATCACCGGCCAGCGGATGGCATCCTGCACGGCATCGGGTTCCGAAATCGGCCGGTCGAGCAGTGAGATGCAGTCGTAGCGTTCGAGATAGGTGGTATCGGGCAGGACGAGGTCGGCATAGGCGACCATCTCGGAAGCATAAGCGTCGGAGTAGATGATCTTCGGAATCTTGTATTCGCCGGTCGCAGGGTTCTTGTCCTCCAGCATGCGGATCACGCCTGCCGTGTTCATGGAGGAATTCCAGGCCATGTTGGCCATGTACAGAAACAGCACATCGATCGGGTACGGATCGCCGGCATGGGCGTTGGCGATCACCATGTGCATCAGCCCGTGCACCGAGAACGGCGTATCCCAGGAGAATGCCTTGTCGATGCGCGCCGGTTGTCCCTGCGGGTCGACCAGTAGGTCCTCCGGTCCGCGCGGAAAGCCGAGGTGCGGCCCCGACAGCGGCTTGTTGGATCCGAAATGCTCAGCCCTGCCGTGCGGTGTCGGGTGCGCGCTTACCGGCTTCGGATAAGGCGGCTCGAAACGGAAGCCGCCGGGACAATCGACGGCTCCGATCAGCACCTGCAGCATGTGCAGTGCGCGTGCCGTCTGGAAGCCGTTTGAGTGGGCGGACAGTCCGCGCATGGCATGGAACGACACCGGCCGACCGACAAAGTTTTCGTGCTGCTGCCCGTGCACATCCGTCCACGGCTGCTCGATCGTGATCGCCTCGTCGAAGGCCACGCGCGCGATTTCCGCTGCGAGCCCGCGGATCGTGTCGGCCGCGACGCCCGTTTCCTCCGCCACGGCTTCCGGCGCATATTTCGGGTCGAGGTATTTTTCCGCCAACAGTTGAAAGGACGGCACCGCGAAGCGGCCATCTGCGAGTTGCACGCGGCCGGAAAGGGCGGCCCTTGCTCCTTTGGCGCCGACCGCGACGACCTGTTCGGTCACGGTCTCGAAAACGAGAGGTTTGCCTTCCCCGTCGCGCGCGAACAGGCCGTGCTCCGCAGTGCCGGGAGCGTCGATCACCAGCCATGTCGCATTGGAATAGCGCACCAGGTAGTCGACATCGATCCGCCGCGCCTTGAGCAGTTCATGCACGACGGCGAGGATCAGCAGCCCGTCCGTGCCGGGGCGAATACCGATCCAGTTGTCGGCAACGGCCGAATAGCCGGTGCGCACTGGGTTGACCGAAACGAAGCGGGCACCATTCTGCTTCAACTTGGCTATGCCCATCTTGATCGGGTTGGAATCGTGGTCCTCCGCGACCCCGAACAGCACGAACAGCTTGGTGCGATCCCAGTCCGGTGCACCGAATTCCCAGAAGGCGCCACCGATCGTCATGATGCCGGCAGCGGCCATGTTGACCGAGCAGAAGCCGCCATGCGCGGCATAATTCGGCGTGCCGAACTGCTGCGCCCAGAAACCGGTCAGCGATTGCGATTGATCCCGGCCGGTGAAGAAGGCAAGCTTCTTGGGATCGTCCTGGCGAACGCCATCCAGCCAGTTGGTGGCTATCTCGAGCGCCTCGTCCCAGCTGATCTCCTCGAACTTGCCCGAGCCCCGCGGCCCGACCCGTTTCAAGGGCGCGCGCAGCCTGGCCGGCGCGTAGTGCTGCATGATGCCGGCCGAGCCCTTGGCGCACAGTACCCCCTTGTTGACCGGGTGGTCGCGGTTGCCCTCGATGTAGCGGATCTTGCCGTCCTTGATGTGCACGTTGATGCCGCACCGGCATGCACACATGTAGCAGGTCGTCTTGCGAACCTCGTCCGCCACCGGCTTGGACAGCGCCACCCTGTCGGTGTGATTCATTCGTTGAGGTCCTCCGCTTCGGAACGTACCGGCAGGCGACAGGAAAGGAAATGCGCCAGGGACGTCTCCTACAGCAATTTCGTTCCAGCAGCGGCCGTGCCAGAGCATGCCCTCCCATCATTTTGACAGTTTGAGAAAAACTCGAATGAGCGACCCAGGCGATCTTTCGACCGTTGCGCCAGCTGTCTTGTAAGCATTGCACCATCCCATCCGTCTGCGTTGACTTGCCGCGGCATCGTCCTAGCTTCGATGGCGCAGTCGGATGGAACGGGGGTGCTTCCGGCTGGGGCGGACGTCGCCAATGGCGGCCAGAAAGGACTGAACGTGTTACAGAATCATACACTTAACGGATTGAGCCGGCGCAAGCTGCTCACGCTCATTGGCATGACGGCAGGATCTGCTGCCATGTACCAGGCCATGACCACGATGGGCCTCGCGGCCGAGTCCGGCTACAAGGGGCGCATCAAGCTGGAAGGCGATCCAAAAGGCGCCACCGTGCTGATCCTCGGCGCCGGCCTTGCGGGCATGACAGCGGCGCTGGAACTGCGCCAGGCTGGCTACAAGGTGAAGATTCTGGAATACAACAACCGTGCCGGCGGCCGTAACTGGACCGTGCGCGGCGGCGACACCTTCAGCGAGCTTGGTGGCGGCAAGCAGACTTGTGAATTCGAAGAAGGTCTGTACGTCAATCTCGGCCCTTGGCGCATCCCCTACCACCACAATGGCCTGCTCGACTATTGCAAGCGTCTGGGCGTAAAGCTGGAGCCATTCCAGCAGATCAACCACAATGCCTTCCTGCACTCCTCGACTGCATTCGGCGGCAAGCCGCAGCGTGTGCGTGACATCAAGACCGACTTCCAGGGTCATACGTCAGAGTTGCTGGCCAAGGTCGTCCAGAAAGGCAAACTGGAAGGCGACGTCACCAAGGAAGACCAGGAGATGCTCCTGGAAGCGCTCAGATCCTGGGGCGCGCTCGATAAGGACTACGCCTATGCCAAGGGCCTGACTTCGGCGGAATATCGCGGTTACGAAAAAGATCCCGGCGGCGGTTTGGGCGCAGCACCGGTCCCCGGCGATTCGATCGGGCTTTCCGACATCCTGAAGTCCAAGCTGTGGGGCAGCCTGGCCAACTTCGCGCTGTATGAATTCCAGACCACCATGTTCCAGCCGGTCGGTGGCATGGGCAAGGTCGGCGAAGCCTTCGCCAAGGAAGTCGGCGACCTTATCACCTTCAACGCCAAGGTGACCAAGATCGATCAGGACGAGAAAGGCGTCACCGTCACCTACGAGGACACGACAAAGCCTGGCGCCATGCAGGAAGCCAGCGCCGACTGGTGTATCTGCACCATCCCGCTGACCATCCTGAGCCAGATCGAGGTCAAGGTCAGCGGCGCCATGCAGGCAGCGATCGCGGCCGTGCCCTACGCCTCGTCCGTGAAGGTCGGCTTGCAGTTCAAGCGCCGGTTCTGGGAAGAGGACGACCTCATCTTCGGCGGCGTGTCCTATACCGACCTGCCGATCACGCAGATCTCCTACCCGAGCACCGGCTTCAACACGACCGGCAAGGGCGTGCTGCTCGGATGTTATACTTGGAATGGCCCGAACTCCTACGAATTCACGGCGCTGTCGCCACAGGACCGGGTCAAGCGCGCGGTCGAATACGGCAGCCAGATCCATCCGCAATACAAGGATGAATTCGAGAACGGCGTATCCTGGGCCTGGCATCGCTCTCCCTACACGCTGGGCTGTGCAGGCGACTGGACCGAAGAAGCCCGCCAGGAGCACTACGACAATCTCTGCCAGCTCGATGGACGCATCATGCTGGCCGGAGAGCACGCCTCCTACATCCCTGCCTGGCAGGAAGGAGCGATCCTGTCGGCACTCAACGCCATCGGGCGCCTGCATGAACGCGTTCTGCAGGGGTGACGGCTGTACAGCCCATCCCTTCTTCCCTCCAATTTCGCAAGGCACGTCATCATGACTACCAAGACAAACCGGCCATTCGGCCTCGCCGCTGCCGCGGTATTCCTCACGCTTTCGAGCCCCGCCGCCTTTGCCGACTCGGCTGGCGCCACCTTTTCGACCGGCGACAAGTTCTCCCAGAAGACCGGGGAAGACATCTACGCCAACCTTTGCCAGGCCTGTCATATGGAGAAAGGTGAAGGGGCTGTAGGCGCAGGCAAGTATCCAGCCCTTGCCAAGAACACCAACCTGGAATCGGCTGGCTACCCGATCTTTGTCATCCTGCATGGCCAGAAGGGCATGCCGCCCGTCGGCCAGATGCTCGATGACGAACAGGTCGCGGCCGTGGTGAACTATGTCCGCACGCATTTCGGCAACGACTACAAGGACGCCGCAACCGCGCAGGACGTGAAGGACGCCCGCTAACAAACGACAGGAGGTGGGCCCTCCGGGCCCGCTTCATCCGATATTTCCAGCAAGAAGGAGAACACCGGTATGAAAGCATGGACCGGCGCCGCTTTGGTTGCGGCACTGATGGCGATGACCGGCGGCGCGATGGCGCAGGACGTCGTGCGCCACAAGATCCCCAACTCGGACTTCCCGATCTCCCAGGCGGTCGAAGTTCCGGCCGGCAAGACCACCGTCTATGTCAGCGGGGCGGTGCCCTCGGTTGCCGACGAGAAAGCGGAAAAAGGCTCACTCGCCGCCTATGGCGACACCAAGACCCAGACGGTTTCGGTATTGAAGTCGATAGAGAAAACGCTTGCCGGCCTCGATCTCAAAATGGGCGATGTCGTCAAGATGCAGGTCTTCCTGGTCGGTGATCCCGGCAAGGGTGGCAAGATGGACTTTGGCGGCTTCATGGAAGGCTACACGCAGTTCTTCGGCACCAAGGAACAGCCGAACCTGCCGACCCGCTCGGTCTTCCAGGTCGCCGGCCTTGCGGCACCCGGCTTCCTCGTCGAGATCGAGGTGACCGCGGTTCGGCCGTAAGCCCATCGGACCTCAGCAATGGGCTGCCGCAAGGCAGCCCATTTTCTTTGCCGATCACGAACCTCGGCTCCGGAGCGCCTAGTATGTGACGACAATGCGCGTGTCGTTGATGCCGACTTCCCGGACCAGCGAATAGAAGGTCGCGGCGTTGGCGGTGGCGAGGCGCACGCAGCCATGCGAGGCCGGGCGCCCAAGTTGCCGCACAGCATTAGTGCCATGCACGGCATAGCCGCCATTGTAAAAGACGGACCAGGGCATCGGCGAATTGTCGTATTTCTTGGAGTACCACATCCTGTGCAGACGTTTGGGCTTCCAGCTGCCGCTCGGCGTTACGTAACCCTTTCGAGCCGTTGAAACATCCCAGCGATACAGCACTTCGCCATAGCGGCTGACTGTCATCGTCTGCGTCGAGATGTTGACCCTCGCGACGAGGCCGTCGGCATGGCTCTCGGCTGCGCTCGCCAACAAAATCGCCCCTAAAATTCCTCCTAAAAGAACAGACTTCTTCATGAGTCTGGCCCCTCTCCCCACATTGCTTCCCCAGAATTTCGATCACTCACTTTATCTTTCAAAGGTTAAAAGAACAGTGATCTGCATTACACAAGAGACCTAGTGCATTTGACCGGGACGTTGACGTGAATGTGAACCGTTTGCCGGCGCAAGTCCCTTCAGGGAGACAAGGCTCGACTGGATCAACATGCGGGCTCTTGCAAGGCATGGGCTTTCCCTGCTCAACTTCCGATATGATCGACCGACTCCTGCAATGCGTCGAAGCGCGTACCGACGACCTCGTCGCACTGACCGCAGACCTGATCCGCTTTCCAACCGTGAACCCGCCCGGCGAGGCCTATCGCCCCTGTGCGGAATTCATTGCCGAGCGTTTGAAGAAGCGCGGTTTCGAGGTTGAACTGATCCGTGCCGAGGGCACGCCGGGCGACAACGACCGCTATCCGCGTGTCAATGTGGTTGCGCGCTTCGATGGTCGCTCGCCCGGACCCACCGTGCATTTCAACTCGCATATCGATGTGGTCGAAGCTGGAGAAGGCTGGACGGTCGATCCCTTTGCCGGGGTGGTAAAGGATGGCCGCGTCTATGGACGCGGCGCCTGCGATATGAAGGGCGGCCTTGCCGCCTCCGTCATCGCGGTCGAAGCCTTCATGCAAGCCTATCCTGACTTTCCCGGCGCTATTGAGATATCAGGCACGGTGGATGAGGAATCCGGCGGTTTCGGCGGTGTCGCCTACCTGGCCGGCAAGGGCTACTTTTCAAAACCCAAGGTCGATCACGTCATCATCCCTGAGCCGCTCAACAAGGATCGCATCTGCCTTGGCCATCGCGGCGTCTGGTGGGCCGAAATCGAGACCCTGGGCGAGATCGCGCATGGTTCGATGCCTTTCCTCGGCGACAATGCGGTGCGCCACATGGGTGCCGTGCTGGCGGCTTTCGAGGCCGACCTATTCCCCGCGCTCGACCGGAAACAGACTTCGATGCCAGTGGTTCCGGAGGGCGCGCGGCGCTCCACCATGAACATCAATTCGATCCATGGTGGCCAGACCGAAGACTTCAGGCCGGGCCTGCCCTCTCCCAACGTGCCGGATTCCTGTCGGCTTACCATCGACCGCCGCTTCCTGCTCGAAGAGAAACTCGACGAGGTGAAGCGCGAAGTCATCGACATTCTCGATGGGCTGAAACGCGATCGCAGGAAATTCGACTATCGCATCCGCGATGTCATGGAAGTGCAGCCGACCATGACCGAGCGCGACGCACCGGTGGTCAAGGCGGTGGCCGAAGGCATCATGCAGGTGTTCGAGCGTCAGCCGGAATACGTGATTTCACCCGGCACCTATGACCAGAAACATGTTGCCCGTATCGGTCACCTGTTCGATTGCATCGCCTACGGCCCCGGCATCCTCGACCTCGCCCACCGGCCGGACGAATGGGTCGGCATCGACGATATGGTGCAATCGGCCAAGGTGATGGCGATCGGGCTGAACATCCTGCTTCGTGGAAAAGCGGGCGACTAGCGGGATGGGAGCCGGAATAAACATTCTCCGGACAACGGAGAGAGGGAAAGAAACGCGATTTACTCGGTTGGATTTTCACGCTTCTATCCCGGCGAGCTAAACAAGCGGAACAACGAGGGGGACTTTGCGATGAAGCTCTGGAAGACGGTTTTGGCGGCCACCGCCGTGGCGCTTGGCTGTGGCACGGCAGCCTTCGCCGCCCGCACCGACCTGGTGCTTGGCATGGTGCTGGAGCCGCCGCATCTCGATCCGACGGCGGGTGCCGCCGCTGCTATTCGCGAGGTTACCTACGCCAATATCTTCGAAGGCCTCACCCGCATCGGTCCCAATGGCGAGGTCCTGCCCGATCTTGCAGAAAGCTGGACGATTTCCGAAGACGGCAAGGTCTATACGTTCAAGTTGCATAAGGGTGTGAAATTCCACGACGGCACCGATTTCGACGCATCCGACGTCAAATTCTCGCTCGACCGTGCTCGTGCCGAAAACTCGCAGAACGCTCAGAAACAGCTCTTCGCAGCCATCGATACCGTCGACGTCGCCGATCCGGCGACCGTCAAGGTGACGCTGAAGCAGCCGCAGGGTTCTTTTCTCTACAATATGGGCTGGGGCGATGCAGTCATCGTCGCACCCGAAAGCGCGGACACCAACAAGGAAAAGCCTATCGGCACCGGCCCCTTCAAGTTCCAGAACTGGGCGAAGGGGTCATCGGTCACGCTCGTGAAATCAGACAATTACTGGGGCGCGCCGATCTCCCTCGACAAGGCTGAATTCCGCTTCATTCCCGATGCCTCTGCAGCGGTTCCAGCCATGCTGTCCGGAGACGTGCAGGCCTTCCCCAACATGCCAACCAGCGACAGCCTGTCCCAGTTCCAGTCCGATCCGCGCTTCAAGGTCGTGGTCGGCTCCACCGAAGGCGAAACCATTCTCGCCATGAACAACGGCAAGCCGCCCTTCGACCAGCTCAAGGTCCGCCAGGCGATCTCCTACGCGCTCGACCGCAAGGCCATCATCGATGGCGCCTCGGAAGGCCTCGGCCAGCCGATCGGCTCGCACATGTCACCGTCCAGCAAGGACTACGTCGATCTTACCGGGACCTATCCGCACGATCCGGCCAAGGCGAAGGAACTTCTCAAGGAAGCCGGGCTGGCAAGCGGCACCAAGGTGACGCTGAAGCTGCCGCCGCCGCCCTATGCGCGCCTCGGTGGCGAAATCATTGCATCCCAGCTGCGCGACGTCGGCATCGAGACCGAGATCATCCCGGTGGAATGGGCGCAGTGGCTGGACCAGGTCTTCACCAAGAAGGACTACGATCTCACCATCGTTTCCCATGTCGAGCCCAATGACATCGGCATCTATGCGCGCAAGGACTACTACTTCAATTACCAGAACCCCGAGTTCAACAAGATCATCGAGGAACTCGACGTCACTGCTGACGAAGGCAAGCGCAAGGAATTGCTTGGCAAGGCCCAGAAGATCCTTGCCGACGACGCCGTCGTGGGTTTCCTGTTCGAACTGCCGAAGGTCGGTGTCTGGGACGCCAAGATCGAAGGTCTGTGGCAGAACCAGCCGGTGCCGGCCAACGACCTCACCAAGGTGAAGTGGAACGACTGAACAGGGTGACGTGACGACATCGGCATCCGATGACCGCCTATCTCCTCAAGCGCGTCGCCATCGCCCTCGCCACGCTGGTGCTGGCCTCCATCGTCGTCTTTGCGGTGCTGGAGGTCCTGCCTGGCGATCCGGCGCGCCTGATGCTCGGCATGAATGCAAGTGCCGAGCAGGTTGAGCAGGTGCGCACGCAGATGGGCCTGAACGATCCGCTGCTGCTGCGCTACCTGCACTGGATCGGCAACCTCGTCGTGCTCGATTTCGGCCGCTCCTACACCTATTCGGTGCCGGTGATCGACCTCGTGCGCGAGCGCGTCGCCGTTTCGCTGCCGCTGGCGCTGATCGCGCTTGCACTGTCGACGCTGATTGCCATTCCGGTCGGCCTGTATGCCGCTTCGCGCCAGGGCCGCTTTGGCGACACCGTCTCGATGGGCGTCTCGCAGATCGGCGTCGCCATACCCAATTTCTGGTTTGCGCTGCTTCTGATCTACCTCTTCGCAGTATGGCTGAAATGGGTGCCGGCGGGCGGTTTTCCAGGCTGGAACGCCGGTGTGTGGCCGGCGTTGAAGGCGCTTATCCTCCCCGCTATAGCCCTGGCATTGCCGCAGGCGGCGATCCTTGCCCGCGTGACCCGCCAGGCGCTGATAGAGGTCCTGTCGGAAGACTATATCCGCACGGCCCGCGCCAAGGGCATGCCCTATCGCGCTGTGCTCTGGCGACACGCGTTGCGCAACGCCATGATCCCGGTGCTGACCATTCTCGGCCTGCAGTTCGCTTTCCTGCTTGCCGGTACCATCATCATCGAAAACGTCTTTTACCTGCCGGGTCTCGGCAGGCTCATTTTCCAAGCCATCACGCAACGCGACCTGATCGTGGTGGAAAGCGTGGTCATGCTGCTGGTCGCGACCGTGATCCTCGTCAATCTACTCGTCGATTTTTCCTACGCGGTGGTCGACCCACGTCTGCGGGGGCGTTCTTGACGCTGCAAACGGAAATCCCGCGCGCGAATCTGGCTTCGCTGGCCAGCAGGGCCTTGCGCCACAAATCCTTCATCGCGGGCTTCCTCGTCACCTTGCTGGTGGCGGGAATGGCCGCCCTCTCCTTCCTGTGGACGCCCTATGATGTCACCAGGCTGGTGATCTCCGACAAGTTGCAGGCCCCATCCGCGCTACACTGGTTCGGCACCGACCATTTCGGCCGTGACGTCCTGTCGATGATCATGATCGGTGCGCGCAACTCCATTGCCGTTGCCCTGGTTGCCGTCGGCATCGGTCTGGGTCTCGGCGTACCGCTGGGCTGCTGGGCCGCGGCGCGCGGAGGGTTCGTCGACGAAGCCTTGATGCGGCTGAATGATCTCGTCTTTGCCTTTCCCGCCTTGTTGTCAGCCATCATGATCACCGCGATCTTCGGTCCCGGCGCGATCAATGCCATCATTGCGATTGGCATCTTCAACATCCCGGTTTTTGCCCGCGTCGCCCGCGCCGGCGCGCTCGCCATCTGGCCGCGTGAATACATCCTCGCGGCCCGCGCCGCCGGCAAAAATAAGGTTCTGATCACGCTGGAGCATATCCTGCCCAACATTGCGACCTTGCTTCTGGTGCAGGGCACCATCCAGTTCGCGCTGGGCATCCTGGCCGAAGCCAGCCTTTCTTATGTCGGCCTCGGCGCCCAACCGCCAATGCCGAGTTGGGGCCGCATGCTGTTCGAGGCGCAAACGCGCATGGCGCAGGCGCCCTGGATGGCGATCTTCCCTGGCATGGCCATCGTCGTCACCGTGCTGGCACTGAACCTGCTGGGCGACGGCGTCGCCGATATCCTCGATCCGAAATCGCGGCGGCGCCGATGAGCCTGCTCGAGATCGAAAAACTGTCGCTCGCCATCGGCAACAGGCCGATCCTGAAGGACATCGACCTTGCGGTCGCGCCCGGAGAGGTGGTCGGGCTGGTCGGAGAATCCGGCTCCGGAAAATCAATGACCGCGATGACCGTCATGCAGCTTTTGCCTTTCACGGCCAAGGCAACCGGCAGCGTACGCTTTGACGGGATCGATATCCTCTCCGCGACCGAGGACCAGATGTGCGCCCTGCGCGGCGACGACATCGGCATGGTGTTCCAGGAGCCGATGACCGCGCTGAACCCGGTCAAGACCATCGGCGAACAGGTCGCGGAAGGTATCCGCTGGCACACCAAGGCAGGCCGCGCAGAGGCCGAAGACCGCGCCCGAAAGATCCTCGACCGGGTCGGACTGCCGGAAGCCAGGTTTCCGCTGACGCGCTATCCGCACGAACTTTCCGGCGGTCAGCGGCAGCGCGTCGTCATTGCAATCGCCTGTGCGCTGAAGCCGAAACTGCTCATCGCCGACGAGCCGACCACGGCGCTTGATGTCGTGCTGCAGGCGCAGATCCTCGATCTGCTGCGCGATCTGGTACGCGAGAACAACATGGGCCTGCTGCTCATCTCGCATGACCTCGCCGTCATCACCGAGATGTCGGATCGCATCACCATCATGCGCCATGGCGAGGTCATGGAAGCAGGCGAGACCGCTCGGACCTTGTCCGGACAGCTACACCCTTATACGCGGCAACTGGCGCTGGCCTCGATGCATGTGCCCAAACGCTCCTCCTCCCGGTCGAGCGACACCGGGGCCGTCCCCCTCGTTTCCGTTGAACGCGTCTCGCGCCTCTATCCGGGACGCCGCACGTCCTTCTTTGGCCGCGGCGCCCCGGTCCACGCCGTCGACGATGTGTCGCTGAGCATCGCGCCGGCGCAATCGGTCGCGCTGGTCGGCCGCTCGGGTTGCGGGAAGTCCACGCTGGCACGGATGATCCTGGCGCTGGACAACCCGAGCGCCGGTGCGATCCGTTTCCGTGGCGAGACAGTTTCACATCGCGACGAAGCGCAGCTGAGGCGGGCCCGGCGCGACATGCAGGTGGTGTTCCAGGACCCCTATGGTTCCTTCGATCCCCGTCAGAAGGTCGAGAAACTGGTTGCCGAGCCGCTGCACCTGCTGGAGAAGAAACCAACACCGGTTGAACGCCGTGAAATGGTGGCACATGCCTTGAATGAGGTGGGACTTGGCCCCGCCGATCTCGACAGATATCCGCACGAATTCTCGGGCGGTCAGCGCCAGCGCCTGTCGATTGCCCGCGCCATCATCACGCGGCCGAAGCTGATCGTCGCCGACGAGCCGGTATCTGCCCTCGATGTGTCGATACGAGCCCAGATCCTGGACCTGTTCGCAGACCTGAATGGTCGCCTGGGTATCGCCTATCTTTTCATCACGCATGATCTTACCGTGGCACGTGCGATCACCGACCAGGTGCTGGTCATGCACGAGGGGCGGATCGTCGAACGCGGCGCTACAAGGGAAATCCTTGACCATCCGCAATCGGAGGCCGCGCAGGCGCTGGTTGCCGCGGCACCTGACCTGCATCGCGCAATCGCCAGAAAGATGCAGGAACAGGGCTGAACGCCTGTATCAGCAGATGCCCGCTGGGGCACTTCCACGAAACGCCCGAACTCTTTGTTTTTAAGCCATTTCAGGAAAACCGCCACACAGTTTTCCTGGAACTGCTCTAGATCATCTGGAACTCGCCGGTCTTCTTGAACCGGACATAAGCCTCGATGCTGCGTGCCATGTTGGGCAGCAGGTCAGGCAACGCTTCAGGCGCGAACCAGCCGACGGCACTGCTCTCGTCATCCATGACAGCCGCCTCACCGATGAATGAACGGCTGTAGAAGATCAGCGCGAAGAACTGGGTCCTGTGCCCGTTTGGAAACTCGAAGGTTTCGTGGCGAGGATCGCTGGCGAAAGCGAAAGGTTTGGCATCCCGGACCGTCAGCCCGGTTTCCTCGGCGACCTCGCGAGCGATGATCGTTTCGATGTTCTCGCCTTCTTCCGCATTGCCGCCGGGCAATCCCCAGATGTTGAAGTCGGTTCGCTTGTGCAGAAGGACGCGACCATCGTCGCGCTCGATGACGATACGCGCGCCGGGCACTAGCACCAGACGATTGCCTACCAATTGCCTCAACCGTCCGAGATAGCTGTCGGCAAAGCTCAAGCAGCAGCCCTCATTGATGCTCGATCTGCCTTACGACTTCACCACGTCGACCGGACTGATGTCGAGCAGTTCAAGTGTGCGGCGCAGGAGCTTTACCTCGTTGTCGGCAAGATGATGATCGGCCTTGGCAATTTCAGCCATATGCTGCGCGAGCAGGCGTCGGCGCTCGATACCGAGGTCGCGGAACATCGCGATCGCCTGCGAACCGTTGGTCTCGTAGCCATATTCGTTGAGGTATTCGATCACCGCATCGATGCTGTCTTCCGGGATGCCGAAAGAACCGGAACAGATGCGTCGGAACGCTTCCATTTCGCTTTCCGAGACCGAGCCATCGGCGAGGATCATGCGAAACAGCATCAGGAGCTCGGCCGAGAGCACAGGATCGTCCGCTACCTTGCGCACGCCGGGGTCACCTTCGAAGATCGAACGAATCCTGTCCAGCAGCGCAGTCGCCATCGCGGTCCTCCCGAATCGATGTTCATTCGTAGCGCATGACCCCGAAAATCGGAATCGATTTTCGGAAAGGATCATGCGCCAAATCAAAGTGCTAGAGCGACCTTTGCGCGTCCAAAAGCACGCGCGGCGCTCTAGCGTGGTTTGGCCCTTGCGCAAACGGGCCTGCTATGATCGAACGCCGCAGTCCGCCTGATTGTTCCTCTCCCTGGCGTCTTCCCGTCGATGATCGACCTTACTTTTCAAACCATCGCCATGCTCGGCGTCGCTGCCTTCGTGGCTGGCATCATCGATTCCATCGCCGGCGGCGGCGGACTGATCACCATTCCCGCGCTGCTTCTGGCCGGCTTCTCCCCCATTGAGGCCCTCGGCACCAACAAGCTGCAGGGCCTGTTCGGTTCAGGTTCGGCAACACTAGCCTATGCAGCCAAGGGCCAGGTCGACCCGTTGAAGCAGTGGCCCTCGGCACTGATGTCTCTAGCGGGCAGTGTGCTCGGCGCACTCGCGGCCACCGTCGTGCCGGGCGATATCCTGCGCGCCGCCCTGCCCCTCATCCTCATCGCCATAGCGCTCTATTTCGCGCTGAAGCCGAATATGAACGACGTCGACCGGACCGAACGGCTGTCACCTTTCCTGCTCGGCTTCACCGTCATCCCGGCGATCGGCTTCTATGATGGACTGTTTGGTCCGGGTGCCGGTTCCTTCTTCATGATGGCTTTTGTGGCACTTGCCGGCTACGGTGTGCTGAAGGCCACGGCCCACACCAAGCTGCTCAACTTCGCCTCCAACATCGGCGCCTTCGTGGTTTTCGCCACGGTCGGCGTGATCGTCTGGAAGGTTGGCATCGTGATGGGCATCGCCCAGTTCCTGGGAGCACGGCTCGGAGCAAGCCTCGCGGTTCGTGTTGGCTCCAAGCTGATCAAGCCGCTGCTCGTGCTGACCTGTGTTGCGCTCGCCGCGAAACTCCTGGTCGACCCGGCCAATCCGCTGCGCGTGCTGATTGGGATCTGACGCAACCGCTGATAGAATTGCGCTGCACGAATCATGTGGAGAGGGTCCGGACATGAATCTCAGCGCACCTACCCAAATCGTCTTCATCATCACCGTCGTCATCGCCGTCATCGCTCTTTTGATGGGGCTTGGCGTATTCAGTCTCGGCGCGATCTCCGCCTTCTGGGTCATGACGCTCGCCTATGTCGTCCTCGCGGTCGCCTGCCTGCTGCGCGGAGCCTGACAGGGTTTAGCCACTCCTTCCGGTTTTGGCGGACAACCGTTATGCTTTTGCCATCAGGAGATGGCGATGCCCGCCGAAACCAGGAACAGGGACGAAGAAACGTCTCCGCAGCAGTTTGTCGTGCTGCGCCGGTCTCCGGCGTTTGCGCTGCAATCCTTCGTGACCGACATCTGCGGCTATCGTGAGACGGCCGGCGGCCACTATCGGCAGGTCGAATACGCCCCGCTTGCCTTGCCGCTGGTCATCAATTTCGAAGCACCTTTTGCGATCGCGCTCGGCCGCACGCCGAATGAAGACGACCGCTACGACAGTTTCGCGGCAGGGCTCTATGCCGGTCCCGTATTGATCGATTCCTTCGGTCATTGCTGCTGCCTGCAGGTGAATTTCACGCTTGCTGGCGCACGTCATTTCTTTCGGATGCCGCTCAGTGAATTGACGGACCGCATGGTGCCGCTGGACGACGTGCTGGGATCGGAAGGGCGTGCCTTGCGTGAAATGCTTGGCAACGAACCCGACTGGGGCCGTCGCTTCGACCTTGTCGAAGCCTTCATCACCTGCAGATTGGCTGCCGCGCCGATCCAGGGACCGCAAGTTGCCTGGGCGGTGGAGCAGGTCCTGGGAAGCGGCGGTCAGGCCCGCATTGGTGCGATTGCCAGTGAACTTGACTGGAGCCGCAAGCACCTCGCTGACCGCTTCCGTGACGCCACGGGCATGACACCCAAGACACTGGCGCGCATGGTGCGCTTCAACCGTGCTCTCGAACTGTCGCGCCAGGGCGACGACAACTGGGCTGGCATAGCCGCCGATTGCGGTTACGCAGACCAGGCGCATCTGGCACGCGAATTCCGCGACTTCGCAGGCACGACGCCGAGCACGCTTTCGGCCTGATCCGCAGCCTCCCGATGCCTCAGCCCCAACCCAGGTAACATTTGTTCAAGACGCTCCGTTGCGTCCTTGCCAGGATGGCTCATCGACCAATCTGACAGGAGAATGCGATGTCCGTCGAACCACCCCGCCTCTACCCCGTCATGCGCTTTCGCGATGCGCCCGCCATGATCGACTGGCTGGACAAGGCTTTTGGCTTCACCGTGCACGCTCGTTATGGCGAAGGCGTGATCATCCAGCATGCCGAACTCGCGCTCGGTTCGGCCATGATCATGCTCGGTTCCTCGCGCTGCGATCGCTTCGGCGAGATCGTCGGCGAACCCGGCCCCAACGGGCGTTCCATTTACATTGCCGTCGATGATGCGGATGCGGCGTTCCTGCGCGCCGAAGCGGCAGGCGCCGAGATCCTGGAGGGCCTCACGGATCGCGGCTATGGCAGCCGCGAATTCATTTGCCGCGACCCGGAGGGCAATGTCTGGTCGCTCGGCACCTACTGGCCAAAGAGCAGCGACCGGCCGAACTGACACGTCGGCATCTGTTCCCGGAAAGGGCGTGGCGCGCCCGGATTTCGCGCCGGGCAAGCGAATTGCCCGGCGCGAAATCCGCCATGCCATATCGACCTAAAGTGCCAGGTGTTCTACCGCGCCAGCGAAAACAGCGCATCGCAATTGAGATGTGTCTCCAGCGCGGCTGCGATATCGTCCAGTGCCGCTTCGACATTTGCCCTGTAGTCGATGCCGCCACCGGCGATACCGAGGCTTTCCAGAAAGCGAGCACGGAAGGCATCCGCGCCGAACAGTCCGTGGATATAGGTGCCGAACACCTTGCCGTCTGCCGAGATTGCGCCATCCGGAACATTGTTGATGATCGTCGCCGGGCGACGGCAATCCGGTCCCGTGGTGCGACCGAGGTGGATTTCATAGCCTTCCAGCGGCAGGTCGAACACGGTAGAACGCGCATTGCTGGTGCGCACGGTCTTTTCCGGCTCCATCACGGTCTCCACATCGAGCAGGCCCAGCCCCTCGGTTTCGCGCACGCCGCCCTCGAGACCTTGCGGATCACGCACGACGCGGCCGAGCATCTGGAACCCGCCGCAGATACCCACGACATGACCGCCGCGCCTGACATGGGCGGCAAGGTCGTGATGCCAGCCTTGTTCACGCAGATACAGGAGATCGCCGATGGTCGACTTCGAACCGGGAATGACGACGAGCCCGGCATCATCCGGCAACGGCTTTCCAGGCGGCACGAACACCACTTCGACCTGCGGTTCGGCCTTCAACGGGTCGAGATCGTCGAAATTGGCAATACGCGACAACATCGGCACGGCGACCTTCAGCGCGCGCTTCTCGCCGGACGCCAGCCGCTCGAGCACCACCGAATCTTCCGACGGCAATCGCGACGCCGCCTGCAACCAGGGCACCACGCCGAAGCAAGGCCAGCCGGTGAACCCTTCAATGGCCTTGATACCGTCATCGAACAGCGTGACATCGCCGCGGAACTTGTTGATGAGGTAGCCGGCGATCATGCGCCGGTCTTCCTCCGGCAGGATCAAATGCGTGCCCGCCACCGAGGCGATCACCCCACCCCTGTCTATGTCGCCGACCAACACCACTGGCACATTGGCTCGTGTAGCGAAGCCCATATTGGCGATGTCGCGGGGTCTCAGATTGATTTCCGCGGGTGATCCAGCGCCTTCGACGATGACGAGATCCGCGCCGTCGCTCACCTTTTCCCAGGAGCCCAGTACAGCCTCCAGCAGACGGCCTTTCATCGTCTGGTAGTCCCTTGCCCGCGCCTCGCCGAACATCTTGCCCTGCACGATCACCTGCGAACCGATATCGGTCTGCGGTTTCAGCAGCACCGGGTTCATGTGCACGGTGGGTGCGACGCCGCAAGCCAGAGCCTGCAGCCATTGTCCTCGTCCGATTTCGCCGCCGCCGGCTTCGCCTGGGATCTCGGCCACCGCGGCGTTGTTCGACATGTTCTGCGGTTTGAAGGGCCGCACCTTCAGCCCACGCTTGCGCGCCGCGCGGCAAAGCCCGGCGACCAGCACCGTCTTGCCGACATCCGAGCCCGTACCCTGAAGCATGATCGCGCGCGCCATGATCACGCCTCTCCGCTGGTGATGGTCGACTTCGCTGCCAACGGCCCGCCGCGCCAGAGATAGAGCGCAAGAAGCGGCTCGACGCCGGTTTTCATGGCGTGGTTGACGTTTGAAGGGTGATGGATCATCTCGCCGGCAGCGCGCAGCTGGAAGGCGCCATCGCCCTTGCGCCAGCCGGTCCCGTCGGTCAATGGAATATAGATCTCCTCGGCTTCGTGATAATGGTCTGGATAGATGACCGTCGGCCCGAGGATCAGGAAACCGCCAGCCACCTTGTCATTGGCAAAATGCCCGCGCGTACCGAACAGCTCCACCCAGCCGTAACTGTCGAGAAAATCGCGACCGAAGTCCTCTTGTGTATAGGTCTGGCCCCAACGGAGCAGCTGTCGGTTGTCTGCAAGCAGGCGAACGAGCGGCTGCGCCGTGTCAGGCGCGATTTCGCGAATGCGATCGAGATGACGGATGCACGGCACTGTCTTCAGTTCGAGCCGGCGCGAGGGCATCGCCCAGTCGATGGCGGTTGCCGCGTCACGCGCCAGGGAGGCCTCCTCGCGCCGCAGAAAGCTACGGAACGCCTGCAACAGCTCTTCAAAATTCGTCGTCACCACCCGCTCCGCTCTCGCATATGTGCACAGCCGCTTTGCCTTGTCCCTTCGCTGGATTGATCCCTAAGGTCGGGTTGCGCGGGCGCATCATTGGTCTAGATTGCAGTCCACGCATAGCCAAAAACGACATATTCGGGAGGACGCCATGGATACCGTCACGACGGCGGCCAGCGGCCAGTTCGAACTCAATGAAGACCAGCGCGCCATCCAGACCATGGCGGAAGCCTTTGCCGACGAGCGTGTTGCCCCGAATGCGCTCGAATGGGATCGGGCCAAGCATTTCCCGGCCGATGTGATCCGCGAAACCGGTCCACTCGGACTGGGTGGCATCTATGTCCGAGACGATGTCGGCGGCTCTGCTCTTGGCCGACTGGACGCCGTATTGATCTTCGAAGCGCTGTCGCGGGCCTGCCCGGCCTTCTCTTCCTTCATCTCGATCCACAACATGGCGGCATCGATGATCGACCGCTTTGGCAACGATGAGCAGCGCCAGCGCTTCCTGCCGAAACTGACATCGATGGAATGGCTGGCCAGCTATTGCCTGACCGAGCCAGGCTCGGGTTCCGATGCCGCGGCCTTGAAGACCAGGGCAAGCCGTTCGGGCGGCAACGGTTCCGACTATGTCGTCAACGGCACCAAGCAGTTCATTTCGGGCGCAGGTGATTCCGACGTCTATGTCGCCATGGTGCGCACCGGCGAGGACGGCCCCAAGGGTATCTCGACTCTGGTCGTGCCCAAGGACGCCCCTGGCCTTTCCTTCGGCGCCAACGAGCACAAGATGGGTTGGCACATGCAGTCGACCCGTACCGTTATCTTCGAGGACTGCAAGGTGCCCGCGGAAAACCTGCTGTCGGACGAAGGCATGGGCTTCAAGATCGCGATGGCCGGACTAGACGGCGGCAGGCTGAACATCGCCGCATGCTCGCTCGGCGGCGCGCAATCGGCGCTCGACAAGGCGCTGGCCTATACTGGCGAACGAAAGGCCTTCGGCTCGACCATCAATCAATTCCAGGCGCTGCAGTTCCGGCTGGCCGACATGGAAACGGAATTGCAGGCAGCGCGCGTCTTTCTCTACGCGGCGGCCTCGAAACTGGACGCCAAGGCGCACGATGCCTCGAAATGGTCGGCCATGGCCAAGCGCTTCGTCACCGACACCGGCTTCGACGTCGCCAACCAGGCGCTGCAGCTGTTCGGCGGCTATGGCTACCTGCAGGACTACGGCGTCGAGAAGCTGGTGCGCGACCTGCGTGTTCACCAGATCCTCGAAGGCACCAACGAGATCATGCGCGTGATCGTGGCGCGGCATTTGATAGGAAGGCAGTAGGCAAGCGGCAGTAGGCAGTCGAAACGGATATCCTCATCCTTCTCGCACTGCCTCGCTCGACGATTGCCGATTGCCTGATCCCAATTCCGGAGGACTCCCACCAATGACCACCATCGCCTTCATCGGCCTCGGCAACATGGGCAATCCCATGGCCGCAAACCTCGTCAAGGCCGGCCACAAGGTCATTGGCTTCGACCTCGTGCCAGAAAATCTCGCATTGGCGAAGGAGCACGGCCTGACGATTGCCGAGGATGGCCCGAGCGCGGTCAAGGACGCCGAAATCGTCATCACCATGCTGCCGGCCGGCCGGCACGTGCTGTCGGTCTATGGCGAAATCACGCCCTGGGCGCCGAAGGGCGCCCTGTTCATCGATTCTTCCACCATCGATGTGGAGTCCGCGCGCAAGGCGCATGCGATTGCCCGCGAAAACGGCCTTCTCTCCATCGACGCCCCTGTTTCCGGGGGCACCGGCGGCGCCGCCGCGGGCACGCTGACTTTCATGGCTGGCGGTTCGAAGGAGGCTTTCGACCGCGCCGAACCGGTGTTGCAGCCGATGGCCGGCCGTGTCGTCCATTGCGGCGAGGACGGCGCTGGCCAGGCTGCAAAGATCTGCAACAACATGATCCTCGGCATCTCGATGATCGGCGTGGCCGAAGCCTTCGTGCTGGGTGAAAAACTCGGCCTGTCGCACCAGGCGCTTTTCGATGTTGCCTCGACGTCGTCCGGGCAGTGCTGGTCGCTGACCACTTATTGTCCTGTGCCTGGCCCGGTTCCAGCCTCCCCGGCGAACCGCGACTACAAACCGGGATTTGCGGCAGCCCTGATGCTGAAAGACCTGAAACTCAGCCAGGAAGCCGCCCAGGCCGCAGGTGCCGTGACTCCGCTGGGTGCCGAGGCTGCGCAGCTTTATGCACTCTTCAACGCACAGGGCGGCGGCGGTGCCGACTTTTCCGGTATCATCAATTTCCTGCGCGGATCAAACGGATAAGCCGTTCTATCCGTTGAGTTTTCTTAAAATACGCTTCAAAAAAACAGCAAATTTAGATTTGCTTAAGTTCTCGCTAACCACGCGGTAACGATGTGCCTGTAGAACGGAACCCAAGGCGGACGAAACGCTCTGCCCCGCGCTCCGGATCAGGTCTTGCGTACCGGAGCCGTTAGTTTCGCAGGTTCTCTTAGTAGCGAAACGCCATGCGTATCTGGCAAAGCCGCGTTCCCCAAGGGCGCGGTTTTTGCCGTTGAGGTGCCCTGGCTCCAACGCGAAACAATCCCAGGCCTGGAAACCGGGGGGGGTCATCCCGCCAGTCGCTTGAAATTTGCCTTCACGCGCCGGCTTGCCGGCTTCAGCGCGGCATTCATCGACCGCTCGAGCGCGACACCGTTCAGCATCGAGGGCGCCTGGCCCGTCATCACTTCGGGCCAGAAACGGCTCAACGAGTCGATCATCGACAATTGAGCGGCCGCGACACCCTCGGCAACGGCAGCCACCTTCTCGGAAACCGCACGCACGCTTTCGTCGCGCCAGCCCAGACCGCTTGCTTCCGCAGCCATCACCGGCAGCCGCAGCATCACGACGGCGGGGGCAAGCATCAGGTCGGCAACGGCCTTGGCGCCCGCCGGCTGGCGGGATTTCTTTCGTGCATTGCTTTTCACGGGATGATCCAGATTGAAGGGACTTGCCTGAAATGGCGAATGCAAAAGCCGGCGGATCGTTCCGCCGGCTTCCTGCGACAAACTGTCAGCCTTGTCTATGCCTTGCGCAGGTCTTCCTTGGCAAGGTCGAGCGCCTTGCCCAGACGCTCGCAGCACAGATCGATCGTGTCTCGGGTCCAGATCAGCGGCGGCGACAGGATCATCGTATCACCGGTGGCGCGCAGCATCAGGCCGTTGGCGATGGCATGATCGCGAACGGTGACAGCTGCACTTCCAGCTGGCGAGTACCGCTCCTTGGCCGCCTTGTCTTTGACGATTTCAATGCCGCCCATCAGGCCGACCGAGCGGACCTCGCCAACCAGATCGTGGCCGGCGATGCGTTCCTGCAGGGCCTTGGCGAAATAAGGCCCGGTCTCGTTCTTCACCCGCTCGACCAACCCCTCGTTGGCAATGATATCCAGGTTGGCGATCGCCACGGCACAGGCCACCGGATGACCGGAATAGGTGTAACCGTGGTAGAACTCGCCACCTTCGACCAGGGTGGCGGCAATACGATCGCCGACCAGCAGTGCCGACAGTGGCTGGTACCCGGAGGTCAGCGCCTTGGCCGTGGTGATGGTATCCGGCTGGATGCCGTAGTAGTCAGCGGCAAACCACTCGCCGGTGCGACCGTAACCGGTGATCACCTCGTCCAGCATCAGAAGCACGTCATGCTTGCGGCAGATGCGCTGGACTTCCGGCCAATAGCTTGCGGGTGGAATCTTGACGCCACCGGCCCCCATGATCGGCTCGCCGATGAAGGCTGCGACATTCTCGGCACCAGCCTCGAGGATCGCATCCTCGACCGCCTTGGCGGCACGCAGGCCGAAATCGTGGTCGCTCTCACCGGGAAGCGCCAGCTCATAGGCGTAGGGCATCATCACATGGACGATGTTGGGCACCGCACCGCCGAGCTGGCTGTGCATGCCTTCCATGCCACCGAGCGAGGTGCCGGCCACCGTAGAGCCGTGATAGGCATTCTTGCGCGAAATGATGCGGTTCTTTTCCGGCTTGCCCTCCAGCGTCCAGAAGTGGCGCACCAGCCGAAGCGCGGTGTCGTTGGCTTCCGAACCCGACGAGCCGTAGAAGACCTGGCTCACGCCCTTCGGAGCAATTTCGGCCAGCCGCTTGGAAAGCAGCACCGGCGTCGGCGTCGAGCACTTGAAGAAGGAATTGTAATAGGGCAGCTCCTTCATCTGGGCGTAGGCGGCATCGGCCAGTTCGTCGCGACCATAGCCGACATTCACGCACCAGAGGCCGGCCATGCCGTCGAGGATTTCGACGCCCTCTGAATCATAGATGAATGGCCCCTTGGCGTGGGTGATGATACGCGAACCGGCGCCACGCAGTTCCTTGTGGTCGGTAAAGGGGTGCAGATGATGCGCGGCATCGATCTGCTGAAGCTGCTTCAGCGAAAAATTCTGATAAGTCATTGGATTAGCCTTTCCTTTTGAATCAACCCGGCAACAGCCGGAGACGGATTCTCAAAGGGCGTAAGGCGGCGAATAACCGATGCGGGCGCACAGTCGCAAAAGCTCGGCATGGCGCGTGCGCGGTGAAGGCGTCACCGCGATATCGAGCTTGCGAGGATGGGCCACTACAGCACGCATGGGCACACTCTAGCCGACCCTGTGACGGCTGTTCAACCCACCGCGCAGGGCCACCAGACTGGCAATCATGAGAACAACGCAGACCACCCCCAGTGTCACCGGCAAACCAGGTGCGCCAAACAAGGCCATGGCGGCGCCGGCGAGTGGTGGCATGGCAATACCGCCAACGCCCCACATCAGCGAAAAGGCTGCGTTGCCGGCAACGAGTGCCTGCCCCGTGAAACGCTCGCCGAGTTCGATGATGGTCATGGTGTAGATGCCGTAGGATACCGCCCCTAGAACGAACAGGAACGGCCACACCAAGGGTGTGAGGATCACCAAAGGCAGCAATGCGCAGCCGCAGGCCGTTGCGACGACGCAGCCCAACCGGACAACCTGCGGCGTAAGCCGTTCGGCCAGAAAGCCCAACGGAACCTGCATGGCGATGTTGCCTGCGATCATGAAGGTCAGCAGCGCCGACATGCGCGTCTCGGCGATGCCGAAATGCGTGCCGTAAACCGGCAGAAGCGCCAGCACCGCCTGCTCGAATCCCGCAGCCACGACCACCGCGACAAGCAGGAGCACGGCCAACGGCATGAAACCCAAAACCGAGACATGGTGACCGCCCTGGTCGACCCTCGGCAGTCTCGGCAACACTGCTGCAAGACAGCTGCCGCAGATGATGAAGGCAACGATGCCGACCAGAAATGGCGCCCAGCCCTCGGTGCCGACGAACAGCAGGCACAATGGCCCTGTTGCAAAGCCGGCCGATATCAGGGTGGAGTAGACACCCATGATGCGTCCGCGCCTTGCCGGCGGTGCCAGCGCGATCATCCACATTTCGCTCAGCACATAAAGCGGATTGGTGACGACGCCGATCATGAAGCGCAGCGGAAACCAGGCATAGACATTGTAGGTCATGCCGACGAGCGCCAGTGTCAGCGCCGAAAGCGCAGCGCAAGTCAGCGCTGTACGACCAGCTCCGAAGCGGCGCGCCAGCGACGGGATCAACGGCGACGACATGATGAAGCCAATCGGCGTCATCGCCGCGGAAAGGCCGATCGTGGCCGGCGACACGCCTTGCCGCTGCAGGATGAAGGACAAAAGCGGATAGGTCAGGCCTTGCGCGATGGCGAAGACCGATACGGTCGCGATCACGCCCGCGATCGCCGGCCAGTTGGCCGTCGATTCGTTGTCGCGGTGCGCAGCAGCAGCCATCATTCCTCCCGACCGTGCCTATCTTCGAGGTCAACGGTTTTCGGGTGCTAGCTGTTCATCGCAATAGAGGAAAGGGCCGGATGCGCGGGATCGCTTGCTCCACCTCAAAACCGCGGCGACCCTCGCATTTCAGGGGAAGTAGCGCGCCAGCGCCCCCTTCCTGCCCTGCGCGTATGGCTTCAACCAGCTGTCATCAACCCGCAGCCCATCGTCGGCCGATGGTCCTTTGCCCAGCGTGCGCCGCCATGCGCGGAACTTGTAGTGGTCGAACACGTCCAGGCAATGCACCGCGTAGGCGGCCGCGAAAGTCCTGTCGCCCTCGACGATGACGAGGTTCTCGTCGTTTTCGTAGGAGGCCTTGTAGCCGAGGTTGTGGCTGCCCGTGATCACCGTTGCATTGTCTTCCATCGGGTCGATGATGACGATCTTGTCGTGGACGATGGCATGGCCGATGGTCAGCACCTCGGCCTGGAAATCCGTCGCGATCGAGGCACCGGTCAGGTTTGCCGCGCGCACGATCGAAACATTCGGCATCTCCCATACCTTTTCCGGGAAGACGAAGGGCGATTTGCCGTCATTGTTGGATTTGCGCGTCACCGGATCCCGTGTCGACGGCACGTAGTTCGGCATCGCGGCCTGGTCGCTGATCGCACCCTGCACGATCAGGTCGCGATTTGCCCTGGCGGCAGCGACAGCTTCGGCAACGATCGAGTTGTCGCCGCGGCGCGAGGGGTTGAAGACAAGAAACAGCACGGCCTTCCTGGCCGCCCTGATGCGGGCAAAGACGTCCTCCAGATCGACCGGGCGAACCGACAATGTCTTCTTGTTGCGGTCCGGATCGTTCGGCGAGAACCATATGGTCATACCATCGACGGGTGTGCTTTGGCCGTTCAACGGATTGGCGATGTGATTGTCCTTGCGAAACGCGGCGCCCTGCGTCTGGACGGCACGACCTGGTGCATCCTCGCGCTGTGGCGCTGGAAACAGGTCGGCCTTCATCCGTTCCCAGTAGCTGTTGAAAATGCTCGCCATCTCGGGATCGTCGCGGATGAAGGCATTGTTGGACTGGCCGCAGATGCCAGTCGTCGTCCAGTTGGTCGAGCCGGTCATCACAGCCTGCGGAACACCATGTTTGTCGCGATAGACCGCAAACTTGTTATGGCCGATATGATTGTTGTTGAAGAGCCGATCGGTCACAGCCACGCCGGCATCGCGCAGTGCCTTGCGATAGGGTGCATTGCCGAAGTCCCATTTCTTGGTCTGCGTGTCCTTGCCGGAGTTCGACAGGATCACCTCGACGCTGTCCTTGGCCGCGATGATCGCGTCGCGCAGCGCGTCGTCGCCGAGTTCATAGAGTGCAAGTCGCACCGAGCCGCCTTCGGCCTTTGCTCGCGTCAGCAGGCTGGTCAAGACGTCGGGTACATCGCCGTGCAGATAGGCTCGGATCTTGCTGTTGCGGTCCTGCAGCTCCTCCCGGATCTTGTCGCGCTGCCCGACCTTGATGCCTGCTTCGGCCAGTGCGCGTGACATCCATTGCGTCGACAGCACGCCGTTGGTGAAGGCCACGCGCGCCTTGCCGAACATCGAACCCAGGAAGATCGTCGGGCTGACGGCGCCCTGCCCCAGATAGCCAAGAGGCAGCGGCGTGCCTGTATAGGTGCGCTTTCCATCGATCTCCGGGGGGCGAACAGGCACCGGTTCCAGGCCTGGTTTCATGGCGCCTACCGGACGCACGCGATAGGCGATCATTTCGCCATCGGGCCGCATGGTCAGGCTGTCGCGTCGCCGCCGCACGGTGAGGTCACGCCAGAAGGTCTTCTGCACCGGCCACACGCCGGTATCCTGGGGAATCCAGTCCTTGTTGCGCTGTCCCTTGAACGGCACCCAGGAAGCCAGGCAGCGCTCTTCACCGGTGTCGGGATAGAGCCGTACGAGCTCGAAACCGAGGCAGCCCGGAATCATGCCGTCGACATCCCAGGCGATGAATGCGACCTCGTTGTTGGTCGCCGCCCTCACCCGCACCACATCGGCCATGACATCCTCCCCAGGCTGGCACCGCAAAAGCAAGCGAAGCGACGGCTTGACCACGCAATCCGTCTGAAAGTCTCCGGCGCACGGGCATTCTAAACCGCCCTCATGGCGCGACTGTAACGCCGTTCACACTTGCCTGCGCCGACTTTCGACCGCTTGCCGAGCACTGCCGACACGGCAGACGCCATGTCGCTTTGCTTGCTCTAGTGGTCGCCGCCTCCGCAATGGAGGATCGGCCGGCGGTCCATTATGCGGCGACAAAATCGCATGAGGATTACCATGACCGCCGCGCTGCAACCCGCCGAACCGGCCCTGGCCACCGATCGCGCCCGTCGTGGCGGACGCGCCGGCAAGCGCGCCGCCGGCGCGGCCGCCTTCGATCAGCCAGCCTTCCGACAGCTCAAGATTCCCTTCGCGCCGACCAAGCTGATCTCTGACGACGAGCTGGAATCGATCCACCTCGCCTCGCTGCGCGTGCTCAAGGAAATCGGCGTCGACGTGTTGCATGACGAAGCCCGTCGCATCATGAAAGCGCATGGCGCCGATGTGCGCGATGGCGAATTTCGCGTCCGCTTCGACGCCGACATGATCCTCGAGCTGATCTCCCATGCGCCCAGAGAATTCACCATTCATGCCCGCAATCCGGCGCACAATCTGCGCTTCGGCGGCAACAATACCATCTTCGCGCAGATGGCCTCGGCACCTAACTGTTCCGACCTCGACAGCGGCCGCCGGCCCGGCAACCAGCGCGACTATCGCAATTTCCTCAAGCTCGCGCAGATGCACAACATCCTGCAGATGACCGGTGGCTATCCGGTCGAACCGATCGACGTCCACCCATCGGTCCGGCATCTTGAGTGTATCCGCGACCTCGCAATCATGACCGACAAGGCCTACCACGCCTACTCGCTCGGCAAGGAACGCAATCTCGACGGCATCGAGATCGCCCGCATCGCGCGCGGTATCACGCGCGAGCAGATGATGGAGGAGCCGTCGCTCTACACCATCATCAACACAAACTCGCCGCTGAAGCTCGATGTCCCGATGATGGAAGGCATCATCCAGATGTCGTCAATGGGCCAGATCGTTGTCGTGACGCCCTTCACGCTTTCGGGCGCCATGGCACCGGTCACGATCGCCGGCGCCCTGGTCCTGCAGAATGCAGAAGCGCTTGCCGGTATTGCCTTCACTCAGATGGTTCGCAAGGGCGCGCCGGTCGGCTATGGCGGTTTCACCTCCAATGTCGACATGAAGTCGGGCGCGCCGGCCTTTGGCACGCCGGAATACATGAAGGCGCAGCTGGTCGGCGGCCAGCTGGCGCGCCGCTATAACCTGCCCTACCGCACCTCCAACACCTGCGCCGCCAACACCGTGGATGCACAGGCTGCCTATGAAAGCGTGTTTTCGCTGTGGGGCGTCATCCAGGGCGGCGGCAATTTCATGATGCACGGCGCCGGCTGGCTGGAAGGTGGCCTGCGCTGCTCCTACGAAAAGATGATCCTCGACATCGACCTGCTGCAGATGGTGGCGGAGTTCCTGACGCCGCTCGACCTGTCCGAGGATGCTCTCGCCATCGATGCCATCCGCGACGTCGGTCCCGGCGGCCATTTCTTCGGCACGCCACATACTCAGTCGCGCTACAAGACCGCCTTCTATTCGCCGATCCTGTCCGACTGGCGTAATTTCGAGACCTGGGCCGAAGCCGGTTCGCCCACCGCCATGGAGAAAGCCAATCGCGTCTGGAAGGAGCGCCTGGCGAGCTACGAGGAACCTTACATGGATCCGGCCATTCGCGAGGAACTCAACGCCTTTGTCGACCGGCGCATCGCCGAGGGCGGCGCCCCGACTGATTTCTGAATACGGCTCGATGAAAGCGCACGTGACTTTCACTAACGTGCCAAGGCTTCGCCGCACCCTGAATCAAACTGTTCAAGTAGAGACATATCCTTATGAAATCCCACGTTAAAGCGGTTGTGATCGGCGGCGGCGTCGTCGGTTGTTCGGTCCTTTACCACCTGGCTAAAGCCGGCTGGACCGACGTCATGCTGATCGAGCGCTCGGAGCTCACTTCCGGCTCGTCCTGGCATGCCGCCGGCGGCTTCCACACGCTGAACGGCGACCCCAACGTCGCCAAGCTGCAGGCTTATACCGTGCAGTTGTACAAGGAGCTGGAGGAGCTTTCCGGACAGTCCTGCTCGCTGCACCTGACCGGCGGCATCATGATGGCCGACACGCCGGAGCGGATGGACTTCCTGCGCCTGGCCCACGCCAAGGGCCGCTATCTCGGCATGGACACCGAGCTGATCACCCCATCGGAAGCCAAGGCTATGTTTCCGCTGATGGACGAGACGAATTTCGTCGGCGCCATGTGGGATCCCGTCGAAGGCCATCTCGATCCGTCTGGCACCACTCACGCCTATGCGAAGGCTGCCAAGAAACTGGGCGCCGAAATCGTGCTGCGCAACCGCGTCATCGAATTGACCCAGGAAGTCGACGGCACCTGGAACGTCGTCACCGAACAGGGCACGGTGAAGGCCGAGCACGTCGTCAACTGCGGTGGTTTGTGGGCACGTGAAGTCGGACGCATGGTTGGCGTCGAGCTGCCCCTGCTTGCCATGGAGCACATGTATCTGCTCACCGAACCCATGAAGGAGGTCGAGGAATTCAACAAGTCGACCGGTCGCGAGATGGTCGGCGTTCTCGACTTCAAGGGCGAGATCTACACCCGCCAGGAGCGCAACGGCATCCTGCTCGGCACCTATGAAAAGGCCTGCAAGCCATGGTCGCCGGTGAACACGCCCTGGGACTTCGGCCACGAGCTGCTGCAGCCTGACATCGACCGCATTGCACCCTCCCTGGAGATCGGCTTCAAGCATTTCCCGGGCATCGCCAATGCCGGCATCAAGCAGGTCATCAACGGCCCCTTCACCTTCGCGCCCGACGGCAACCCGCTGGTCGGTCCGGTCCAGGGCCTGACCAACTTCTGGTGCGCCTGCGCGGTCATGGCCGGCTTCAGCCAGGGCGGCGGTGTCGGCCTGGCCCTCTCCAACTGGATGGTGAACGGCGATCCCGGTTTCGACGTCTGGGGCATGGATGTCGCCCGCTTCGGCGAGTGGGCGAGCCTGCGCTATACCAATGCCAAGGTGCGCGAAAACTACTCGCGCCGCTTCTCCATCCGCTTTCCGAACGAGGAACTGCCCGCGGCTCGCCCGGCGCAGACGACACCGCTCTACGATACGATGGTGGCCAACAATGCCGTCATGGGCGACAGCTGGGGCCTGGAGACCCCCCTTTGGTTCGCACCAAAGGGTACCGAACCAAAGGACGTCGTCTCTTTCCACCGCTCGAACGACTTCCAACATATCGGCAATGAAGTGCGCGCCGTGCGCGAGCGCGTCGGCATCACCGAAATCGCCAATTTCGCGAAATACGAAGTCAGTGGAACGGCTTCCGAAGATTTCCTGAATCGTTTGATGACCAACCGCATGCCGAAGAAGGGCCGCATCGTGTTGACCCCGATGCTGAACGAGTTCGGCAAGCTGATCGGAGATTTCACAATCGCCAAGACAGGCGACGACAAGTTCATGATCTGGGGTTCGTCCGCGGCGCAGAAGTACCATATGCGCTGGTTCGAGAAGCATCTGCCGAAGGACGGCTCGGTTCGCATCCACCGCTTCGACCAGACCCTCGTCGGCCTCTCCATTGCCGGGCCGAAAAGCCAGGAGCTGCTGCAGAAGCTGACCGACATCGACGTGTCGTCCAAGGCGTTCCGGTTCATGGATTTCCGCGAGATGGCCGTTGGCGGCGCGCCATGCCTGGTCAACCGCATCACCTACACCGGCGATCTCGGCTACGAAATCTGGATGCAGCCTGCCTATCAGCGGCTTGTCTATGCCGCCATCAAGGACGCGGGCGCGGAATTCGACATCATCGACTTCGGCATGCGTGCGCTGCTTGCCATGCGCCTGGAGAAGAACTTCCCGACATGGTTCCGCGAGCTCAGGCCGATCTATGGCCCGTTCGAGGGGGCGATGGACCGCTTCATCAAGATGGAGAAGAACGACTTCATCGGTCGCGAAGCCGCAGTAGGCGAACAGGCTGAAATGGCCAACGGCAAGGGCTCCAGGCTGCGTCGCGTCTCCTTCCTCGTGGACGCTGCCGACGCCGATGTGATGGGCGACGAGCCGATCTGGGCCAAGGTTCCCACCGATTATGGCACGGTCGAGAAGCCGCACGGCTACGGTGCGCCACGCTTCGACGAATTCGGCAAGGAAGTGCGCGGTTCAACCGCCGCGCAAGGTGCTTCCGCCGTGCGCGGCATCGTCGATGGCGAATGGCGCGTTGTCGGCTGGATCACGTCGGGCGGCTATGCACACTATGTGCAGAAGTCGATGGCGCAGGGATACGTTCCAGCGGCATTGGCCGAGGACGAGAGCGCCGGCCTGTTCGAGATCGAAATTCTCGGCCACCGCCGTCCGGCCCGCATCAATGTCGAGCCTCCCTTCGATCCGAGCGGCGAAAAGATGCGCGGGTAGCCGAAAAGCTCATGCCCCACGTCGTTTTGCTCGGTGACTCGATTTTCGACAATGGCAGCTACGTCGGCGACGGACCCGACGTGGCGAGCCAATTGCGCAGCATTTTGCTGACGGAATGGCGCACAAGCCTGCACGCAGTCGACGGAAGTCTCACCGGAGATGTAAAGCGGCAGTTGGGTTGGCTCGGGAGCGACGTAACACACCTGGCGCTCAGCGTCGGGGGTAACGATGCGCTCGACCATGGCGGCATCCTTGGTGAACCCGCAGCGTCGGTTGCCGAAGTCCTGGATCGCCTGGCCAGCATTCGCGAAAATTTCGCCCACAGCTACAACGCCATGCTCGATGGTGTGATGGCGACGAACCGCCCTACGGCGGTTTGCACGATATACGACGGGCGCTTTGCGGAACCGATGCAACGCCGTATCGCAAATACGGCTTTGACCGTGTTCAACGACGTGATCACGCGCGCAGCGTTCCTGCGGGGGCTGACACTGATTGACCTGCGATTGATATGCGATCACGACGAAGACCTGGCCAACCCCATTGAGCCATCGGTGAAGGGTGGCCTCAAGATCGCTCGTGCGATCGCTGCATTCTGTCAGGCGCCCGAGGGACCACGCGTCAATTCGGAAGTTTTGGCGCGCTAGGAGCAACCAACCAGTCAGGGTCGAACGACGATGCGGGAGGAACAGGCTAAGGGCAATTTCGGTCGACACCGCAAGATCATGCCATTCGAACCGGATATGGTGGGCAACATCGAGGCACTGCGCGCCGCTTCCCGCGACAAGGCGGCCTCACTCAACCAGCATGTTCTTGGCTATGGTGAAACCGCCGAGCGCGAGTGGGCGGCAGCGGGCATCGCGGCTCCCGATCTGCCGGCGATGCGGAAATATCGTCTCGAGCGCATCCGCGCCGAACTGAAGCGTCGCGGCTACGCCGGTGCGCTGCTCTACGATCCCGTCAACATCCGCTACGCGACTGACAGCACCAACATGCAGCTCTGGGTCGCGCACAACCCGACACGCCATTGCTTCGTGGCGACCGAAGGACCGGTCGTTCTGTTCGACTACTTCTCCTGCGAGCACCTGTCCGACCATTCCGGTGTCGTCGACGAAGTACGACCGGCCGTGTCCTGGATGTATCTCTATGGCGGCGAGCTGACGGAAATGAAGGTACGCCGCTGGGCTGCCGGCATTGCCGAGTTGGTACGCGAACACGGCGGCGGCAACAATCGCATTGCCGTCGATCATCTCGACTTCGAAGGCGTCGAGGCGCTCGCGCGCCTGGGCATCGCGATCGGCAATGGCGAAGCCGTCATGGAGAATGCCCGCCTCATCAAATCGGCCGATGAAATCCTGGCCATGCGCCGCGCCATCGTCGCCTGCGAGGCAGCCATGGGCGAGATGCAGACCGCGCTGAAGCCAGGCGTCACCGAGAACGAACTGTGGGCGGAACTGCACCGCGGCAACATCGCACGCGGTGGCGAGTGGATCGAGACACGGCTGCTCTCGTCAGGTCCGCGCACCAATCCCTGGTTCCAGGAATGCTCGTCGCGCGTCATCGAGACTGGTGACCTCGTCGCCTTCGACACCGACCTCATCGGCCCGTATGGGTTCTGTGCCGACCTCTCGCGCACCTGGCTGTGCGGCGATGGCCGTCCCGGCGACGAGCAGCGGGATCTTTATCGTGTTGCCGCCGACCAGATCACCCGCAACATCGAGCTGATGCGGCCGGGAATCTCATTCAGGGAACTCGTCGAGCGCTCCGCCGTACCACCACCGGACTGTTTCCCGACCCGCTACGGCGTGCTCTATCACGGTGTCGGCCTCGCTGACGAATACCCGACCCTGCCGCATGCAGCCGACTGGACTGCCGATACGCCGGACGGCGTTCTCGAGCCCGGCATGGTGCTGTGCGTGGAAAGCTATATCGGCCGGCTGGGTGGGCGCGAAGGTGTCAAACTCGAAGAGCAGATCCTGATTACCCCGACCGGTCCCGAAAAGCTGTCGAGCTATCCTCTCGACGAGCGTCTCCTGGCAGAGTGAATTCTGCTCCTCCATTTTGGTGTGGAAAGCGCGAGGCGCGGCATGGCTGCATGCGGCACCGGCGAGGATAGTGGCATCTGTCGCCCATCAACCGCGGAACAAGCCCATGCCATCTCCCCGTCGCCTCGGTCTTGCCAGCACAGCACTGGCTGCAGTTCTTCTTTCGCCGCCTTCTGCGGCCTTCGCACAGCCGATCGCACCGAAGGTCCTCGTCGTCACCATGTTCGGCGGCGAAACGAAACCATGGCTGGAAGGACGCAAGCTCGACACCAGGGTGAAGGTGCCAGGCCTGCCGAAGGAGTATCCGGAAGTCGCCTGCGATGCAGCGGGCCTATGCGTGATGACGACGGCAATGGGTTACGCCAATGCTGCCAGTTCGGTGTCGGCCGTGATCTACAGCGGCCTGTTCGACCTTAAGCAGAGCTACGTCCTGATCGCCGGTATTGCCGGCGTCGATCCAGGCGACGGCACGCTGGGTTCCGCGCACTGGGCCCGCTTCGCGGTCGACGCCGGCCTTCGCCACGAGATCGATCCACGCCAGATCCCCGCCGACTGGCCAGACGGCGTGGTCGGGCTCGGCGCCCAGAAACCCGGTGAGAAGCCCAAATGGGGCTCCGGAACGGAAGTCTACAGGCTGAACGAGAAGCTGGTGAACAAGGCGTTCACCCTGACCAGTGGCGTCGAGTTGGCAGACAGCGATGAGGCCAAGGCCTATCGAGCGGCATACAAGACCGCGCCAGGCAACGCGGCACCCGTCGTCAGCATCTGCGACACACTCTCGACGGACACTTACTGGCACGGCTCGAAGACCGCGGAGAGCATGGGCAAATGGGTCTCGCTGCTGACCGACGGCGCCGGCAACTACTGTACCACGCAGATGGAGGACAATGCCTCCCTGACAGCGCTTCAGCGCGGCGCCGATGCCGGCCTGCTGCAATTCGACCGCATCGCGCTTTTGCGCACCGCATCCAACTTCGATCGCGAGCCGGAAGGCAAGACGGCCATTGAATCGCTCAGCGCCGATTCAGGCGGTTTCGGCCCAGCAACCGCCAATGCCTACCGGGTCGGCTCGAAATTCGCCGATACCGTCATCAACGGATGGGCAGACTGGCAGAAAGGTGTACCGGCTAAATAGGGCCAGCGATCTCGCGTGATGGGGAAACTTCAGCCGGCAATCGACTCGTTTTCGCCGACCAGAGCATCACGCAGTTTTGCCAGCAGTGCCGGCGGGGTGGCGCGCGCGGTGATAAAGGGCAGTCCCTTGCGGCGCGCCGTCCAGCCGACGACGGCAACGTCCTTCGCCTTCGGTTCGAAGCGCTGCGCCAAAGCCCAGCTCTGGCAATCGATCGCCGCGACGTCGGCCCGGCCCTCGGCGACTTCGACAATGGAATTGCGGTGACCGCCACTTTCCAGACGTTCGGCGAAGATATCGAGGCCTTCGCCCATCGCCTCGAGGTCGCGGGTTATGGCGATCATTCCGGACATGGAATCGAGACTGTTGAAGGCCAAACGCTTGCCGCGGATCAGCTCCAGCGGAATGAGCGCCTGACCGTTCTCGGGCGCGGCAACGTGTTTTCCCGGCCGCCGCATCACGATGGCGCTGGAGTAGAATCCATCCCGCCCGCCTTCGATGCCATCGTAGCTCGGCTGGCCGACCACCTGCACATGGCGTTCCAGGCCGAATTCCATCGGCCCCCAGCAGGTCTGCGTAAACAGCAGTGCCGGATGCAGCCAGATGGCATGGAAATCAAGCTCGTCTGGCGGCAGTCTGGTGGGATCGGCAACGATGACCTGTCCGGAAGCGTCGCGGATATCGCCAGGAACGGCAGGCAGGTCGGCATTGCGCCGCACCACCATTTCAGGTGCATCGACGCCGGCGTGCCGCAATGCGGCACGGATCTTTGCCCACTGGGCATCGACCTCGGCTCGTGCCTCAGGCCAGTCATACATCGGCAGAGCCGCAACAAACTTTCTCATGTCGAAGATATGGCCGCTGCTGGTCGCCGGTTTCAAGCGGGGGAAAAACCTTTGGAGGAACGCCTCATTCCTTCGACGGCTCGGCAGGAACCGGGGCAGTGCCGAGACCGCCGACATTACGAGCTCGCACGCGCGGGGCAAAAGCCCTGCCCTTTTCCGGTACACGCCGCAGCACAGGGTGCACAATCGGCTCCTTCGCCTTGAAAGCATAGGCCTTCAGCAGCGCGAAGTAGTTCGGATAGGAATAGCCATGGTTGGCCTTCAACCACTTTTCGCGCTCATCCCGGAACAGCTTGGGCAGCTTGTACCAGGCAACGGTCGGCTTGCTGTGATGCACGAAGTGCAGGTTATTGTTGAGGAACAGGAAGGAGAGCGGCGAGCGTTCCACGATCACCGTGCGGCCCTCGGGATGTTCCGACCATTGGTGTTCTGCGTAGGTTCGGATGGCTATCAGCGACTGGCCGAACCACATCGGCACCAGAATATAGAGCCACAGCGGCATGCCGAAACCGAACTGAATCACCAAAAGCACGGCGGCGAGCCCGATGACGTGCAGCAGCCAAGCCTGGCGGATCGCCTTGTCCCCGGCAAGCATCTGTTTGGCGTCGTCGATGAAGAAGCCGATCATCGACATCCATGGGCCAAGGAAAAAGCGGCCGACCATGGTATTGTTGATCCGGAGCAGCAACTTCATCACCTGCGGCAGCTCGTCATGGTGCCATAGCGCCTTGTAGTAGCTTTCCGGGTCGTCGAGCGGGTCGGTCAGGCGCTCGTCGGCATGATGGCGCAGATGCAGCGTCTTGAAGCGGCGGAATGGCCATATGAGACCTATCGGCAGGAAAACGAAGGCTTCGTTGGCCAACGCATTGCGGGTCGGATGGCCGTGCAGCACTTCATGGATCAGCGACGACTGCAACGCGACCGTCAGTGTGAGCACGAAAAGGGCTACCAGCGGATAGGAGGGCCAGATCAGTAGGCCGGCTGTGAGCCAGATCCCGTAGCAACCGATGGCGAGAAAAACGGTTGGCCATTCCACCGCCGGTTTGCTGCTCACTTTCTTACGCTTGTTCGCCATGCGATCGACCACTGCCCTTTCAGTCGCCGGAACCGGTCTGTGATTCCTGACAGCATTGTGTCAGCAGTCATACGCTGTCTCAACGCGACAAAGCGCACAAAATGTTGCGATTGCGCACCTTTGCAAGCATATGATGTGTTCAGTAAACAAACCTGGAGATTCATTTCCGCCTGTTTGCGCGAATGAAGCTGATGTGTAGAACTTTTTGCTAGGTTTCGGAGGAACAACGCAATGGACAAGCGCGACCTCTCCACTGTGTTCCGGGAGCGGCTGAAATTGCTCTTGACACGATCCGACCTCAACCAGTCGGCCTTCGCCTCCGCCGTCGGCATCGATCGTTCAGCGCTGTCTCAGCTGCTTTCCGGTGCATCCGTGCGCCTGCCGCGCGCCGAAACGCTTCTCAACATCGCCGCCGAATTCAAGGTTTCGCTCGATTGGCTGCTTGGCCTTTCTCAGGATGAAGGCGTGACCGGCGAAATCCGGGAAAGCCTGGAAATCGAGGAGGCCTCGGGCGGCTTCGAGCGCACGTTGATTGCCAAATGGCACGCCGAAGCGGTCGGCACCAAGATTCGCTACGTGCCGGCCGGCATCCCCGATCTTCTGCGCACCGAGGCGCTGGTGGACTACGAGGCGGGCATCTCCAACAAGAGCAGGCAGGCGCAGGCCGGTGAAACGCAGTATCGCATCGACTACAGCCGGCGCCCGGAGACGGACATGGAAGTCTGCATGCCGCGCCATACGCTGGAGATATTCGCGCGTGGCCTGGGTGTCTGGGATGCCTTTCCGGCCGAAGAGCGGCGCGAGCAACTGCTTCATATGGCTGCGTTGCTCGACGACCTCTATCCGACGTTCCGCCTCTATCTCTATGACGGGCGGATGCGCTATTCGATCCCCTATACCATCTTCGGACCCTACCGCGCCGCGATCTACGTCGGCGACATGTACATCGTGCTCAACGCCACCCAGCCGATCCGCACGTTGACCGGCCATTTCGACAATCTGATCCGCGCGGCCGAGATCAACGCGCATGAAGCCGCAGCCTTCGCCCAGCGTCTGGCCGACCTGCCCCTTGCGGTTTCGCGCTCCTGACGCCACTTTCCCGCTGCCATCAGAACAGGAGCCATCCTTGGGTCGTCATATTGTCGTGCCTCCACAATCCGGCCGCGCCTTCCACATCAGGGAGGGCGAACTCATCCGCATCGTCGACCCGAAGGGCCAGCAAGTCGCCGATCTCTGGGCTTTCGTGACAGGAGATACGCCGGACTGGCTGAGTACCTCGAACACCCGCGATATTATCGAGAGGCTGTTTCCGGCGGTCGGCGAGCATTTCTACGGCACAACCGGAGAGCCGCTGCTGACCCTGGTAGCAAACGATTCCCCCGGACCGCACGATATGCTGTTTCCCGCCTGCAACGCGGCACTCTACCGCCGCGCCGGCTTCGACGAGCATCCAAGCTGCCAGGACAATCTGCACAAAGTGCTCGCGGCCGAGGGGATCACACTTCCCTTCACGCCGGACCCGGTCGACTTCTTCCAGAATTCGCTGCCGACAGCGGACGGCACGCTGCTGGTCGATGCTTCAATCAACCCGCCGGGCGGGTCGGTGACCTTGCGCGCCGAACGCGATCTCCTGATCGTCGTCACCGCCTGCTCGGTCGACCATCACCCCACCAACGGAGATACCTGCACCGAAATCGAGGTCGAGTTGTTTCCCGCAGCTTAGTCGACCAGCACGCCTTCTTCTGCCCCGGAGAAGGCGCGCCTCGGTTGACTGGACATAAAGACTTCTTTATATCCTTATTCAAACTCGAGTTTGAAAGCACGCGCCATGACGACCATCAATCCGATCGATGCCCTGATCGCAGAAAAGGGTGTGCTGCTGGCCGATGGTGCCACCGGCACCAATCTGTTCGCCATGGGCCTGCCGGCTGGCGAAGCGCCGGAAATTCTCAATGAGACCGCGCCCGAAACCATTGCAAAACTGCACCAGGGCTTCGTCGACGCCGGCGCCGACATCATTCTCACCAACTCCTTCGGCGGCACTCGTCACCGGTTGAAGCTGCACCATGCGCAGGATCGCGTCTTCGCGCTGAACAAGAAGGCAGCCGAAATCGCCCGTTCGGTTGCCGACAGTGCCGGCCGAAAGGTCATCGTCGCCGGTTCCGTCGGTCCGACCGGGGAACTTCTCATCCCGCTCGGAGCCCTGAGCTACGAAGATGCCGTCGAAGCCTTTGCCGAGCAGATCGAAGGCCTGAAGGCCGGCGGCGCTGAAGTAGCCTGGATCGAGACCATGTCAGCGCCCGATGAAATCCGCGCAGCTGCCGAAGCCGCCATCCGCGTTGGCCTGCCCTATACCTATACCGGCTCGTTCGACACCGCCGGCCGCACCATGATGGGCTTGCTACCGAAGGATATCCATGCGGTCGCCGACGGCCTGTCTGAAGCCCCGCTCGGCGTCGGCGCCAATTGCGGTGTCGGCGCCTCCGACATTCTGGCGTCCTTGCTGGACATGACCGAGGCGAAGCCTGAGGCCACCGTCATCGTCAAGGGCAATTGCGGTATCCCGGAATTCCGCGGCACGGAAATTCATTACTCCGGTACGCCGGAACTGATGTCCGACTATGTGCGCCTGGCCGTCGACGCCGGCGCCAAGATTGTTGGTGGCTGTTGCGGTACCTCTTTCGCCCACCTGGCTGCGATGCGCAAAGCTCTGGACGTGCACAAGAAGGACGTGCGCCCGACGGTTGAAACCATCGTCGAGCGCATCGGGCCACTGCGCAACAAGGCGGCCAGTGCCAACGCCAACGAGACCGCTGAAGGCCGCCGCGAGCGTCGCCGTTCGCGGGCCTGACCAGATCGCTCCCGGAGCGTTTCCGTCTTTCTCGGAAGCGCTCCAATTCTTTGTTTTCAGGCAATTCCGGGTGAAAAAGCGCAACGCACTTTTCTTGGAATTGCCGTTGTTTCTGTGAATTGCTCTAGTTGCTGTTATCGGCGTAGCGTGCCTGCGCCGAGCCAAAGTCGGCCGACGGTCCGTCATTGCGCATCAGCGCGATCGTTTCCGAGGCACGTGGATCGCTGAGTTTCTCCAGCGCCGCGCGAAAGCGCTCGTTGGTGAGGGCGGACAGCGCCGTCTTGCGCGCGGTCTCCACATCCCTGCTGATCGTCGTTTGTGATACCCTGCTCGGCTCGGCAACCTGTGTGGTCGCCACCTGAACCGAAGTCGAAATCCCGTCTATGCGCACGTCCAAACCCTTAAAGAGCGTCCCCGCAAGCTTCTTACCCCACGTTACATTGCAGTGCAGTATCGAAACTATTCGGCATTTTAACGATCGGCGAATGAGCAGCCGATCACACTGGCCCGAGACAGAGTGCAATGAGGGTAGCGGGCAAGCCGCAACCCTCGCCGACCGACTCTTCGCCAAGCGGAGAAGCGATCAATTCATCGCAGCAGCCAGCCGCACCAGCGACAGGAACTCCGCCCGGTAGCCGAACGGATCGGCGCCGCGTGCCGCGTTGGCGATCTCCTGGATCCGGTCGTAGCCGAACTTGGCGGTCGCATCCTCGTTGCGCAACTTCTGCCCGAAAGCCGCCACGGCTATCGAGAAACGCTGATCGATACCGGCCGCATCGAAGGATGAGACCTCATTGGCTCCTGTCACCGGAGTGGTGATCAGCTTGGATGTATCTGCGTCCGGCAATTTGTAGCGGATCTTCACGAATGCATATTCGTCCGCATTGGAAACCCCGCCATTGTTGGTCGTCGCTTCACCGTAACGCAGATCGTCGACCTGTTGCGTGGCGCCTTTCGGCGTCAGCTCATAGATCGCCGTCACGGAATGGCCTGCACCGATCTCACCCGCATCGACGCGGTCGTTGTTGAAGTCCTCGCGGTTGAGGGCTCGTGTCTCGTAGCCGATCAGCCGGTATTCCGAAACCTTTGCCGGATTGAACTCGACCTGGATCTTTACATCCTTGGCAATCGGGAACAGCGTCGAGGATGCCCCTTCCACCAGCACCTTCTCCGCCTCGGCCAGCGTGTCGATATAGGCGGCAGTGCCATTGCCGTTCTGGGCGATGGTCTGCATCATCTGGTCATTGAGATTGCCACGGCCGAAACCGAAAACCGAAAGGAAAACACCGGTCTCCCGTTCCTTCTCGATCAGCCGCTTGAGATCGTCGTCATCGGTCTGGCCGACGTTGAAATCACCGTCGGTGGCAAGCATGACCCGGTTGATGCCACCCTTGACGAAGGATCTCTGCGCCAGACGGTAGGCTTCACGGATGCCAGCTTCACCGGCTGTCGAGCCACCCGGCGCCAGATTGTCGATAGCGCGCAGGATCTTGTCCTTCTCACCCGCCCTGGTTGGTTCGAGCACGGTTCCGGCATTGCCCGCATAGGTGACGATGGAAACGGTATCGTCGGCCTTGAGTTTGTTGATGAGCAGGCGGAAAGCGGATTTCAGCAGCGGCAGCTTGTCCGGCTCGTCCATCGAACCGGAGACATCGATCAGGAAGACCAGATTGGCCTTTGGCTGCACCGCTGGCTGCATATCGTAGCCCTTGATGGCGACATGCATCAGTTTGTGTTCGGCATTCCAAGGCGCCGGCATGACACTGACGGTGGTATTGAACGGCGTTTCGGCGGCGTTCGGCCCCTTCCAGTCATACGGGAAGTAGTTGACCATTTCCTCGACGCGCACCGTGTCGGCCTGCGGCAGCGCTCCGTCCTTCAACGAGCGGCGCACAAAGGAATAGGACGCGGTATCGACATCGATGGAAAAGGTCGAGACCGGATCTTCCTTCGCCGAGCGGACCGGATTGGTCTTGAAATCCTGGATGCGGTCGCGGTTTTCCTCAGGCGGCTGCATGGTGTCGGCGGGCATCGGGGCCGGTGCGATTGTCGGCTCGGCCATCAGCGTCGTGCTTGCCGGACTGCGTGCCAGCGCATCGGCGGCTTCGCTTTCGGCCAGCGGCGCGGCGAGCTTCATCTCGGCGCTTCTCATTCGCGTCAATTCCTTGAGCGGGACAACCTGCACGTTGCCGGCAGGCGCGGCAGCCTCGGTTTTGGCGGTAGAAGCCAAGGGAGCAGCCTTTTGCTTGAGATCCTCTGTCGGAGGTGCCTCAACCATCGGCGGCTGTGCCTGCGCATCCGGTTTTGGCGGCGTCGGCTTGTCGGCGAGCGTTTCGGCGACCGTGCCGCCCGCATCGAGCGCTGGACCGCCATCTCGCATCAGATGAAACGCCGTGTAACCCGCGATCGGCAGTGCGACGAGACCGGCAATAGCCGGTGCGGCGATGAGCTTCTTCTGCATGATCTCTCTCCAGAGCGTGAGTGCTCGGGAAGTGAGACGCGGCCTTGCCGCCGTTCCTTGGGCTGTCACCTCATCTTTTTCATCGAAGGCCATCATGGCGGCAGAAAGCGCGCGGGCGCGCGCCTCGGCATCCGGGCCTGGCAGTGCCGCATCGCGCAACTTTTTCAGTTCGTTGTCATCGACCATGGTCACACTTCCCCGGCTGAACGCATAAGAATTTTCAGCCGTTTCTTCGCTTCATGGATGTGCCATGAAACCGTCGCCTCCGAGATTGCCATCGTTTCGGCCGCTGCCGCGTGGTTGAGCCCTTCGCCATAGACCAGCAGGACGGCTTCGCGCTGCTTGTCGGGAAGGAGACGCACGGCCGCCCAGAGTGCATCCACTGGATCGTCCGGTTCAGCGGCCTGCGCCTGTCCGACGATGAGCATGTGGCCACCATAAGCTTCCGTCTTTGCGCTCTCTCGCGCACTCTTGCGGGCAAGGTCACGCGCGGCGTTGAGGGTCATGGCATAAAGCCAGGTGGTGAAGGCGCCGCCGCCGCGATAGTCGCGGATCGCGCGGCCGAGCCGCACGCACACGTCCTGGGCGACATCTTCGGCATCGGCCTTGCGGCCGCTCCAGCGATAGGCGACGCGGTAGACAAAGTCATAGTGACGCCCGACCAGCTGGCCGAACGCGTTCCTGTCTCCCTGCTTGGCACGTCCGATCAGCTCGCTGTCGGATGCCTCGTCGTCCAGCATCATCGCCGTCATTTGCCTGTTGGACGACGCCTATTGGCCAATCCTTGGGCGGATGGGAAGATTTTTTCCAGATATGTTCGAGATTGCTGTGGCGGGCTTCGCCGATCAATCAGCGCAATGTCTCGCCGAAGAAGTCGGTCAAGCGCTTCCAATGGCGTTCGGCACCGGCGGTATCGTAGACGCTGTGGTCGGGAACACACCAGCCATGCTGCATGCCGACATAATTCTCGATGACGTGATCGACCTCCGCTTGCCGCAAGGCCTGTGCCAGCCGGGCCGACTGCTCCGGCGGAAAACTGCCGTCGACACCGGCCGAGCCGATATAGACACGCGCCTTGATCCCGGCCGCATTCGAAGCGGGACTGTCGGGCGCATCCGTCCCAAGCCGGCCGCCGTGGAAGCTGGCGGCTGCGGCGATCCTGTCCGGATAAGCTGCCGCCGCATTGAGAGCCCGTCCACCGCCCATGCAATAACCGACGGTGCCTACGGGACCACGCACGCCTTCGGCTTCAAGCGCCGCGATGAACGCGACGCTGTCGCGCACGGTCATGTCCTGCGTCGTGCCGCCGACCAGCGCCGTCAGCGCCGCTTTGCTTTTTTCTTCGACAAAACCGGTCTTGGCGTCAAACGGGCCATAAGGCGTGTTGCGATAGAACAGATCCGGCAGCAGAACGGCATAGCCATGCCCGGCAAGCCTTGAAGCCATGTCGTAGAGCGCGGGACGAGGACCGAAGGCATCCATGTAGAAGATGACGCCCGCCTTCACCTGCCCGTTGCGGAATAGGGAGGCCCGCGCCACGCCATCCTGGGTCTTGATCGTGATGTCGCGCTTGCTGGCTGATGGCACCATCCGTCTCCATGTTCGGAACAGGAGCGGATAGATAGCGCAGGTATCGCGACAGACAACCCGGATTATTCACCCCTCAAGGCGTACAGTGCGCGCCCCGACCAGCAGCGCACGACCTGCTCCGAACCCCATCACGGCAACCCCGAGACCGAGAGCCGCGAAGAGGATCGCCGAAGCGGCGAAGCTGCCTGTCCAGCCATGGATCAAGCCGACCAGCAGCGGGCCGATCGCCGCCAGCACATAGCCAACACCCTGCGCCATGCCGGAAAGATGCGACGCCACGTGCGGGTCGGGTGAGCGCAGGACGATCAGCGTCATGGCGGCGGCGATCAGGCCGCCCTGCCCCAGCCCCTGCACGATGGCCAACGGCAGCGTCATCGAGGTCGGAGCAAACAGGATGCCGAGCAACGCAATGACCGCCACGGTGACGAGCGCGACATTGACGAGGCTCTGGTTGCGGCAGCGAACCGCAATCGGCGGCACTGCCAGGCACGCGACGACCTGCGCCATCACCGACACCGAGACGATCGCGCCTGCCGAAGTCGCGTCGAAGCCACGCTCGCGCAGGATCGGGGCCAGCCAACCGAAGATGCTGTAAGCCAGTGCCGACTGCAGTCCCATGAACAGCGTGACCTGCCAGGCCAGACGGTCGCGCCAGAGCCCCGTGACACGGAAACCGCTATGGCTTGCCCGGTGGCGGCTGGCGAATGCCTGCGGCGCCCATAACAACAGCACGGCGAAGGCCGGCACCGCCCAGGCAGCAAGGGCAGCCGCCCAGGAACCGGCGGCTATGTGGTGTTCGACCGGCAGCGTCAGCCCTGATGCAGCGGCCGCGCCAGCGCACAGAGCCATCGTGTAGAGACCCGTCATCAAGGCCATGCTGTCGGGGAAATCGCGTTTGACAAGGCCGGGCAGCAGCACGTTGCCGACCGCGATGGCAGCGCCCGCGATAAAGGTAGCAGCAAACAGGATCGGCACGGACCCGAAGCCGCGCAGCGCCGTACCCAGCGTCACCAAGGCCATGACGCCGAGCAGCGTGCGCTCGGCCCCATAGCGCTGTGCCAGCCTGGGCGCGAACGGGGCAAAGATGCCAAGACAAACCACCGGCAACGTCGTCAGCAGCGAAGCGCCAGCGCTGGACAGCCCCGTTGCCTGCATCATCTCCGGCAAAAGCACCGAAAGGCTGGAAAACAACGGGCGCAGGTTGAAGGCGATCAGCACGAGGCAGGCGCCAAGCAGGATGCGCGCGGCTGGGCTTTCAAGCACCGGAGCTTGCGGTGGCGGCAGGCTGTCGGCCTCGGCATCGACAAGCTGATCGTCGATACCCTTCATGACAGCAGCCTGACTATCGCCTTGACGGAAGGTCTGGTTCATTGCGCGAGATGCCGGTCGAGTTGCGAAAGGACGGGCGCCATGAAAGCGCGAACGGCATCGCCGGCGCGGTCCGGATCGCCGGAGGCGATTGCCTCGACGATCTGCGCGTGCATCGGAGTGTCCGGCTCCGGCAGATCGCCGCCCAGGGTCGCTTGGATGGTTTCGGCAATCGCCGCGGTAAAGAAGTCGTAGAGCTCCACCATCGCGCGGTTGCCCGACATCGCCACGATCGCCTTGTGGAAAGCGAGATCGCGGCAGACGAAATTGTGTTGTCCGCCGTCGGCGACCGTACCGCGCTCAGCGAGCAGGCGGTTGAGCCTTTCAATGTCAGTCGGTGCATGCCGCAGCGCCGCCAGCCGTGCCGCCTCCACATCGAGCGCGGTGCGCGCTTCCCACTGATCGCGCAGACAGGCCCGCCTGACCCGCACCAGCGCCGCGGTCGGGTCGACAGCCGAGCGCACATAGGTTCCGGATCCCTGCCGTGTTTCGAGCAGACCCTGCGAAACCAGTGCGCGTACGGCCTCCCGCACCGTACCCCGGCTGACCGAAAGCTGGTCGGACAGGGCAGCCTCGTTGGGAATGCGGGCACCGACCGACCAATGACCGCCGAGGATTTCAGCCCGCAAGCTCTCAGTGGCGCTGTCGGTCAGATTTGTGCGGCTGGCTGGTTGCATGCGGCTACTCATCAAGTCATCGGATGACATGATGAGTAGTCGTGTCTCTGCTCAGGGTCAATCAGGGAATCGCCGGGGAGCGGCCGAAACGGTTGGGCCAGACCGCGCCCTTGAAACGAGCCTGCTACAGGCCAGCAAAGCTTGCCATATGAAAAGCCTGCACCTCGGCGGGATAACGATAGTCTGCCCCATAGGGGCACGCGTTTCGATCCAGGCAACCGCCGCTCCGGCACGCCACGCCAGCCGCGCCACGGACATGCCCGAGACAGGACTGATAAGCAAAACCTTCGCCTGAATAGGCCTCGACCGGACAGGATTTCAGGCAAGGTTTTCCGACGCATAGGTCACAAAGATGAATCGGATTGCGAGGGCCTTGAATCGGAACCTCACCGGCAAACAGCAACGCCCCGCGATAGGCGTGCCACAGGCCATATTCAGGATGCATGAGAATGCCGAGCGGTGACGACTTCAATCCTTCCGCCCGCATCGCCCATTGCTGGAACGGCTGGTAAGGCTTGTCGGACGGATAGACGGCCGACGCTCCCAGATGTGCAGCGACCCCGTCGATGATCTCCCGCGACCACGTGTCGAGCGGGTTTGGCAGATCCAGTGGCTGCCGTTGCCGCCATTTCATGAAGTGCGGCCAAGGCGCCGCGCCGGCCTGCCCAATCAGAAGAGCGGACTTCGCCGGCCTGCTTTCCGGACCTACCGGCACCGCCTCTTCGTCGCCAAACACAAAACCGCCGCGCAGGATGAGACCATGCGCGGCGAGTTGGTTCGAAATCGTCTGCAGTTGTCGATTTTTGGCCTGATGACGGTTGCTCACGGCGACCCGACCTTCATTGGCACGCGACAGACATCACTTCTTGTCCGGATCGGAAAATGCGCTCCGCCAGACTTCCTTGTGGATGATGTTGGCCACTTTAGCCCGGCCTGAATCGGGCTCCTTTCAAGTGAAGGCGTCGGGCATCGACTCCTTCTTTTTAGCGATGAAGCCTTGCAGGGCCTCGTCGATGCCCTGGTCGAGATCCGGAGCCTCGTAGCTCTCCAGCCAGCGACGGGCGAGTTCGTTCGCGCGCTGCGGCGCGGTCTTCTCGCCTTCTGCCAGCCACTGCTCGTAGGAATTGTTGTCGGCGATCGACGAACGGTAGAACGCCGTCTGGAAGTTGGCCTGGGTGTGGTCGCAACCAAGATAGTGGCTGCCCGGGCCAACCTGGCGGATGGCATCCATTGCCTGGCCATTCTCCGACAGATCGACGCCCTCGGCAAATTTCTGCTGCATGCCGAGCTGATCGATGTCCATCATGAACTTCTCATAGCAGGAGGCCAATCCGCCCTCGAGCCAGCCGGCCGAATGCAGCACGAAATTGGTGCCGGCAAGGATGGTCGAGTTCAGCGTGTTGGCGCTCTCGTAGGCAGCCTGCGCATCCGGGACCTTGGAAGCGCACAGCGAACCGCCGGTACGGAACGGCAGGCCAAGCCGGCGCGCGAGTTGCGCGGCACCGTATGAAACCAGCGACGGCTCGGGTGTACCGAAGGTCGGAGCACCGGATTGCATCGAGATCGACGACGCGAAGGTGCCGAAAAGCACCGGAGCGCCGGGCCGGATCAGCTGGGTGAAAGAAGCTCCCGCGAGGACCTCGGCCAGGACCTGCGTCAGCGTGCCGGCGACGGTCACCGGGCTCATTGCACCGGCCAGGATGAAGGGGGTGACGATGCAAGCCTGGTTGTGGCGTGCATAGACCTTCAGCGCGCCGAGCATCGTCTCGTCGAAGACCATCGGTGAATTGGCGTTGATCAACGAGGTCAGCACCGTGTTGTTTTCGACGAAGTCGTCGCCGAACACCAGCTTGGCCATCGCAACCGTATCTTCCGCGCGCTCCGGTGCGGTCACCGAGCCCATGAACGGCTTGTCCGAATATTTGATATGCGAATAGATCATGTCGAGGTGGCGCTTGTTCACCGGCACGTCGACCGGTTCGCACACCGTCCCGCCGGAATGGTGGATCGAGGGCGCCATATAGGCGAGCTTCACGAAGTTGCGGAAATCCTCGATCGTCGCATAGCGACGGTTGCCATCAAGGTCGCGCACAAAGGGCGGTCCGTAGACCGGTGCGAAAACGGTGGCATTTCCGCCGATCTGCACCGAGCGCTCCGAATTGCGCGCATGCTGGATATACTGCTTTGGCGCGGTCTTGAGCAGTGAGCGGCAGAGCCCGCGCGGGAAGCGAACGCGCTCCCCCTTCACATCGGCGCCGGCCTGCTTCCACAACTGAAGCGCCTCGGCGTCATCGCGGAATTCGATACCGGTCTCTTCCAGAACGGTGTCGGCGTTCTTCTCGATCAGCGCCAGGCCTTCCTCGTCCAGCACCTCATAGACCTTGATCTGGCGCCGGATATAGGTGAGCTGCTGACCGGGTCCGCCGCCGGTGCGCGCAGCCCGTCTCGCAGCAGCACCGCCGCGGTCACCGCGTCCTCGCCTGCCGCCCGCCGCCGCTTCTTGATCGACTGCCGCGTTCTCGCTCATGATCGTTCTTCCTTGAAATCCGTTCGACCGCCTCGCGGCGGCTGCTTCCCCGGATCGTAGTCATGCACCCTATCCGAAACGGCCAGCGAGCGCCAAGCACTGTCGCAAAATCGACAAGAAGAACAACAGATTCCCGGTCGCTTTCCTTTTGCGGAAAGTCGCAAATCAGCTATGGATGCGCGTCGCTGCACGGTAGGTATTGAAGCGACGATTGGGTGCGTTGCGACAGATCGCACGACCGCAGGGAGATGGATCAAAAATGTCCGACGACGAGATCATCCTTTCCGAACTCTCCGACGAGGAACTCGTGCAGCAGATGCACGACGATCTTTATGACGGCCTGAAGGAAGAGATCGAGGAAGGCACCAACATCCTTCTGGAGCGTGGTTGGGCACCTTACACGGTCCTCACCGAGGCGCTGGTCGAAGGCATGCGCATTGTCGGCGAGGACTTCCGCGACGGCATCCTGTTCGTGCCCGAAGTGCTGCTTTCCGCCAATGCGATGAAGGCAGGCATGTTCATCCTGCGTCCGCTGCTTGCCGCCACCGGAGCTCCCAAGCAGGGCAAGATGGTGATCGGAACCGTCAAGGGCGACATCCACGACATCGGCAAGAACCTCGTCGGCATGATGATGGAAGGTGCGGGCTTCGACGTCGTCGACCTCGGCATCAACAACCCGGTCGAGAAGTATCTCGAGGCGATCGAACAGCATCAGCCCGACATCATCGGCATGTCGGCGCTGCTCACCACCACCATGCCCTACATGAAGGTCGTCATCGACACGATGAAGGAAAAGGGCATTCGCGACGACTATGTGGTCCTTGTCGGCGGCGCGCCACTCAACGAGGAGTTCGGCAAGGCTGTCGGCGCCGATGCCTATTGCCGCGACGCCGCAGTAGCCGTCGAAACCGCCAAGGACTTCATGAAGCGCAAGCACAACGTGCGCGCTTCTGCCTGATTGCAGAAAGGCCGCGTCTTGCGACGCGGCCTTGTCGTTGCCAATTGTTGGGGGAGCCGGTCAGTTCTTGACCGTCTGTTCGACGGCGCGAGCAGTGCCTTTGACGTCCTTGCCGACGCCACGAACCGTGTTGGCACAGCCGGAAAGTACGAGCGCCACGGCAATGACGGCGAGCGGTGCGACGCGTGACAGTTTCATGGACGGTGTCTCCCTTATGATGATGTAACAATCATCAACGCCAAAGAGATGAACCGGTTCCACGCGATACAACAGGGCGATGTTGGAGTGATCCACATGGCGACAAGACCGAAGCTAGACCCGACAGCACTCGCCGATGCGGTGGTGATGACGAATGGCGAAGTTCCATCCACTGTCCCCCTCCTCGAGCGCGTACGGGTCATTGCCTGCGGCGCCATTGCCCGAGAGGTACTGGCAGTGTGCAAGGCCAACCATCTTGACCATGTTGATCTGATCTGCCTGCCGGCGATCTGGCATGTCTATCCCGACAAGATTGCGCCTGCGATGCGCGAGGCGATCGCCAGGGCGCGGGCGGAAGGCTACAGCCGTATTTTCATTGGTTATGCCGAATGCGGCACGCGCGGCGAGCTCGACAGGATCTGCGAAGAAGAACATGTCGAGCGCATTGGCGGACCACATTGTTACGCCTTCTTCAGCGGCAACGAGGCATTCGCGAAAATCACTGAGGACGAGTTCACCGCCTTCTACCTGACCGATCTGATCACGCGGCAGTTCGAAGCTTTCGTCATCGAGCCCCTGAAGCTCGACAAACACCCCGAACTGAAAGAAATGGTATTCGGCAACTACACCAAGATCGTCTATCTGGCGCAGACCGAGGACAAGGCCCTGCAGGACAAGGCGAAATGGGCCGCAGAGTATCTGGGCCTCGACTATGAATACCGCTTCACCGGCTATGGCGATCTTGCGCCCGCGCTCCTTGCGGCAGCCGAACACTGAACCGGCCCATGGCCGCTCGTTAGATAACATTTCCCGATGGTTGGACTGGTTTTCTGTTGCTCTCACGGGCTATAACGCCGTCGTCGAGACACAGGGGACACGACATGCATCTGCGCGCCTTGCTATTCACGGCTGCCGCCGTCCTGTTCGCTGGAGGTGCCTATGCGGACGGCGTGGTGCAGAAGTTGATCACTCCGGCAGACAAGGTGCGACTTGCCAAATATGACGAAACCCGCAAGGCGGCCTTGGCCGAAGCCAAGGCAGGCCAGCCGAACGAGGTAAAAGACCTCGACACGGTGCTTGCCCGTCCCCTCGTCGCTTTTTCGGACAAGGATCTTACCGGCAACTGGCAATGCCGCACCATCAAGGCTGGCGGACTTGGCCCGCTCGTCATGTATGGCTGGTTCAAGTGCCGTGTCACCGACGATGGCTCCGGCTGGATGCTCGAAAAGACCACCGGTTCCCAGCGTACCAAAGGCCGCTTCTATGACGATGGCGAGAAGCGCTCGATCTATCTGGGCTCGGGCTTCGTCGCCGGTGAAAAGGTACAGCGCTACGGTGCCGGCCCGAAAACCGACCAGGTCGGCTATGCTTTCCGCACGGGACCGAATGCCTGGCGCATCGAATTTCCGGCGCCCTACTATGAATCAAAACTCGACATCATCGAATTCAAGCGCTGATCGGCTGTGGTCGATGAGCGGGCGCTGAGATAAAGGATTAACCGGCTCGGCCGAGAGTATTGACTGGGGACTGAACTTGCGACCTGTGCAGCTACCGCACCCGATCAGGTTCTAAGAGGCTGGACTTCCAAGGATGAACGAGGCTGCAGACACGGCACCCATCGTCGTCGTCACTGAAGGCGGCGGCCACATCTGGGCAATCGTCAATGCCATAACCGATCATTTCGCCAGCGTCACCGTCATCCTTGAAACGCCGGTCTCCAAATGGTCGTTGCTGAAGCGCCGCGCGAAGCGCCAGGGCTGGATTTCCGTTTTTGGCCAGATAGGCACAATGGTGCTGGTGCGCCTTGGCAAACGGTTCGGTGCTGTACATGCCGAGGAGATTGTCGCCGAGTACAATCTCAAGACCGAGCCGAAGCCGGGCCAGGATATCGTGCATGTGCCATCGGCCAACGCGCCGGAGACGATCAAAGCGATCGCAGACATCAAACCGGGTGTCGTGCTGCTCGCGGGATGCCGCGTGCTGACGCGTGACACACTCGCCGCAATACCCTGCCCCGTCATCAACTACCATGCCGGCGTCAATCCGAAGTATCGCGGCATGAACGGGGCCTACTGGGCGCTGGTGAACAACGACGCCGAGAATTTTGGCACGACCGTTCATCTCGTCGACGGCGGCGTCGATACCGGCGCCGTCCTGCGCCACACGCGCGGCGCACCCGGTCGCGGCGATACCATCTCTTCCTACCCCCTTCGCCAGGCAGCGATTTCGCGCGACGCCTGCGTCGACGTGATCGAAAAGGTTCTGGCCGGCGGCATAGAACCCTTTGATCCTGGCCTGCCATCGCAGATCTGGTTCCATCCGACGGTCTGGTTCTATGTGTGGACCGGAATCCGTCGTGGCATCTGGTAGGCCAGAAGCCACGTCCCATTTACGGTGCGGCATGCCGGCATTAAGGTTCTCGCATGTCAGAGATCGACCACCGGCAGATCATCGCATCCCTCTCGGTGCAAGACCGACGTGAACTGACCGACAAACAGGATGCGCCCGGAGTGTGGCGACTCGCCATCCACGGCGGATCGATCATGTTGCTCGCAGCCCTCATTCTGCTCAAGGTACCTCTCTGGCCACTGCTGATGCTGCCGCTTGGCATCCTCATCGTCTTCCTCTTCACGCTGCTGCACGAAACGATCCATGAGACAGCATTTCGCACCGAACGTCTGAACCGTCTTGCTGCGGTCGTTTCCGGCTTCCTCATCCTGCTGCCGCCCGCCTGGTTTCGCTATTTCCACTTCGCCCACCATCGTTACACCCACGATCCTGACAACGATCCGGAGTTGATGAGCCCGAAACCCGAAACGATTGCGCAATATCTGCGCTATCTGTCCGGCTGGCCTTATTGGAGCGGCATGGCCAAGGTCGTCATTGTCAACGCTCGCGGTGGCAACAGGGATTCCTTCGTACCGGAAAAGGGCCGCGCCAGGGTGATCACCGAGGCGCGCTGGTTCCTTGTCATTTATGCCCTGCTCGTTGCAGGCTCGGCGCTCCTGCAATCGCCGGCGCTGCTGTGGATCTGGATCGTGCCGGCACTGCTGGGCCAGCCCTTCCTGAGGGCCTATCTTCTGGCGGAACACACGCGTTGCCCGCATGTCGCCAACATGCTTGAAAACACACGCACCACCTTCACTACGGGCGTCGTGCGTTTCGTGGCCTGGAACATGCCTTATCACGCAGAGCATCACTCCTATCCCGCCGTGCCCTTCCATCGGCTGCCGCGATTCCATGAGATCATCGCCGAGCACCTGCGCTCGACGGAACGCGGCTACGTCCGTTTCCATCGCAAGCTGGTGAGCGATCTCGGCAAACACGACGGATAGAACCGGGCGCAGGGGTGCCTTGAACCCGGCGACGCTCTATCGTTTTGCGACATTCGAGCGCGTCGTTTTTGAAGGCGCGCGCGTCGTCTGATGAGAAGCGGGGTATTCCCGCTTCCGGCAATGCTCCAACCATTGAAGGAAGACTGAGAAATGGCCGATCTGATCGTCGTTTACTGGCGCGACATTCCTGCCCAGGTCATCGTGAAAAAGGGCCGGCAGAACGCCAAGCGCGAGCTGCCACTGCGCTTCACCGAAGCCATCGACATGGCTGCGATGCGGTCGGGCGCGGCCGAAACCGACGCCTATCTGGCCGAATGGCGCAAGGCGGACCCCATTCCGGTCGGCGACGACCTCGAGGCGGAAGTGGAAAAGGCGGCGGCGGCCATCGACGCGGACTACAGCCGGGAGCGACTGGTCGCTCTCGCCAAAGCAGGCGGCAAGGAAAATGTCTGAAACCCAGCCGACACCGAATACAGGCTCTGCTCCCACCGCAGTGGGAACCGGCGCCAGCGTGACCCAGGCGACTCTGGTACGCAAGGCGGCAGCCAAAAGCGACTACAAGCCTGCCGATGTTTCACCGCAGCGGCGTGTGCAAAGGTCCTATTCGGTACGGCTCTGGGCGATCCGCCATTCGAAGCTGCTGGAATGGTTCTACCGGCGCTTCGCCGACGCGTTCCTGCTCCTGCATCCGATCTGGAAGGGCCTAGGCTACGGGCGCGTCGAAGCACCCGTCAAATTTGTCGAGAAGCGCGTGAAGGGCTTCATGTTCGACTGCCGCATGTGCGGCCAGTGCATCCTTTCCTCCACCGGCATGTCTTGCCCGATGAACTGCCCCAAGCAGCTGCGCAACGGGCCTTGCGGCGGTGTACGCGCCAACGGCAACTGCGAGGTCGAACCCGACATGCCTTGCGTCTGGGTCAAGGCGTGGGAAGGGTCGCGCAACATGGTCAATGGCGACGCCATCCTGAATGTGCAGAAACCGGTCGACCAGTCGCTGCGGGAAACCTCCGCCTGGCTGCGTGTCACCGCCCAGGCGGCAGCGGCGCGCGACGCCGCCAACACCGGAGCATCCGCATGAGCCCGCGTCCGCCCCAGCGCGACGAAAATCCGGCCGGCATCCACCTGCCGCTGGAGCCCCTGCCCGGCCATTCCTCGCGCGGCCGTCTGGAACGCGTGCTGCGCCGCGGCGAATTCGCGGTGACCACCGAGCTGAACCCGCCCGACAGTGCCGATCCGGAAGACGTCTACAACCGCGCCAAGGTGTTCGACGGCTGGGTCGATGCGATCAATGCCGTCGACGCGTCCGGCGCCAACTGCCATATGTCCTCCGTCGGCATCTGCGCACTGCTGACCCGCATGGGTTATGCCCCGGTCATGCAGATCGCCTGTCGTGACAAGAACCGCATCGCCATTCAGGGCGACGTTCTGGGTGGTGCCGCAATGGGCGTGGCCAATATCCTTTGCCTCACCGGCGACGGTGTGCAGGCGGGTGATCAGCCAGGAGCCAAGCCGGTGTTCGATCTCGACTCCATGTCGCTGCTCGAAACCGTCCGCATCATGCGTGACAACGGCAAGTTCCTGTCAGGCCGCAAGCTGACGACACCGCCGCAGGTCTTCCTCGGCGCAGCGATCAATCCTTTTGCACCACCCTATGATTTCCGCCCCATCCATCTCGGCAAGAAGATCGCCGCCGGCGCACAGTTCGTGCAGAGCCAGTACTGCTTCGACGTGCCGATGTTCAGGACCTTCATGCAGAAGGCGAGCGACCTCGGCCTGACCGAGAAGGTTTTCGTGCTGGTCGGTGTCGGCCCCTTGGCCTCCGCCAAGACCGCAAAATGGATCCGCTCCAACGTGCCGGGCATCCACATTCCCGACGCCATCATCAAGCGCCTCGAAGGCGCCGAAGATCAGAAAAAGGAAGGCAAGAATCTCTGCATCGATATCATCAACGAAGTGAAGGAAATTCCAGGCGTGTCGGGCGTCCACGTGATGGCCTATCGCCAGGAGGAGTATGTCGCGGAGATCGTCGATGAATCCGGCGTGCTCAAGGGCCGTCGGCCCTGGAAGCGGGAAGTCCGCCCGGACGACGCGCGGGTTGCCGAACGCCTCGGCCACATCCTGCAGGACGACATCACGGAAACACAGGTCGACATGGTGAAGACCGCGCATTGAACAGCCGTGACTGACATCATTGGCTTGATCCACATCAGAAACGATATAAAGAAGTCTTTATATCCGGAGGGAGTTTGAAATGACCCGCACCATCGTCGCCTCGGCGACTCGCGAAATCGTCATCGGTTTCGACCAGCCCTTCTGCGTCATCGGTGAACGCATCAACCCGACCGGCCGCAAGAAGCTGGCCGCCGAGATGCAGGCCGGCAATTTCGAGACCGTCATCAAGGACGCGCTGGAACAGGCCGCCTGCGGCGCCACCATGCTGGATGTCAATGCGGGCGTGACCGCCGTCGACCCCAACGCCACGGAGCCTGGCCTTCTCGTTCAGACCCTGGAGATCGTGCAGGGCCTGGTCGACCTGCCGTTGTCGATCGACTCCTCCGTCACCGCCGCGATCGAGGCCGGCCTCAAGGTCGCCAAGGGGCGCCCGCTGGTGAATTCGGTCACCGGCGAGGAAGAGAAGCTGGAAGCCATCCTGCCGCTGGTGAAGAAGTACAATGTGCCGGTTGTTGCCATCTCCAACGACGAGACCGGCATTTCGATGGACCCGGATGTGCGCTTCGCCGTAGCCAAGAAGATCGTCGAACGCGCCATGGATCATGGCATCAAGCCGGAGGACGTCGTCGTCGATCCGCTGGTCATGCCGATCGGTGCGCTGGGCGATGCCGGCCGCCAGGTTTTCGCCCTGCTGCGCCGCCTGCGCGAAGAGCTGAAGGTGAACACGACCTGCGGCCTTTCCAACATCTCCTTCGGCCTGCCGCACCGCCATGGCATCAACGCCGGCTTCATCCCGATGGTGATCGGTGCCGGCATGACCTCGGCGATCATGAACCCGGTCCGCCCGCAGGAAATGGAAGCAGTCCGTGCCGCCAACGTGCTCAACGGCACCGACAAGGATTGCATGACCTGGATCAAGACCTACAAGGACTACAAGCCGGGCGAGCATGCCGCACCCGCACCGGTGGCCGTCACTGCTCCTGGCGATGCTGCTGCAGGCGGACGTCGCCGCGGCGGCCGCGAAGCCAGAAGAGCAGCCGGTTAAGCCGTGACCTTCCCCGCGCCCACCGGCGTTAGGCGCCTAGTCATCGGTTCTGGTGCTGCCGAGCACCAGGCTGAAGACGAACACGCCGACGCAGCCGCCCACGATGCCGCAGAGCAGCATCGAGGCAATACTGGCTGCATCCGCAGGGCGAGACGGGAACAGATAAACAATGGTGGCCGTCGAAGCGATGATCGCGGCCGCGAGATAATGCGGATGCCGGGTCCAGCTTCCTTTGCTTATGCGTACCGCAAGCATGCCGGTGGAGATCGCCGACAGAGCGGAGGGAAGCAGGGCAACCAGCGAAAAGTCGGGCTTCATCGGCAAGCGTGTCTTTCTCACAGGCCTTGTCTTTATCGAACTTTCGCCAAGGCAGCGTTAACATTGGTGGTGTCGAAGCGATGAACGCCCCTCTCAACTCCACCGATCCCCTCGTCCTGTTCATGCCGTCCGGCAAGCGCGGACGCTTTCCGGTCGGCACGCCGGTGCTCGATGCGGCACGCCAGCTCGGCGTCTATGTGGAATCGGTCTGTGGCGGGCGCGCCACCTGCGGGCGCTGCCAGATCGAAGTGCAGGAAGGCAATTTCGCCAAGCACAAGATCGTTTCCTCGCTCGACCACATCTCTCCGAAAGGTCCCAAGGAAGAGCGCTACGAACGCGTCCGCGGTCTGCCCGACGGCAGGCGTCTGTCCTGCTCGGCCACCATCCAGGGCGACCTCGTCATCGACGTGCCGCAGGATACGGTGATCAACGCCCAGGTGGTGCGCAAGGCGGCCACCGACCGCGTCATCGAGCGTAATTCAGCGGTGCAGATGTGCTACGTCGAGGTCGAACAGCCCGACATGCACAAACCCACCGGCGACCTGGAGCGCCTCAAGGCGGTGCTGCAGAATGACTGGGGCTGGAAGGACCTGCGCGTAGCGCCGCATCTCATCCCCGAGGTCCAGAAAATCCTGCGCAAGGAGAACTGGGCGGTTACGGCGGCGATCCACAAGGACATGGAATTCTCCCGCGCAACGGTGATCGCGCTTTATCCGGGCCTCAAGAACGAAGCTTACGGCATTGCCTGCGACATCGGCTCGACGACGATTGCCATGCATCTGGTGTCGTTGCTTTCGGGCCGTGTGGTCGCTTCTTCCGGTACGTCGAACCCGCAGATCCGCTTCGGCGAAGATCTGATGAGCCGCGTTTCCTACGTGATGATGAATCCCGATGGTCGCGAAGCCATGACCAAGGCCGTGCGCGAGGCAGTGAACACGCTGATCGGCAAGGTCTGCGAGGAAGGCGGCATCGACCGTCACGACATCTTCGACAGCGTCTTTGTCGCCAATCCGATCATGCACCATCTTTTCCTGGGCATCGATCCGACCGAACTCGGGCAGGCGCCTTTCGCACTCGCCGTTTCCGGAGCGGTGCAGGGCTGGACCAACGACATCGGCATCGATGTCAACCGTGGCGCGCGCTTCTACACGCTGCCTTGTATTGCCGGCCACGTCGGTGCGGATGCGGCCGGCGCTACACTCTCTGAAGGTCCCTACCGGCAGGACAGCATGATGCTGCTGGTCGACGTCGGCACCAATGCCGAGATCGTGCTGGGCAACCGAAATCGCGTTGTTGCCGCCTCCTCGCCAACGGGTCCGGCTTTCGAAGGCGCGGAAATCTCCTCCGGCCAGCGCGCAGCGCCCGGCGCCATCGAGCGCGTGCGCATAGACCCCGAAACGCTGGAGCCACGCTACCGCGTCATCGGCACCGACAAATGGTCGGACGAAGAAGGTTTCGAGGAAGCGTCCTGGACCACCGGCGTCACAGGTATCTGCGGCTCGGCCATCATCGAGGTGGTGGCGGAGATGTATCTCTCCGGCATCATTTCCGAAGACGGCGTCGTCGACGGCTCGCTCGCGGCGAAAAGCCCGCGCATCATCCAGAACGGTCGCACCTTCTCTTATCTGCTGCGCGAAGGGCGCCAGGGCGAACCGCGCATCACCGTCACCCAGAACGACATACGCGCGATCCAGCTAGCCAAGGCCGCCCTTTATGCCGGCGTGAAGCTGCTGATGGAAAAGCAGGGCGTAGAGACCGTCGATACCATCCGTTTTGCCGGTGCTTTCGGCTCCTTCATCGATCCGAAATACGCCATGGTGCTGGGGCTCATCCCCGACTGCGACCTGTCGGAAGTCAAGGCCGTCGGCAACGCCGCGGGCACGGGCGCCTTGATGGCGCTGCTCAACCGCGATCACCGTCGCGAGATTGAGAAACAGGTAGCGAAGATCGAAAAGATCGAAACGGCGCTGGAGCCGAATTTCCAGCAGCTGTTCATCGACGCAATGGCTTTGCCGAACAAGGTCGACCCCTTCCCCAAGCTTTCCGAACAGGTCAAACTGCCGCCACGCAAGATGGCAAGCGACGATGCCGCAGCCGGAGATGCAACGCCCCGCCGCCGCTCTCGTGAGGAGCGTGCCGCCCGGCGCAATCGCGAATAGGTTGCTCACCAAGCCGGCAACCACAGTGGAGGTGCCGGAATGAGACTGGGCAATGACGGTTGAAGCCCTCATCTTCGATGTTTTTGGCACCTGCGTCGATTGGCGCACCGGCGTGGCCCGTGAGGCGGCGGCGGCGACGGCCGCGAAGGGACTTCAGGTCGACAGCGTCGCTTTCGCCGATGCCTGGCGTGACCTTTACCAGCCAAGGATGGAGGAAATACGCTCCGGAGGCCGATCCTATGTCGACCTGGACGTGCTCCACCGCGAGAACCTCGATGCAACCCTCGATGGTTTCGGCATCGCAGGCCATTTCAACGAGGAAGAGCGCGCAGCACTCAACCACGCCTGGGAAAAGCTGCCGCCCTGGCCGGATGTCGTTCCGGGCCTGATACGGTTGAAGGCCAGCCGGATCATCGCACCATGCTCCAATGGCTCGATCGCATTGATGACACGGTTGGCCAGATATGGCGCCCTGCCCTGGGACTGTATTCTCGGCGCTGGCATTGCGCGCGCCTACAAGCCCGACCCGCGCGCCTATCTCGCAAGCTGCGAAGCGCTGAAACTCGAACCTGCGCAGGTCATGATGGTGGCCGCGCATAACAATGATCTGGCGGCGGCGCGCGCATGCGGACTGAAGACCGCCTTCGTGGCACGCCCGCAGGAGTACGGCATCGGTCAGGTGACTGATCTCAAGGCAAGCAGCCACTGGGATATCGTCGCGGCGGATTTTCCCGCGCTCTCGGCACATCTGGATCTGCGCAATCACGACTAGCGGCTTTGCAAGACCCGGTGTGGCCGTCGCGACACAGGTCGATGTCAAAGCCCCAGCCTCGCGCCCCTGCTTCACCGCGGGTGCCTTTTTCTCGCCCCGTTCAACAAAGACATGGTCGGCAACCGCCGTTTCGACGCCTGTTCGAACCGCTGAAAAACTCCCAACCAATCCGCGCCTTTCACCAAAGCGTGATTTTGGGTGATTGGAAGCGTTCAGACTTTTCTGCGACGACCGGTCCAAAAGACGCCAACAGATCCAGGTTCAACCATGCCCGTTTCCATCAGCCGCCGTATGTTCGTTCTTGCCTTGCCGTTCGTCGCGGCCGGCTGCACCACGACCCAGAAGGTCGGCGCGATCAAGCCTGGCAAACGGGAAGTCCCGCAATACTATCGCGACATGTACGCGGCCGTCGCCGACGACGCCTTCCCCATTCCCGCGCCCGACCTGACCAAGATCGATCCGCAATATTACCGCCAAGAAGTCGCCTATCAGGGCCCCGAACCGTCGGGCACCATCGTCATCGATACGCCGAAGCGTTTCCTCTATCTGGTACTCGGCGAAGGGCGGGCGCTGCGCTACGGCGTTGGTGTCGGCAAGGCCGGTCTCGCCTTCGAAGGCAGCGGCGTGATCCAGTACAAGCGCGAATGGCCACGCTGGACACCAACCCAGGACATGATCGCGCGCGAACCGGAGCGGTATGGCCCGCTTGCCGGCGGCATGGAACCGGGGCCGACGAACCCGCTCGGTGCCCGCGCCCTTTATCTGTTCAAGAACGGCGTCGACACGCTGTATCGCATCCACGGCACCAATGAGGACTGGTCCATCGGCCGTTCGATCTCGTCAGGCTGCATCCGGCTGCTCAACCAGGACATCATCGACCTGCACCGGCGTGTCCAGAACGGCACGCGTGTCGTCGTGCTGCAGCAGGATAATGTGCCTGCCGCTTGATGCCGGATTGGCATCGGATCAAGCTCTGGCACAATCGGTGACGCCACGTCATCCTTGACTTTCGTCCCTGCAGACCAAAATTCTGCTTCTTGGGGGCAGTCAGAGCCGGCCAGCCGGCGCAGCATCAGTCCGTTGTGTTCCATGGCCAGCATCCGTAGCCATCTCGTCTCATTTGTTTTGAAGCACACACGCAAGAAGGCGTTCTCCAGCCCGGAGAACATGCACCGCTGGATTCTGCATGCGCGCAGGAAGCAGTGCCACCAGCCACCGCCCTTGGTAACGCAGCGTTTCGACGTCACCACGCGCAGTGTTGCCGGCTTCCCCGTTTACGACATCGCGCCGAAGAACGGCGGCACCAAGCGGATTCTTTACCTGCACGGCGGCGCTTATGTCTTTGAAATCACGACCTATCATTGGGCACTGATTGCCGAAATGGCCGAACGTCTCGGCTTTGGCATAACCGTGCCGATCTATCCGATCGCGCCGGAACACGACTTCCACGACATGTTTGGCATGGTCGGCTCGGTCTATCGCGAAATGCTCGAAGAGACAGCTGCGGAAGACATCATCTTCATGGGCGATTCAGCCGGCGGCAACATGGCCGTCGTGCTGACCATGATGATGGCCGAGGAAGGCCTGCCGGCGCCCGGCAGTCATGTTCTGATCTCTCCGGGCCTGGACATGTCGCTGGCCAATCCCGAAGTGTTCGAAGCCGAGCAGCGCGATCCCTGGCTGGGTATTGCTGGCGGCCTGGAAGCGGTCCGCCTCTATGGCGCAGGCATGGAACGCAGCGACTGGCACATCAGCCCGCTTTACGGCGACCTCACCGTTCTGCCGCCGACCCTGCTGTTCACCGGCTCGCACGATCTCCTGACGCCGGACAACCTGATCTTCGCCGAAAAGGCACGTGCGGCAGGCGTCGAGGTCGAACTGGTTCACGAGGAAGGCATGTTCCATGTCTGGCCGCTGATCAACATGCCTGAGGCACGCCGCGCCCGTGACCGTATCGTGGCGTTCCTGAACAGGCAGGAACGCCGGATCGAGATGCCCCTCGCCGCCGAATAACGGAGGAGACTCAGAACCTTCCCGTTTCCCGGAACACGTCGAAGGTCGCACGGATGTGGTCGGCGACCGCCTTGACCGGAGCACTTGCATCAGGCGTGACGATCATAGCCAGATTGTAATTGCCGATATGCGGCATGCCGTCTTTCGGGCCGAGCTCGACCATGTCGTTGCCGAGGAAGGATTTTGGCAGCGGCGCCACGGCAAGATCAGCCTGGATTGCCGCCCGCTGGCCGGCGGTATGCGCACTCATGTAAGCGACACGATAGTTGCGTCCTTCGCGGCCAAGCGCCTCCAGGGCGCCAGCGCGCCAGACGCAGCCCTCCTCCCAGATCGACACCGGCAGCGGCTCGCGCAGATGCGCGCAGCCACCCTTTGCACCGGCCCAGACGATGGGCTCGGTCAGCAGCACCTCGGCGCCGATCGCGCTGGTCTTGTAGGAATTGGTGAGCAGCGTGAGGTCGAGCGCACGGTCGTCCATACGACGGCGCAGGTTGATCGACTGATCGATGGTGACATCGACGGCGATCGACGGATGCGACTTTGCAAAACGCTTCAGCACGTGCGGCAGGATGCGTTCGCCATAGTCGTCCGGAGAGCCCAGCCGCACGATGCCGACAATGTCCGGCACGATGAACTTGGATACGGCCTCGCGATTGATGGCGAGCAGGCGGCGCGCGTAGCCGAGCAGCATTTCGCCATCGGTGGTCAGCGCCACCGAACGCGCATCGCGGGCGAAGACCGAGCGACCGAGCACATCCTCGAGTTTCTTGATCTGCATGGAAACCGCCGACGGGGTGCGGAAGACAGCTGTGGCCGCCGTGGTGAAGCTGCCCGTCTCGGCAATCGCCACGAAAGTGCGGAGCACATCCAGATCAAGCAGAGGAAGCGGATGGTTGAGTGGCGCATTCATGGCATCACCTTCAAATTTTCTGATGCAAAGCATCATCCCATTTCGTTTGATTGAATATCACGGAAAGTTCATAGTCAACAGCGTCGAGAAGGCCTGATCAGTCACTGCTGACAATCGCTGGAACAGCGGCCGCATCGACGGGCCCATCAGCGGAGTCCAGCCAACCAATGGAAGGAGAAGTGCATGACTATTCTGTCGACCATCGGTCGGATCGCCGCCGAACTCGGCGCGGCCCGTAGCCGCTACCTCACCGAGCGCGCCATCAATTCCCTTCCCGCCGAGGTCCAGAAGGATATCGGCTGGCCGGATGTCAGTTCGAAAGTGATTGCTCCCGGCGTCGGAAGCTGGGCCGGCGCAAAATGAAAGCGCAATATCCCATCTGAAGCCCGCCGCGATCCCTCCGGCGGGCTTTTTCGTGTCGGCCAGCGTCGTTAACCTGCCATGCAATGGCTGCATGACGCATATGAACAAGCCGCATAGCAGAACAAAATCCAGCCAAGCAATTGTAAAATCTTGCAAATATCGGCTTTTCAGCGAAATCGCGACAATGACCATGTCGTTTTTTCGTGCGAAACGCTTCGCTTTTGCGATTTTGTTTTCGCTTGGACGAGCCTATATGCACTGCAGCAAACGAGCTGCCCCACTCCATCACGCGAAGGCGACCCGTCTGAGCAACCGATTGGAGAAAACGATGAAGCTCTTCGCCCGCCTGTTCGCCCGCCGCGAAATCAACCTGACCACCGCCCTCGAGCGTCAGCGCCTCGCCAAGACCATGCCCGGCCAGACCGGCGCGGTCGCGGCTGCCCGTCTCGGTTTCGTTGCCTAAGGTTTAGAATTCGCCGCGGCACGACCGCCGCTTTTGCTTAACGCCGCTTCGGCTTTGCCGCAGCGGCGTTTTCGTTGCGGGTACTGGTTGACACGCACCCAAGTGCAGCGGTCGTTATTCCGAAGCGCTGTAAGGATCCGCCAGCGCAGCCTCCGGCCGGCTGATCGGGACTTTCGTCAGCGACGTCCTTTTCGACAGGACCTTGTCGCCGCTGGCTGCGAGCAGCTTGCGGAAAGTGGGATGCATGCCGCCATCCGCATAGGCATGGACTGTCGTGCCGGTCATTGTCGACGCCATCGTCTCGGCAGTTGAAAGATCGCGCTCGGTCCGCGCCGCCACCAATGGATCAGCGCCGGATATGGCGGGCGGGCATGCCGCAAGCGGGTCGACCGGATCGCCGCCAGCAAATTCGGTATCGAAGACATAACGTTTGTCGCAATAGGCCACCCTGGGCTGGCGGCGCGTTACCTCGAAGCTGTCGTAGCCTTTCTTCAGATCGGTCCAGAAACCGTAGTTCGGATTGCCGCGATTGCGCGCCATCTTCTGGGCGGTCATGCGAAACGGAAACGCCTGGACCTGAAAGGACGTCTGACCGCCTTTCAAGGCTTCACGCGCCACTGCATAGATCTCCGACACGCCCTCGTCCGTCAGCGCGTAACAGCCTGAGGACGAACAGGCGCCATGCACCATCAAAGCCTCGCCGGAATAACCGAGCGCGGACTCCAGCTTGTTGGGATAACCCAGATTGAAGGAGAGGTAGTATTGCGAATTCGGGTTCAGCCTGTCCGCGCTGACATGATAGAATCCCTCCGGCGCCTGGCGATCACCGATCCTTTTCTTGGGCCCGAGTTGACCGGACCAGCGACACATCGGATAGGTCTTGAGCAAGGCATACTTGCCATTGCCGTCGCGTTTCCAGATTTCGAGCTCGCTCTCTTCCTTGAAGATGCGCACCAGGATGGGCGACGACGGCGTCATCCCCTTGCGCTTCATCTCCGCGACCAGCTTGGCTGCAATAGGCTGAACGCCCTTCGCGCCAACGTCGAGCGCGGACGAAACGCATCCGGCAGCGAGTGCGGCCAGCAGAATTGCGGAACTGAGTTTGGCGAGTTTTGCGAACACGGGCTTATGAGCGGTAGCTGCGGATCAAAGACGCAGTATGTCGGTTAACACGGTTAACGCTTCGTTCCATTCACAAGAATGTCAAGTCGAGAGCGCAACTGGAACGCTCCCCGACAGCAGCGCGATCGGACATAACGTCGAAAGGCTGGCATTTTTGCGGCATCGTCGCGAGCGCCGAGCGGGCATTGGCGGATCCAAAGCGCTTTCGGTAGCCGATTTGCGACCCATGTCGCAAATTTTATTTTTTAGAACCATTCTAGACGATTGACAGAAAATAAGTTTCCTGATGACGCTATGCTGATCGCGACATTCTGTTCGCGTCATGGGAGGAAGAATTTTCGTGAACGCTGTTAAGCATCCGATCAAACGATCGCTGGTCTTTTTCCTGGTTCCTGATTTCACCATGGTCGCATTTGCGACAGCGCTCGAACCGCTGCGCATCGCCAACCGCATGCTTGGTTACGAGGCCTATCGCTGGCGCCTCGCCAGTGCGGACGGCAAGCCGGTGCCTGCCTCCAACGGCGTGCTGTGTGCCGTCAACACCTCCCTCGATGAAGAGCGCCGCAAGATGGCCGGACCGGAGCGCCCTTCGATGGCCATCATCTGCACCGGCATGGACGTCGAGAAGTATCACAACAAGTCGGTCTTTGCCTGGCTGCGGGAGGAGTATAACCGCGGTGTTGCCGTCGGCGGCCTGTGCACCGGCGCCTATGTGCTGGCTGCCGCGGGTCTTCTGTCCAACAAGCGCTGTGCCATCCATTGGGAAAACCTGCCCGGCTTCCAGGAAGCCTTCCCCAAGGCGAACGTCTTTGCCGATCTCTTCGAAGTCGATCAGAACGTCTACACATGTGCCGGCGGCACAGCCGCGCTCGACATGATGCTGAAGCTGATCGGCGACGATTTCGACGAGAACCTCGTCAACCGCGTCTGCGAGCAGGTATTGACCGATCGCGTCAGAAGCCCGACCGACCGTCAGCGCTTGCCTTTGCGGGCACGCCTCGGCGTGCAGAATTCGAAGGTGCTGACCATCATCGAATTGATGGAGGCCAATCTCGCTGAACCGCTGTCGCTGATCGAGATTGCCGATCATGTCGACCTGTCGCGGCGCCAGATCGAGCGTCTGTTCCGGACCGAGATGGGTCGCTCCCCTGCCCGCTACTATCTCGAGATCAGACTGGATCGCGCCCGCCATCTGCTGATCCAGTCTTCGCTGCCGGTCGTCGAAGTCGCGGTGGCTTGTGGCTTCGTGTCGGCTTCGCACTTCTCGAAATGCTACCGCGAACTCTATGCGCGCTCCCCACAGCAGGAGCGGGTCGATCGCAAGCAATTGCTGGCCGCCTGAGCCTGATCTTCTCCCCGCATGGCGGGGAGAGCCATCTCACCGGCTGTCGAACATCAGACTGCGATCACGCCATTTCTTCTCGCCCGCAAGGCAATCGATTGTCGACCCGACCTCGGCGAGCACTATCGGTGGATGTGCCGCCTCCTCGACGGCCCATTGCGGTGAAGCAGCACCTGCCAGCTCCAGCACCAGTTTGCGGCGGACCGCTTCGGGAAACTGTTCCCAGCCGTTGACCGGGATCATGAATGCGCCCGGCCCGCCGATCACGCAATCCCGGTAGTATCGATCGAGATCGCGGATGTCGTAGGATGTCTCCATGCCGCCGTTGGTCATCAGCGGCAGGCCGTTGATGACAATACCCTGCTTGATCACGGCATCACGAACGAGCGGCACGGGAGCGCCCTGGTTGTTCGGTCCGTCGCCCGAAATGTCGATGACGCGTTTGGCCCCTTCGAAACCACTCTCGGCGAACAGATCCGCGCCGAATTCAAGCGCCGCCGAGATCGATGTCCGGCGCGCGCTGTTGGGTGGTCGCGCGGTCAACCTTGCCACCACATGCTCGGCATCTGCCCGATTGGCAACCAGTGTCCACGGAACGACCACGACCTGTGAATTGGTGCCGGCCCATTCGACATAGGTGATCGCGATCTTGCCGTGGATGCCGTCGGCAATGGCCCGCAGCACCGCCTCGTCGGTGAGCGCGGCGGCATAGCCACGTCGCTGGATCTCCAATTCATCCGGGGACATGGAAAGCGAGACGTCGACAGCCAGCACCAGTTCGACATCGACCTGTTCGGCGGCCTGAGCTATCGGCATCAATCCAAATGTCAGCGCCGAGACGGCGCCGGCAAGAAGGAAACTGGCTGCGGATGCCGACATGAAGCGAGGGTAAGCGAGATTCGGCTTCCCACAAAGACAAAGCCCGGCAACTGCCAGGCTTTATCCCTCACGATTTCGCGAGGTTTGTGACAGCCCGCCAGAGCAATTCCCGGAAAAGTGCGTAACGGTTTTCCGTCCGGAATTGCGTAAAAACAAAAAACTAGAGCGTTTCCGCGTTTTCGTGAAAAACGGAAACGCCTAACATCAACTGCGCGGCTTAAGGTTCTCCGGATCGTAGAGCGGCTTGTAGCCGACACCAACCACCTCGACAGGATAGGTTTCGGCAAAATATTCGACCTGCAGTTTCTGCCCCTCCCTGGCGTAAGCCCAAGGCAGATAGGCCAAAGCGATGTTCTTGCCGATCGTCGGACCATAGGCCACCGAGGTGGTGAACGAGCGCCGGCCAAGCTCGTCGACCAGAGTTTCGCCGGTTGCCGGGTTCATCACCGGCATGGCGCCGACCGGATAACGGGCGACACCGTTGGAATCGATGTTGTTGGTCATCACCAGCGTGCACAGCATTGCTGGCTGATGGTCACGCGCCCTGTGCTCCTGATGTTTCGCCTTGCCACGGAAATCGGCTTCCTTGACCTTCGGGCGCTGGAGATCGCTTTCCAGGAGATTGTACTCGGTCAGCAGATCGGCGTTCTGCAGACGCAGGCTCTTTTCCATGCGGCGCGAATTGGCGTAAGTCTCGACCCCGAAAGCCATGACCCCGGTGGCGCGCAACGCATCCCAGACGGCAAGCCCGTCCTCGTAGCGCATGTGCAACTCCCAGCCCTGCTCGCCGACATAGGAGATGCGGAACGCCGTCACGTCCTTGCCTGCGATCCTGATCGGCTTGATCGCGGCGAACGGGAAGTTCTCCTGCGCAAGCCCAGCCGGATCCTCGACCACCTTCTGCAGGGTCGCACGGGCATTTGGTCCCCAGATGCCGATGGTCACGAACTTCTCGGTCACATCGGTGACGGTGACGTTGAAACCTTTGTCTTCGGCAACCCGCTTCACATAATGGAAATCGCGCGGGCCGGCATCGGCTCCGTCGATGACCCGACAGCGATCGGCCATGCGAATGACGGTGAGGTCGGCGCGAACCATGCCTTCGTCATCGAGGAAATGGGTATAGATACCTTTGCCGATGTTGTTGTCGCCGCCGATCTTGGCCGCGCACAGCCATTCCATCAGCTCGACATGGTCAGGCCCCTCCACGTCGAACATGTAGAAATGCGACAGGTTGACGATGCCGCAATCCCCGCTCATGGCGAGATGCTCGGCATTCGACACGCGCCAGAAATGGCGGTTGTCCCATTCGTTCTCGCGCACCGGCACGCGGTTGCCATACTTTTCGAGCAGGTGCTCGTTGGCGGCATAGCCATGCGCACGCTCCCAGCCGCCGAGTTCCATGAAATAGCCGCCGAGTTCCTTCTCGCGCTCATAGAAAGGCGAGTGCTTGATGTTGCGGCCCGTTGCGTAGGGCTCACGCGGATGGACGGCCGGCGTGTAGATCTTCTGCGCGGCTTCGCCGCAACGGCCTTCGATGAAACCTTCTTCGAGCTGATGCGGATAGAAACGGCTGTAGTCGATCGAAGCGTGATCGACATGAGTACGCCCGTCGGTCATCCAGTCGGCAATCAGCTTGCCGTAGCCCGGGCCGTCCTTGACCCAGATGGCGACGGCATACCACAGGCCGCGCACCTTCTGGCTCTCGCCGCAGGATGCGCCGCCGGCAGCGGACACCTGAAGCAGGCCGTTGAAGGAATGGCCTTCGTTGTAGCCGATTTCTCCGAGGATCGGCGTCAGCTCGATCGCGCGCTCCAGCGGCTCGAGGATCTGTTCCATTTCCAGATCGCGCTGCGACGGCGACAGGCGGGCTTCATGCTTTTCGAGCAACTCGCGCGGGTGGCACAGGCGCGGGTTCTTTTCCTCGTAGTAACCCCACTCGATCTGGCCGCCTTCCGTTGTCCTCGGGTCGCCAGTGTCGCGCATATAGGCGGAATTGCCCTGATCGCGCAGCAGCGGCCAGCCGATCTCCTTGCCGGTACCGGCAAACTCATTGTACGGGCCGAAAAAGGTGAGCGGATGGTCGACCGGCATCACCGGAAGGTCCTCACCCGCCATTTCGGCGATCAGCCTGCCCCAGAGACCGGCACAGACGACGACATGGTCGGCCTCGATCGTTCCGCGATCGGTCACCACGCCCTTGATACGGCCATTTTCGATGACCAGCGATTTCGCAGCAGTGTTGGCAAAAGCCTGCAATTTGCCGGCAGCGACACCCTGGTCGACCAGCTTGCCCGCCACCGTCTGCGAACGCGGAATGACGAGGCCGGCATCAGGATCCCACAGGCCGCCCTGAACCAGGCTTTCTTCGATGAGCGGGAATTTCTCCTTGATCTCGGCCGGCTCGACCAACCGCGCACGTGTGCCGAAGGCCTTGGCGGAAGCCACCTTGCGTTTGATCTCGTCCATGCGGGTATCGTCGCCGACCCGCGCAACTTCGAGACCGCCGATGCGGGCGTAGTGCCCCATCTTTTCATAGAATTCGAGAGAATAGAGCGATGTCCAGCAGGACAGGAAGTCGTGGCTGGTCATGTAGCAGAAGTCGGAGGCGTGCGCGGTCGAGCCAACATCGGTCGGAATCCCCGACTTGTCGATGCCGACAATGTCGTCCCAGCCACGCTCGATCAGATGGTGCGCCACCGACGCCCCGACGATACCCCCCAACCCGATGATGACGACCTTCGCCTTTTTCGGGAACCCTGCCATTGCATGCCACTCCGAGATGATGCTTGCGCGCACACTATAGGCCGCCGCGATGCGATTGCAGCCTGTTTGCGACATTGCAAAAAAGCGGCGCGACGTGCGCAGCGGCCACCGATTCAGCTCTCCTCGATCCGGTAGGCTTAACCGTTACTTTCGGATTTACTGATAGATGAAAAAGATGATCGGACGTTCTCGTCTGGAGCGCCGCGGAGACCGGAGGTGAACGTGGCCTTCGAACAGGCTTCCAAAGCCGGCAGCCGGCCCGTGTCGTCGGCATTGACCAGCCCATTGGTGTGGCTGGCGGCAGCGATGCTTCTCGTCTTCGTCCTGTTGCTGGTCCCACTGCGGCTGCCGGTCGGGCCGATGTATTGGGATATCTACATCTACTACGATGCGGCCAACCGCGTCTTCGATGGCCAGCTTCCGGTGCGCGACTTTTTCATCCCCGTCGGGCCGCTATGCTACTATCTCTTTGTCGGCTGGCTGACGCTCTTTCCCAACGGACACCCCGTTCTGCTCGCCCACTGGTCGCTTCTGGCCATCACCGCCCCGGCAATGGCAGCCATTGTCTGGCACGTCGACAAGCGCTCGCGCCTCGCGGCGTTTTCTCTGCTCATTCCGTTTCTGGTCTTTGCGCTTCTGCCGTTCGACACGCGCGATATGTATACCTATCCAGGCTCCGACGGCTTCGGCGTTTATAACCGCCACGTCTGTCAGATACTCTACGTATTGGTCGCCGCCTTCACTTTCGTTCGCGACAGGCGACTGCTTGCAGGCCTCATTGCCGTTTGCATGGGTTCCCTTTTCTTCGTGAAGATAACAGGCTTTCTTGCTGCGGGCCTGATCTGCGCCTGGGCCCTGATTGCCGGACGCGTTGCCTTGCGCGATGCGTTGATCGCCGCGGTCGCCTTCATGGCGATCCTTGCCGGCATGGAGATATCGTCAGGATTGGTCAGCAGCTACGTCCACGATATCATCGTGCTGGTCGGCCTGAACAGCAGCACGTTCGAGCCACGCCTCCTGCGGGCCTTATCCCAGAATTTTGGCGTCGTACTCGCAGCGACGGCGCTGATAGCGGTGCTGCTGTGGGTGGAGTGGCGCAAACTTGCTGCCCAACCGGACGAAAGAAGCTCGCTGCTTGGCAGCGACGGCCTGTGGCTGGCAGTGGCGCTGCTGGCTGGCGTCCTCTTCGAAACGCAGAATACGGGCAGCCAGGCTTTCCTCTTCCTGTGGCCGATACTGCTGGCAATTCTGCTCAGTACCAGCAGGATCGCCAACCGCCCTGCCTTGGTGCTTGGCATCGGCGCACTGGTCGCTGCGACCGCCCTGCCACTGGCCATGCGCGTCGTGGAACGTGCGGCGCGTACCTATGTCGGTGCCATCAGGAACGTGCCGCTGCAGGAAAACAACCTCAAGACGCTCGGTGCGCTCAACATGCGTCCGGAGGTTCAGACCCGAACCGACAAGATGCTGCGTTTCTATTCCGAGCACGGCAGACTTTACCGGGACCTGGCAGACGCCAACGAATTGCCGAACCCGTTGTTCTATTCCGATTTCGAGTTCCAGATCGCCTATTTGAAAACGGTCGACAGGGCGATCGAAGCCATCTGGGATATCGAGAGCAGGACTGGCGTCCGCTTCGGCACGATCATGTCGCTGAATTTCGTCAATCCGTTTCCCTGGCTGATGGAGCGCTCCGCGCCGTTGCACATCACGATCGGCGCCGATCCCGGTCGTACCGTGCCATTGCCTGGTTCCGCCGAAGAACAGGCCGTTGCCAGCACGGACCTTGTCCTGTTGCCAACCTGTCCACCAACAGCGAACAACAAGATCCTCTACACGCTCTACGAACCGGCTCTGACCAGTCACCGCCGCTTCAAGCTCAACCAATGTTATGACGCGTTTGTCCACCCCAAATTCAATACGGCTCTTGGCCCGGACATCATCGCGCCGAACTGATGGTCGCCCGACAGGCATTGGAGATGTGCGTCCCGGCCCGGCTCTCCACATACGTCAAAGGCCGGACAGGTGTCCGGCCTTGTCGCCTGGCAGCAGTATCCTGCGCTTATTTCACGGTCGCATTGCCACCGGAGATCACGACGGTCTCGGAACCTGTCAGCGCTTCGAGGTCGCCATTCGGCAGCGTCACGAAGCAGCCACTCGCGCAGAATTCGACGGTCTCGCCGCCCGCAAGCGTCAACTCGCTCTTGCCGCCGCCTTCCGTCACGATCAGCGTGCGCGTTTCATTGTCCTTGTTGACCGCGCTGGCCGAATGGCCAACCTCGCTCGCGGCTATGAGAGCGACGGCGGCGATGAGGATCTTCCACATTGCTATTCCGGTGTTTCCACCGCCTCTGTTGCGTTCGCGAGGCATTTTCGCCCTTCGCAATCAAGCTTATAGGACAAACAAGCTGAACCGCAACTGAATGCCTCATTCATGCCGCAATTGGGTAGCCGCCCCGCGCAGCTAGCCCGGATCAGGCCGGCGCGGCTTGCGGCGACCCTTCGGCTGGTTACGTTCCGCCTCCTCCTTCGCCGCCGCCGCCTCAGCATGCAACGCTTCGGTCTTGTCGTCGTCGATTGGCCAAGGTTCCCTGTCCGGGTGGGGCATCTGCTGGCGTGGCGCCGACGGAATTTCGATGCCCTCCTTCTGGAAAGCATCCATGATGGAGAAACGGATATCGTTCTGCACCGAACCGCCATTCGTGATATCGGCCAGGAAGATACGGACCTGGAATTCCAGCGCATTCAGGCCGAAATTGGCGAATTGCACGAAGGGTTCCGGGTTCTTCAGCACCAGTTGGTGTCCCCGTGCGATCTCTGTCAGGACTTCATGCACGCGCCGGACATCCGAACCATAGGCAACACCGACATTGATCTCGACACGGCCGAGCTTGTTGCGATGCGTCCAGTTGCCGACCGCGCTGTTGATGAGATTCGAGTTCGGCAGGATCACCGACTGGCGCTGGAAGGTTTCGATCTCGGTGGCACGCACGCTGATCTTTTTCACCGTACCGCTGACGTCGCCCGCAACGATCCAGTCACCCACCTTGAACGGCCGCTCGGCAAGCAGGATCAGGCCGGAGACGAAGTTGGAGACGACGTTCTGCAAGCCGAAACCAAGACCCAGCGAAAGACCACCGGCGATAAGCGCAAGGTTCGAAAGATTGATACCTGCCGAAGATATGCCGACGACCGCGGCCAGGGCAAAGCCGGCATAGCCGACCACCAGCCGGATTGAGTTGCGCACGCCGGTATCGACTTTGCCGCGGGCCATGACGGAATCGTCGAGCCAGGACTGGAACCAGCGCGTCAGGAAGTAGCCGAGGATGAAAACGATGACGCCCGTCAAAATGCCGAACAGCGAGATGGTGACGGATCCGACCGTAACGCCCATCGCAATCCTGTAGGCCCAGGCCTGGATATCGGCGAACTGGAAGCCCCACATCAGCAGCAGCATCGGCAGGAAGACGACGACGATCAGCAGATTGAGAGCAATGCTCGTCGCGAGGCCCAGCTGATCGAGCGTGCCTTCCTCCAGGCTTGTCCGACCGGCAATCCAGCGTCCCACGGACGTTTCCGCGAAACCACCCTCGGCGCCAATGGCGCGGGCCGACAGGAAACCGATGTAGGCTGTGATCAGCAGCGTGGTGGTCACAACGACCTGGCCTGCCAGGAAAATGGCAAAACCGATGTAGCCAAGCAGCGCCGCAACGATCGTTATGGCTCCGAGCGCATAGGCAAGGAACCGTAGCCAGGCCGGCCATGGCCGCCATTCGCTGGTTTTCGTGCGAAACGGCCGCACAAGGCCCATCATGATCAGGATCAGCCCGACGATAACGGTCGCGACAAAGCTCCGACCGACCGTGAGCGACAGCGGCGACCCCATCTGTTCGTTCACCACGGACAGGAAGCCGTTGACCCCCAACACGACGGCCATGGCGGTGGACAGCGCCACAAGCCAACGTGCAGGACCGGATTCAACCGGGATCAGCCGCCATTTCGGCATGCTGGGAGAGAGAGCGCTATTGGTCAGGCGGTAGACGCAGAACACGATCAGGATCACGCCGATGATCGAGCGCAGGAAGATGCCGATATCGCCTCTCAGCACCCCGTAATAGTCGAAGAAGAAATAGGCCAGGCTCAGGAAAACCCCCAGGCCGAGCGTCGGTAACAAGGTTGACCAGAAAGCGGCCGACAGACGGCTGAGATAGCTCGGGTCCTCAACCGTCGGATCCGGCTCGAAGATGCGACCGAATATTCGCCGCACCACGACGTGCAATACCAGCGCTGCCACCAGCGCCATCAGTGTCGCCACAAATGCAGCCTGGTACTTGAACTTCAGGACGAACGAGAACCAGGACGAAACGGCGCTGTAAAGGTTTGAGAATTCCGCGTTCGCATCGACGGCGAGTTTGCTGCTCAGAAGATCATTCAAAGCGTAGCGCTTGGTCAGCGTCTTGCGGAACAGTTCACTGCGCAGGGTGGAGATCTTGTCTCCCATCGCCGCGATGCGGACGGAAAGTGTCTGCGCTCCCGCGATGACAGCGTTGATCTCGGCCTTCTCGTTTGTCAGCGCCTTGCGCTCGGTGGCGACGATGTCCGGCTCAGCCGGTTGGCCTTGCGCTGGCGGTGGTCCCAATTGCTCCAGCCGGACATTGATCTCGGTCAGCCGCGGCCGAAAAACGGTCGCGGTGCCGAGTGCCGCCCTGGAGAGCTCCTCCAGTTGCGTGCGAATCTCGACCAGTGCGCCATCGTCTTCCTGATTGTCGTCGATCTGCTTGGCAAAATTGTCTGTTTTCACCACCAGCGCCTTGAGCGCCTTCTGTTGCTCCGCGACCAGCGCATCGGAAGACTGCGCCTGCACGGGTGCCGCCTGCGAGGCCGCCGGCGTAACCTGTGCGGGAGGTTGCGACGGCTGAGCGGAGCCGTTCGGATCAGTCGGCTGCGGCGCGGTCTGCTGAGCCGGTTGCTGAGCGGGAGTGGCTGGCTGGGCGGTTTCCCCGAGGAGCGGCATGTCGACCTGCGCCAACACCAGCGCAGGCATCGCCGCGGTGAGAACCAGGATCAGCAAGAGGCGGACAAATCGAAAAATCATAGACCGGCAACCCGTAAAGCAACCTTCAAGGCTGCGAAATCTTGCCCTTGATAGAGACGGCATTGGGGCGGAGCAAGCTGCTTCCCACCAGAACACGCTGGTCGGTCAGTCGAAAAGCCGTGGCGCAATTCTGGCTTTGGCGCCGAGGCTGGCTCTATAGTCTCCTTCCGAAATGGGCTATCCGAGCCGCATGCGGATTCGGGATGGAGTTGGCATGGCGGAATATTCGGCTCTCTCGCTGCTGCGCAATGCGCTGTCAGGCAACAAGGATTGGAAACCCGCCTGGCGAAAGCCCGACCCCAAGGCTTCCTATGACGTGGTCATCATTGGCGGCGGCGGTCACGGCCTTTCGACCGCCTACTATCTCGCCAAGGAACACGGCATCACCAATGTTGCGGTGGTCGAGAAGGGCTATCTCGGCTCGGGCAATGTCGGCCGCAACACCACAGCCGTGCGCTCCAACTATCTGCTGCCGCCAAACACCCGCTTCTACGAACATTCGATGAAGCTGTGGGAGAACCTTTCCCACGACCTCAACTACAATGTCATGTTCTCGCAACGCGGCGTGCTCAATCTCGCACACACCCCGGCCCAGTTCGACGACTATGCCCGCCGGGGCAACTCAATGCGTCATCAGGGCGTCGATGCCGAGTTGATGTCGGTTGCCGAGATCAAGCGACTGATGCCGGCGATCGATGTTTCGGCCAGCGCGCGTTTTCCGATTATGGGCGGCCTGATGCAGCCGCGTGCCGGTACAGCCCGTCACGACGCCGTCGCCTGGGGGTATGCGCGCGGCGCCGACCGGCGCGGTGTCGACATATTGGAGAACTGCGAAGTCACCGGTTTCCTGCGTGACGGTGATCGCGTGACCGGCGTTGTCACCACGCGTGGCGAGATCCGTGCCAGGAAGGTGGCCCTGGCCGCAGCCGGCAGTACGGGTCGCGTCATGCAGCTCGCTGGCATCGACAGGCTGCCGATCGAAAGTCACGTGCTGCAGGCCTTCGTCTCGGAATCGCTGAAGCCGTTCCTCGACACCGTCGTCACCTTCGGCATGGGCCATTTCTACATGGGCCAGTCCGACAAGGGCGGCCTGATCTACGGCGGCGATCTCGATGGCTACAACTCTTATGCTCAGCGCGGCAACCTGCCGATCGTGGAAGAGGTGATGGCTGAGATGCTGGCGTTGTTCCCGAGCCTTGCCAGCGTGCGCATGCTGCGCTCCTGGGCCGGCGTCTGCGACATGTCGATGGACGGCTCTCCCATCATCACGACGGGGCCGTTGCCCGGCATGTATCTCAATTGCGGCTGGTGCTACGGCGGCTTCAAGGCGACACCGGCCTCGGGCTTCTGCTTTGCCCACACCATCGCACGGGACGAACCTCACGAACTGAACGCCGCCTTCACGCTCGATCGCTTCCACCGTGGCACAATGATCGACGAGAAGGGCCAGGGCGCAACGCCCCGCCTGCATTAGGACTGACCATGCTGCTCACCTGCCCCTATTGCGGTCCGCGAGACGTGTCCGAATTCACCTATCAGGGCGACGGCAATCGCCAGCGCCCTGCCCCCAGTTCGCAGGACCTTCAGGCCTGGAACGAATATGTCTACGACCGGCAAAATCCTGCCGGCGACCATAACGAGATCTGGCAGCACTCCGGCGGCTGCCGCAGCCACATCCGCGTGCTCCGCAACACCATAACCCATGTCGTTTCAAACACCGTGCCGGTGCGCGGCAACGCCCACCATCGCACAACCGAGCGGCGCAAGCCCGGAGCCAAGACATGAGCCCGCGCCGCAACGAAACCGGCGGTCAGATCGACCGGCTGAGAACCATCCGCTTCACCTTCGACGGCGTGCCTTTCACCGGCCATGCCGGCGATACGCTGGCTTCTGCCTTGCTTGCCGGCGGCGTCACGCTTTTGGGTCGCTCTTTCAAGTACCATCGGCCGCGCGGCGTTTTGAGTGCCGGTGTGGACGAACCTAACGCGCTGGTCACCATCCTGCGCGGCACTGCGCGTGAGCCGAACATCCCGGCAACCACCGTCGAGATCTATGACGGCTTGCGGGCCGAGAGCCAGAACCGGTTTCCGTCGCTGAAGTGGGATGTTGGCGCCATCAACCAGCTCGGAAGCAAGGTCATCGGTGCCGGTTTCTACTACAAGACCTTCATGGGACCGGTGATCGGGCCGCTCAAGGGCACCCGCTTCTGGATGTTCTGCGAGCACTTCATCCGTCGCGCAGCCGGCCTCGGCCGCGCCGGCACGGTAGCCGACGATTCCCGCTATGAACGCATGAATGCCTTCTGCGATGTGCTGGTGGTCGGTTCTGGCCCTGCCGGATTGATGGCCGCCAAGGCTGCCGCCGAAGGCGGCGCACGCGTCATCCTGGCTGAGCTCGATCCGCGTTTTGGCGGATCCGCCAATTGGTCGGGCGAGACCATCGACGGTACGCGCGCTGCAGACTGGGCAAGCGAAATCGTCAACGGCCTCAAGGGCCGCAACAATGTCCGGCTGCTGCCCCGCACCGCGGTTTGGGGCTACTACGACGGCAACACGCTGGCTGCCCTGGAGCGCGTCTCGGACCATAAGGAAACCGCAGCGCGCGGCGAGCCGCGCCATCGCCATTGGACCATTCGCGCCAAGTCGGTCGTGCTCGCCACCGGTGCTTTGGAGCGCCCCCTGGTTTTCCCGGGCAATGACCGCCCCGGCGTCATGCTCGCCAGCGCAGCGCAGCGCTACACCAACCAGTTCGGCGTGCTTCCAGGCGAAAAGGTCACCCTCTTCACCAACAACGACACGGCCTACCAGGCGGCCGCGAGCCTGAAGAAGGCCGGAGCCAATATCGCCACGATCGTCGACGTCCGCACCAACATTTCCGATCAGGCACGCGCACTGGCTGCGTCAGCCGGCGCGGAACTGATCGCGGGGCATGCAGTATCGGCAACCGATGGCGGCAAGACATTGAGCGGCATCAGGATCCAGCGGCTGGATGGCGCGAACGGGACACTGACCGGCGAGCCGCGCGGCATCCAGACCGATTGCCTGCTGATGTCCGGTGGATGGTCGCCAGTGTTGCATCTGGCGAGCCAGGCTGGTGCAAAACCCGAATGGAATGAGAAGCTGCAGGCGTTCCTGCCGCCGCAGCCGACGCAGAATTGGAGCGGAGCCGGCGCCTTCACCGGTCGGCTCGCCACCGCCGATGCGATCGTCGACGGCTACACCGCCGGCCTCACTGCGTCAGGAGAAAAGGCGCGGGTCATCGAACAGCCGGAAATCGAACCGAGCTCGGTCAACCCCGAACCGGCGCCGGTGTTCGAGATCAAGGCCGACGGCAAGAGTTTCGTCGACTTCCAGCACGACGTCACTGCGGATGATGTACGACTGGCCCATCGTGAGGGCTTTGTTTCGGTCGAGCATCTGAAGCGCTACACGACGCTCGGCATGGCGACGGACCAAGGCAAGAGCTCGAACGTCCCAGGCCTCGCCATCATGGCCGAGGCGCTTGGCAAGCCTATCCCCGAGGTGGGCACGACCCGCTTTCGCCCGCCTTATACCGCCGTTTCCATCGGTTCGCTGGCCGCGGAACGATATGGCGATCTCAAGCCTGAGCGGCTGACGCCGATGCACGACTGGCACCTCTCCCAAGGCGCCACGATGTATTCCGCAGGCCTGTGGTTCCGTCCAATGATCTATGGTCACGCTGGCGAAACGGTCGAGCAGGCTTACGTGCGTGAAGCCAGGGCCGTGCGTGAGACCGCAGGCATCGTCGACGTCTCGACGCTCGGAAAGATAGCTATTCAAGGTCCGGACGCCGCAGAACTGCTTGACCGCGTCTACACGAACATCTTCTCGAGCCTTCCGGTTGGCAAGGCACGATATGGCTTGATGCTGCGCGAGGATGGGTTGGCCTTTGACGACGGCACCACCTGGCGTCTCGGCCAGGATGACTTCCTGATGACCACCACGACGGCCAATGCCGGCAAGGTGATGCAACATCTCGAATATTTCCTCGATGTGATCTGGCCGGAATTGAAGGTCACCGTCACGTCCGTCACCGACGAATGGGCCGGTGCCGCGATCGGCGGACCCAAGGCGCGGGAAATCCTCGCCGCCTGTGTCGAGGGCACTGCTGTGGACAATGCCGCTCTGCCTTTCATGGGCATCGTCCATGGCGAGATTGCCGGCGTTCCGGTGATGATCTGCCGCCTCTCCTTCTCCGGGGAGATGGCCTACGAGGTCTACTGTGGAGCAGGATACGGCACCCATGTCTGGGAAGCGCTGGTCGAGGCAGGCAAGCCGTTCGACCTTGTGCCTTACGGGCTGGAAGCGCTTGGTACGCTGCGCATCGAGAAGGGCCACGTCACCGGTGCCGAGATAGACGGCCGCACCACCGCGCGCGATCTGCATCTCGACTGGATGTTGTCGAAGAAGAAGCCGTTCATCGGCTCAGCCATGATGGATCGTGAGGGTCTGGCTGCCACCGACCGGCTGCAACTCGTCGGCATTGTCGCTCTCGACAACAGGCCGCTCAACGGTGGCGCGCATATCGTCGAGGAGCTCGACGAGGAAAATCCGCACGGTTCGATCGGCCATATCACGGCCTGTTGTTACGCGCCGGCACTCGGCAAATACATCGCTCTCGCGCTCGTTCAAGGCGGCAAGGGCCGTCGCGGCACGCGCGCCTATGTGTCCGATCCATTGCGCAAGCGCTTCGGCCCCGTCGAAATCGTCAGCCACCACTTCTTCGACCCGGAAGGGAGCCGCATGCATGGTTGAGCGCCTTTCGCCACTGGAACCCGTCTATCGCTCGGGCTCGCACGGCCGCTTCGAGGACGGCGTCGGCGTGATCCTGTCCGAGACACGCCCCGGTTCCATCATCCAGGTTGCAGCCTGGCCGGGTGAGGAGGCGCGCGCCATCGCCGCCATCCGCAAGGTGACCGGCCTTGGCTTGCCGGACGGCGCCGGGGGTGGTGCCGTTGACGGAGAAAAGGCCGCGTTCGGCTTTGCGCCTGGCAAATTCACCATAGTCGACGAAGCGGAAGGCATAGCCACCCTGCTCGCCAAGGCGATCACACCGGCAATTGGCACCGTGACGGATCTGTCACATGGTCGCACCGCCATCCGCATCGAAGGTCCGGAGGCAGAATGGATCCTGGCGAAGTTCTTCGCCATCGACTTCACCCTGCCCGCCTTTCCCGTCGGTGCGGCACGCTCCACCACCCATCATGACGTCTTCGCACAGATCCAGAGAACGGGCGGCGACCGTTTCGACATCTACGTCTTCCGTTCCTTTGCACGCTCCTTCTGGAAAGCACTCGGGCATGCGGCGGAAGAAGTCGGATACGAGGTCGCCTGAAAACGCCTGCGAGGACGCCACGTCATGGAATTCATCAATTCGCCGGCGGCCAGGGCAGCGAAGCTACCCTTCAGCCAGGCGGTGCGTGTCGGCGACATCCTCTATCTGTCAGGTGCCCTCGGCAACGTGCCAGGCAAACCGGAACTGGTAGCGGGAGGCATCGAGGCCGAGACGCGCCAGACGATGGAAAACATCGGCACTGTCCTGAGAGAAAACGGACTTGGCTTCGCCGACATCTTTAAATGTACGGTCATGCTGGCCGACATATCGAAATGGGGCGATTTCAACAGGGTTTATCTTGAGTACTTCGACCCGGACCGCTTGCCGGCACGCTCTGCCTTCGGCACGAACGGCCTTGCATTGGGCGCGGAGCTCGAACTCGAATGCTTGGCCTACATGCCGTCTCGCTAGTCGGGGAAGTTCTTTCCGTTGCCGCGCCGTGGCCTTACGAAGAGCGCTTCCTGACGCTAGAGGGAAATAAGCACCGGCTCGATAGTTGACTGAGAGAATCGACGGTTTCGGCCGCCGCCGATTGACCAAGAGGCCGGCACTTCGACTTCGTCACCCATGGATACACAGAATTCCGCGACCATAGCCGGTCGCGTCGAGCCACCGGACAGCGTTTCGCTGCTCATTCCGGTCACTGTCGCCTGCGGCGTCTTCATGACCAGCCTCGACCAGAACGTGGTCGTCACCGCCCTTCCCGGCATCAGTGAGACGCTTGCGCGCCCGCCAAGCCAGCTCGGCCTGCTGGTCACCGCCTATGTCGCCAGCCTGATCATCATGATGCCGCTGGGCGGCTGGGCTGCCGATCGCTTCGGCCTTCGCAACGCCTATTGTTTCGCGCTGATCGTGTTCGGCATCGCATCGGCGCTGTGCGGCATCGCCAACGACATGTGGACACTCGTCGGCGCCCGCGCCCTGCAAGGGTTTGGCGGCGCGTTGATGGGCACGCTCGGCCAGATCGTGGTGCTGCAGAGCTTTCCGCGCAATCGCACGCTGAAAATCAACATGTACATCTCGCTGGCCGGTCAGTCGGGACCTTTGGTCGGCCCGCTCGTCGGCGGCGCGCTGACGACCTACATTTCGTGGCGATGGATCTTCTTCATCAATGTACCACTGGCACTCGCCGCGCTTCTGCTTGCGGCAGCCCTGTTCCCGACAACCAGGAAATCGGTTCGTACTCCATTTGATTTTCCCGGCTTTGCCCTTGTCGGTGTCGGCATGGTGCTTCTGGTGCTCGGCATGGATTCGCTCGCTGCCAAGGACATGGCAGGAAGCGTGATCGCGGCCCAGGTGACTCTCGCCATCGTTCTGCTCGGCTTCGCCATCTTCTACCTGCTGCGGGCACGCAATCCTGTGCTTGATCTCAGGTTGCTGCGCATCCGCACCTTCCGCGTCGCGTTCCTGACCGGCGGCGGCCTCGACACGATCGGCTTGAGCTCTGTCGTCTTCATACTGCCGCTGATGTTCCAGCTCGGCTTCGGCATGAGTGCCGTTCACGCGGGATCGCTGACCTTCATGGCGGCGGTCGGTTCATTGCTCACGCGCTTTGTGATGCCCGCCATGCTGAGGCGCTACGGTTTTCGCCGAGTTCTGGTCACCAACACGCCTATCGTGGCCGCCCTTGTCGCCGGTTTTGCCCTGATCCAGGCAACGACACCGGTGTGGATCGTGCTGACCTACATCTTCCTGTTTGGAGTGTTCCGCTCGGTGCAATGGGCCTCGACCGGCAATCTTGCCTATGCCGATATCGAGCCTGAGCAACTCGCCCGTTTCAGCGCGCTCTATTACATCCTGTGGCAACTTGGGGTCGCCATCGGCGTCGGCGTTGCCGCAGCGGTTCTGTCGTTCCTGGCGGGACCTGGAGGACATGCCTCGATCATCGATTTTCAGATATTGTTCGCGATCGAAGCCTTGATCACGCTCTGTGCCCTGATCGCCTATCGCAAACTGACGCCGCAGGACGGTCAGAATGTCAGCGGCAATGTCGTAGTGAGTAGTGAGTAGAGGGATTTAGCTTTGCAGGTCTCACGCCCTACTCACTCACTATTCGCTCCTCACTCCACAAACCTCACCCACTCCTCCAGCGGCGCGCGGTCGGTACGGAATGTGCTTTCCGGCTTTGATGTGTCTTCATGGCCCAGCGCCATGCCGCACACGACGATTTCTTCCTCGGAAATACCGAGCACTGGACGGATCTGCCTGTGGTAGGGCGCAAAGGCCGCTTGCGGGCAGGTATGCAGCCCTCTGGCCCGCGCAGCGATCATGATGTTCTCCAGGAACATGCCGTAATCGATCCATGAGCCCTGGTTCAGGCGCCGGTCAATGGTGAAGATCATGCCGATGGGGGCATCGAAGAAGATGAAGTTGCGGTCGTGCTGCGCACGCATCTTGTCGACTTCGCGCCGGCCAATTCCCAGCGCACCGTAGAGACCGAAGCCGTTGGCACGACGACGCGTAAGGTACGGCTCGAAGAACTGATCCGGATAGTAGCGATATTCGTCCCATTCAGCCTTCTCAGCGCGAATGCCGGAGTTGAGGATGGCATCGCTCAGCGTCTGCTTCACCTCGCCTTTCACGACATACACCTTCCACGGCTGCATGTTCGTGCCAGACGGCGCGCGAGAGGCGACCGTCAGAATGTCGCGGATCGTTGCATCATCGACCAGGTCGGGCAGGAAGGCGCGCACGGAGCGGCGCGAAATGATCGCTTCGTCCACCACAGTCGTTTCGTCCGACTTCGGGGCTCTGCTTTCCGGTGCCAGCATGGCAATCTCTTCAACGCAGGATTTCAAGGAGCACGTCCCCCCAACGCGCAGTCGCGGGTGCCTTTGCATGAAGCACCAAAGTACCGCAAGCAATTTTGTCTGGCCTACCGGGGCATCTTGGTCTCACCAGAAGCGCAAGGCACCCATTCTGCGGATTTTTTAGACAGGCCCAAGATCGCGCTTGATCTTTTCACGCAGTTGGCGTCTCATGAAATTCTGAATGATTTTTTCACGAGCGGTTGAAAAGTGACATCACCTGCTGCCGAACCGGACGCGCAGACCGGCGAACGTTTTCTCGCCGCCGACATTCGCGCGCTACGCAAGACGCGGGGCCTGACGCTGGCCGAAATCGCCTTGAAACTGGGCCGCTCCGTCGGCTGGGTCAGTCAGGTCGAGCGCGGCCTGTCGGTGCCGTCGCTCGGCGACCTGCGAGCCCTGGCGGACTTGTTCGACGTACCGGTCAGCCTGTTTTTCAGCCATGACGTGCCGGAAGAAAACGAGCGAGGTGTCGTTGTGCGCGCCGGCCGGAGACGCGCGCTGGGTACCAGCGAATCGGGACTGGTGGAAGAGCTTCTGTCACCCGATCTTGGCGGCAGTTTCGAAATGCTGCGCTCGGAATTCGCGCCGGGCGCGGAATTGAAGAAAGCCGCAACAAGGCCGACGGAAGAAGCCGGCTACGTCACGTCCGGCACGTTCGAGATCGAAATCGATGGCGTCTGGCACACACTTGGCGAGGGCGACAGCTTTCGCTTCGCCGGCAAGCCATTCCGCTGGAGGAACCCGGGAGCGGTGCCGGCGGTCGTGATCTGGGTCGTCTCGCCGCCGGTCTACTAGCGGCATGATCCCGAACCGGAGGTCTGCGAAACCGCAGCCTCCTCAGAGATCATGCGCCAAAACAATGAGATAGGGCGGAATGCCGATCTTTCCTGATCGCGTTCGACCCTGGAAATCGGGGAGGACAAAATGGCCGGAATTCCGACGACGGCGCGTGTGGTCATCATTGGCGGCGGCGCGGTGGGCGTCTCGGCCCTCTATCACCTGGCCAAGGCCGGATGGACCGACTGCGTCCTGCTCGAGAAGAATGAACTGACCTCCGGCTCGACCTGGCATGCGGCCGGCAACGTGCCGACATTTTCGTCATCCTGGTCGCTGATGAACATGCAGCGCTATTCGACCGAGCTCTATCGGGGGCTGGCGGATGAAGTCGACTATCCGATGAACTATCACGTCACCGGCTCGATCCGGCTGGCCCACAGCAAGGAGCGCATGCAGGAGTTCCAGCGTGCCAAAGGCATGGGCCGCTATCAGGGCATGGCGATCGAGGTTATCGGCACCGACGAGATCAAGGCGCGCTACCCTTTCATAGAAACGCATGAACTTCAGGGCGCGCTCTATGATCCGAACGACGGCGACATCGACCCCGCCCAGCTTACCCAGGCTCTTGCCAAGGGCGCACGCGACAAGGGCGCCAGGATCATCCGCTTCTGTCCGGTCACCAGCGTACGCCGTGAACGCGACGAATGGGTTGTGGTCACCGAGCAGGGCGAAATCCGTTGCGAATACGTCGTCAACGCAGCCGGCTATCGTGCCGCCGAAGTAGGCAGGATGTTCGGTCGCGAGGTGCCAATGATGGTGATGAGCCATCAGTACATTCTCTTCGACGAAATCCCCGAGCTTGCCGCCTGGTCCAAGGAAGCGGGCCACAAGCTGCCGCTGCTACGCGATGTCGATTCTTCCTATTATCTGCGCCAGGAGAAGAACGGCATGAATCTTGGCCCCTATGAGCGCAATTGCCACGCGCACTGGGCCACTCCCGGCGACCCTATGCCCGCCGACTTCTCGTTCCAGCTGTTTCCGGACGATCTCGAGCGGCTGGAATGGTACCTCAACGATGCCATCGAGCGGGTCCCGATCCTCGGCACTGCCGGCCTCTCAAAGGTCATCAACGGCCCGATCCCCTACGCGCCGGACGGCAATCCGTTGCTTGGGCCGATGCCGGGCGTACCCAACGCATTCGAAGCCTGCGTCTTCACCTTCGGCATCGCCCAGGCGGGCGGCGCCGGCAAGGTGCTGGCCGAATGGGTGACGCAAGGCCAGACCGAATGGGACATGTGGTCATGCGATCCACGCCGCTTCACCGCGTTCGGATCGGCGCAGGACTATGCCGTCGCCAAGGGCATGGAAGTCTATGGTCACGAATACGCCATCCAGTTCCCGCGTCATGCCTGGCCTGCGGTGCGCGACCGCAAACTTTCGCCGCTGCATGAACGCCTCAAGGCCATGGGGGCACAGTTCGGCGCCTATAACGGCTGGGAGCGCGCAACCTGGTACGCCAAGCCCGGCGACGACATCTCGGAACGGTCGACACAGACCTTCGCCCGCTCAGGACCTTGGGAGCCACGCATTCGCGAGGAATGCCTGGCCGTGCGCGACGCCGCCGGCATTCTCGATCTGCCCGGCTTCAGCCGTTTTCGTCTTAAAGGTCCCGGTGCCCGCGCCTGGCTGTCCACTTTGATCACGGGTGTGGTGCCAAAGCCCGGCCGCATCGGGCTCGGTTACTTCGCCGATGACAAGGGCCGTATCGTCACCGAGATGTCGATCATGGCACTGGAAGAGGATTTCTTCTTCCTGATCACCGCCGCGGTGGCGCAGTTGCACGATTTCGAGTGGCTGTCGAAGCAATTGCCCGAGAGCACTGACATCACGCTGCAGGACATGACGGAGAGCTTTTCCTGCCAGATCCTGTCCGGTCCGAATTCACGCGCAATACTGGCCGATGTGACGGACACTGATCTGAGCCAACCCTGGCTCTCGCATCAATCCTGTCAGATTGGCGGCCGGTGGCTGCAACTGGTGCGCGTTTCCTTCGCCGGCGAACTCGGCTGGGAGCTGCACACCAAGGTCGAGGATACTGCCACCGTGTTCGACGCCGTCTGGGCTGCCGGACAGAGGCATGGCCTGAAACCGTTTGGCATGTTCGCCCTCGACAGCCTGCGTCTCGAAAAGGGCTACCGCGCCTGGAAGGGCGACCTCTCGACTGATTACACCATCCTGCAGGGTGGGCTCGAACGCTTCGTCAAATGGGACAAACCGGATTTCCGTGGCAAGGCAGCACTGCTCAACGAAAAACAGCAGGGTGTGAAGAAACGTTTTGCGACGCTGGTCATCCAGGCACCCGGGGAATGCGACGCACCTTACATGTCCACGCTTTGGCATGACGGGGCGATCGTTGGTGAAACCACTTCGGGAGGCTGGGGCTACAGGGTGGACAAATCCATTGCACTGGGCATGGTGCGCGCCGATCTGGCCGTGCCGGGCACCGAAATCGACATCGAGATTTTCGGCGACCGCTTCAAGGCGACGGTCCAGGAAGACAGACCCTTGTGGGACCCCGAAAATCAAAGGCTACGCGCATAATGACCCTTCCCTTTCCTGATCACGCCTTCGGCGCCTTCCTCTTCGACATGGACGGCACGATCCTGAGTTCGATCGCGGCTGCCGAGCGGGTCTGGGCGGCGTGGGCGCAAAAGCACGGACTTGATGTCGAGACATTTCTGCCCACCATCCACGGCGTGCGGGCGGTGGAAACGATCCGTCGCTTGAACCTCCCGGGCATCGACGTCATGGCCGAGGTCGAAGCGCTGACCCAGGCGGAGTTCGAAGATGTCGAAGGCATCGAGGCTATTCCAGGTGCTGCCGCGTTCCTCAGCGCACTGCCGCCGCAGCGCTGGGCGATCGTCACCTCGTCGCCGCGCCGGCTGGCGATCCGCAGGCTGGAAGCCACCGGCCTGCCCATACCATCGCTGATGATTACCGGAGAAGACGTGACCAACGGCAAGCCCGCGCCCGATTGCTTCCTGCTTGCCGCCGACAGGCTCGGCCTGAAACCGCAGGATTGCCTGGTTTTCGAGGACGCACCGGCAGGCATCCAGGCCGCCGAGGCAGCCGGCACCAAGGTCGTGGTCATCACCGCCACGCACAGGCACGCGGTTGAAACACCGCATCCAACCATTGCCGGATATGGCTCTCTGGTACCCTTGCTCAATGACGGTCGCAGGTTGGTGCTCACCAGATCCGGTTCGACGACCTCTGCAACTGCAGGAACCTGACATGCCGAAACCCTCTTCCCGCATTTCCGGCATCACGCCTTCCGGCAAGGATGGCTGGGAGGTGCATTTCGCCGCCTGGCAACGCCTGGAGGCCGGCCAGGACATCATCATGCTCTCGGTCGGCGACCATGACTTCCACACCCCCACCGAGACGGTTGAAGCCGGAGTTGCCGCGCTGCGGGCCGGCCACCACCACTACACCCAGCTGCCTGGCATTCCGGCACTGCGTGAGGCGATGGCGCGAATCTCCACGCGATGCACCGGCGTCGCGACGAGCCCCGAACAGGTCATTGCCACACCTGGCGGCCAGGCGTCGCTTTATGCCGCCGTGCAAGGCGTGCTCGACCCGGGCGACCACGCCATTGTCGTGGCGCCCTACTACGCCACCTATCCGGGCACATTCCGCGCTGCCGGCGCCGATTTTACGGTCGTCGAGACCCGCGCCACCGACGGCTTCCAACCAGACCCTAAAATAATCGAGGCCGCAGTCCGGCCAAATACGCGGGCCATGCTGATCAACACGCCCAACAATCCCACGGGCGCGGTCTACTCCAGGAAATCGCTCCAAAGCATCGCCGACATCTGCCGCCACCACGATCTGTGGTTGCTGAGTGATGAGGTGTATTGGACACTCGGCGACAGCGAGCATCTTTCGCCGCGCGCCCTGCCCGGCATGGACGAGCGCACGCTGGTCGTCAATTCGATGTCGAAGAGCCACGGCATGACCGGCTGGCGCCTGGGATGGCTGACCGGGCCCCAGGAACTGATAACACTGCTGATCAGCCTCAATCTTGTCACCACTTACGGCCTGACCGATTTTGTCAGCCGCGCAGCCATCGAAGCGCTGAACAATGACTATGGCGTGGAACAGATCGCCGCGCTGTATGCCGGACGGCGCAAGCTCTTCCTTGACGCGGTGCGCGGCATGAACAACGTGACCGTTCGCGGCTCGGAGGGCGGCATGTATGCCATGCTCGACATCAGCGCCGTCGAGCCGGACGACGAGAAATTCGCCTGGGCTTTCCTTGATCGCGAGAATGTCGGTGTCATGCCGGGATCCTCGTTTGGCGACGCCGCGGCCGGCCATATTCGCGTCAGCCTCTGTCAGCCTGAACCCATCCTTCTCGAAGCGGCCGAAAGGCTGCGCCGTTTCGTTTCCACCTATCGACGTGAGGCCGCATGAGCGTTCTGCCCTCCAAAGCCCGCGCCGTCATCATCGGCGGCGGCGTGTCCGGCTGCTCGGTCGCCTACCATCTGGCCAAACTCGGCTGGACCGACATCGTGCTGCTGGAGCGAAAGCAGCTGACGTCAGGCACGACCTGGCACGCCGCTGGTCTGATCGGCCAATTGCGTGCCTCGCAGAACATGACACGGCTGGCCAAGTACTCCGCCGACCTCTACGTCAAGCTCGAGGAAGAAACCGGCGTCGGTACCGGCATGCGCCAGGTCGGCTCCATCACCGTCGCCCTCACCGAAGAACGCAAGCACGAGATCTACAGGCAGGCGTCGCTTGCCCGTGCGTTTGACGTCGACGTACGCGAGATTTCTCCCAGCGAAGTCAAGGAGATGTACCCTCATCTCAACGTGTCGGACGTGGTCGGCGCCGTGCATCTGCCGCTCGATGGCCAATGCGACCCTGCCAACATCGCCATGGCTTTGGCAAAGGGTGCACGCCAACGTGGCGCCAGGATCGTTGAGAACGTCAAGGTCACCAGGGTTCACACCAGAAACGGACGCGTCTCCGGTGTGTCCTGGGCGCAGGGCGAAGATCGGGGGACGATCGAGACCGATGTGGTCATCAACTGCGCCGGCATGTGGGCGCGTGAACTGGGTGCGCAGAACGGCGTCACCATTCCGCTGCATGCCTGCGAGCACTTCTATCTGGTCACAGAGCCCATCGCCGGACTGACTCGTCTTCCGGTTCTGCGCGTGCCGGACGAATGCGCCTACTACAAGGAGGATGCCGGCAAGATGATGCTCGGCGCCTTCGAACCGAGGGCGAAACCCTGGGGCATGGAAGGCATCCGCGAAGATTTCTGCTTCGACCAGTTGCCCGAGGATTTCGAGCATTTCGAGCCTATCCTCGAAATGGGCGTGAATCGCATGCCGATGCTGGGCACCGCCGGCATCCACACTTTCTTCAACGGCCCGGAGAGCTTCACGCCGGACGATCGCTATTATCTTGGCGAAGCGCCGGAACTCGGCGGCTACTGGGTCGCCGCCGGCTACAACTCGATCGGCATCGTCTCTTCGGGTGGCGCTGGCATGGCGCTGGCACAGTGGATCAACGACGGCGAGGCGCCATTCGACCTCTGGGAGGTCGACATCCGCCGCGCCCAGCCCTTCCAGAAGAACCGTGCCTATCTGAAAGAGCGTGTCTCCGAGACGCTTGGCCTGCTTTATGCGGACCATTTCCCCTACCGGCAGGTGGTCACGTCGCGTGGCGTGCGACGCTCGCCCATTCATGAGCATCTGAAGGCGCGCGGCGCCGTGTTCGGCGAGGTCGCCGGCTGGGAACGCGCCAACTGGTTCGCCAGGAACGGACAGGAACGCGAATACCGCTATTCCTGGAAACGCCAGAACTGGTTCGACAATCAGCGCGAGGAACATCTGTCCGTGCGCAACAATGTCGGCCTGTTCGACATGACCTCATTCGGCAAGATCCGGATCGAAGGACGCGATGCCCTCGCCTTCCTGCAACGGCTCTGCGCCAATGATCTCGATGTCGCGCCGGGCAAGATCGTCTACACGCAGATGCTCAACCGGCGCGGCGGCATCGAGAGCGACCTGACCGTCTCGAGACTTTCCGAGACGGCTTTCTTCGCAGTTGTTCCGGGCGCCACGTTGCAGCGCGATCTCGCCTGGATGCGCAGGCATGTGAAGGATGAGTTCGTCGTCATCACGGATGTGACAGCCGCAGAATCCGTCCTTTGTCTCATGGGGCCGCGTTCACGCGACTTGATTCGAAAGGTGAGCCCGAACGATTTCTCGAACGAAAACAATCCATTCGGCACATTTCAGGAAGTCGAGGTCGGCATGGGGCTCGCCCGTGCCCACCGTGTCACCTATGTCGGCGAGCTTGGCTGGGAACTCTATGTTCCGACCGACCAGGCCGCACATGTGTTCGAGACGGTCGAGGACGCGGGCGGAGAGCTGGACTTGAAACTCTGCGGCCTCCATACGCTGGATTCCTGCCGCATCGAAAAGGCCTTTCGCCATTTCGGCCATGACATCACCGACGAGGATCATGTGCTGGAGGCCGGCCTCGGTTTTGCGGTGAAGACGGCAAAAGGTGATTTCATCGGCCGCGACGCCGTGCTGGCGAAGAAGGATGCCGGGCTGGAGCGCCGCCTGGCGCAGTTTCGCCTGACCGACCCCGAACCACTGCTGTTCCACAATGAGGCGATCGTGCGCGACGGCAAGATCGTCGGGACCATCACGTCAGGCAACTACGGCCACCATCTCGGCGGTGCCGTCGGCATGGGTTATGTGCCGGCCAAGGGTGAGAGCGAAGCGGATATCCTCGGCTCCCGCTATGAGATCGAGATTGCAGGCGAGCGCTTCGTTGCAGAGGTTTCGCTGAAGCCGATGTATGATCCGAAGGCAGAGAGGGTGCGGATGTAGTTCTCTTCTCCCCATTTACGGGGAGAAGATGCCGGCAGGCAGATGAGGGGCAGTACAAACTGTTCGAGGGGAGTTCTGCCCCCTCATCTGGCCCGTTGGGCCACCTTCTCCCCGCAAGCGGGGAGAAGGAAAAGCGCTAAAACGCCTTCAGCTTCTGCCTTACCTGCGCCAGGAAAGCCTCCCGGCTTTGCGGCGTCGAGGCATCCATCAGGTAATGTGCAACAAACAGGGTCTTGCAGCGTTTGGCGCACAAGGCACGGATGCCGCGCAGGATGGTTTTTCGTCCCGGATGGCCCACAATATGCGACCACCAGCGCGGCGCACCGCAGGTGGTGACCACCGCGATCTTCCGGACGTGCCCCATCAGCGGGGTGATCTTCCCACCGGGATCGAGCGCGAAAGCGACATCCTTGGCCCAGACGCGGTCCAGCCAGCCCTTCAGCATTGCTGGCAACCCGTACCACCAGGTCGGATAGACGAAGACGATCGCCTCGGCCCATTTCAGGTGAGCGATATGTTCCACGAGCGCAGGGTCCGCCGGCGCTCGTTCGTTGTATTCGCGCCGTTCGCCATCCCGCATCACCGGGTCGAAATTCTCCGCGTAGAGATCGATCAGCCGCGCCTCGCATCCCTTGGCCGCGATGGCGTCGAGCGCGGCATCGCGCACGGCCGCGCAAAAGCTTTCCGGCACCGGGTGGCAATAGACGACCAGCACCCGCATCAGAACGTTTCCATCCTGTGCGCCACTTTTGCCATAAAACGATCCCGTGACTGTGGCGTCGACAAATTCATCGAATAGTGCGCCAGATAGGAGACCGGGGTACCCGGCTTGATGGAAGCGCGCAACAGGCGCTGGACAAGCTTGCGTGGCGGATCGCCAACCAGGAAAGCGCGCAGGCGGGAGCCGCCATAGCTGGTCACCGCCACCACCTTGCGGATGTTGTCGAGCGTGGGACGCACCTTGCCTTCGACCAGCCGGAACGACACGCCTGGCAGGAACACGCGGTCAAAGAACCCTTTCAGAATGGCCGGATAACCGTAATTCCAAACCGGAAAACATAGGACCAGCCCTTCCGCCTTGCGCAGTCGTTCTACATAGCCTCGCACTGGCTCGATATTGCCCGGTGCATCGTGATAGGCCATGCGCTCGGCGCGTGTCAGTCGCGGATCGAAGTCCTCGGCATACAGATCACAATCGTCGACTTCATGTCCGTTCGCCGTGAGACGCTCGACGATCATCTTGTGCAGCGCAGCGTTGAAACTTGTTTCGACCGGATGCGCATAAAGAACCAGGACACGCATCGCAGCGCTCAACTTGCTTTTGCCAGACCCTTGAACAGGAACGTTCGCCCCGAGCGATAATCGTAGTCTGGGTTTTCCCAGGCGATCATCTTGCCGGGATTGAGCAGCCCTTGCGGATCGGCCTCGCGCTTGAAGGCGAGTTGGACGGAATCCGTCTGCTTCATGCCCCCCTCCTCCAGCGTATAACGGTGCGGATTGAAGATCGGGCAGCCATTCGCCTCGAACAGCCGCACGATCTCGTCCAGCCGCTCCTCCGTGGTGAAGCGCACCAGATTCAGGCCGAAGCACGTGATGTTGCCGTCCAGCCGCACGAACTCCAGATGCGAGAACACCTCACCTGGAAACAACGCGTCGATCTTTTCGACCAAAGCCAGATGATCGGGAAACGGATAGAGCGATTGCAGGTATGTGATTGCCGGATCGACGCGCAGCGCCCGCAGCGTCGTGTGGTTCCACGCCAGTTCGAATGCCGGCGGCAGGCCTCTCTTCTCGTCGTCGCTCAGAGCCGCGGCGTTGAAGATCACCTCGCCACCCTCGCGTCGCGTGAAGGCAAGAAATGCATCGAACGAATGCGGGGCGACCATGACCGCGCAGATGCTTTGTCTATCACGCAGGAACCTCTGGTGCCGCTTGAAGTAAAGCTGAGGCACGGGAGCAGCGATCGGGGTGATCAGCTTGGTCAGCAAGCCATCCTGGCAGGCCAGTGAATTGCCGTAGCGCGCAGCAGCCATGAAACTGTCGAAACCGACCAGAACGTCCACCCAGTCGTAGGCCGCCGTCAACGGCATCTCGACTTCGGTGATGATGCCGTTTGTCCCATAGGCGTGGGTGACTTTGTGCAGGTCCTCGCCGGTCAGTTCCAGCACTCTCGGCTCGGCTTCCATGGTTACCACGCGCAACCGGATGATGTTGCCGAAGTCGCGCAGACCACCGAAGTTGATCGAGCCGACGCCACCGGAACCACCAGCGATAAAACCACCGATGGAAGCGGTGTTGTAGGTAGATGGGTGCAGGCGCAGTTCCTGCGCCGAATGCGCACGCGTCGCCCTGTCGATATCGGCCAGGATGGCGCCCGGTTGGCACACCACGCGACCGGGAGAAATCGCAACGATTTCATTCATGTCGGCCAGATTCAGCACCACACCGCCGGAAAGCGGCATCGCCTGCCCGTAATTGCCGGTGCCAGTACCGCGCGGCGTCACCGGTACGCCGTGAGAAAAACAGGCTGCAAGTATGCGCACCACTTCAGCTTCGGATTTCGGCGATACGACGAGGTCTCCCGTGACATGTTCGAGCTGGCGCTTGAGCACCGGGCTGTACCAGTAGAAGTCGCGGCTCTTCTGCTGGACGATCTTTTCGTTGTCCTCGATCTTCAGTCCCTCGATGTCTCGTTTCAGCGCCGCGATATCCATCATGTCCCCATCAATTCATCGAGTTCGGCGTAGTCCGGCAGGCTGGTGTCGATCTGCCTGCCGTCACGAATGACGATGCGATCGGCTTCCGGGCGGGACAACAATTCGGTCCAGTTCCGCCCCTTGCAAACAACCAGGTCGGCTGGTCCGCCCGGCTGCAACACTCCTGTGCCGGTCAATCGCATGACGTCCGCCGGAGTCTGCGCGACCGTGCGTGGCCAATCGCCAACCGGATGGTCAAGGTGCAGGATGCGGGTGGCCATCCTGTAAACCTCAAGCATGTCGAGGTCGCCATAGGCATAGAACGGATCACGCGTGTTGTCCGAAGCCACCGCGACGGGAATGCCCCGCGCCTTCATTTCATGCAGCAGTGTCACACCGCGCCAGCGTGGCGTAGTCCCGTCATGCCTGCGGTCCTGCAGATAGAGATTGCACATTGGCAGTGACACGACGGCCATTTTTGCCCGCGCCACCTTGTCCAAGGTGTCCCGCACATCACTGTCGGGTTGGCGCGCCAGGGAACAACAGTGACCGACGAGGATGTTTCCCTCGAAACGATGACGAAGCGCTGCTTCGGCTATTTTCCTCAAGGAGATCGCGTCGACAGCATCGGTCTCGTCGGCATGAAAATCCAGATCGAGTTCATGCTCGACGGCGAGGGCGAACATCTGGTCCAGCAAGGCATCAAGATCAGAAACCATATAGGTGACAGCGCCCAGGACGCCTCTCGCCGCTGCCACGCGTCGCGCCAATCCTGCGAACCAGACTTGGTCGCGGGTTTCCTCGATGCCGACAAGGCAAGCGGCCTGCAAGTCGATACGTCCCTGCCATTTTTCCCGCATTTCCTCGAACACCGGCCAGGAAATTCCATCCTGCGGTGCGGCACTGTCGAGATGTGTGCGGATAGCCTTGGTCCCATGCGCGAGAGCCGTACGCAAGGCAAAGTCCATGCGCCGCGAAACGTCTTTCGCGTTCCAGCGCGCGGTCCGGTCAGCGTGCGTTGCGCGCAATGCGCCGGCAAACGAACCGTCCGGATTGGGGCTGCGTGGCCAGATATGGCCCTTGTCGAGATGGGTGTGACAGTCGACAAAACAGGGCAGCACGATGCGCCCCTTGAGATCGATCGCTCCTGACGCGGGCGACGGCCCCAAACGATGTGGAGCGATTGTGATGATGCGGTCACCGTCAACAGCGATATCTGCGCTCACAAAGCCGTCGGCGTCTGCCAAGCCGTCGAAGCCAACGATCAGAGAAACATGAAGGCTAGCATTTTCGAATACATAGGCTCCAGATGGCGGGATCGGCAGTATATTCAATGCACCTCCGCGTCCGCCACAGCCCGGTCACTCAAAGTGAACGGAATGCAGCCTCGGCAAGTGACTGAAACGGCTGCCATCATGCCTCCTGCTTCAGCGCGCTCTCGTGCCAGCGGCGCAGGATGAGATGCGACAGCAGGGACAGCGCGAGAAAGATGACGATGCCGGTCAGAGAGATCAGGATGAGCGCGGCAAACAGCCGTGGCGCATTCAGTCGATAGCCGGCTTCGATGATGCGTGAGGCCAGACCCGACGCCTGGCCCGACGTGCCAGCGACGAACTCGGCCACCACCGCACCGATCAGCGAAAGACCTCCTGCGATCTTCAGGCCACCCAGGAAGTAGGGCATCGCCGCTGGCAGGCGCAGGTGCCACAGTTCCTGCCAGCGCGTCGCGCCATTCAGCCGAAACAGATCACGCAGATTACGGTCGACGGAATTCAGTCCGAGCGTCGTATTGGAAAGGATCGGAAAGAAAGCGACGATCCAGGCGCACAGCAAAAGCTTGGCAGTCTGGTTGTCGACATAGATGTTGATGAGCGGGAAGATCGCGACGATCGGCGTCACCTGCAGGATAACTGCGAAAGGAAAAAACGACATTTCCACCCATTTCGACTGGGCGAACAAGACGGCCAGCCCCACCCCGCCGAGAATCGCCAGTGCAAGGCTGAGGAACGTGATCTTGAGGGTGACGAGCAGCGAGGAAAACAGCAGCGGCGCATCGTCCTGAAGGGTCTGCACGACCACACCTGGCCGCGGCAGGATGTACTTCGGAATGTCGTTCCACACACAGATCCGGTCCCAGAACCAGATGGCCAGCACCATGATGGCAAGCGGCAGCACCCAGGAGCCGACCTTTTCCAGCCGCTGCTGGCGAACGCGGCGCGCTTCTTCCGGGTCGAGCACGACCGACCGGTTTTCGACGGCGCTCATGGTCGCGCCTCCACCTTGGCATCCATGGCCGCGCTCAACGCGTCCGACGTCCGCCGGCACAGCTCCGCATAGGTTGATGACGTACGGAACGCCTCGTCGCGCGGATAAGGTGCATCGACCGTCATGTCGCGGAACACACGTCCCGGCTTGGCGGCCATCACCACGATGCGGCTGGACAGGAAGACGCTTTCAAACACGCTGTGGGTGACGAAGACGGCGGTGAACCGCTCCTGTTGCCAGAGTTCCAGCAGGTCGTTGTTGAGCTTGAAGCGCGTGATCTCGTCCAATGCCGCAAACGGCTCGTCCATCAGCAGCACGCGCGGCTTGGTGACCATGGCGCGTGCGATGGAAACGCGCATCTTCATGCCACCGGAAAGCTCCCTTGGCACGGCATCGGCGAAATTTTCCAGGTGGACGCGCGCCAGCATCTCCATCACCGCCGGCGTGGCTTTGATGCGCGAGACGCCGCGCAGGCGCAGCGGCAGCCAGACATTGTCGAACACGCTTGCCCAGGGCAGCAGTGTCGGCTCCTGGAAAACGAAGCCGACGCAATCGTCTCCCAGCGCCTTGCGCCACTCCAGATGGCCGGAGGTCGGCGTGGAAAGCCTGGCAATAAGCCTGAGTGCCGTCGACTTGCCGCAACCCGAAGGGCCGAGAAGACTGACGAAATCGCCTTCGCGAATGGCAAGATTGACGTTGTCCAAGGCAGCCACGCCATTGGAGAACACCTTGCCCACGCCTTTGAATGAAAGCAGCGGCGCGGTTCCGCGCTGCCAGCTGTCATCCCTGTCGGCTACCGTCTGCAACATCAGTGCCTTTCCGCGGATAAGCGCCCGTCTCTCCAGCGCCCCTTGAGAGGGCAGGACGGGTCTGCGCCTGCCGCGCGATTTGCCGGAATACCGCTCACTTCTTCAGATCGAGACCGACGCCCTTGTTCACGAACTGCAGCGTGTAGCCCTTCTTGATGTCGATGCCGGCCGGAAGCACCTTTGCCTTGACCATCTTGTCGTAGAAGCTCTGCATGCGCTCATCCGTCATGGCGCCGATGCCAAGCTTCTTGGTGTCCCCGGAATCGACGATGCCGTACTTCTTCATCATCTCGATGGAGAAGGCGATCTGCTCATCGTTGATGTCGGGATTGTCCTTCTTGATCGCTTCGTTGGCGGCCTTGTTGTCACCGTAGAGATAGTTGTACCACCCCTTTGCCGAGCCATCGACGAAGCACTGAACCACTTCCGGCCGCTTGTCGATCGTGGTCTGCATCGCCTCGATCGTAGTGGCGTAGGTGTTGAAGCCGTAGTCGGCGAGCAGGAACAGGTTGGGTTGGAATCCGCCCTCCTTGGCCACGGCATGCGGCTCGGAGGTCACATAACCCTGCTGGATCGACTTCTTGTTGGCGATGAAGGCAGCCGGATTGAAGGTGTACGGCACGCGCTTGGCCGCGTCGAAGCCGAATTCCGACACCATCCAAAGGAAGAAGCTCTGCGCTCCCTCGTCGCCGATGATGTATTGGTCGGCCTTGGGCAGGTCCTCCCATTTGTCCAGGCCCTCGCCCGGATGCGCCATGATGACCTGCGGTTCCTTCTGGAAAGTGGCTGCGACGACGCGCAGCGGAATGCCTTGATGCACGGCATCGAATGCCTGCAGCATGTTGCCACCCATATAAAAATCGATCTTGCCGGCCATCAGGAGTGGCCGTCCGCTGCCCTGTGGGCCGCCCTGCTGGATGGTTACATCCAGTCCGCATGCGGCATAGGAGCCGTCTGCGACAGCCTGGTAGTAGCCGCCGTGCTCGGCCTGGGCGAGCCAGTTGGTGGCAAACGTCACCTTCTCATTGGCCATCGCAGCGGACATCCAGCCGCCGAGCAACGCCGCGGCCGCCACGGTGGCCGTGGTCAAGATCTTCGTCATCGATTTCCTCTCCCCTTCGCTCGCACGCGACACAGCGTCATATCGACCGACAAAGCAAAGGCCGTGCCACAACGCCCGCCGCGCAATTCCGGAAGAGCATTGTGTTGGGTGTTCCCTGCCCTGCAGCTTCAAACGTCATCGTGCCCACTTTCAGGGCAACTGTCCACGAATAGTTCATGGTGAAAGTAATACTGTCACCGCACGAGCAGCGCTTGAATCGTGACTGCATCCCGGCCTAGTTTCCCTGCCTCGAATGGAGATCGCGATGTTCCGATATTTGATGCCGAAATCGATCAAGGCGCCTTTTGCCCGCTACAGCCACGGCGTGGAGGTCCCTGCAGGCAAGCGCCTCGTCCTGTGCGCCGGTCAGGTGGCGATCACCGCCGACGATCATATTCCAGAAGGGGTCGAGGAACAGGCGGAGCTGTGCTTCAAGAATATCGAAGCCGTCCTGGCCGAGGCAGACCTCAGCCTGAAGGATGTCGTGCGCATCAATGCCTATGTCACCGATCGCGCCTATCTCAAGCCTTACATGGCCGTGCGCGACCGCACTTTTTCCGATCCGGCGCCAGCCTCCACCCTGATGATCGTCGGCGGCTTCGCCCGACCGGAATTCAAGGTCGAGGTTGAGGTGATTGCGGCAGGGTGAGCTGCCTGCGCCCTTCCCTATGACAGAGTAGCTCGAATGAGTTGCCGACAATCCGGAGGCTGATGTGACGACGAAAAGACGCGTATGGTGGGGCGATTTCCGAACCACGGAATATGCCGCAATAGACCCGGAGACGACGATCGCCGTGTTGCCGGTGGCGGCGATCGAACAGCATGGCCCACATCTGCCGGTATCCACCGACACCAGCATCATGAACGGCATGCTGGTGACGATGATCGAGCGGCTGCCAGCGGATATCGATATCCGTATCCTCCCCGTGCAGGCCGTTGGCAAATCCAACGAACATGTGCATGCGCCGGGAACGCTCACCCTGCCGCCGGCGACTCTCATCGATGCCTGGACCGAGCTTGGTCTTTCCATTGCGCGTGCCGGGGTGAGGAAGCTCGTCGTCGTCAACTCGCATGGCGGCAATGAGGAGATCATGGGCATCGTCACACGCGAACTGCGTGTGCGCGAAAACATGCTTGCTGTGAAGACCAGCTGGCAGCGTTTCGGCCGCCCAGCGGGACTGTACACCGAACTCGAAGATCGCCACGGCATCCACGGCGGCGACGTCGAGACGTCGCTGATGCTGCATTTCCGGCCGGACCTGGTCGACATGGCAAACGCCGAGAACTTCGTCTCCAACGTCGCCAAGGCTGAGAAGGCCTTTTCGCTGATGCGCCAGACTGGCACCCACGCCTACGCCTGGATCGCGCGAGATCTGAACCCGCATGGTGTCGTGGGCGACGCTTCGATAGCCACCGCTGAGAAAGGCCGGCTGACCGCCGAGCATCAGGCCGACGGTTTCATCGCATTGTTGAAGGACGTGCGCGGAGCAAAGTTAAACGACTGGGTGCTTTGAGGCCGAAGCGCGTCCATTCTCGATGGAAAGCGTCCCTCACTCTATCTCCAGCTCGAACGGCACGCCTTCGTATGCGTCGGCACCGCGGCCGATCGAGGCAATAGCCGCAACCATGCGGCCATTGCGGCCAAGGATGTGGTCTGCCACAGCGACAAGACGCGGATTGGGCGTGGCCGAGGGCGAAAGCCAGCGCAATGTCCTGGCCAGCTCCATCTCGTCGCGCTTCGGAGCGAGAGCGGACGCGATGATGAAAGCCGATGCGGTCGAGCGGCTGATGCCGGCATAACAGTTGATCACCAGTGGCCGCGACCGATCCCAGCCCTGTGCGAAACCGAGCAATGCCCGCACATGCTCTTCGCCGGGCAGCGTCATGCCCTCCTGCGCCTCGGCGATGTCATGCATGACAAGATGCAGATGGTTTTCGGGCCGGATGGCTGCCGGACGCACCATGTCCGTACCAGCTGCCAGCAAGGACAGCAGCCGCTCGGCACCGACGCGGTTGACCGTAGCTTCGACCTTGGAGAGCGGGCAAACGATGATCATGCGCGTATCCTGTTTTGTGAACCATCGGTCTTTGCAGCCCAGCCGGCAAGTGCAGCATCCAGCCGTTGCCACTCGTCTTCCGAACCCGGCAGGCCAGAACGCAGCGTGTGCGGTCGTTCAGCGAAATGCCGCAACAGTATGCCCTGTCGGCCGAGCGCCCGGAACAGGCCAGGCGCACCGCCGAAATCGAGATAGCGGAACAACGACGTTCCACCGGCGACCGGCACGCCATGACGCACAAACAACGCATCGAGCCGTGCGGCATCCTCGCTCAATTGCTGCCGCATCGCTTCTTGCCAGGCAATATCGCCTAGCGCGCGAATGCCGTACTCCAGCGTCGGCCCTGCCACGGCCCAGGGACCGAGCTGGCTCTCGAGCCGTGCGGCAGTCGCCCGATCCGTCAGCGCAAACCCGAGACGCACGCCGGCAAGTCCAAAGAACTTGCCAAAGGAACGCAGAATTACCAGTCCGCCATGTCCGGCATCGGCGGCAAGACTAGCATCGCACGGGCCGACATCCATGAAGGCTTCATCGACCACGAGCAGGCCAGCTTTTGCTTTCATGGCATCGGCGAGCTTGAGCAACCGCTCGCGCGAAACGATGCGTCCGTCCGGATTGTTGGGATTGACCAGGATGGCGACATCCGCCTCGGCCAGCGCATCGAAATCAGTGGTTTCGGCAACGACATGGCCGGCGATGGCGGCTGCCCGTGCGTGCTCGGCATAGGTCGGCGACAACACCAAAACGCGTCCCGCATTCACCAGTGAGGCGACACGCGGCAACAGGATTTGTGTGCCGGGGCCTGCGACGATGTTTGCTGCCGAGGGCGCACCATAGGTCGCCGCTGCGGCCGCCAGCAATTCGGCAAGGCGCGCAGCTTCCGGCAATCGAGTGAACGCTGTGGCGGGCGGATCGAAAAGCGGATAGGAGTGCGGATTGATCCCGGTCGAGAGATCGACAAACGGCTCCGGTGCATCAGGAAACAGCGCCCGGGCCCGGCCAAGGCTTCCGCCGTGATCAACTGCCGCAATTGCCTCGCCTGGAAGCCTCATGTCCGCCCTGACCGCCTTTCTGTCGCTGCTGATCGAAGCTCGGCTCGGCTATCCGGACCGGCTGTTTCGCGCCATCGGACATCCGGTGACGTGGATCGGCGCCCTGATATCCTGTCTCGATCGCAGGCTCAACAGCGCCGCCGACAGCGACGCGGCGCGTCGCATCGCCGGCCTGTTTGCGCTACTGCTCATCGTTGCCGTGCCGGCGATGATCGCTCGGATCGCTGAGTCTGCCCTGCTGGCCCTGCCATTCGGCATTGTCGTCGTTGCGCTGCTGGGAAGCTCGCTGCTGTCGCAGAAAAGCCTCGCCAGCCATGTCGAAGCAGTGGCTGATGCGCTTGACAGCGGCGGCGTTGTCGCAGGGCGAAAAGCAGTGTCGATGATCGTCGGCCGAGATCCGGAAAAGCTCGATGAAGCCGCTGTCGGACGGGCTGCCATAGAGAGCCTGGCAGAGAATTTTTCCGATGGCATTGTTGCCCCCGCCTTCTGGCTTGGCGTCGGCGGCCTGGCCGGCGGCGCTGCCTACAAGGCCGCCAACACCGCGGATTCGATGGTTGGCCACCGTACCGAGCGCCACGAGGCTTTCGGCTGGGCCGCGGCGCGCTTTGACGATCTGGTCAACCTGCCCGCTTCACGCCTGACCGGCCTCCTGATCGTTGCCGCCGCGTTTTTCATCAAGGGCGCCGATCCAGCCGAAGCTTGGCGCGCCATGCGCCGCGATGCACGCCATCACCGTTCGCCCAACGCCGGCTGGCCGGAGGCCGCGATGGCTGGCGCCCTGGGGCTCGCGCTTGCCGGCCCGCGTTCTTATGGCGGTGTTCTGGTGGAAGGCCGCCATATGGGAGAAGGCGGCCGCACCGCCGTTACCAGCGCTGACATCCGCCAGGCGCTGAGACTTTACTGGACCGCCGACATGCTGCTCGTCGCGCTGTTTGGCGTGATTGCACTGGCGCTCTGGTAGGCCTTTAGAATTCAATTCCCTGCTGCGCTTTCACGCCGGCGGAAAAATGATGCTTTGTCGCCCCCATCTCGGTGACGAGATCGGCGGCTTCCGTGAGCGCCGGCTTGGCATTGCGGCCGGTAACGACAACATGCAGGTCTTCCCGCCGCCCCTTCAGGGCAGTCACGACACGATCGACATCCAGATAGTCGTAGCGCAGTGCGATGTTGAGTTCGTCCAGCACCAGCAGGCTGATGGACGGATCGGCCATCAGCTCTTCCACCTTCATCCAGGCAGCTTCTGCGGCGGCAACATCCCGCTTCAGGTCCTGCGTTTCCCAGGTGAAGCCTTCGCCCATCGAATACCAGACCAGCCGATCGCCGAACGCCTTGAAAGCATCCTTCTCACCGGTGTGCCATCTGCCCTTGATGAACTGAACGACACCGACGCGCCGGCCGTAGCCCAGCATGCGCAGTGCCAGCCCGAAGGCAGCCGTGGTCTTGCCTTTGCCGGGACCGGTGTTGACGATGAGCAGGCCCTTCTCGATGGTCTTTTGCGCCACCTCTGCGTCCTGCACCGCCTTGCGCTTGGCCATCTTGGTGCGATGGCGCTCGGCTTCGCTGTCATCGATCTCGACCATGTCATTTCACCTTGAGTGGCAGGCCGGCAACGGTCAGCACCACATCGTCGGCCACCGCCGCAACCTGCTGGTTGAGACGCCCGGCAGCATCTCGGAAGCGACGCGCCAGCGCATTGTCCGGCACGATGCCAAATCCGACCTCGTTGGACACAACAAACCAGGGACCACGCGGTTTCGACAGTGTGGCGGTCAGCCTGGCGCATTCGTCCTCGATATCATGCCCGGCCAGCATATGATTGGTCAGCCAGAGCGTAAGGCAATCCAGCAGTACCGGTCGCCCGGCAGGCAGGCGCACCAGCAATTCGACAAGGTCGAGTGGCGCGTCCGCCGTTTCCCAGCCTTCGCCTCGACGAGCACGATGATGCGCGATGCGTTCGCGCATCTCGTCGTCGTAAGCCTGAGCGGTCGCGATATACGTCCAGGGCGCCGGCAGCGCCGTAACCAGTTTTTCGGCATGCGCGCTCTTGCCGGAGCGCGCACCGCCGATGATGAAGGTCAGGCGATCAGGCAAAGCTGTCGCGAAGGCTCGATGCCTGCCCGGTAAAGCGGCCGCGCACAACGCCGACGACCGCACCCAGCACAACCCAGAACACCAAGTTGGTCAGCGTAACCGCCACCACGAACTGGTGATGCAGGCCTTCCGGGATCGGCGTGTCGTAGCTCTCCGGCTGCGGCGCGCCAACGACGTGAGGCGCGACGATCAGCAAGATCGCGAGCACGGTAAGTGGCAAGGATCGGCGGAAGGCGATGAGCGCAAGGCCAATGGCCGTGGCGACGACGGTGGAGATCCACCAGGCTTGCCTTGGCAGCAAATCGGCAGCAGGCATCGCCGGCAATTCCGGCGGCAGGCCAAGGCCTGGCGCAAGCGTAAAGACGGCAAAACCGGCAAGCCCCCAGAACACACCCTGGCGCCAGTTGCCGATGCCGCCGGCGAATTCCGAGAAGGCGACAAGGATCAGCGCGAAACCGATACCGGTTACGACATTGGAGAGTACGTTGAACGAGAACCGCTCGATGCCGTCGGCGGGTGCCCAACCTTCCTCTTCCTCGGCCGGAGCAGCCGCGGGCGCTGGCGCAGCCGAACTCATTGCGTTGGTCCCGGCATCGGCAGCGGGGGCTGCAGGCGCAGCCGCATGTTCATGGCCGCCGGCGGCCTGTTCATAGACTTCCGCCTTCAGGATCAGGGGAACGGTTGCATAGGCCTGCAAGCAGGCGAGAACGATGCCGGCCAACAGGCCCGCGATCGCCGCGACAAACACGACGTTGCGAAAAACAGACATGGTGGGTTCCCCCTGAGTTAGTGGCAGGGGAACGCCATCGAGTGGCGTGCGTCGTGGGCGGCGTTGTGCACGGCCTCGATATGCGAGAAGCCGGTGAAGCCGATGACGAAGATGCCGAGCAGGCCAGCCATTGCCAGCTGAAGGAAGCGCGACTGCGAAGAGGTCGAAGCGCCGAGAGAAACGGAAGCGGTATTCATGGTCTGTCCTTTCGCCCTCCACCCGAGGGCATTACCGTCATTGCCGTCGCCGGCAGGTCTCCTGGCTTGCGGATCAGCGCCCTTCTCCACCTTCCCGAGACAAGCCTCAGTGGCATTGGAGAGGACTACCGCTCACAGTTGCGGGGGCAGCCACGGCTTCGGATGGTTTCCCCCTCCCCACCGTATTCCCTCTTGGTCCCGAAGGGACCGACGACGGCGGGAACTATAGAAAGAATTCTGGCGCCCGGCAAACCAAATTCCGCCATCGCCAGACGCATCCGCGTCATTGGTGACCTGCTGTCGTCGCTACATCGATTTCGGCAGATATCTCCAGGTAACAATGGCGCAGACGGCAGCAAGGCAACCAAGCGTGGCGAAAACCGATCCCAGGCCGAAGAAAGCCAGCACCAGCGAATAAACCAAAGGTGGTGTCAGCTCCGAGAAATCGAGGTAGGTGCGGTAAACTGCGGCCATCTGCGGCCGCTCGTAGGCGCGCACCGAGCGCATGAAGGCGGTGGAGCCGATCGCATCGAGTGCGATGGTGAACAAGGCGCCGACCAGGAGCAGGCCGGCGGTGGCGAGCGGGATGAATTCGCCGATGGCGCCGGCAAGCCACAGCGACACCGCCATCCCGGCAAAGGCGAGCGTCATCACGTTGCGTGCACCATAACGCTTGCCTGCCCTGCCCCAGAAAATGGCAGCGAACAGGAGAGCGTTGCCGGCCGAAACCAGCAAGCCCCCGGCAAGTTCACCCTGGCCGGTAATGACCATGAACAGCGGGCCGTAGACAAAGAACGTGGTCCAGTAGCAGGAACGGCCGAAAGCGATAAGCCAGGCCAGCCGCAACCGTGGCTGGCTGACGAAGCGCCCGATATTGGCGAACGGATTGATGGGGCGGCTCTTGCCCGGCACGATCATCGGATTGTCGCCAAGCCGGTAGTACCAGAACAGCGCAAGCAGGCAGAGTGCAAAAACGGCCACGGCTCCATGCGCAGCATAAATGCCGTAGCGTGTGTAGAGGAAGATACCGAGCGTCGGGCCGCTCGTCCAGGCGATCATCGACCACGCCATGCGCAGGGACTCAGCCTGCATGAGGTCGGTCTTGCGGATATGGTCCATGATGTAGAGGTTGAGCGTGATCGACAGCGCACTCGCGCCCATTACCCGGCAGAGCATGCCGATGATCTGACCAGGCAGCGAATGGGTGACGAAGAACAGCGAACCGATCGCAAGCAGCAGCGCACCGGCTGTGTAGACCCATCTGCGTGCGAAGCGGTGGATCAGCATCGGCATGAACAGCGTGACCGAGAGACCAAGCAACGAGACGATCGTATAGAGGATCGAGACCGTCTGCTCGTTCCTCAGGATCTCATAGGCCTGGATCGGGATAACCGAGGCAACCGTGGCTCGCGCGGCAGATTCGATGGCGTAAAGCGAAGCAAAGGTGCGCGCGTCCGCCGGCGGAACCGCCGGTAGCCAGATCGGATGGCGGACATGCGTGGACATGGATTCCCAAACTAACGACTCGCAACGGGAAATCTGCGTCGCCGATGGCCGGGCCGGTAGCAGGAAACCGACGCGCTAGCGCCGGAATGCGAAGCCGGCCAACCACTTTGCACCGGCTGGCACAACGATAGGCTGCCGCATCAAGCTTGTGAGGATCGATCAGTGCGTTCTTCGTGAGCCTGGATCGACAAAGGCCACGGCAACCGCGGCTGCCAAGGCTATCGCAGAGACGATCAACATCGAGCTCAAAAGCGTATTGACAGTTCCCGACGCGCCGAGGAACTGCCCCGCCACCGCGACGATCAACGCCCCACCACCGATCGACATTGCTGCTGCCAGTCCCGCTGCGGTGCCTGCCATGCCCTTTTGGATTGTCATGGCCCCCATATTGGCGGCGGGCAGCGTCAACCCATTGCCAAGGCCGATGAACATGCACGGGCCGAAAAACGCCAAGGGATGCGTAATATCGAACGCGGACAGAACCAGGCCAAACAGGAGCCCGCCACAGGTCAGCAAACGAGCAGCGATGAGCAATGTGGCCCGAGGCACCCTCAAGCCATAACGGCCGGTCAGAAAACTGCCGCAGATAAAGCCCGCGGGGACCATCCCCATGAAAAGGCCGAGCAGCGCACTCGATCCACCGACCACCAGAGGTGCACCGGCCAGGAAGATGTAAAGTATCCCGGACGATGAGGCCATCACGACTATGTAAGCCCAGAACACAACCGAACTTAGCAGCCGTCCATATGAGCCGAGATAGACCCCGCTTCGCCTGACTGGAGAGAGTGTCTCGCTCAGTTCTCGTTTCGACAGAGAGAGAATAATTGCGCCAAAGGCCGCAAGAACGACAAAGATCGTCCGCCACCCCAAGAGTTCATCCAGCGTTCCTCCTAAGGTAGGACCGAGCATCGGCGCCAAGGCCCATGCCATCGCGGCGTAGCCCACCCTGCTCGTCCCCTCATATTCATTCGATGTTTCTTTGATGGCGACAAGAGCCACGCAAAAGCAGGCGGCAATCGAAGCTTGCATTGCGCGGAACACGAGGAAAACAACAATATCAGGGGCTAGCGCGCAACCGATAGAAGCCAGAATGAAGATCGAGAGCGAGACCAGCGCCACGGGTCTGCGTCCGTATCGATCCAACATCGCGCCAGAGATCAGTTCCACGAGCGCGGTCACAATCGCATACCCCGCGACCGCAAGGCTGATCAGCTCGAAGTCCACACCAAATTCCATCGCGATCTTGGGCAGCGACGGCGATATGATGTTGACAGGCAGCACCGAGAGTGCGGACAGCAGGACAAGAATGACAAATCGAGATTTCGAAATGCTGCCCGCAGTCCCCGCACCCGGTATACCCGTGTCCGGGAAATGACGATCTTTCGTCATGATCGCGTCCTTGATTTTGTGGAGGTTGGCGGATCGGACATGGCCGACCCGATCCGACGGCAATAAAAAAGGCTCCGTCAGGAGCCTGTTTGCCGCGCATGGGTGCTTTCGCCGGATGGTTACACCACCCCGCCCATGCGCCTTCCTACCACGAATGCGATCATTTCAACGTTCATGATCGCATTGCTAGACGGCGGCGGCGATCCGGTCAACGTTTCAGAATTCCATTGCTCGAGCGGTTGACCGGAAGAAGCGCCGCCAACCATTCTCGCTTGGGCCGTATCCGTGCTAGGCATTGTGCGGTTGCAATTTCGAATCCCGCCGCATGAGCCTCGAACAGCAGACAAATCCCTCCCGTCGCATTACCGTTATCGATGCCCTGCGCGGCATCGCGCTTCTGGCGATGGCCAGCTACCATTTCACCTGGGACCTTGAGTTCTTCGGGTATGCAAGCGCCGGACTGACGGCGCACGGACCCTGGAAGCTCTATGCGCGCTGCATTGCGTCGAGTTTCCTCTTCCTGGTCGGCGTCTCGCTGGTGCTTGCGCACGGCGACCGCATCCGCTGGCCGGGCTTCTGGAAACGGTTCGCCATGGTGGTGGCGGCGGCCGCTGCGATCTCGCTGGTAACGTATTTCGCAACGCCCAGCAGCTTCATCTTCTTCGGCATCCTGCATCAGATTGCCCTGGCCAGCGTTCTCGGCCTCCTGTTCCTGCGCATGCCGGCGCTGGTGACATTCATCGTCGCCGCACTGGTGATCGCAGCTCCATTCTATCTGCGCTCGCCCATTTTCGATCATCCCGAACTCCTGTGGGTCGGCCTCTCGTCGGCCGATCCGCGCTCGAACGACTATGTGCCGCTGTTTCCCTGGTTCGGCGCCGTGCTGGTAGGCATCGGCCTGACCAAGACCGCCAAGGCAGCTGGCTTGTTCGACCGGCTGGCCAACGTCTCGTTCGGCCGGACACTTGAACGCCCGCTCACTTTCATCGGTCGCCACAGCCTGGCCTTCTACCTCATCCACCAGCCGGTGCTGATCGGCTGCGTATGGCTGTTCGCACAGATATGGCCTGCCCCCGCACAGGATCCGAAGCTCGGCTTCACCAATGCGTGCCAGGCATCGTGCCTAGACAGCCGAGACGCCGCGTTCTGTGTGCGCTATTGTGGCTGCATGCTCACCGCGGTCGAGAAGGACGGCCTGCTGACAGGCATCATGAAGGGCGACCAGCCGGCTTCGGCCAGGACGCGCATCAGTGACCTCGCCAGCACATGCACGGTTCAGACCGAGGACGCCATGAGCCCTGGGGAACCGCAATGACCGACGCCCCGCGCCTGCCGTTTCCGTTGCCGCCGATCATCTTCCTGATTGCGCTGATCGTCGGAGTTGGCCTGGGCATTCTCTATCCACTGCCCTGGTTCGGAGACGTCCTCGGCGACATCCTGTTCGGTTTCGGTTGGCTGGCTGCGCTGGGCGCGGTGGCGTTGTGGTTCACCGCCATACGCCTGATGTACAGGGCCAGAACGCCCTTGAACCCGGTCGCCACTCCGGCACACCTGTTGACCAGCGGACCATTCGGCCTCAGCCGCAACCCGATTTATCTGTCTCTGGCAACCCTGGTCATCGGTATCGGGCTGATCATCGGCAACGTCTGGCTTATCCTGCTGGCGTTTGCGGCAGGGTTGGTGACAAGCAGGCTGGTGATCCAGCGCGAGGAAAAGACCCTCGCCGGCAAATTCGGCAAGAAGTATCACGACTACGCTAAACGCGTGCGCCGCTGGATCTGAAGCCTCTCGGCCCTCATCGGATGTCGGACCATTGCGGCATGCGCTCTCAGCCAGCCCGTTCGATGCGGATCACCTGTGCCTTGTCGGTCAAGTGACCGTCCTTTGTGATGGCTTCAACCGCCTTGCGTACCGCCGCTTCCGTGGTCTCATGCGTGACCAGGATGACGGTCTTCTTGTCGACCGCCTCCGGCCCGACGGCGTGCTGGACGATAGATTCCAGTGAAATGTCGTTGTCTGCCATGCGCTTGGCCACGGAAGCGAACACACCGACGCGATCATGCACGGTTAGCCGAATGAAATAGCCCCCCGCATGGCTGCGCATCTGGGCCTTCTTGTAAGGTTTCAGCTCCTTGGCAGGACGGCCGAACACCGGTCCATGCTGGAAACCAGGGCGGCTCTTGGCAATGTCGGCGATGTCGCCGACGACGGCCGAAGCTGTGGCATTGCCACCGGCGCCGGGGCCGGACAGCAGCAGTTCGCCCAGTATGTCGGTCTCGATCGCCACGGCGTTGATGACACCGTGCACCTGCGCAATCACCGAGGCGGTCGGCACCATGGTCGGGTGCACGCGCTGCTCGATGCCGCTTTCGGTGCGCTGGGCAACGCCGAGCAGCTTGATGCGATAGCCAAGTTCGGCTGCGGCACGGATGTCGGCCTGGGTGATGTTGGAAATGCCCTCCAGATAGATGTCGTCGGCAGCGATCTTGTGGCCGAAGGCAAGACTGGTGAGGATAGCGAGCTTGTGCGCCGTGTCGTTGCCTTCGATATCGAAGGTCGGGTCGGCCTCGGCATAGCCAAGACGCTGTGCGTCCTTCAGGCATGCCTCGAAGGACAGGCCTTCGGCCTCCATACGGGTCAGGATATAGTTGCAGGTGCCGTTCAGGATGCCGAAGACGCGATTGACCGAATTGCCGGCCATCGCCTCGCGCATCGTCTTGATGACTGGAATGCCACCGGCCACCGCCGCTTCATAGTTCAGCAGCACGCCTTTCTTCTCGGCAATCTCGGCCAGCGCCACGCCATGCTTGGCAAGCAGTGCCTTGTTGGCGGTCACCACATGACGGCCGCCCTCGAGTGCTGCCCTGACGCTGTCACGCGCCGGTCCCTCGTCGCCGCCGATCAGTTCGATGAACACGTCGATCTCGTTAGAGCGGGCAAGATCGACCGGGTTTTCGAACCAGGATACCTTGGCAAGGTCAACGCCGCGGTCCTTGTGGCGGTTGCGTGCCGAAACGGCGGTCACCGTAATGGTACGACCGCACTGGCGGGTGAGTTCGGCTGCCTTTTCGGTGAGCACGCGCACAACCGAGGCACCAACGGTGCCGAGGCCGGCAATTCCAACACGCAAGGATTCAGCCATGATGGACGGCCCCTCTTTCTCGATCATTCAGGATGATTGGCGGCAGCGGTTCAGCGATGCGCCGCCAGCGGCACCACATTGTTGGGTTGCTTGGCGGTAGTCGCCAGGAACTTCTTGATGTTGCGAGCCGCCTGCCGGATGCGGTGCTCGTTCTCGACCAAAGCCAGGCGTACGTAATCGTCGCCATGCTCGCCAAAACCGATGCCAGGCGCCACCGCCACATCGGCGTGCTCGATCAGCAGCTTGGAGAATTCGAGCGAACCGAGATGCTTGAATGGCTCCGGAATAGGTGCCCAGGCAAACATCGTCGCCGCTGGCGCGGGGATGTCCCAGCCGGCACGGGCAAAAGCGTCGACCATCACGTCGCGGCGCTTGTGATAGATATCGCGCACTTCCTCGATGTCCGAGCCGTCTCCATTGAGCGCGGCGGTGGCAGCGACCTGGATCGGTGTGAACGCGCCGTAGTCGAGATAGGACTTCACGCGCGTCAGCGCCGCGATCAGGCGCTCATTGCCGACAGCAAAGCCCATGCGCCAGCCGGGCATGGAAAAGGTCTTCGACATGGAAGTGAATTCGACGGTGACGTCGATCGCACCCGGCACCTGCAGCACGGAGGGGGGCGGGTTGCCGTCGAAATAAATCTCCGAATAAGCCAGGTCCGACAATATGATGATGTCGTTCTTCTTCGCGAAAGCCACGACGTCCTTGTAGAAGTCGAGCGTCGCGACATAGGCCGTCGGATTGGACGGATAGTTGAGGATCAATGCCAGCGGCTTCGGGATCGAGTGGCGCACGCCCCGTTCCAGCGCCGGGATGAAACCGTCATTCGGCTCGGCCTGCAGTGAACGGATGACACCGCCCGACATGATGAAGCCGAACGCGTGGATCGGATAGGTCGGATCCGGACACAGCACCACATCGCCCGGCGCGGTGATTGCCTGCGCCATGTTGGCGAAGCCTTCCTTGGAGCCGAGCGTCGCCACCACCTGGGTATCGGGATTGAGCTTCACGCCAAAACGACGTGCATAATAATTGGCCTGGGCGCGTCGCAGGCCAGGGATGCCGCGCGAGGACGAGTAGCGATGCGTGCGTGGATCGCGCACCACTTCGCAGAGCTTGTCGACGATGGCCTGCGGGGTCGGGAGATCGGGATTGCCCATGCCCAGATCGATGATGTCGGCACCGCGTGACCGCGCGCTGGCCTTCAGGCGATTCACCTGCTCGAAGACGTAGGGTGGAAGACGGCGGACTTTGTGAAACTCTTCCATGTTCGTTCCGATCGAGAGGCGCTTTGGCGGCGCGCTATAGCCTTATTTGCAATTCGGGTCGAGAGCGGGGTCACACTTGGCCCCGATCTGCTTCAGGGCATTCTTGGCGTGGCTGGCCTTGAGCTTGTCGAGCTCGGCGGCATCCGCCGCGGCGGCTGGGTCGCCGGGATGGGCCTGCACATTGGACTTCGCAGCCGCCAGCTGCGCAAGCTTGGCGTTCTTCTCGTCTTCCGTGAACTGCGTGGCCGCATTTCGCGGCTTGATGTTCAGATTGGGGAATGTGCCAGTGTCTTTCGGACCGGTCACCGAACCACCGGACTGTACTGCCATCGAAGGGCCACTGCTCGAACTCGCGCAGCCAGCCATGGCAAGACCACCGGCGACAACGAGCGCCAGCGACAACCGTTCGGCACCGGCAACCAGAAGCTGACCAAAACGAATTGTCATACTACTTTCCCGCAATGGCCATTAAAGCTCACTTTCCCGTCACGGGAGAGCAAAAGCATCTTGGCTCCTATTCGACCTTGCATGATACTATGTCAAGAAATGCCTAGGGAGGAACCGCGCAAACCATGGCCGACAGACCCGATGCAGGCAAGACGGACACCCATGAACCGCCATCCGTCGAGCAGTATCTGGTAAAGGATCCAGAGCGTTTCGCGCTCAATCTCGCGCGCGTGGTTGAGCAGGCGGGCAAAGCTGCCTCGGCCTGGGCTGAACCGCGTGAACGCGGCGAGGTGCGCGACAGCGTTGCCGAGCCGATGGCCGACATGGTCAAGACCTTCTCCAAGCTCACCGAATATTGGCTGGCCGACCCCAAGCGGGCATTGGAGGCGCAAACCAGGCTGTTCGCGGGCTACATGAATGTCTGGGCCAGCGCCATCCACCGCGTTGGCGGCGTCGAGGACGACGCCACCGGCATCAAGCCAGAACGCGGCGACAAGCGCTTCCAGGACCCGGAATGGGGCAAGAACGCCTTCTTCGATTTTCTCAAGCAGGCCTATCTGGTCACCTCGCGCTGGGCATCTGACCTGGTCGAACATGCCGAAGGGCTGGACGAGCACACGCGTCACAAGGCCGGTTTCTACGTAAAGCAGGTGTCAAACGCGATCTCGCCGTCCAACTTCATTCTCACCAACCCGGAATTGTTCCGCGAAACCGTTTCGTCGCATGGGGAAAACCTGGTGCGGGGCATGAAGATGTTCGCCGAGGATATCGCCGCCGGCAAAGGCGACTTGAAACTGCGCCAGGCGGACTATTCGAAATTCGAGATCGGTCGCAACATCGCGGTTACGCCAGGCAAGGTCGTCGGACGCTCCGACGTTGCCGAGATCATCCAGTACAGCCCGGCAACCGAAACTGTCCTGAAACGACCATTGCTGATCTGCCCGCCATGGATCAACAAGTTCTACATCCTCGATCTCAATCCTGAGAAGTCATTCATCCGCTGGGCGGTGGAACAGGGCCACACGGTCTTCGTCATCTCCTGGATCAACCCGGATGAACGCCACGGCACCAAGAACTGGGAAGCATACATCCGTGAAGGGCTGCAATACGGCCTCGACGTCGTCGAGCAGGCGACTGGCGAACGCGGCGTCAACGCCATCGGCTATTGCGTCGGCGGCACGCTGCTGGCTGCGGCGCTCGCTCTCCTGGCACAGGAAGGCGACGATCGCGTCAAATCCGTCACCTTCTTCACCACGCAGGTCGACTTCACCTATGCCGGGGATCTCAAGGTCTTCGTCGATGAGGAACAGATTGCGGCACTCGAAATCGCCATGCGCGGCAAAGGCTTCCTCGACGGCACCAAGATGGCGACCGCCTTCAACATGCTTCGCTCGGGCGACCTGATCTGGCCCTATGTCGTCAACAATTATATGCGCGGCAAGGAGCCCCTTCCCTTCGACCTGCTTTACTGGAACGCCGATTCCACACGCATGGCAGCCGCCAACCATTCCTTCTATCTGCGCAATTGCTATCTCGAGAACAATCTTTCACGCGGCCAGATGGAGCTTGCCGGACACACGGTCTCGCTCTCCGACATCACAATTCCGGTTTACAATCTGGCCTCCAAGGAAGACCACATCGCACCGGCACGTTCGGTCTTTCTCGGCTGCCAGTATTTCGGCGGCGAAGTCGACTATGTGATGGCGGGCTCCGGTCATATCGCCGGTGTCGTCAATCCGCCTGCCCTCGGCAAATACCAGCATTGGACCGGCGGCAAGCCGGTTGGACGATTCGAGGACTGGATTGCCGCTGCGACGGAGAACCCAGGTTCCTGGTGGCCGCACTGGCAACGCTGGATCGAAGCGAAGGATGGCACGCGCGTGCCCCCTCGAATTCCAGGCAAGACCATGGAAACGCTGGGCGATGCCCCAGGCGACTACGTGAAGGTGCGAGTGTAACAATCTGTAATATGCGGTGAGTTGACCTGTCCGCCAAAGCGGGCGAAATGGTCACGTCAATCATCATTTTGACGCAAATCACGCAGGCTCGAACGATTTCAGAAGGAAGCTTGCGGATTTGTCACAGGTCTCGTTTCCGATTGCGGAAACTCGATCATTCGGCGGCGCTCCAGCGCCTGAGATGACGGTTCGTATCGGCTAGCGAGGGGGAATTTGGATTTGAGGGCAAACAGCTCGCGCTTCGCGAAAGGAGAACGCCGCGCCGTCATGGCCGCGTTGTGCGCGTTGCTGCTGGCTTCCTGCACCTCGACCGGCGCCCCTGACCTCGGCGTTGCCGATCCGAATTATGCGGCTTCCCAGGCCGGAACGAATCCAGCCGCGCCCACCGCGCAAAACACCACCGATCCGGCCCTTGCAGCGACGACGACATCGCAGGCGTTGATGACCGCCGAGGGCGATACCGCCCTGCCCGAGCAGATCGCCTACCTGCCCACGGCAAAGCCCGGCACGCCGGCATTCCCGCTGACGGCTCCTGCCGACGCGCAGGCGATCGCCGGCACCACTCCCCAGCAACTGGTCGCACCGGAGCAGAGCGCCCAGGAGACGGCGGCTGCGGCTCAGCAGGTTGCGGCCGGAACCACCACCGTCCTGCCGCAGCAAGGCATCGCGGCAAGCCAGCGCGCGGCCGATCCGGCAGCCACGGCAACGCAAGCAGCCGGCGCGGCAACGCCTGAAATGAATCACCCGGTCTATGTGACCGCGGGCGAAATGCCCGCAGCACCGGCCAAACCTGAAAAGAAAGGCTTCCTCGCCTCGCTGTTCGGCTCATCGCCTGCCAAGGCGACGCCGGTTGCTGAGAAGCCGAAACCGATCGTGCCGACCGAGCAGGCTGAAGCCAGGCAGGCGATCATTCCTGAAGACAAGCCAGCCAAGCCGATCATCACGCTGGCTTCAGCCGAAGCCGGCCAGAAGCAGGCGATGCTCGCCTCCGTGGACGGTTCATCCGCCTTCAACAATCTGCCTGGCGTGCGCAAGACCGCACTCTTCGAGATCACGCGCCGCTCGGGTACCTATGATGACAGCGACGTCGACCTGAACGAGGACGATGACGGCGCATATCAGGTGGCTTCCGCAGCCGGGATGGCACGCCTTGCTCCCAACGGCCTGCTCAAACAGACCGAAAGCGTGGATGTCGCCTGCCTCAAGCCATCGCTGGTACGCGTGCTGAAGCAGATTGAAGGACATTATCGCAAGAAGCTGATCGTGACTTCCGGCTATCGTGACCAGGCTCGCAATGTGCGCGCGCGCGGCGCCAAGAACTCGCTGCATATGTACTGCGCGGCAGCCGATATCCAGATCGCCGGTGTCAGCAAGTGGGATCTGGCGACTTATGTGCGCTCGCTGCCGGGGCGCGGCGGTGTCGGCACGTACTGCCACACAGAATCCGTGCATGTCGACGTTGGCCCCGAGCGCGACTGGAACTGGCGCTGCCGCCGTCGCGGTTAGGTCGACCTGGCGCGTTTCCGCTGCGCATTCCTGCCGGAACTGCCCTAGAAGAACTTTTTCAGAAACGCTGCCGCACTCTCAGAGAGGCCGACGATCTTGTTCGTCGCCTGGCGGTAGAACTTGAAATTGAGCTCGGTTCCTGGCCGGCCATCCTGCCAGTCTGTCAAATGCCTGAGCTCGCTGCGGCCGAGCGACCGCCTGGCAAGCGCGGTACGCCTGACGGTGATGCTGACGCGCGGCGTCTGTCGCTCGATGTCCGGCTGCCTCGCAAGGGCTTCGGCCGACAGCACGATACCGCGCGCAACCAGGCCATTTCCGCCCTCGTTCTCGCTGGCGAACAGAAAAATGGTATCGCCGGCGGCAATGGCCTTGCCGCCATACATCGTCTTCTGCGCACTGAACGCAAAATGCTCTGCTTGCGGGTCGGCAATCTCGGTCTTGATCGCGAACGCCATATCATCCTCTCCCTCTGGAAAGGATAGCACGCTCGCAACGAAACGTTCAGACCAGGCAATCCGGCGAAATCAGACGCCATCTGCCAAACAGCGCCAGACCTGCGGCCCTGGCCAGCGCGACGGAGGCCACATTGTCGGTCTGGCAGCGATATTGCGGATGGTAGCCCTGTTCATAGATGTACCTGGCGAGAGTGCGCACCGCCTTGCGCGCATGTCCCCGCCCGCGAAATTCGGCGAGGGTCAGCACGCCGATATCTGCCAGCCGCGCATCATTCCGGCCATCGGCGCGCCAGGGATAGGCGCTGGCGGCGCTGACCAGTCGATCCTGCTGGAAGGAACCGAACACCGCCCAGTGATCGAGTTCGACAAAGGCGTCATCGAGGTCCTGTTCGGAGGCTGCCGCCCGGAAGGCTGAGAAGACGGCCTCGTCTCGTTGCGACAAGTGCCGAGCAACATCCTCGCTTTCCAGTGCAAGCTCGATCCGTCCCGATTCGCGGAAATAGAAAAGATAGTCGGCGCCGTGCAGACTGATTCCCGCCTTGTCCAGCTTCTGGTGGAAAACCGGCACCGAGAACCGCTGCCCTCGATCAAGGCCAGCCTTGTCGGCCAACGACGGCGTCACCGCCGCCAGGATCTTGCCTGCCGTCGTTTCCAGCACAGTCACTCTCTCATCCTCGTCGAGAGCAGGATTGATCGCGAGCAGAAAGGCGTCGTCGTCATGGAGCACGTCGCAACCTGCGAAAGGAAATCTCCAAAAATCAACAATATCCTGCGAAAACAATGGCATACTCCATATCCAACCGACTGCCGCATCGACCTTTGCCGCACACGCCCTGGCGGATTCGCGTTCGCGCGGAAAGTCACGTTCCCTCGCTGCGTCGGACAAGGCGGCAACAATGCGGCGCCAACCATGCCAGCGCTCCGACCTTTGCTGCGCCAGACCAATTTCGGGGCATCCACGCAGATCGGGGCGTGGAAACCCTGCAAATCCTGCTGTTTCGGGCCTGCTTCGAAAAGGTTGGAAAAAAATGCAAAAACCCGATTTTGACGGGTTGCCCGCCACGCACAACGCCACTATAAGCCGCCTTGGCTGCGCCCATCGTCTAGCGGTCAGGACACCGCCCTTTCACGGCGGTAACAGGGGTTCGATTCCCCTTGGGCGTACCAGTTTCTCCAAAGTACTTAGCGATATATCGCCGGAACACGGCAAGCATCCGTCGAGCAAGCGAATGCGCGCTTCCATCAAGCTGATGCGATCGCCGCAAGAGAGCAACTCGCAGGCTTCATCGCGTATTCGAAGCCGCCCCGGATCTCCCGGAGACACCGATGGGCGCGCAATATCCGAAGCCGAGCCATCCCGCTCGATTTGGGTTTCGGAGGGATTGCCATTGGTACCTTCTGGTAACGCATCGGTGTTAGCTTTGGAACGCTGAGTGATGTTGGGGAGTATCACTGTGAGTAATCCAGGACACAAAATTCGGGGGTATGACCCGTCACCTTCACCGTTCTACAAATTTGCTTTGATCGTGTTTTCGGCGGGAGCTGCGGTGACCGCGGCGCTGGAGTGGGTGCTTCCCGCTCTGAATTAGGGCGTCAGAAGAGCCGCGGACAGGTGGCGATATTCAAGCTGCTGGCCGATGACAGGACTGTGTCGACAGGACCCGGCGAAGCTAGCCGACGCTTCCGAGATTGCCTGCCAGCACGATGAGATCCGCCTGTCGGCTGGCGCCGGTCTTGGCGAAGATCGCACGCAGATGCGCACGTGCCGTTTCGTAGGAGATCGACTTCTGTTCGGCAATCTGCCGCAACCGCAAGCCTTGGCCGAGCAGTGCGGCGACTTCGGCCTCGGTGCGTGTCAGCCCGAAGGTCTGGCGTAAAAGTCGCGGCTCGGCCGTGTTGCGCCGCTCCGGGTCCTCCAGGAGGCAAACCCCGACGGATGGTGAGAAAAAGTCTGGCAGGCTGCCGCCCAACCGCTGGATGCGCATTGCCAGCGGCCGCTTTCCCTCCCTCGCTATCAGGATCGGGCCGTCAGAACCGTCGGGACGCAACCACGATTCGGTGAGTACGGAGCGCATCCGTTCTCGGATAAGCTTCGTCTCTTCGGAACGACGCGAGCGCAGTTCTCCTTTGCTGACCTGCAGCTCGCCCCCCAGCAACCGGCTGGCGGTGTCGTTTGCACTCGTCACCTTACCGAAGCGGTCGAAAAAGATGGCCGCCACATCCGCCATCTCGAAAGCGTCCATCATGCCGGTGATTCGATGCTGCATGGCGCTGCGCATCAGCGTCGATGCCATGGTAAGACGATCACGCATCGCACGCAGCACCGCGACCTCCTCATCGCTGAAGAAGTCGTCGGTGAGTTTGCGATGCAGCGTCATGACCAGCATGTCCTCAGGTCGCGAAAAGGCCACCATGCACGAGCGCCCAATACCGTGCTTGGCGTGGAAGCGGTAATAGGGATGATTTTCGAAATCATCACGCGACGTGTATTCTGGATCGCAGGCGGTGCCTTGCCGCAGAAGGAAGGGCACACCACGCAGCCGCCATTCGTTCGCATACCAGCCGTTGTTGAAATAGTCCTCGAAAGCTCCCCCGAGGCTTTCGGTCGATACGATCAGCCCCGGTGCTCGCTCTGCCACCGGAATGATGTTGACACCATGCGAGCCTGTCGCCTGGGCGATACCATCGACCACCTCCTGCCAAAGCGACGGAATGAGCGTTGCTTCCACAACCTTGTCGAGGGCAAGGTCGAGCCCCTTGAGGTCCATATCCAAATCCCGAGCCCCCCAGCTCGCATAACCCTTAGATCATTGCAGAGACGCTGATGGGAGTACAACGGAAAAGCTTGGCGTCTGTTCCGGGGAGTACCAAAGGATGAGACCCGGCGGGGCTCAGGTGCTGACGCCCAGCTCCACAAGCCGCTCCACGCAGGACTCCTCGGCCTGGTCGAGTTCAGCCAGTGTCTCTTCAAGGTCTCGACGCTTCTGGCGCAGCGAATCCCGCTTTTCCTCGATGCGCTTGATCATCAGCTTGAGCTGCCCGACTTCGCCGGGCGGCTCCTTGTACATCTGGATGATTTCGCGAATCTCGGCGATGGCGAACCCTAGCCGCTTGCCGCGCAGGATCTGACGGATGAGATGGCGGTCGGAGGGGCGAAACAGACGCGTACGCCCGCGCCGCACCGGAGCAACCAGCCCTTCGTCTTCGTAAAATCGCAGCGTGCGCGTCGAAATATCGAATTCGCGCGTCAGTTCGGTGATCGTGTAGTATTCCCGCATAGTCACTCCGGGCGCTTGCGCCGTTGTCCGTCGTGCCACTCCTCGCAGACGAATGATGCGAGAATCGAACAGCATGCGGGTTCCATTGAAGCTTCGCACGGCATTTACGTAAAAGTCAATTGCAGGCAAAAATCCTCAATTGTTTCTGTAACTCAGCGGCTTGAATGCTCTTTGCCCTCGCTCACAGCAGATTGCTGCGAGCGAAGTGCGAGCCAGGCCAGTTCGCTAGCGCCCCGGAATGGCACTCACCCCAGATGCAGCCACCAGCTGGCGAAACTCAGGAAAGCCAGGAAACCGATCACGTCGGTGATCATCGTGGTGAAAATCGATGACGAGATCGCGGGGTCTGCTCCGAACTTGTCGAGAAAAAGCGGGATCAGGATGCCGCCGAGGGATGCGGCCAGCATATTGACGATCATCGCCGCCGCAATGACGAGGCCGAGATCCACATTCTGGAACCAGGTGCCTGCGACCAGCCCAAGCAAGGTCGCGATGATGGCCCCGTTGAGCAGCCCGACCAGCACTTCGCGGCGAATGACGCGACCAGCATTGTAGATGTCGAGATCGCGGGTCGCGAGCGCCCGCACCGTCACAGTCATGGTCTGTGTACCGGCATTGCCACCAAGCGAAGCAACGATGGGCATCAGCGCGGCCAGCGCCACCATCTCCTCGATGGTGGCACCAAACATGCTGATGACCGATGCCGAAAGGAAAGCGGTGCAGAGATTGACCAGCAGCCACGGCACGCGCGAACGCGAGGTCGCCGCCACCGTGTCGGACAGTTCTTCGTCACCGACACCGCCCATGCGCAGAAGATCTTCCTCGGCCTCCTGCTGGATGACATCGACGACATCGTCGATGGTCAGCACGCCGACCAGCCGTTCATTCTCGTCAACGACCGCAGCAGACAGAAGGTCGTATTGTTCGAACTCGCGTGCCGCCTCTTCCTGGTCCATCGTCGCCGGAATGGCGTGGCGGGTCTCGTGCATTATCTCCTCGACCTTGACCGCGCGCTTGGCGCGCAGCACCTGGTCGAGCCCGACAGCGCCGAGCAGCTTGAATGTCGCGTCGATGACGAAGATCTCGGAAAAGCGGTCAGGCAGATCCTTGTCCTCGCGCATGTAGTCGATGGTCTGTCCGACAGTCCAGAACGGCGGTACGGCGACGAACTCGGTCTGCATGCGCCGGCCGGCGCTTTCTTCCGGATAGTCGAGAGCACGCCGCAGCCGAATGCGCTCGGTGAACGGCAGCTGCGACAGGATCTCGTCCTGGTCCTCCTGGTCGAGGTCCTCCAGGATGTAGACGGCGTCGTCTGAATCGAGCTCCTGCACAGCCTGCGCGATCTGCGCGTTGGGCAGGTTGTCGACGATGTCGAGGCGGATCGCCTCGTCGACCTCGGTCAGCGCCGAGAAGTCGAAATCGGAGCCGAGAAGGTCAACGAGAGCCCTGCGTTGTTCGGGCAGCAGCGCTTCCAGCAGATCGCCGACTTCCGATTGGTGCAGATCGCCCACTTCCCGCTTGAGGGCGAGGATGTCGCGGTCGGCGATGGCTGCACCGATATGGGCGACGAAGGGCGCACGGATGACGCCGTCCTCGCCGTATATTTCGGCGTGAACCGGCTCGGCCTCGTTGCGCTCTTCACCTTGCATGATTTCCCCGCGACCGGTTTGAAGGGAAAGGGTCAGTGCCGGTGTAGAACAAGACGCCGCCGGATTGAAGCCGTTTGAACGCCGGAAAAGTGTGCCAATCCAGGCTTCCGCGAGCAGCCAGCTCCGGTTGGCAAAAACTCTTTGCCGGAAGTGCGATTATTGCTTGAGATGGCCTTGTTTCGCCGGAAACGATTTGCTACACGCCGCGGGCCGGTCCACTCCGGCTCCTACCACGTGCGGTCGTGGCGGAATTGGTAGACGCGCAGCGTTGAGGTCGCTGTGGGGCAACCCGTGGAAGTTCGAGTCTTCTCGACCGCACCATTTTTTGTAGAAAAAAGCACTGTCTGCTGGCGCTTTCCCGATGCACTGGATTGACTAGTTATGATCCTGCACATCGGTGCCGCACCCGCAGATTGCGCATGAACGGTTGACGTGAATCCAAAGAGGGCGCTTACCTTCGGTGCCTAGGATTTCTAATCACTCGCATCCAAGGCCACCGTCACAATCGGCCTAAGAGTGACATCCTCCACCTCGCCATGCTTCAGGGCCGCGAAATTGCGCTTTTCGCCCCCCCCTGCCGTTATTGGATCGTTACTTACCGAAGCATGCGACAACTACAGGCAATCAAATGGGCGGCAAAGCTATCCGCTTCGTCGGACTGATCTCCTATTACCTGTACCTCCGGCATTGGCCAACTAAGTCTTCTACCAATTGATGCTAGCGAGCAGTTGCAGCGTAGCTTCGACGTCATTTGGTCAATCGCGATCACTTGCGCACTTTCGATCCTGAACCGCTGGATTGTACGCTAGCGGCAAAGGCTTAAACCACGCGATCGCGACACCATAAAATCATGATGATAGTATTCAAGTTTATCCAGGCAGATCTGAACATGACAAATTCTTAACAGGCTTCGAAAAGGCCGTTGCAGCGCTGTCCCAGAATAATCCCAATCGCCTCCAATCCCATTACGAGCTCTCTGTGACTCAGGCGGCCTAACTAGTTAGGAGGCCCTAGTCTAACGACACAAGGACGTCTAATGCTCGACCCTGCAGATATCTTCTGCACTCCATAAAGCAGTGCAATGATTTCAGAGAAAGAACCATCTTATTCGATGACAACGACATGATGACAGCGGCAGCAAAGCTACCTAGCCAAGAAAATCGATCCCAGCATTCAATTGAAAGCCGATCGGATCGAGACTGTTCATCCAGCGTATACACGTTGGGAGAACGATCTCTATAATTGCTTCTTTGGGTATAATGTGAGAATTTTGGGCCTACATTCCTCAAGAAACACAAAAGGCCGAGGCTTCTCTCGATCCGCCAGTTACCATTGTCAGAAAGTTGGACTCGCAGTACTATGTGATAGTTTATTTGGGGGGATTCCAATGACTAGATTCAACGTCTTTCTGGCGTTTGCTGCGTTTGCGGCAGGCGCGCTTCTTACTGCGACTTATGCTTCGGCTCAAGCAACGCGCACTTGGGTTTCTGGAGTAGGTGATGATGCCAACCCTTGTAGTCGCACCGCTCCATGCAAAACATTTGCTGGAGCAATATCCAAAACCGCCACTGGTGGTGAGATAAACTGCTTAGATCCAGCCGGCTTCGGGGCAGTCACAATTACAAAGTCTATGACAATCGATTGCACAGGTACTTTTGGGAGCATCCTCTCATCTTCCACTAACGGCGTTATCGTGAACGGCGCGAATGCTGCGGTGACCTTGCGAGGTCTATCGATCAATGGCTCGCCTTCGACCTCACCTGGGATCAATGGCGTTCGATTTCTGCAAGGCGAGACCCTAATCATTGAGGACGCCATCATTCAGAGCTTTACAGCTGGAGGTTCCGGCAACGGAAATGGTGTCATGATCTCGCCATCTAGCGGTAACGTGAGCGTGGTCATCAACGACACCAAGATATTCAGAAATGGCGCAACGAACGTTGGCCACGGCATTCTCTTTTTGCCAACTGGAGCAACGAACATCTCTGCCTTAATCAAAAATTCGTCGATCGACAATAACGACTTAGGTATAAATGTTGCCAATAGCGGATCTGGATCTATTAGAATAGCGATTACAAATACTTCTATGTCTAACAACGATCGCCACGGCATAAATGCTAGTGGAAATACCAGTGTGAACATCCTCGATTCCACGATCGCGAACAATAACATAGGCTTGCAAGCGGTCAGCCCTGCTGCAATTCGAGTGGGAAGTTCGATGATTGCCGGCAATGCTATTGGCGTTGGCGGCGATGTGCAGAGCTTTGGGAACAACCAATTGATCGGAAATACAGTTCCGGGATCTCCGGCATCCGTGCCTCCGGGCTGAACCGTCTACATTTTGTTTTCTGCCGGTTTCCATGCCGGCAGAAAACTTTTTATGCTAAAATATGCTGGGGTAACCGCAGAAGCAAAGTCCGCTTACATCACCGCGTCGATCAAGACAAACGAATCCGAAGTGGCAAAGACAATCTGCATTAGCACATCTTGTAGAGCTATTCAGGCCTCAACCGGATTCGAGGAGTCCTGCAGCATGAAATTCGGCATGAACTGCCGCAACGATATCCAATCAACGCGGAGGCGAAAAAGATATTCCCGACTTCTCCTTCAAGTTCGACCCGCGTATCCAACCTCGACTAACTTAGGTCTCTAGAAAGACCTTTCCTTTTGAACTGCTCTTGTCGAGCGTGGCGTCGAAGTGATTTATGCAAATTGCCACTGTGCCATTAATTTTGCAGTTACTGAGAGCGTTCAGAAGAACGTGGTGTCCAATCGAAAATTCGTCTGGTTTACCAGGCGGAAACGCTTCAGTGTCTTTGGCTATCGGCTCAACCATTATCCGCACGACAGCTCCTCTCCTGTCTCGCGTCGTCGCCTTTCATATGCGATGAGATCACATGGGCCGTCTTAATATAGCGTCGTAACCGTGAGAAGAGATAAGAAAGAGTGAGAAGTGTTGATGTCTAAGGGCGATGTGCCTCAACCACACCATGTGCTTCACAGGCGGTTCTCAACGATTTATTTCGACTGAAAAATCTTAGGTCTCACCTCAATGCAAGCCGGGAGACATATTTCAGGCAGGTATCGCAGCTCGACCGGACGGCGAATGCCAGCCCCTTTCCCGAACTTGCGAGATTTCCCAGACGGCTGGGACAATCGCCGGAACTGGACGTCGGCGCGGATTGACGCCATATGATGTCCAGCCTTTCCGTGAGCACCATGACCGAACGCAGCCAGATAGCCACGACGTTCCTGCCTTTTGCCGGCTCCGCGCCGGTGGAGTGGCGCATCGAGCCCGGTCTTGTCGACTACACACGCGCGCTCGACGTCATGGAGGCGCGCGCCGAGGCGATTCGCGTGGGCACTGCGGGCGAGATGATCTGGCTGGTCGAACATCCCCCGCTCTACACCGCCGGCACCAGTGCGCAGTCAGGCGACCTGATCGACCCGGACCGCTTCCCGGTGTTCAAAGCCGGACGTGGTGGCGAATACACCTATCATGGTCCTGGCCAGCGGGTCGCCTATGTGATGCTGGATCTCAAGCGCCGGCGCGAAGACGTACGCGCCTTTGTTGCAGCCCTTGAGCAGTGGATCATCGCAACCCTTGCCGCCTTCAACGTCAAGGGAGAGCGGCGGGAAGACCGCGTCGGCGTCTGGGTGGTGCGACCCGACCGACCAAAATCATTCGACGGCGCCCCGGCTGAAGACAAGATCGCGGCGATCGGCATCCGCCTGCGCAAATGGGTGTCTTTCCACGGCATCGCCATCAATGTCGAACCGGACCTCTCGCATTTCGGGGGCATCGTTCCTTGTGGTGTCACCGATCATGGCGTCACCTCGCTGGTTGATCTTGGCCTGCCGGTGACAATGGCTGATCTCGACGTCGCCCTGAAGGCAGGCTTCGAGACCGTATTCGGGCCTGCTGAGGCACCCGAAGTCGCGTTGCAGCGCAAGGCAGGCTGAAGCCCTGTAGAGTTGGAGATCAAGGCAAAGTCCTGCAAACTCCGCCTCTACGACCTGACAAGGTTCCCATCGTCGCTATGGAAGCAGCGAGGCAGGAACATATCCAAGAAAAGCGCGTTGCGATCACCGCAAGCGTACGAGCGATACACCGCGCCTAGACTTCATGAATGCTGGTTCTGATGGGATTTGCCCAAAGGTCCGTAGCGGGCCAAACTGGCAGTCTGTCTTTTGTGGTCGACTGAAGCGTCGGTGATAGGGCCGCGGCCCGCCGGCCGCGACGATTTCCTCACATCGCGCCGATCCACATCGCCATCGAGACCAGGAAAGCGCTCATGCAGACAAGAGAGGCAACGTCCTGGATCAAATCGGTCATGGCTGGCTCCTGTTGTTAATATGTACGTAATTTGTTCTAATTTTGTTCTAAAGTCAACGGAACAAAGCAGCACCATCGGACGATTCCGGGTGGCGCGTGGAGCCAAGGTTAAAGAAAGGTTGACGAGATCGAAGGGACGCCGGTTATGCCGGCAATTCACAGGCGCCCCGTGCCCGCCCCCATGAAAAAGGTCTCAGACGGCGGGACGCCAAGCCGGTGTCAGCCGGTTACCGCGTACCAGCTGACCTTCAGGCAATATCACACAGTGGTCCATGCCGGCGGCAAGTTCATGGCTATGGCTGGCGCTGATGGTCAGCTTACGTGCCCTCACATGGCGACGCATGGCGCTTAAGCGCTGGCTCGATCATCACTCGTACCTGAGTGCTTCGACGGGATCGAGCCGCGCCGCCCGCCAGGCCGGAAGCAGCGTCGCCAGGAACGAAAGCACAAGTGCCATGACGACGACAGAGAGCGTCTCGCCGGCTTCCATTTTGGCCGGCAACTGGTTGAGGAAATAAAGCTCGGGGTTGAACAGGACCGTGCCTGACAGCCATGAGAAGAACTGACGGATGCGCTCGACATTGAAGCAGATGAGCACGCCGAGCAGGACGCCGGCGACGGTACCGGCCACGCCGATCGCGGCTCCGGTCATCAGGAAGATGCGCAGGACTGCGCCACGCGTCGCGCCCATGGTGCGCAGGATGGCGATATCCTGCCCCTTGTCCTGCACCAGCATGATCAGGCCGGATATGATGTTCAGCGCCGCCACCAGCACGATCATCGTGACGATCATGAACATGACATTGCGCTGGACTTGCAGCGCCGAGAAGAAGGTCTCATTGCGCTGCCGCCAGTCGGTCAGATAGATCTGCCGCTGCGCCGCCTCTTCCACCTTGGGTTTGATCGCTTCGACATCATCGGGATTGTCGAGATAAACCTCGAGGCTCTGCGCCTTTCCTTCCGAATTGAAGTACATCTGCGCTTCCGAGAACGGCATGTAGATGATCGAGGCATCGTATTGTGACATGCCGACCTCGAAGATCGCTGTCACCGGATAGCCTTTCACCCGTGGCGTGGTGCCAAGCGGGCTGACGTCGCCATCCGGCGAGATCAGCGTGATGGTGTCGCCCAGCACAAGGCCGAGATTCTCGGCCATGCGGCGGCCGATGGCGACACCGCCGGCGGTGTCGAAACCGGCGATCGAGCCCTGCTTGATGTTGTCGGCCACCAGCGTGACCTTGCCGAGGTCCTCGCCGCGGATGCCGCGCACCAGCGCGCCGCCGCCTGAACCGACATTGCCCTTCGCCAGCACCTGGCCCTCGACCAGCGGAATGGCATATTTGACACCGGGAACGCCGTTGATGCGCTTGGCAAGCTCGGCATAGTCCTCCAGCGGCAGATCGACCGGCGAAACGATAAGATGACCGTTGGTGCCGAGGATGCGTGACAGCAATTCGGCTCGAAAACCGTTCATCACCGCCATCACGACGATCAGCGTCGCGACACCCAGCATGATGCCGACGAAAGAGATCGAGGCGATGACCGAGATCACCGTTTCCTTGCGGCGCGAACGCAGATAGCGCCATGCCACCATGCGTTCGAAACCCGAAAAAGGTCCGGCGCCTGCCGGCTTGGCTGCCGCCGTCTGGCTCATGCAGCGACATCCAGGTGTTGCAGAGCGATCAGGCGGGTCGGGTCGATGCCGTAGGAGTCCATGGAAACCAAGTGTCCCTTCCTTACAGCGGTACGACCTTGCCCTCGGCCAGCGTCACGCGACGATCCATGCGGGCGGCGAGTTCGTGGTTGTGGGTGGCGATCATGGCGGCCAACCCAGACTGCCTGACCAATGCCTCCAGCGCGTCGAAGACATAAGACGCCGTCGCAGGATCCAGATTGCCGGTCGGCTCGTCCGCCAGAAGCACCAACGGGGCATTGGCCACGGCGCGCGCGATTGCGACGCGCTGCTGCTCGCCACCCGACAGCTCCGCCGGCCGATGCTGCGCGCGTTTTCCGATCTGCATGTAGTCCAGCAATTGCGCCGCACGCTTGGCGGCTTCCGGCTTCGACAGGCCGCGTATCAGTTGCGGCATCATGATGTTTTCGAGCGCCGAGAATTCCGGCAGCAGATGATGGAACTGATAGACGAAGCCGATGTCATTGCGGCGGATTGCCGTACGTTCGTCATCCGATAGCCGTCCACAGGCTCTGCCGGACAGGATGACATCGCCACCATCAGGCCGCTCGAGCAGGCCTGCGGTGTGCAGGAGTGTCGATTTTCCGGTACCCGACGGCGCAACCATCGCCACCATCTCGCCGCGCCGCAACGTGAAGTCGGCGCCATTCAGGATGGTCAGCTTGCGCGGGCCTTGCACATAGTGCCGCTCGACGCTTTTCAGTTCCAGCACCGGCTCGGCCATCACTCGTACCTCAGCGCTTCAACAGGATCGAGCCGCGCCGCCCGCCAGGCCGGGAACAGCGTTGCGATGAAGGAGAGCACGAGTGCCATGACGATGACAGAGAGCGTCTCGCCCCCGTCCATCTTGGCCGGCAGCTGGCTGAGGAAATAAAGCTCGGGGTTGAACAGGACCGTACCTGACAGCCATGAGAAGAACTCGCGGATGCGCTCGACATTGAGGCAGATGAGAACGCCGAGCAGGACGCCGGCGACGGTACCGACCACGCCGATCGCGGCTCCGGTCATCAGGAAGATGCGCAGGACAGCGCCACGCGTCGCGCCCATGGTGCGCAGGATGGCGATGTCGTGCCCCTTGTCCTTCACCAGCATGACGAGGCCGGATATGATGTTCAGCGCCGCCACCAGCACGATCAGCGTGAGGATCATGAACATGACATTGCGCTCGACCTGCAGCGCCGAGAAGAAGGTCTGGTTGCGCTGGCGCCAGTCGGTCAGATAGATCTGCCGCTGCGCCGCCTCTTCGACCTTGGGTTTGATCGCTTCGACATCATCGGGATTGTCGAGATAAACCTCGAGGCTCTGCGCCTTGCCTTCCGAATTGAAGTACATCTGCGCTTCCGAGAACGGCATGTAGACGATCGAGGTGTCGTACTCCGACATGCCCACCTCGAAGATCGCTGTCACCGGATAGCCCTTCAGCCGCGGCGTGGTGCCAAGCGGGCTGACGTCGCCATCCGGCGAGATCAGCGTGATGGTGTCGCCCAGCACAAGGCCGAGATTCTCGGCCATGCGGCGGCCGATGGCGACGCCGCCGGCGGTGTCGAAACCGACGATCGAGCCCTGCTTGATGTTGTTGGCGACCAGCATGATTTTGCCCAGGTCCTCACCGCGGATGCCGCGCACCAGCGCACCGCCGCCTGAACCGACATTGCCCTGCGCCAGGACCTGGCCTTCGACGAGCGGAATGGCATATTTGACACCGGGAACGCCGTTGATGCGCTTGGCAAGCTCGGCATAATCCTCCAGTGGCAGATCGACCGGCGTCACGATGAGATGGCCGTTGATGCCGAGGATGCGTGACAGCAGCTCGGCTCGAAAACCGTTCATCACCGCCATCACGACGATCAGTGTCGCGACACCGAGCATGATGCCGAGGAAGGAGATCGAGGCGATGACCGAGATCACCGTTTCCTTGCGGCGCGAACGCAGATAGCGCCATGCCACCATGCGCTCGAAACCCGAAAAAGGTCCGGCGCCTGCCGGCTTGGCTGCCGCCGTCTGGCTCATGCAGCAGCACCCAGGCGCTGTAGAGCGGTCGCCAGCGGCACCGTTTCACGCTCGCCGCTCTTGCGGTTCTTGATCTCGACCTCACCGGCGGCGACGCCGCGGGGTCCGACGATGACCTGCCAGGGCAGACCGATCAGGTCCGCGGTGGCGAACTTGCCGCCAGGGCGCTGGTCGGTATCATCGTACAGAACATCCTTTCCGGCCGCCGTCAGCGCGGCATAGAGCTCGTCGCAGGTGCGGTCGCAATCGGCATCGCCGGCCTTCATGTTGATCAGCGCGATGTCGAACGGCGCTACGCTCTCCGGCCAGATGATACCGGCGTCATCGTGGCTCGCCTCGATGATCGCAGCGATCAAGCGCGTCGGGCCGATGCCGTAGGAACCCATGGAAACGTTATGTTCCTTGCCGTCCGGCCCCTGCACCTTGGCACCCATCGGCTTCGAGTACTTATCGCCGAAGTGGAAGATGTGGCCGACTTCAATGCCACGTGCGGAGAGACGCTCGCCGTCGGCGATCTTGTCCCAGGCGGCTTCGTCATGCATCTCATCGGTCGCCGCGTAAGGCGTCGTCCACTCCTGAACGATGCCGGCGATTTCGGCATCGTTCTCATAGTTGACGTTTTCGCTGGGCACAGGCAGCGACAGGAAGTCCTTGTGACAGAACACCTGGCTTTCGCCGGTTTCCGCCAGAATGATGAATTCGTGGGAAAGGTCACCGCCGATCGGGCCGGTATCGGCACGCATCGGGATCGCCTTCAGGCCCATGCGGGTGAAAGTGCGCAGGTACGACACGAACATGCGGTAGTAGGCAGCCTTGGCGCCCTCATAGTTGAGGTCGAACGTGTAGGCGTCCTTCATCAGGAACTCGCGGCCGCGCATGACGCCGAAACGCGGGCGCACCTCGTCCCGGAACTTCCATTGGATATGGTAGAGGTTGAGCGGCAGGTCCTTGTAGGACTTGACGTAGGAACGGAAGACCTCCGTGACCATTTCTTCGTTGGTCGGACCGTAGAGCAGTTCACGATCCTGACGATCCTTGATGCGCAGCATCTCCTTGCCGTACGCATCATAGCGGCCGCTTTCGCGCCACAGCTCTGCCGACTGGATGGTCGGCATCAGGATTTCCAGCGCGCCGGCGCGGTTCTGTTCTTCCCGGATGATGGCGCAGACCTTGTCGAGCACACGTTTGCCCAGTGGCAGCATCGTGAAGGAGCCCTGCCCCTGCTGGCGGATCATGCCGGCGCGCAGCATCAGGCGGTGCGAGACGATCTCGGCCTCGCGGGGGTTTTCTTTCAGGATGGGCAGGAAGTAGCGCGACAAACGCATGGGCTGGTCCGTAAATGAGGAAGGCCGCGCCGGAATCGGCGCTTAGCAGGCTTCAATGCAAGGGCTTCATAGCCATTTCATGGCGGAATGAAAACCCGCGTGTCCGTGGCAAGTGCGCGCCGGTAAAAGCTGTTCTTTCCTTAAGCAAGCCAAGCCGTTTTATTGTGCAATGCAGCACAGGAAAGTACGTTTAGACGTAAAATTTAACGTGACATTTTCATGCGCGCTGTTCTACTGTGACAACATAACCGAGAGGACGGGTTAAAGACCTGTTCTCCTGCGCGGTCAAAGTCTTGGGAGGATGCGATCTAGGCGCGGTAACTCGCAGCCGCCGGAAACGGAAAGCAGATCGGACGCGTTTAAATTGCAAGGCTTCGTGCCTTGCATTTTTTTTGTGCAATCAGCAAATTGACCTCATTCGATGACGCAATCCGTGAAGCCGGCTCAGGACAGACAGCCGGTATTTGTCTGCTGTTCAGCCCGGATTTTCTTTCCGAATTTACTCAGCTTTTCTGACCATGCTTGACGGGGTATTGGTCTCCCTTGCCGCCTATCCAATGGCGAACGCAACGTCACGCGAGTGTCATGACATTGTCAAAAATGGCCATGCCAGGCCCCTCATCCACGCCACTGCGAGGCTGGTCAAAAAATCATCGGCGAAGATTTCATGCTGCGCCGCAGCAAAGTCACCGGAAGCTGTCCGGCTCAATCGAACTTGGGCAGGATCTGCGGAATGTCATCGACGGTCCAGCCGAGGCCGGCAGTCACTCCGTAGTAAGCACCCAGGACGATGAAGGCCCAGATCGTTGTCCAGATGATAACGTAAAGGAACCGGGGTTTCTTGGGCGCACTGGCCGTGGTGCCCAGCACCACTTCGTTTTCCTCGTCCTGCCGACGGAAGCTGAACGGCAGGATGGCGAACAGCGTGATCCACCATACCACGAAGTAGACTGCGACCATGGAAATCCAGTCCCACGGGGTGATGCTGCCTCCAGTCATGCCTGTTCGAGCTCCACCAACGTGCCGGCGAAGTCCTTCGGATGCAGGAACAGCACCGGCTTGCCATGGGCGCCGATCTTCGGATTGCCGTCACCCAGCACGCGCGCACCTCCGGCCTTGAGCCGGTCGCGGGCCGCAAGGATGTCGTCCACCTCGTAGCAGACGTGGTGCATGCCGCCGGACGGGTTCTTTTCGAGGAAGGCCGCAATCGGCGAGTTCTCGCCGAGCGGTTCGAGCAGCTCGACCTTGGTGTTGCCGAGGTCAATGAAAACGACGGTCACGCCATGTTCCGGCAGCGCCTGCGGCAACGTTACCCTGGCACCCAGCGTGTCGCGATAGACCGCACTGGCCGCGGCCAGATCCGGCACGGCAATCGCAACATGATTCAATCGTCCGAGCATCAAGACTCCAAGCCAGTTCAGCAAACGACATTCAGCCGTCGACTGCCGATTGCCTATCCCTTTTTCACCTCGTCACAAACACCGTCACCAGCGGCTTCTTGCCCCAGGTCTCGTTGGCGGCGGCGCGCACGGCACGCCGTACAGATTCCTGGACCAGATCGAGGTCTTTCCTGCGCTGGCGGGGGATGGAGTCAACCGCACCAACGGCCGCGTCGAGCATGATGTCTTCCAGAAGCTCGCCCGCAGCGTCGGCCTCGGCCACGCCGATGGCAACAAGGTCGGGATCGCCGGCGAGCTCATACTTGTCGTCCAGCACGACATTGACCGCGACATGGCCGGCAAAGGACAGCTTGCGCCGCTCACGGATACCCATCGCCTCGTCGGTGCCGACCAGCTTGCCGTCCTTGTAGACGCGGCCATACGGCACCTGGTCGACGACTTCGGCAGCCCCCGGATAGAGCCTCAGCATATCGCCGTCGCGCACCTGCGCGACCTGGCGGATGCCCGACATCGACATCAGCGATCCCTGCGCCACCAGATGCGCGGCCTCACCGTGCACCGGCACGCCGATTTCAGGCCGCACCCACTCGTACATACGCTTCAGTTCGCTGCGGCGCGGATGGCCGGACACATGAACCAGCGCATCGCCGTCCTCGATGATCTTCATGCCGAGATCGATGAGGCGGTTCTTGATCTCGAGGATCGCCTTCTCGTTGCCGGGAATGGTGCGCGACGAGAAGATGACCGTATCGCCGGCAGTCAGCGCGACCGATTTCATCTCGTCACGTGAGAGCTTGGCAAGAGCCGCCAGCGGCTCGCCCTGGCTGCCGGTACAGATGATGACAAGGTTCTCACGCGGAATGAAGCCGTAGTCTTCCTCGCCGATGAACTCCGGCAGCCCATCCATGTAACCCAGTTCGCTCGACACATCGATGACGCGCTTCAATGAACGGCCTAGCACCAGCACCTGTCGGCCCGCATCGCGAGCGGCACGCGCGATCGCCACCACGCGCCCGACGTTGGACGAGAAGGTCGAAATGGCGACACGGCCCTTGGCCTCCTCGATCAGCTTTTTCAGGCTTGCGCCGACTTCCTGCTCGGAAGGCGAATCCCCGTCCCTGAGCGCATTGGTGGAATCGCACACCAGCGCAAGAACGCCCTTGTCGCCATAAGCGCGGAAACGTGCTTCGTCAGTCTTCGGGCCGATCGACGGCGCCGGATCGATTTTCCAGTCGCCGGTATGGATCACAGTACCGGCCGGAGTTGTGATTGCCAGCGACATCGGCTCGGGAATGGAATGCGCGACCGGGATCGCCTCGATCTCGAAAGGCCCGACGGTGAACTTCTCTCCTGCCCGGTAGACCGTCACAGGGATCTTCGGAGCGTCGGCCTCGCCTTGACGTTTGGCTTCCAGGAGACCGGCGCCAAATGGCGTCATCCAGACCGGCACCTTCAGCTTCGGCCAGATATCGTGCAAAGCGCCATAATGGTCCTCATGCGCGTGCGTGATGACGATGCCGCGCAAGTTGGCGAGCTTGTCTTCGATGAAGCGGGTGTCCGGCAGGATCAGGTCGACGCCCGGATGGGCCGGGTCCGGAAATGTGACGCCGACATCGATGACGATCCATTCGCGGTTGTTGGCGGGACCGTAGCCATAGAGGGCGAAATTCATGCCGATTTCGCCGACACCGCCCAGCGGCACGAACACGAGTTCGGCGTTATCCGCTTTCGCCATCCAGTCTCTCCTTTCGTTCCATCGTGCGCGTAACTCGCGCCGCGGAAGCTATTGCGCGGCAGTCGAAGCCACCGCGCCAAAATGCACGTCGCCGGCGGCAACTGTTATCATGCGTCCTCCGCTTTCGCGGATCACAAAACGGCAGTCCTCGTCAATGGTCTCGAAGATGCCGCGCACGACATCGCCATCGATTCTGACCGCGACCTCGCCGCCAAGCCCCGCCGCTCGCTCGAGCCAACGCTGGCGGACGGCATCAAGCCCCCGCCCCTCAGCCCACAGCCGTGCATTTTCTGCCCAGGCGTCAGACAGCGCCAGGAACAGGGTCTCGGCATCGCAGGTCGCGCCCAGAGCTTTCAGCGACGTGGCTGGATAAGGCAGCCCCTCCGGATGTGTAGCAACATTGACGCCGATGCCGATCGCCACCGCAAACCGGCCGCCATCCAACAACGCCGATTCCAGCAGGATGCCGGAAAGCTTGGCGCCGGAAGCCAGCACGTCGTTGGGCCATTTCAGTTCGAAACGGTTACGACCGGCACTCGCACCATCCAGTCCGACAGCGACGCGTCCCTTGGGCACGACTGCATCGAGCGCATCCGCCAGCGACAACCCGGCGACGAAGCCGAGCGTTGCAGCCGTGCGCAATTCGCCTTCCACAACCACGAGCAGCGTAGCGGCGAGATTGCCTTCAAGCGTCGCCCAGGCACGCCCTCGACGCCCGCGTCCGCTTTCCTGTTTTCTGGAAACGACCCAGAGCTTGCCCGGATCGCCGGCACGGGCGTGCTCCAGCGCCAGCGCATTGGTGGAACCGACGCTGTCATGCGCTTCGAGGCGATAGCCCTGGGAAGCCGCAGTCGGCGCCAGCGTGAAGCCCATCAAAAGAACGTCTTCGCCGCGGCTTCTGCGTAAGCGCTGATCGGACCGCCGATCAGCACGTAGAACAGCACGAAGGCACCGGAAACGCCCAGCACCAGCCGCAGTTCGCCGGCCATCGGCTGGAAGCCGCCGACCGGCTCATCGAACCACATGATCTTGATGATGCGCAGGTAGTAGAACGCGCCCACCACCGAAGCCAGCACGCCGATGATCGCCAGTGCATAGAGATTGGCGTTGATGGCTGCCAGGAACACGTACCACTTCCCCCAGAAGCCCGCGAGCGGCGGAATACCGGCCAGCGAGAACATCAGGATGGTGAGGATGGTGGCCATCGCCGGATTGGTGGAGGAGAGGCCGGCGAGATCGCTGATCTTTTCGACATTCTCGTTGTTGCGACGCATGGCCAGGATGAAGGCGAAGGTGCCAAGCGTCATCACCAGATAGATCAGCATATAGATGACGACGCCGCGCACGCCGGCCTGTGAGTTGGCTGCGAGACCGACCAGCGCATAACCCATGTGGCCGATGGAGGAATAGGCCATCAGGCGCTTGATGTTGGTCTGGCCGATAGCGGCGAAAGCACCGAGTGCCATCGAGGCGATCGAGATGAAGACGATGATCTGCTGCCAGTCCTTGGCGATCGGCTCGAAAGCTCCCATCGTCACGCGCACGATGAGCGCCATCGCAGCCATCTTCGGCGCGGCGGCCAGGAACGCCGTGATCGGGGTCGGGGCGCCTTCGTAGACGTCGGGCGTCCACATGTGGAACGGAACGGCGGAGATCTTGAAGGCAAGACCGGCAAGCACGAAGACCAGGCCGAAGACCAGGCCGAGTTGACGCTCACCCTGTCCGAGCGCCGAGGCAATCGCCTCGAAGGAGACATTGCCAGTGTAGCCGTAGACCAGGCTGATACCGTAGAGCAGCATGCCAGACGACAGCGCGCCGAGCACGAAATACTTCAGGCCGGCTTCCGTTGAGCGGACGTTGTCGCGGTTGATGGCAGCCAGCACGTAGATCGCCAGCGACTGCAGTTCGAGCCCGAGATACAGCGCGATCATGCCGTTGGCCGAGATCATCAGCATCATGCCGAGCGTGCAGAGCAGGATCAGCACAGGATACTCAAACTTGTCGAAACGCTCTGCCTTGGCAAAGCGGACCGACATGATGAGTGTGACCGCGGAGCCGACCAGCGAGAGCAGCTTCATGAAGCGGGCGAACGGGTCCTGTACGAAGGCGCTGCCAAAGGCGTTGCCTTCGCCCGAGACGAACAGCATCCAGCCGCCGGCAACGATCAGGATCGCAACCGCAAGCCCGGTGATGGCTCCGCTCGAAGCTTCGCGCGAATAAGCGCCAACCATCAGGAGGACCAGCGCACCGATGGCGATGATCAGCTCCGGCGTGGTGAGCGAAAGGCTGGAGATAAGATCCGTGGTCATGATGCTCTACTCAGTGCGCCGCCGCGGTCTGCGCGGAGCCGATGGATGCGGTGACGTTGGTGACGAGTGACTTGACCGAAGCGGCCGTGGCGTCGAACACCGGCGCCGGATAGACGCCGAAGAAGATGACCAGGACCACAAGCGGGTAGATCACCACCTTCTCGCGCAGCGACAGGTCCAGCATACCCTTCAGGCTTTCCTTGGTCAGCGCCCCGAAGATGACGCGGCGATAGAGCCACAGCGCATAGGCCGCCGACAGGATGACGCCGGTGGCGGCGAAGAACGCCACCCAGGTGTTGACCTTGAAAGCGCCGAGCATGGTCAGGAATTCGCCGACGAAGCCGCTGGTGCCCGGCAGGCCGACATTGGCCATGGTGAAGATCAGGAACACCGTGGCGTATTTCGGCATGTTGTTGACCAGGCCGCCATAGGCAGCGATCTCGCGGGTATGCAGGCGGTCGTAGATGACACCGACGCACAGGAACAGTGCGCCCGACACAAGGCCGTGGCTGAGCATCTGGAAGATCGCGCCCTGCACGCCCTCCTGGTTGATCGTGAAGATGCCCATGGTGACGAAGCCCATATGGGCGACCGACGAATAGGCGATCAGCTTCTTGATGTCTTCCTGCATCAGCGCCACCAGCGAGGTGTAGATGATGGCCACCACCGAAAGCGCGAACACCATCGGCGCGAAGAACTCGGAGGCCAGCGGGAACATCGGCAGCGAGAAGCGCAGGAAACCGTAACCGCCCATCTTCAGCAGGATGCCGGCCAGGATGACCGAACCGGCCGTCGGTGCCTCGACGTGCGCATCCGGCAACCAGGTGTGCACCGGCCACATCGGCATCTTCACCGCGAAGGATGCGAAGAAGGCTAGCCATAGCCAAGTCTGCATATTGGCCGGGAAATTGTGCGTCAGCAGCGTTGGGATGTCGGTGGTGCCGGCCTGCCAGAACATCGCCATGATGGCGAGCAGCATCAGCACCGAACCGAGCAGCGTATAGAGGAAGAACTTGAACGAGGCGTAGACGCGTCGCTTGCCGCCCCAGACGCCGATGATGATGAACATCGGGATCAGGCCGGCTTCGAAGAAGACGTAGAACAGCACGATGTCGAGCGCGCAGAACACGCCGATCATCAGCGTCTCCAGGATCAGGAACGCGATCATGTATTCCTTGACGCGCTTCTCCACCGAGTTCCACGACGCCAGGATGCAGAGCGGCATCAGGAAGGTCGTCAGGATGACGAACAGCATCGAGATGCCATCGACGCCCATGTGGTAGGAGATGCCGCTATCCAGCCAGTTCGTCTTCTCGACGAACTGGAAGCCGGCGCTGGAGTTGTCGAAATAGATCCAGATCGGCAGCGACACCAGGAAGGTGATGATGGTCGTCCACAGTGCGATCGCACGCACGTTGCGACGTCCTGCTTCGCTGTCGTCGCGAATGAACAGGATCAGCAGCGCGCCGACGAGCGGCAGGAAGGTGACCGTGGAGAGAATTGGCCAGTCGGTCATCAGAGCATCATCCAGGTGACGAGTGCCGCCACGCCGATCAGCATGGCGAAGGCATAGTGATAGAGATAGCCGGTCTGCAACTTGACCACGCGGTTGGTGACATCGACCACGCGGGCCGAGACGCCGTCAGGTCCGAGGCCGTCGATGACCGCGCCGTCGCCCTTCTTCCACAGGAAGTAGCCGAGACGCTTGGCCGGCCGCACGAACAGGAAGTCGTAGAGCTCGTCGAAATACCACTTGTTGAGCAGGAAGGCGTAGAGGCCGCGATGGCGCTGTGCCAGTGCGACAGGCATGTGCGGCGAGGAGATGTAGAACTTCCACGAGACCAGGAAGCCGACCACCATGGCAACGAACGGCGACAGCTTCACCCACATCGGCACACCATGCATGTCATGCAGGATGTGGTTGTCCGGCAGCGTGAACAGCGAGCCCTTCCAGAATTCGGCATAGGCCTCGCCGATGAAGTAGTCATGGAAGAGGAAGCCCGCGGCAATCGCGCCGACTGCCAGGATGAACAGCGGCACCAGCATCACCGGCGGCGATTCATGCACATGATGCATGACGTCATGGCTTGCACGCGGCTTGCCATGGAAGGTCATGAAGATCAGACGCCAGGAGTAGAACGAGGTGAAGCAGGCTGCGATGACAAGCAGCGTGAAGGCGAAGATCGCAACCGAGTTGTGGCCGACGAAAGCGCTTTCAATGATGGCATCCTTCGAGAAGAACCCGGCGGTACCGATGACCGTTGCCGGGATACCGACGCCGGTCAGCGCCAGCGTGCCGATCACCATCATCCAATATGTGGTCGGGATCAGCTTGCGGATGCCGCCCATGTTGCGCATGTCCTGCTCGTCCGACATCGCGTGGATGACCGAGCCCGAGCCCAGGAACAGCAAGGCCTTGAAGAAAGCGTGCGTGAACAGGTGGAAGATCGCTGCGCCATACGCGCCAACGCCGAGCGCCACGAACATGTAGCCGAGCTGCGAGCAGGTCGAATAGGCGATCACGCGCTTGATGTCGTTCTGCACCAGGCCGACGGTGGCCGCGAAGAAGGCAGTGATGGCGCCGATGAAGGTCACCACGGTGAGTGCCGTGTGCGACAGCTCGAACAGCGGTGACAGACGCGCCAGCATGAACACGCCGGCGGTGACCATGGTCGCTGCGTGGATCAGCGCCGAAACCGGCGTCGGGCCTTCCATGGCGTCCGGCAGCCAGGTGTGCAACGGCACCTGCGCCGACTTGCCCATCGCGCCCATGAACAGGAGCAGGCAGACGACGGTCAGAGCCGCGCCCTTGTCCAGTGCATAGCCGAGGAAGGTCAGCACGGTCTCGCCATGTGCCGTCGCGGCGGCAGCAGCATCATGGCCTGCGGGTGCGAACGAAGCGGCGTTGGCGAAGATCGTCGACAGATTGACCGAACCGAATAGCATATAGACGCCGAAGATGCCCAGCGCGAAGCCGAAGTCACCGACGCGATTGACGACGAAAGCCTTGATGGCAGCGGCGTTGGCGGACGGCTTCTTGTACCAGAAACCGATCAGCAGATAGGACGCCAGACCGACGCCTTCCCAGCCGAAGAACATCTGGATGAGATTGTCCGACGTCACCAGCATCAGCATGGCGAAGGTGAACAGCGACAGATAGGCAAAGAAACGCGGCCGGTTCGGATCGTGGTGCATGTAGCCGATCGAGTAGATGTGCACCAAGGCCGAGACGGTGTTGACCACCACCAGCATGACGGCGGTCAGCGTGTCGATGCGCAGCGCCCACGAGGCGTCGACCGCGCCCGACTGGATCCAGCGCAAAACCGGCACGGTGAAAGCTTCGCCCGAGCCCAGCGCGACCGTGAAGAAGGCCACCCAGGAGAGTGCCGCCGCGATCACCAGGAAACCCGAGGTGATGTATTCCGATGCCTTGGCGCCCAGCGAATTGCCGAACAACCCGACGATCAGAAAGCCGATGAGAGGAAGAAAGACGATTGCCTGATACATGATAGCTTCGCTCAACCCTTCATCATGTTCACGTCTTCGACCGCGATCGAACCGCGGTTGCGGAAGAAGACGACCAGGATGGCAAGACCAATCGCCGCCTCAGCCGCCGCCACTGTCAGCACGAACAGCGCGAAGACCTGGCCGACGAGATCGCCCAGCGCCGCCGAGAAGGCGACGAAATTGATGTTCACCGCAAGCAGGATCAGTTCCACCGACATCAGGATGACGATGACGTTCTTGCGGTTCAGAAAGATGCCGAACACGCCGAGCGTGAACAGGATCGCCGAAAGCGTGAGGTAATGTGCGATGCCGACGGTCATCTCAGATGCCCTTCCCCGTCTCGACTTTCTTGATTTCGATGGCCGTCGCCGGCGTGCGGCCGACCTGCTCGGCGATCGACTGCCGCTTGACGCCCGGCTTATGGCGCAGCGTCAGCACGATCGCGCCGATCATGGCGACCAGAAGCACCAGACCCGATATCTGGAAGTAATAGAGGTAATCCGTATAGAGGATGTCGCCGAGCGCTGCCGTATTGGTGCGGGTGGCAATGTCTGGCGTCTTCTGCGCAACCGTCGTGGCGAGCTGCGGTGCAAAAGTGTAGCCACCGAGCACGACGATGAGCTCGGCTGCCAGGATCAATCCAACCAGCGCGCCGATTGGCGCATATTGCAAGGCGCCGCTCTTCAGTTCCGCGAAGTCGACATCCAGCATCATGACGACGAACAGGAACAGCACCATGACCGCGCCGACATAGACGACGAGCAGGATCATCGCCAGGAATTCGGCGCCGGTAAGCAGGAACAGCCCGGCCGCATTGAAGAAGGTCAGGATCAGGTACAAAACCGAATGCACGGGATTGCGCGACGAGATGACCATGAAGGCCGACGCCACAGCGATAAAGGCGAAGAGGTAGAAGAAAGCCGCCTCTAGTCCGTTCAACATTGGGGTTCCCCCGGGTTCCTGTCGGGCCTGGCTGACGCCCTGCCCCATTCAGTTCGGTCTCGCCCCGCCTCCGGTCGCGAAACCGCGTTGTCCTTAGACGAGCCGTTGCGGCACGTCCACTTTTCAAAACTCACCGGTACGGCGCGTCCAGAGAGATGTTGCGCGCAATCTCGCGCTCCCACCGATCGCCGTTGGCCAGCAGCTTGTCCTTGTCGTAGTAGAGCTCTTCACGCGTCTCCGTCGCGAATTCGAAATTCGGCCCTTCGACGATCGCGTCCACCGGGCAGGCCTCCTGGCAGAAGCCGCAATAGATGCATTTCACCATGTCGATGTCGTAACGAACGGTGCGGCGCGTACCATCGTTACGGCGCGGACCAGCCTCGATGGTGATGGCCTGCGCCGGGCAGATCGCTTCGCAGAGCTTGCAGGCGATGCAGCGCTCTTCGCCATTCGGATAACGGCGCAATGCATGCTCACCACGAAAGCGCGGGCTGAGCGGCCCCTTCTCGTACGGGTAGTTGATCGTTTCCTTCGGCGCCACGAACTGACGCATCGACAGGAAAAACGCGCCGACGAAGTCTTTCAACAGCAGCGCCTTGGCGGCTTGAGCGAGAGCACCCATCATGCCCATCCCGTAATCTTGAGGAATGCCGCGGTCGCAACGACCATGAACAGCGAGATCGGCAGGAACACTTTCCAGCCCAGCCGCATCAGCTGGTCATAACGGTAACGCGGCACGAATGCCTTCACTATCGAGAAGAAGAAGAAGACCAGGCAGACCTTGAGCACGAACCAGATCACACCCGGCACCCAGGTGAAGGGCGCGAAGTCGAACGGCGGCAGCCATCCACCAAGGAACAGGATGGTGCACAGCGCGCACATCAGCACGATCGCCACATATTCCCCGAGGAAGAACAGCAGGAACGGCGTCGACGAATATTCGACCATGTGACCGGCGACGAGCTCGGATTCTGCCTCGACCAGATCGAAGGGCGGCCTGTTCGTCTCGGCCAGGGCCGAGATGAAGAAGATGATGAACATCGGGAACAGGCTGAGCCAGTGCCAGTCGAGGAAGGTGTTGGGCAGGCCGAGCTTGGTACCCAGGCCGTCCTGCTGCGACAGCACGATGTCGGTGAGGTTCAGCGAACCGACGCAAAGCAGCACGGTGACGATGACGAAGCCGATCGAGACTTCGTAGGACACCATCTGCGCCGCCGAACGCAAGGCGCCGAGGAATGGATATTTCGAATTCGAAGCCCAGCCGCCCATGATCACGCCATAGACTTCCAGCGAGGAGATGGCGAAGACATAGAGAATGCCGACATTGATGTTGGCGATGGCCCAACCGGCATTGACCGGGATGACGGCCCAGGCCGAGATCGCCAGCACCGCCGAAACCAGCGGGGCGAGCAGGAACACGCCCTTGTTGGCGCCGGATGGAATGACCGGCTCCTTGAACACGAACTTCAGCAGATCGGCGAAGGACTGCAGCAGGCCGAAGGGCCCAACCACGTTCGGGCCGCGGCGCAGCTGGACCGCCGCCCAGACCTTGCGATCGGCATAGAGAAGGAAGGCGATGATGACGAGCAGCGGCACGATCAGCGCGAACGACTTCAGCAGAATGATCAGCGCTGGCAGCACGTAGAAGGAGAAGAAGCTGTCCATGGTTTATTCCGCTGCCTGCCTGAAGCCGTTCTTCGCGAGCGCCGAGCATTCGGCCATCACCGCGGAAGCGCGCGCGATCGGGTTCGTCAAATAGAAGTCCGTCACCGCAGACGTGAAGGCCGTCTTGGTGAGGCGTCCACCGAGCTTCGCCGCCTGGGCGACATCACCGGCCTCGCCTGCCGCGATCTGATCGATGCGGGCAAGATGCGGGTACTCGCCGTAGAGCTTCTGCCGCAACTGGGCCAGCGAATCGAAGGGCAGTTTCTTGCCCAGCACATCCGACAGCGCCCGCAGGATCGCCCAGTCCTCGCGGGCATCGCCCGGAGCGAAGCCGGCACGGTTGGTCTGCTGCACGCGGCCTTCGGTGTTTACATAGGTGGCTGATTTTTCCGTATAGGCCGCAGCCGGCAGGATGACATCGGCGCGGTGCGCGCCGGCATCGCCATGCGTGCCGATATAGACGACGAAGCCGGATGCCCTGGCCATGTCGAGTTCATCGGCGCCGAGCAGGAACAGCACTTCGCTGTCGCTCAGGATGCCGGCAGTGTCCTTGCCGCCCTCACCCGGCACGAAACCGATGTCGAGGCCGCCGACGCGGGCAGCGGCGGTATGCAATACCGCGAAGCCGTTCCAGCCGTCCTTCACCGCGCCGACCGCCTGGGCAAGCTTGGCGACCTGGCCGAGCACGGCGGCGCCGTCCGAACGCGACAGCGCGCCCTGGCCGACGATGATCAGCGGATGTTCGGCCTTCTTCAGCGTCTGGAAGAACTTGCCGTTGCCTTCGGCAAGGTCCTTCAGCGTTTCGGGGCCGGCGCCGAGCGCCTCATAATCATAGCGAGTGTCGCCGACCTCGCCGATCACGGCGACCGGCAGATTGCCGACGCGCCAGCGCTTGCGGATGCGGGCATTGAGCACCGATGCCTCGAAACGAGGATTCGCGCCAACGATCAATACGGCGTCGGCCTGCTCAATGCCTTCGATGGTCGGGTTGAAGATGTAGCTGGCACGACCGAGCGACGGATCGAGCGCTGCGCCATCCTGGCGGCAGTCGATGCTGGTCGAGCCGAGCGACTGCGCCAGCAGCTTCAGCGCATACATTTCTTCGACAGCGGCGAGATCACCGGCGATGGCGCCGATCTTCTCTGGCGCCGCCTTGCCGACCGCACCCTTCACGGCTTCGAAGGCTTCCGCCCAGGTAGCCGGAGCCAGCTTGCCATTCTTGCGCACATAAGGCCGGTCGAGGCGCTGCGTGCGCAGGCCGTCCCAGATGTAGCGGGTCTTGTCGGAGATCCACTCCTCGTTCACCGCTTCGTTGACGCGTGGCAGGACGCGCATGACTTCGCGGCCTCTGGAGTCCACGCGGATCGCCGAACCGACCGCGTCCATGACATCGATCGATTCAGTCTTGGTCAGTTCCCACGGACGCGCCGTGAAGGCGAAAGGCTTCGAGGTCAGCGCACCGACCGGGCAGAGATCGACGACGTTGCCTTGCAGTTCCGACGTCATCGCCTGCTCGAGATAGGTGGTGATCTCGGCGTCCTCGCCACGACCGATCAGCCCGAGCTCGGAAATGCCTGCTACTTCGGTCGTGAAACGGACGCAACGCGTGCAGTGGATGCAGCGGTTCATCACCGTCTTCACCAACGGGCCGATATACTTGTCCTCGACCGCACGCTTGTTCTCGTGGAAGCGCGAGGAGTCGACGCCGAAGGCCATCGCCTGATCCTGCAGGTCGCACTCGCCGCCCTGATCGCAAATCGGGCAGTCGAGCGGATGGTTGATGAGCAGGAACTCCATCACGCCTTCGCGCGCCTTCTTGACCATCGGGGAGTTGGTCAGCATTTCCGGCGGTTCACCGTTCGGGCCGGGGCGCAGATCGCGCACGCCCATGGCGCAGGAGGCCTGGGGCTTGGGCGGGCCACCCTTCACCTCGACCAGGCACATACGGCAATTGCCGGCAATCGACAGCCGCTCGTGGAAGCAGAAGCGCGGCACTTCGGCGCCCGCCGCTTCCGCCGCCTGCAACAGCGTGTAGTGGTCGGGTACCTCGATCTCTTTCCCGTCGACCTTGAGCTTTGCCATCAATTGCTCCTGGCGGCCTGAGCCGCTTCGTATGCGTTGCGAACGGCGAGCACATCGCGCGTGTCGTGGACCTGCATCGCCGTCGCCTTTCCTTCGCTCAGTTTTTCGTCTTGGCGGTCAAAGCCGCCGCTTGTCTCAGCCAGCCGTCGCGTTCGACGCGGCCCTTGAAGCCCAGATAGTCGTCCACCCAGGCAACCTCGGCAGGCGTCCAGGCAGCGACCTGCGAATAGGTCCAGACACCGAGGTCGTTCAGGACCTTTTCAAGCTTCGGGCCGACACCGGTGATCGCCTTGAGGTCGTCCGGAGCGGCAGGTTTGTCGATGCTTGCGGGCTTGCGGAAATCTTCCGGCATCAGGGCAGTCACGGCGACTGCAGGCACTTCAATCGTGGCGGTCTCGGTGGACTGGATTTCTTCCATCGTCTCAACGACCGGTTCCGCGATCTTCTCGGCCACGGACTGCACCTCGGCGATCAGCTTTTTTGTTGCAACGCGTGCCCGCGCTGCCGGAGCCTTGGCGGCGGGTGTTTCGTCGCGGTCCGCGAAACTCGTCGCGGAACCAGGGAAATCGTCCAGAACCGGCTGCATCAGGCGCTGCGACATTTCGGCGGCACCGGTCAGCGCGCCGACCCAGACGCCGAAGGCGTGGCTGGCCAAACCGAAGCCGAGTGCCGAGAAAGCGGCGGCGCCTGCAACCGGATGCGCGAACAGGTTGACGGCATTGGCCATCTCCTGCGGCATCATCCTGGTCAAATCCTGGGTCATCTTCTCGAATTCGTTCCTGTCAGGCACTGTGTCGGGTATGGGAAACATCGACATTGGCTCACTCCTAAGCCGTTTCGTTCCTGATGCCCTGCTTTCAGCCGTTTCCTTGAAACCCGGGTTTGTCCCGGTTTCCGTTTTTTGCCTTATCCTTACTCAGCCGCCACCAGCACCGGCTCGGCACGGTGTGCGTTGCGGGTGAACTCATCGATGCGGCGCTCGATCTCCGGGCGGAAGTTGCGGATCAGACCCTGGATGGGCCAAGCAGCCGCGTCGCCCAGCGCGCAGATCGTGTGACCTTCGATCTGCTTCGTGACGTCGAGCAGCATGTCGATCTCGCGCTTCTGCGCCTCGCCTCGCACCAGCCGTTCCATCACGCGCCACATCCAGCCGGTGCCTTCACGGCACGGCGTGCACTGGCCGCAGCTCTCATGCTTGAAGAAATAGGCGAGCCGGGCGATCGCCTTCACGATATCCGTCGACTTGTCCATGACGATGACGGCAGCCGTGCCAAACGAGGATTTCTTCTCGCGCAGGCCATCGAAATCCATCGGGCAGTCGATGATATCCTCAGCCTTCACGACCGGGCAGGAAGCCCCCCCAGGGATGACGGCGAGCAGGTTGTCCCAGCCGCCGCGGATGCCGCCGCCGTGCTTCTCGACGAGTTCGCGGAAGGTGATGCCCATGGCCTCTTCGACCGTGCAGGGCGTGTTCACGTGCCCCACCAGCATGAACAGCTTGGTGCCGACATTGTTCGGACGACCGATCGACGAGAACCACGCCGCGCCGCGGCGCAGGATCGTCGGAGCCACGGCGATCGACTCGACATTGTTGACCGTGGTCGGGCAGCCATAAAGGCCGACATTGGCCGGGAACGGCGGCTTCAGGCGTGGCTGGCCCTTCTTGCCTTCGAGGCTCTCCAGCAGCGCGGTTTCTTCGCCGCAGATATAAGCGCCTGCGCCGTGATGGACATAGATGTCGAAATCGTAGCCGTTTTTGTTGCCCTTGCCGATCAGCTTGGCTTCATAAGCTTCATCGATGGCCCGCTGCAGCGCCTCGCGCTCACGAATGAACTCGCCGCGGACATAGATGTAGGCAGCGACGGCCCCCATGGCGAAGCCCGCGAGCAGGCAACCCTCGACCAGCGTGTGAGGGTCATGGCGCAGGATATCGCGATCCTTGCAGGTTCCCGGTTCCGATTCATCGGCATTGACGACGAGGTAGCTCGGGCGGCCGTCGCTCTGCTTGGGCATGAAGGACCACTTGAGGCCCGTCGGGAAGCCCGCGCCGCCGCGGCCACGCAAGCCGGACGCCTTCATCTCGTTGATGATCCAGTCACGGCCTTTGTCGATGATGGCTTTGGTGCCATCCCACTGCCCGCGCGCCATGGCGCCTTGCAGCGACTGGTCGAAGCGGCCGTAGATATTGGTGAAGATGCGGTCCTTGTCCTGAAGCATTTTTCGTCCCTCAGACCGGTTTCTTGCCGAACACGCGGATGTATTCCTCGACGCCACCCTTGGCGAGCGCCTTGGCCTGTTTTACCCAGTCCTCGCGCTCGATGCGGCCGTGGAAGGAAAGATAGCCGTCAACCCACTCGCGCTCGGCTTTCTTCCACGACGCCACCTGGGCATAGGTGAAGATACCGAGTTCATGCAACGTGGCCGCGATCTTGGGGCCTACGCCGGAGATCAGTTCGAGATCATCGACGGCGGCCGGCTTCGAGATACCCTTCGGCCGGTTGTTGTCTTCGAGCGAGGGCTTGGCTGGGGCCGCCTCCTTCTTTGCCGGCGCCTTCTTCGGCGCAGCGGCGATCTCAGCCTTCACCGCGGCTGGCTTGGCTTCAGCCTTTGCCTTAGGAGCCTTGACGCTTGCTGCGTTTTCAGCGGCCGGAGCGGCCTTGACCTTGGATGGCGTCTTCACCGCTGGACTGGTTTCAACGGCATCGGTCTTCGGCTTGGCAGCGTTGGAGGGTGGCACAGCTGCGGCCTTGGCCGGTTCGGCGACAACGGCGGGCGCTTCCTTGGTGGTTCTGGCGGCAGCCTTGCTAGCCTTGTCGCGCGTGCTCTTGAGGATCGCCTTCTCGTCGGCAAGCGAGGAGAAGCCGCTGATCGGCGCTGAGAAATATCGGCCATTCTGCGGGCCCACCGGCACGGAATGTCCTTTGCCCGCCTCGAAATCGTCGATGATCTCGGCAAGCCGCTCGGGAGTCAGATCCTCGTAGGTGTCCTTGAAGATCATGACCATCGGCGCGTTCACGCAGGCGCCGAGGCACTCGACCTCCTCCCATGACAGCGTACCGTCAGCATTGGTATGGAACTGGTCGTGGTGGATCTTGGAGCGGCAGACATCCATCAGCTCTTCGGAGCCACGCAGCATGCAGGGCGTGGTGCCGCACACCTGGACGTGGGCGCGGGTGCCGACCGGCTTCAACTGGTACTGCGTATAGAAGGTGGCGACTTCCAGCCCACGGATATAGGGCATGCCAAGCATTTCGCAGATCGACTCGATCGCCGCCTTGGTGACCCAGCCCTCTTGCTCCTGCGCCAGCATCAAAAGCGGGATGATGGCCGACTGTTCACGGCCCTTCGGATATTTGGCGATCCATTTCCTGGCCGACGCCGCATTCGCCTTGTTGAAGGCGAAGGAAGCTGGCTGGACGCTTGCATCTGCGAGACGACGGACTGACATTTAGCGGTCAACCTCTCCGAACACGATGTCGAGGGAGCCGAGGATGGCGGTGACGTCGGCCAGCATGTGACCGCGGCACAGGAAATCCATGGCCTGCAGGTGCGCGAAACCAGGCGCGCGCAGCTTGCAGCGATAAGGCTTGTTGGTACCGTCCGAGACCAGGAAGACGCCGAATTCGCCCTTCGGGGCTTCGACGGCCGCGTAGACCTCGCCGGCCGGCACGCGATACCCTTCGGTGTAAAGCTTGAAGTGATGGATGAGCGCTTCCATGGAACGCTTCATCTCGCCACGCTTCGGCGGCACCACCTTGCCGTCGATGTTCGACACCGGCCCAGCGCTCTCCTTGCCAAGCAGGAGATTAACGCACTGGCGCATGATGCGGGCCGACTGGCGCATCTCTTCCATGCGGATGAGATAACGATCGTAGCAGTCGCCGTTCTTGCCGATCGGAATGTCGAATTCCAGCTCGGAATAGCACTCATAGGGCTGCGACTTGCGCAGGTCCCATGCAGCGCCCGAACCACGCACCATCACGCCTGAGAAACCCCAGGCCCAGGCATCGGCCAGCGAGACGACGCCGATGTCGGCGTTGCGCTGCTTGAAGATACGGTTGGGGGTGAGCAGGGCGTCGAGATCGTCGATCGACTTCAGGAACGGATCGATCCACCTGCCGATGTCCTCGATCAGCTGCTTCGGCAGATCCTGATGCACGCCGCCCGGACGGAAATAGGCGGCATGCATGCGCGAGCCGGAAGCCCGCTCGTAGAACACCATCAGCTTTTCGCGCTCGATGAACCCCCACAGCGGTGGGGTCAGCGCGCCAACGTCCATGGCCTGTGTCGTCACATTGAGGATGTGCGACATGATGCGGCCGATCTCGGAATAAAGCACGCGGATCAGCTGACCGCGCTTCGGCACCTCGATGCCAAGCAGCTTTTCCGCGGCCAGGGCGAAAGCATGCTCCTGGTTCATCGGCGCGCAATAGTCGAGCCGGTCGAGATAAGGCACTGCCTGCAGATAGGTCTTGTGCTCGATCAGCTTCTCGGTGCCGCGGTGCAGCAGGCCGATATGCGGATCAACGCGATCAACCACCTCGCCATCCAGCTCCAGCACGAGACGCAGAACGCCGTGCGCGGCCGGATGCTGCGGGCCGAAGTTGATATTGAAGTTGCGAACTGAGGTCTCAGCCATTTGTTTTCACAGACCTTGCTGCCTAGAGCGCCTTCACGAGCTGAGCCACGACATACGCGGTGGCGCCGGCCAGAACCAGCCACAGCACCTTGCGCAAGATCGAGCCGCCAGCCGCTTTGCCGCCGGTCATTGCTTCGCCTTTTCATCCCCTGGCAGCACGTATTCCGTGCCTTCCCAGGGCGAGAGAAAATCAAAACTGCGGAATTCCTGCTTCAGCTCCACCGGCTCGTAGATCACGCGCTTGGCCTCGTCATCGTAACGAACCTCGACGAAGCCGGTGAGCGGGAAGTCCTTGCGCAGCGGATGACCGTCGAAACCATAGTCGGTCAGGATGCGGCGCAGGTCCGGATGGCCGGAGAAAAGCACACCATAGAGATCGTAGGTCTCGCGCTCGAACCAGTCGGCACCCGGCCAGACAGTGGTCACGGACGGAACCACAGTCTCCTCGTCGGCATGGGCCTTGAGGCGGATGCGCAGATTCTGCTTTGGCGACAACAGGTGATAGACCACATCGAAACGCAAAGCCCGCGACGGATAGTCGGCGCCGGAAACGTCGATGATCGAAATGAACTGGCACTTGGCATCGTCGCGCAGGAAGGTTGCCGCCTTGACGACGTCGGCGGCATCGACCAGCACAGTCAACTCGCCATAGGCAAGAACGCTGTCGATCACCGTGGCGCCGAGCTTGTCCTTGATATGCGCTGCAAGGTCGTTGAGGGCTTCACTCATGATCGCTTACCGTTCGATCGTGCCGGTGCGGCGGATCTTCTTCTGCAGAAGAAGCAGGCCGTAGAGCAGCGCTTCAGCAGTGGGCGGGCAGCCGGGCACATAGATGTCGACCGGCACGACGCGATCGCAACCGCGCACCACCGAATAGGAATAATGATAGTAGCCGCCGCCATTGGCACATGAGCCCATCGAGATGACGTAGCGCGGCTCCGGCATCTGGTCATAGACCTTGCGCAGTGCAGGTGCCATCTTGTTGGTCAGCGTGCCGGCGACGATCATCACGTCCGACTGGCGCGGCGAAGCGCGCGGCGCAATGCCGAAGCGTTCGCTGTCGTAGCGCGGCATGGCGCTATGGATCATCTCCACCGCGCAGCAGGCCAGGCCGAAGGTCATGTACATCAGCGAGCCGGTGCGCGCCCAGGTGATCAGCGCCTCGCTCGAGGTGACGAGGAAGCCCTTGTCGGCAAGCTCGTTGTTGATGTCCAGGAAGAACGGATCGTCCGAACCGATCGGCTTGCCGGTGTTCGGATCGAGAATGCCTTTCGGCTTCGGCGCGACGAGCGTGCCGGAACTGTCATTCAATCCCATTCCAGCGCTCCTTTTTTCCATTCATAGGCAAAGCCGATGGTCAGCACGCCGAGGAACACCATCATCGACCAGAAGCCGAGCATGCCGATCTGGCCGAAAGAAACCGCCCACGGGAACAGGAAGGCCACTTCCAGATCGAAGATGATGAAGAGGATCGACACCAGGTAGAAGCGGATGTCGAATTTCATGCGGGCATCGTCGAAGGAGTTGAAACCACACTCGTAGGCCGACAGCTTTTCCGGGTCCGGATTGCGGTAGGCGACCAGGAATGGCGCCACGATAAGGGCAAGGCCGACGACCAGCGCCACACCGATGAAGAGGACGATGGGCAGATACGAACTGAGGAGTGCGTTCATGCTGCGACTTTCCATTGGTGGCTGATCCACCTGATACAGCACATGACCCTGGCGCGGAAGCACGTGGGTTCAACCGCTGAACCGATTTACGGGCCCATGCTGCAATGCGGCGACGGTTAGCGCAGCGCATTCGGCGAAGCAAGTCAAACCTTGTTCAAAATGCGACTGTGGACGCCTCTTCCAGCAAAACTGGTCCGATCGGCTCCCGTTTGATTTCCTTCACTTTTTACTCCACTTTTCTCTCCTGACAGGATCGGCGGCCAAACCCTGCTAGCATGGGTGGAATCGCCGGCAGCTCCGGCTCACTCCAACAGTCAAAATGTCGTCAGGATGAAAGACAGGATCTCGCTCAGAACAGCCCGTCGCATCGCACTTGCAGCACAAGGCTTCGCCGACCCGCGACCAGTTGGCACACCCGACCGCCGTCACCTCGGCCGCGTGCTTTCGCGCACCGGCCTTTTACAGATCGATTCCGTCAGCGCGGTGGTGCGCGCGCATTACATGCCGCTCTATTCGCGTCTCGGCCCCTACCCGATGTCCATGCTCGACGAGGCGATGGCGCCGGGCCGCAAGCGCCAGTTGTTCGAGTACTGGGCGCATGAGGCTTCGTTGCTGCCGGTCGAGACCTATCCCCTGATGCGCTGGCGCATGGAACGCGCCGGGCGCGGTGAGGAAATGTATCTGGGCCTCGCCAAATGGGGCTGCCAGAACACGTCGATGATCGAGGAGATCTACCGCGAGGTCGAAGCCCGTGGTCCCATCGCCGCTTCCGAGATCGAGGGCCACAAAGGCAATGGTGGCTGGTGGGGCTGGAGCGCCGCCAAGCACGCATTCGAATGGTTGTTCTGGGCCGGGCGCATCACCACGCATTCGCGCCGCGGCTTCGAACGCCTCTACGACCTGTCTGAGCGCGTGCTGCCACAGGCCGTGCGTGACATGCCTGTCCCCTCTCCCGAGGACGCGCATCGCGAACTGCTGCGCCTGTCGGCGCGTGCACATGGTGTGGCGACGTATTCCTGTCTCCGTGACTACTTCCGGCTCGCACCGCACGACACCAAGGGGCGGCTTGAAGAACTGGTCGAGGACGGCGAACTGATCCCGGTTCGCGTCGAGGGATGGGACAAGCCGGCCTATCTGCACAAGGACGCGCGCCAGCCGCGCAAGGTCGAAGCGCGCGCCCTGCTCGCCCCTTTCGATCCGCTGGTGTTCGAGCGCAGCCGCGCCGAGAACCTGTTCGACTTCCGCTATCGCATCGAGATCTACACGCCGGCCGACAAGCGGCAGTACGGCTATTACGTGCTCCCCTTCCTCTATGACGAGAAGATCGTTGCCCGCATCGACCTCAAGGCCGACCGGCCTGCCAGCGTGCTGCGGGTCCATGCGGCCTATGCCGAACCCAGCGCGCCACCGGAAACCGCGGCCCAACTGTTCGAAGAACTGAAGCTGATGCAAGACTGGCTTGGCCTTGAACGTATCGAGATAACGCCTGCTGGCGATCTCGGCCCGGCGCTCGCCGATATTGCCATGACCGCAAGGGCGGCCTGACAATAAGCAAAGGAGGCGCCGCAGCGCCTCCTCATCTGCCACACTCTATCCGGCCTACTGGAACATGCCCTTGGGTGTCTCGCCCTTCAGGAAGGGTTCGGTGAAGGCGGAGAGCAGCGCCGGCTGGGTAATGACTGCCGTGTGCGACGTTGCCGGCATGACGGCAAGACGCGAAGCGGCAAGCGGCTTGCCCATGTCGCCCATGGCGCCGCCGCCAAGCAGCCGGAACAGCGCAACCGAGTGTTCGAGCGTAGCCACATCCGCGTCACCGCTGATGACCAGCACCGGCATCTTCAGCGCCTTCACGTCGGCCTCCCACGCCATCGGCTCCTTTTCGAGCTGGATCAGCTTGGCAACCAGAGCGGGGAACCCGTCCGGATTGGCGGCAAGCTTCTTGTATTCGGCGGCGAAAGGCATGTTGACGAACATCTCGACGTTCATCTGCGGGACGAAGGCGGTGAATTCGGGCTGCCAGCCCTTGGCATCATAGGCGACGGATGCGGCAACCAGCCTGTTGACCTTTTCAGGATGGCGGATGGCGAGTTGCAGGCCTGCTGCCGCGCCCATCGAGTAGCCGAAGACATCCGCCTTCTTGAGCCCCACCTTGTCCATGAAACCGGCGACATCGTCGGCGAGATTGGGATAGGTGATCGGCCGGTCGATGTCGGTTGTGCGGCCATGTCCCTGGAACTCCAGCGCATAGACCTTGTGGGTCTTGGCCAGCATCGGGATGATCTCGCCCATCGAGGGGATGTTCATGTAGGCGCCGTGCAGGACGACCAGCGGTTCGCCCGCGCCCGATACTTCGTAATACATCTGCATACCGTTGACCTCGACACGATCGCCGGTGGGTTCGGTCCCGGCAAAGGCGGGACTGGCGAGAACAAAGGCAGCGGCAACTAGCAATGCGCGGAACATAGGGGTCTCCGTTGGTTGTCTCATGCGTTTTCGGTAACGCTGACAATAAGACGAAGCAGCGTTTCGCATTCCGACATGGCCAGACAAAATTTCTGTCTGGCGGCTGGCGACCAGCAGCGAGGCAGTGTCACTCTCGTCACGTCTCCGAATCTTCGAATGCCCAACGGCCAACCGAAAGACTGCCCCATGCCGCACGAACCTGCTGCGCAATTTCGAGCTGCAACTCCGGCAGACGTGGCTTTGGTCCGCGACATCGTGCGCGCGGCCTACTCGAAATGGATCCCGGTGATCGGCCGCGAACCGAGTCCGATGAAAGCCGACTATGACGAGGCCCTGCAAAAGCACCAGTTCACGCTGCTCTACCTGGGCATCGAGATCGCCGGCTTGATAGAGACCGTCCAGGAAAACGATCATCTCTGGATCGAGAACGTCTGTGTCTTGCCGGCTCAGCAAGGAAAAGGGCTCGGCAAAGTGCTGCTCCATCATGCCGAAGAAATGGCTCGCCAGGCAGGCCACAACGAAACCCGGCTGCTGACCAACGCCGCGTTCGAAGCCAACATCGCACTCTATGAGCGCCTGGGTTACGTCATCACCGAACGGGAGCCATACATGGAAGGCACCACGGTCTATATGCGCAAGCGTCTCGCACTTCATCTCTGAACCGCCAGCCGTTCGAGCACCCGCATGACACGCGTCTTGATCACCGGCATGTCCGGAACCGGCAAATCGGCCACGATCCGGGAACTGGCTGCACGTGGCCATGCCGCCTACGACCTTGATACGCCGGAGTGGTCACACTGGATCGAAGCCGCTCCTGGCGACACACTGACGCCCGGAGACGGCAAGGATTGGGTGTGGCAGCTCGACAAGGTTCGCGTGCTGCTTTCCCAACCACGTGACGAGGCACTCTTCATCAGCGGCTGTGCCGAGAACATGGACGAGCTTTTCCCGCTGATCGACACGATCATCCTGCTCTCTGTGCCGATCGATACGGTTATGCAACGCGTGTCCGCGCGAGCGCCGGGCAGATACGGTCATGTCGATGAGGAACGACGCAGGATTGGCGAATTGATCGCAATGATCGAACCGCTGCTTCGGGAGTCGGCCGACCACGAGATTGATTCCAGCGCACCGGTCGAAAAGACCGTCGACCGGATCCTTCAGTTGGTCTGGCGACACCCTAGTCCTTAGGTGGAGCAGGTCACGAGCTCGCACAATCTGTATCAGGCCCGCAGGAGAGCGTCCGGATTGATAGCCCCGAGTTCTTCGAAATATTGCCTCAGCGTACTGGGCTCGCGTCCGAGAATGGCGCGCAGAGTCAGGCTGTTTCCGGCAGAGCCGAACGCCGTATAGGATTCAAATACGCGTGCCAGTTGAGCCAGCGCCTCGCCTTCGAAAGGCGGTTTGGCGGCTGCCGCCCATGCCTCGAAGCTGAGTTCCACCGGTTCGATCGCGCGTCCAAGCAAGGCGCCCATCAAGGCGGCGATCTCGATGCGGTTGTGCATCCCATCGGCTGCAAGCTCGAAAGAGCCATAGGCAAGCTGATCGCCTGTCAACGCCTTGGCCACCACTTCAGCGACGTCGCGGTAATCGACACGCGCCAGCCGCGCCGTGTTCGAAAAGGGTTCCGCGAAGACACCATCACGAACCACGGCCTGCCATGCCGGGGCAATGTTCTGGAACAGCGTCGCCGGGTACAGGATTGTGTAGTCCAGATTGGAACGCAGCAGCGCCTCCTCCACCGGCAGTTTGCTGGCATGATTGGCCAGTCCGTTAGCTGGATGGATGACGGACGAAAACACGAACTTGCCAATTCCCGCGCGTTTCGCCGCATCAACCATGGCAATGCCGAGTGCCGGTTCGTCCGCAACAAAGGGCGGGCCGACATGATAGACCCCATGAACCCCCTTGAGCGCGCCGTCGAGACTTTCGGCATCGCGCAGATCGCCATCCACGATTTCCAACGCGCCATTGTCGCGTGCCGCGCGCGCGGCGACCTTGTTGCGCACCAGCGCCCGCACGATGACACCGCGCCGGGCAAGTTCCGCTGCGACATAGCCACCGCTGCGGCCGGAAGCGCCCACCACGAGTACGGTTTTCCTGTTCGGATCAGACATCGGCTTTCCTGACATGTTGGAACCACTTGTCGGAACATCGATCTCTCGACAGCCGATTGGTAGATGGTCAATTCGTGATATGGTCTCTCGAAAATCGGAGAACCATTATGGATCGGTTTGGTGATGTCGAGGCGTTCCTGGCGATCGTCGAACGCGGCAACCTGTCGGCAGCTGCCCGTCATCTCGGCCGTTCTCTCCAGGCGGTCAGCCGTTCACTGGCAGCCCTTGAAGGAAGTGTGGGCGTCGAACTCGTGCACCGCACGACCCACAAGGCACAGCCCACCGAGGCGGGATATGACTTCTACCAGCGGGTGAAACCGGCGCTTCTGGAAATTGTCGAAGCCAGGATACAAGCTGGCAACTGCAGCGCAGAGCCAACCGGACTGCTCAGGATTGGCGGACCGGAACTGCTGGGGCCTAGTTATCTCATCCCCATCGTCGCACGTTTCATGGAAATGCACCCTAAGCTCGAAGTAGAACTCAGCCTGTCGAACCACTTCGTCGACCTGGCCCAGGAAGGGCTCGACCTTGCCATCCGCATTGGCGAACTGGCGGATTCCGACTTGAAGGCGCGCCGGCTCGGCGTCATGCGCCGGGTCGTCTTCGGCGCGCCATCCTATTTCGGCAAACACGGACGGCCACGCCACCCACGCGAACTCACCGAACATCAATGTATCTTCCGCAACACCGATCGTGATGCCGGCGCCTGGCAATTCCAGGAAGGCGGCAAGCCATTGAGCGTGAAAGTTGGCGGACGGCTGCATCTCGACAACGCGGCCGCCAGCCACGCGGCGGTTGCCATTGGCCTCGGCATCGGCCGCGTGCCACTCTGGCAAATCCAGGATCTCGTCGACATCAACACCGTCGAGGTGATTCTGGAGGGCTTCGAACAGCCCGCGATTCCAGTCCACATCGTCTGGCCAGCAGCTCGCCTGCCACTCGCAAAGACACGGCTTTTCATCGACTTCCTGGCAGCCAATCTGCACATTCAAAGTCGGGAACGTGATTGCGTCGTGGCATGATGTCGGCTCGGTGGCCCAACCGCACCATCACGCTTGCGACGCGATCCGCCGTTGCGGCGCGTTGACAGCGCCACCTGCCCAAGCCTAAATCCGGCAAAGACGGTCTCCTCCCTTCACCGGGAGGAGCGAAGAGGGAATGCGGTGCGAGGCAAAGCTTCAAGTCCGCGGCTGTCCCCGCAACTGTGAGCGACGAGCCAAGGCCGATAGCCACTGGGATTTCCCGGGAAGGCGGCACCGAGGCAGCGACCCGCAAGCCAGGAGACCTGCCGTCAAACCAAGAATCCCAACGCCTGGCGGGTGTCCCGGGCAAGGAGCCTGATTTGGATCGCAGCGATAGTTTCTCGGCCGGGACGACGAGTGTGACGGCGGATGTCGAAACCGCCCCCGTCACCATCATCGTCTGCTCGTCCTGTCGGGACGAGAGCGGTTCGGATGCCCATCCTCGTGCCGGCACGATGCTGGCCGAAGCCACGAGGACTGCCGCCCTGGGCAACCAGACCATTCAAGTGCGCTCGGTCGAATGCCTGGGTAACTGCAAGCGCCGCCTCTCGGCAGCACTGCTGCGCAACGATTGCTGGAGCTACGTCTTCGGCGACCTGACGGTTGAATCAGGTTCCGACCTCGTGACTGGCGCAGAGCTTTTCGCAACGTCGCAGGATGGCCTCATCCCATGGCGTGGCCGTCCCGATTCCCTCAAGCGCGGCCTCGTCGCGCGTATCCCTCCCCTCGCTGTGTTGAAGGACCAGATATGACCGCTTCCGTTTCCCGCGTGCCTTGCACCGTCGTCACCGGCTTCCTCGGCGCCGGCAAAACGACGCTGATCCGCAACATCCTCGAGAACGCAAAGGGCAAGCGGCTGGCCCTCATCGTCAACGAATTCGGTGACGTCGGCGTCGACGGCGAGATCCTCAAGGGCTGCGGCGTTGAAAGCTGCCCGGAGGAGAACATCGTCGAACTCGCCAATGGCTGCATCTGCTGCACGGTCGCCGACGATTTCGTACCGGCGCTCGACCAGATCCTGGCGCGCACGCCGAAAGTCGACCACATCCTGATCGAGACGTCCGGCCTCGCGCTGCCGAAGCCACTGGTGCAGGCCTTCCAGTGGCCGACTGTGAAAAACCGCGTGACCGTCGACGGCGTTGTCGCCGTGGTCGACGGCCCGGCTCTGGCTGAAGGTCGCGTCGCCTCGGACATGGACGCGCTCGCCGCGCAGCGTGCCGCCGACGATTCACTCGACCACGACGATCCGGTCGAGGAGGTGTTTGAAGATCAGGTCGCCTGCGCCGACCTGATCATCCTCTCCAAGAACGACCTGCTGGATGCGGCCGGTGCTGCCCGCGCCAATGCCGTTCTCAGCGAGCATGTTGGCCGCGCGGTCAAGGTGGTGCCGACCGCACAGGGCAAGGTCGATCCGTCCGTGTTGCTCGGTCTCGGTCTTGCCGTCGAGGACGATATCGAAAACCGCAAGAGCCACCATGACGGCATGGGCGACCATGAGCATGACGACTTCGACACCTTCGTCGTCGAGATTCCTGCAGTTGCCAACCCGGATGATCTCGCTCGCCGTGTCGCGGAAGCCGCGGACAAGGAGAATGTGCTGCGCGTGAAGGGGTTCGTCGAAGTCGATGCCAAGCCGATGCGGCTCCTGCTGCAGGCGGTTGGACCGCGTGTGAACCACTACTATGATCGCGCCTGGACGGCAGACGACGACCGTCGCTCGCGGCTGGTGGTGATTGGCCTCAAGGGTCTCGACCGCCCGGCCATCGAGAAGATCCTGGTGGGATAAACCTTGCATATCCTGACCACCACCTCCGCCTCGCTCGACGATATCGCCGAGCCGGTAGACCTGCGCCAGCAGCCGGCGGAGATGGTGGCGCTGTCTTTCACCGACAGCGATCTGGCCGGATTGGCGTCCGGCTGGCAGGCGGATGTCGCCGCCCTGCCCTCGATGCGGCTGGCGGCATTGCGCGACCTTCGCCACCCGATGTCCGTCGATCTGTGGATCGACAGCGTTGCGCAGCACGCCAAGGTGATCCTGGTGCGTATCCTGGGCGGCTACGACTGGTGGCGCTACGGCTGCGACCAGCTTGCGGCAACAGCCCGCGCCAGGGGCATCAAGCTGGCGCTGCTGCCCGGCGAATCCCACGACGAGGATCCGCGCCTCACCGAAGCTTCCACCCTGCCCGCGGACGAACTGGAAGCCCTGCTTGCCTATTTCCGCCAGGGTGGACCGGCCAACATGTCTGCGCTGGTCAGCCGACTGGCTGGGCTTTGCGGCCACGATCGCGCTGTTCTCCCGCCTGTCGAACTGCCCAAGGCAGGTTTCTATCAACCCGGCGTTGGGGTCGTGGACGCGCTTCCTCCCATCTTCGCCGGCAAACCGGCCGTCCCCATCCTCTTCTATCGTTCGATGCTGCTCGCGGCCGATGCCGCCCCCATCGATGCCCTGGCCGGAGCTCTGGAGGTGCGCGGTATCACGGCCGTACCCATCTTCGTGCCCAGTCTGAAGAACCAGGCCTCGCTGGGTTTCGTGGAAAAGACACTCGGCGCTCTGAACCCGGCAGCCATCGTCACCGCCACCGCATTCGCTTCCGGCGCGGAACCGGGAGCCGAAACCTTGTTCGACCGTGCCGGGGTGCCGGTGTTCCAGGTCATCGTCGCCACGACACGCCGCGACGCCTGGGAGACCAACCAGCGTGGCCTGGCACCGGCCGATCTTGCCATGCATGTGGTGCTGCCGGAGCTGGACGGCCGCATCCTCGCCGGCGCGGTTTCCTTCAAGGCCGAAGTTGCGACCGATTCGGCGCTTGCCTTCCGACCTTTCGCCAACAGGCCTGAACCCGATCGCGTCGAGCGCGTCGCCGACCGCATTGTGGCTCATATCCGGCTGCAGCAGGCGGAACCCGCTGAGAGACGCGTCGTCATCCTCATCCCCGATTATCCCAGCGCGCCCGGACGCACCGGATACGCTGTTGGCCTCGACGTGCCCTCTTCCGTGCTCTCCATGCTGCACGACCTTAAGGAAGACGGTTACACGGTTGAGAAGATTCCTGAATCCGCGCGCGCTTTGCTCGACCTCCTGGAACAAGGTGGCGAACATCTTGATGCCGAGGACTACGCAACGCTCTCCGAAAACCTGCCGATCGACGCGCGCCAGGCGGTGGTCGATGCATGGGGCAAAGCTTCGTCAACCGATTTTCCTTTCCGCGCCGCCAGCTTCGGCAACGTTACCGTAGCCCTGGCTCCGGATCGTGGCCGCTCCGCCGACCGGCGCGCCGACTATCACGACCCGACGCTGCCACCGCGCCACGAACTGGTCGCCTTCGGCCTGTGGTTGCAGAAATCGCTTGGCGTGCACGCGATCATCCATGTCGGCGCACATGGCACGCTGGAATGGCTGCCCGGCAAGACGGTTGCCCTGGGCTCGAACTGTTTCCCTGAAATCGTCACCGGCGCGTTGCCGGTGATCTATCCTTTCATCGTCTCCAACCCAGGCGAGGCGGCGCAGGCCAAGCGTCGCATCGCGGCGGTCACACTCGGTCATCTGCCACCCCCATTGACCGGCGCAGGCCTGGACGACCACCAGCAGGAACTGGAACGTCTCGTAGATGAATACGCGCAGGCCGACGGGCTCGACCGCCGCCGGCGCGACCGGCTGGCCAGGCTGATTGTCGAAACCGCGGCTAAAACCGGCCTTGCCTCGGAAGCCGGCGTCGCCAAAACCGATGCGCCCGACGAAGCGCTGCGCCGCATCGATGCCTGGCTGTGCGATCTCAAGGATTTCGCGGTCAAGGACGGCCTGCACGTTTATGGTCGTGCTCCGGTGGGCGAAGCAGATCCGCTGCGCCTGCAAAGCGCGGCCAACGAAAAGACGGCGTTGCTCGCGGCGCTCAATGGCCGCCACGTCACTGCGGGCCCAGCGGGCGCGCCCGCTCGTGGCCGCAGCGATGTCCTGCCGACCGGGCGCAACCTGTTCACCGCCGATCCGCGTACCATGCCAACGCCGACCGCCTTCGATCTCGGCAAGGCGGCAGCCGACGAAATCGTGGTCAGCTACATGCAAGGTCATGGCGACTGGCCGCGGGCCCTGGTCATCGACCTCTGGGGCTCCGCATCCTTGCGCACCGGCGGCGAGGAAATCGCGCAGGGGCTCGCGCTGATGGGTTGCCGGCCGCAATGGGATGCCGCCACTGGTCGCGTCACAGGTATCGAAGTGCTGCCGCCAGCCACGCTTGGGCGGCCGCGTGTCGATGTCACCTGGCGCATATCGGGCCTGTTTCGCGACATGTTCCCCACCCAGATCGCCCTGATCGATGCGGCGGCACGCGCAGTCGCCCAGCGTGACGAGGACGACAGCGAAAACCCGCTTGCGGCGGCAACGCGTGCAGCAGGCCGGGTCGAACCGCGCATTTTCGGCTCCTCGCCGGGAACCTATGGCGCCGGGCTGGAGGCGATGCTTGCCAGCGGCGAATGGGATCGTCGAGAGGAACTTGGTCGCGCCTATCTCGAAGCCGCCTCGCATGCCTATGGCGGAGCTGAAGGTGAAGGCTCCGCCGCTCCCGGCGCCTTTGCGGGGCGCATCGCCGAGGCTGATCTGCTTGTCCACACGGGCGACGATCCGGGTCGCGACATCCTCGAGGGTTCGGCCGACGTCGCTTTCATTGGCGGCTTCTCCGCGGCGCTTGCCGCGCTGGGCAAAAGCGCGGACGTCATCGTTCTCGACACGACCGATCCCGCAAAACCCAGGCCACGCTCGGTATCGGAAGCGGTGACACGCGTGGTGCGGGCCCGCGCCATCAACCGCCGCTTCATCGAGGGCCAGATGCGGCACGGCCCGCGCGGTGCGTCGGAATTCGCCGAGACGGTCGATCGCCTGATCGGCTTCGCCGAGACCACCCATGCCATTGCCGGCAATCTGATCGGTGCCGTGCACGATGCCTACCTCGGCGATGAGGTGGTACGGGCATTTCTGCTGGCCGAGAACCCTCGGGCTGCCAAATTCATCGCCGAGCGCTTCCAGTCGGCCAGGCGGCGTGGCCTGTGGCACCCACTGCGCAACTCGGTCGACGACGACCTTGCTGCTTTGATCGCTGAAGCCCAAGGCCATGAACCAAAGGGAGCGGAGGCGGCGGAATGAATGCCTTCCAGCGCCGCGGTGCCTGCCCCGCCTTGTCGACGCCAATGCAGACCGGCGACGGGCTTTTGGTGCGCCTCAACCCGGTTGCTGGAGGACTTTCTCCCAAGGCCTTGATCGGACTCACGGAATCCGCCGCACGGCACGGCAACGGCATCATGGAAGTCACTGCCCGAGGTTCGATCCAGATCCGCGGCCTGACCCTTGCAAGCGCCGGCCAGCTGGCCGCGGAAGTAAACGCCTTGGGCATCGCTGTGCGAACTGGCGTTCCTGTCGAAACCGGCCCGCTGGCCGGTTTGGATGCGCAGGAAATTGCCGATCCGCGCCCGCTGGCTGAAGTGATCCGCCAGGCGATCGCAAAAACGGACCTGGCAGGCAGGCTCGGACCGAAGGTCTCCATCGTCGTCGACGGTGGCGGCGCCATCAGCCTGGATGCGATCCTGGCCGACATCCGGCTCGTCGCGGCCAGGGGCATCGGCAACATGAGATGGCATCTAGCCATTGGCGGCACCGCGGCCACCGCGCGGCCGCTGGCTTTGCTGGATGAATCAGACGTATGCGATAGAGTTCTAGCGATCCTCCAGGCCATTGCGGCGATCGGGCATGAGGGACGCGCACGCGACTTGAGCGCCACATCTTTGCCCGCCGACGGCACTGCACCGACACATCAGCAAAGCCGTCGAGGCGATTCTGCTCTCATCGGAATCCTTGCCCTGGCCGACGATACCCACGCCGTCGGCATCGCCCTGCCCTTCGGTTCGATGCCTGCGGAAAGGATCGCACAACTCTGCCTGGAAGCACACGCACGCGGCGCCGACGAAATCCGCCCGGCACCGCGGCGCACCCTGCTGTTCCTGATACCAGGCGAACAAGACTGTTTCGATTTGCAGCAGGCCGCCCATGGGCTCGGCTTCGTGACAGAAACCGGCGATCCGCGTCTGCATATAGCAGCCTGCCCCGGCGAGCCTGCCTGCGCCTCCGGCCGGATCGCGACACGCGAAATCGCCGAAACGGTTGCGTCCAGCCATGCCGGCTTGCTCGACGGCTCGTTCACCCTGCATGTTTCCGGTTGCGCCAAGGGCTGCGCGCATCCCGCGACGGCAGCGCTCACCCTGGTCGGCGGCGAAAACGGAGCCGGACTTGTCGTGGACGGGACGGCGAAAGCTCTTCCGCCCCGATACAGCCCGCGATATGAAGCCGCGCGCGGCATTGGCCGCGTCGCCGCGCTGGCAGGCAGTGCCAGGCGCGGCAACGAAACCGCCGCCACCTGCCTTGCCCGGTTGGGTGAAGCGGCGATCACCGACGCCTTCGCGAGATTGGGTACGGATTGAGTATGGCCGCCTATGACTACATCCACGACGGCAACGCCATCTATGAGCGTTCCTTTGCCATCATCCGCACTGAGGCCGACCTGTCGCGCTTCTCGGAAGCCGAGGCCGACATTGCCATCCGCATGATCCATGCCTGCGGCCAGGTCGAGGCGGCCAAGCATTTCGTCTTTTCGCCGGATTTCGCCACCGCCGCCCGTGATGCGCTCAAGGCAGGCGCGCCCATCCTGTGTGACGCCGAAATGGTGTCGCATGGCGTCACCCGCGCCCGCCTGCCGGCCGGCAATGACGTGATCTGCACTCTGCGCGATCCCCGTACCGCCGACATAGCCAAGGCGATTGGCAACACGCGTTCGGCTGCGGCAATCGACCTCTGGACCGACCGGCTTGCAGGTGCGGTGGTAGCCATCGGCAATGCGCCCACGGCATTGTTCTATCTCCTGGAAAAGCTGCGCGACGGCGCACCCAAACCGGCCGCGATCATCGGCATGCCGGTGGGATTTGTCGGCGCCGCCGAATCCAAGGATGCCCTGGCCGAAAACTCCTATGGCGTGCCCTTCGCCATCGTGCGTGGCCGGCTGGGCGGCAGTGCCATGACGGCTGCCGCGCTGAATTCGCTGGCGAGGCCTGGCCTGTGAGCGCGTCGGCGAAAGGCCGCCTCATCGGCGTCGGCACCGGTCCCGGCGATCCTGAACTGATGACGCTCAAGGCTGTGCGTGCGCTGGCCGAGGCCGATGTCGTCGCGCATTTTTCCAAGCGCGGCGCCAACGGCAATGCCCGCACCATCGTCGGTGCACATTATCGGGCAGACTGGATCGAACTGCCGCTGGTCTACCCGGTCACCATTGAGATCGACAAGGACAGCGACGACTACAAGGCGGCGATCACCGGTTTTTATGAGGAGTCGACGATGCGGGTCGCCGAGCATCTCGACCAGGGTCGCACGGTCGCCATCCTCTCCGAGGGCGATCCGCTCTTTTATGGCTCCTACATGCATCTGCACGTACGCCTTGCGCATCGTTACCCGACCGAGGTCATTCCCGGCGTGACGGCCATGTCCGGCTGCTGGTCGGCCAACGGCCTGCCGATCGTGCAGGGTGACGATGTGCTGACCGTCCTGCCCGGCACCATGAACGAGTTCGAACTGACCCGGCGGCTTGCCGACACCGACGCTGCGGTCATCATGAAGGTAGGCCGCAACCTGGCGAAAATTCGCCGCGCGCTGGACGCCACCGGCAAGCTCGCACGCGCCGTCTATGTCGAACGCGGCACGATGCCGGGTTCGGTGTCGATGCCATTGCAGGACAAGCCGGACGACAAGGCGCCCTATTTCGCCGTGGTGCTGGTGGCCGGCTGGTCCGGACGCCCGGAGGCAAGCCTGTGAGCGGCCGTCTCTTCGTCATCGGCCTCGGCCCCGGCAATGCCGACCAGGTCACACCGGAAGCAAACCTTGCGGTCGCTGAGGCCGAGTTCTTTTACGGCTACAAACCCTATGTCGACCGGCTCGAGCTGAAGCCGCACCAGACCCGGATCGCTTCCGACAATCGCGAGGAACTGGCGCGCGCCAAGGAGGCGATCGTCAAGGCGGCGCAAGGCCATGCAGTGGCTGTCGTCTCTGGTGGCGATCCTGGCGTCTTTGCCATGGCGGCCGCCGTGTGCGAAGCGATCGAGGATGGCCCTGCCGAATGGCGTGACATCGACCTGCAGATCGTGCCGGGCGTCACCGCCATGCTCGCCGTAGCCGCCCGTGCCGGCGCACCGCTCGGCCATGATTTCTGTGCCATTTCGTTGTCCGACAACCTGAAACCCTGGGATCTGATCGAACTCAGATTGCTGGCGGCAGCCGGTGCCGGCTTCGTGATCGCCCTCTACAACCCGATCAGCAAGGCCCGCCCCTGGCAGCTTGGTCGTGCCTTCGAGGCACTCGCCGCTATTTTGCCGGGTACAACACCGGTGATTTTCGGTCGCGCCGCCGGCCGTCCCGACGAGCGTATCGAAGTTGCTTCGCTCGCCTTCGCCCGGGCAGATATGGCGGATATGGCAACCTGCGTGATCATCGGATCGCCCGAAACCCGTGTCATCAAGCGCAACGGCAAACCAGCGCTGGTCTACACACCGCGCTCGGCGACGGGACGCAGGGAATGATCGACCATCGCAAGCAGTTCCACGATGCCGGCCGCCGAAGGCACCGTCGGCAGAACCGGCCTGCGGATCATAACCACCTCGATACCAAGCGCTCGCGCCGCGGCGATCTTGCCGTAGGTCGCCTCGCCACCGCTGTTCTTGGAAACGATGACGTCGATGCGGTGTTCGATCAACAGTCGATGCTCATCCGCCTCATCGAAAGGCCCGCGAGCCAGCAGATAGTCGACACCGGGAATACCGAGCGGTGGCTCGACCGGGTCGACGCTGCGCAGGAGATAGTGGTGATGGGCAGCCGCTTCGAAGACGCCAACGTCCTGGCGCCCGAGCGCCAGGAAGACACGCCGAGCGGCGGGACCGAGCGCGACGGCGGCATTTGCAGCACCATCCACTTCCGTCCAGCGGTCACCTTCCCGTCGTTCCCAGCCGGGGCGGCGCAACGCCAGGATCGGCACACCGGCAAGTCGCGCGGCTTTGGCCGCATTGGTGGAAATGCGCGCCGCGTAGGGATGCGTCGCGTCGATCAGCAGATCGGTCTGGTTGTCCTTCAGATAGGCGGCGAGGCCGTCGGCGCCGCCGAAACCGCCGGCACGCATCGGCACAGGCTGGGCAACCGGGTTTTCCGTGCGCCCCGCCAGCGAAAGGGTCAACTCAACATCGGGTCTTGCCGCCAATCGACCGGCCAGTTGCCTGGCCTCGGTGGTTCCGCCCAGAATGAGAATACGGTGGGACATCATGCCTGCTGAGAAAGAAACGCGCGCCGTACCAGCCTGGCTCGCCATTGTCGGCATCGGCGAGGACGGTGTAGCGGGTCTGGGCGACGAGGCCAAGCGACTGATCGCGGAGGCCGAGTTCGTTTTCGGCGGCAAGCGCCATTTCGATCTCGCCGGCTCACTTGTCACCGGCGAGATGCACCAGTGGCCGACACCTTTCGATCCGCAAATGGAAGCGGTTCTCGATCGCGCCGGCCGACGCGTCTGTGTGCTTGCTTCCGGCGATCCATTCTTTCACGGCGTCGGCCTGACGCTGGCACGCAAGGTCGCCGCCGCTGACATGGTGGTGGTGCCTGCACCCTCCTCCATCTCGCTCGCAGCCTCACGGCTTGGCTGGGCACTGCAGGAGGTCGAGACGATTTCCCTGCATGGTCGCCCGCACGATCTGATCCGGCCGTTGCTGCAGCCCGGCGCCCGGATCCTGGCATTGACCTCTGACGGGACAGCACCGTCCAAGCTGGCGACGCTGCTTGCCGAGCTTGGCTTCGGTCCGTCCAGGCTGACCGTTCTGGAAGCACTGGGTGGCCCGGACGAGGTCGTCCGCGGCGCGAGAGCCAGCGATTTCAATCTCAAAAACATCAATCCGCTCAATGTGCTGGCGCTCGAAATTGAATCGGAAGCGCAGGCGCGGATCCTGCCCCTCGCCTCCGGTCTTTCCGACGACCTCTTCGAAACCGACGGTCAGATCACCAAGCGTGAAGTGCGCGCCATAACGCTGTCCGCGCTGGCGCCACGTCGGGATGAGGTCTTGTGGGACATCGGCGCGGGCTCCGGTTCCATCGCGATTGAATGGATGCTGTCGCATCCCTCGCTGAGCGCCCTTGCCATCGAGGCCAATGCCGAGCGCGCCGAGCGCATTCGGTACAACGCCACGGCTTTTGGAGTACCGGGACTGACGGTGATCGAAGGCGAGGCACCGAAAGCACTGGCTGGCCTGCCGGCACCAAATGTCATCTTCATCGGCGGTGGCGGCACCGATGCCGGTGTCTTCGATGCGGCACTGAAGGCACTGCCGCCTGGTGGTCGCTGCGTGGCCAATGCCGTCACCCTGGAGATGGAGGCGCTGCTGGTCGCCCGTCAGGCGGAGTTGGGCGGCACGCTGACCCGCATCGCCATTTCGCGCGCGGCACCCGTCGGCACCATGCAGGCCTGGCGGCCAGCCCTGCCGGTAACGCAATGGAGCTGGATCAAGCCATGATCGTCGCGGGCATCGGCTGTCGCAAGGGCGTGGACGCGGCCGGCGTTCTGGCGGCGGTCGACGCAGCCCTTCTCAGTCATGACCTCGATCGCTCTGCGCTTTCCGCGCTCGCCACCACCACTTTCAAGCAGGATGAGGCTGCCATCTTTGCCGCCGCGGAGCTGCTCGGCCTCGAGGTGATCGTCGTTGAGGACGCTGATGCGGGCAACACCCAGGCCGGGCTTACCCGCTCCGATACTTCCCTCGCCGTTGCCGGTTCGCCATCCGTATCGGAAGGCGCGGCACTCGCGGCGGCGGGCAAAAACGCGCGACTGCTTGGACCGCGCCTCATAACAGGCGCCGTTACCTGCGCCATCGCTGTCAACGGAGCCTCGGCATGACCGTGCATTTCATCGGCGCTGGTCCGGGCGCTGCCGATCTCATCACCTTGCGCGGCGCGAGGCTGCTCGCATCCTGCCCCGTCTGCCTCTATGCCGGCTCCATCGTGGCACCGGAACTGCTGGACCATTGCGCGCCCGGCACGAGACTGGTGGACACCGCTCCGATGTCGCTGGACGAAATCGAGGCCGAGTATGTTGCCGCCGACAAGGCCGGGCAGGACGTGGCGAGGCTGCACTCCGGCGATCTCTCGGTATGGAGCGCCGTCGCCGAGCAGATCCGTCGCCTCGAACGCAACGGCATTGCCTATACGCTGACCCCCGGCGTGCCGTCCTTCGCCGCAGCCGCGGCAGCGCTCAAGCGTGAACTGACCATCCCGGAAGTGGCACAAAGCCTGGTACTGACCCGTGTTTCGGGCCGTGCCTCCAAGATGCCGCCGGGTGAAACCTTGTCGGCCTTTGGCCGCACCGGCGCAACGCTGGCGATCCACCTCGCCATCCACGCCATCGAGCAGGTGGTGACGGAGTTGACCCCGCACTATGGCGGCGATTGTCCCGTCGCCATCGTCTTTCGCGCCACATGGCCGGACGAGCGCGTCATCCGCGCGACCTTGGAAACTGTGGCAGCCGCACTGGCCGCCGATCCGATCGAGCGCACCGCGCTGATCTTCGTCGGGCGCTCGCTGGCAGCCGAGGACTTCACCGAAAGCTCGCTCTACGACGCCTACTACCAGCGCCGTTTCAGGAACCGGCTATGATGCTTTCCGCGACGCTCGAAAAGCTCACCGCACACAAGCCAAGGCTCGAGCCCGGCCATGTCTGGCTGGCCGGCTCCGGCCCGGGTGACCCCAGCCTGCTCACCTTGGAAGTGCTCTCCGCACTCAGCCAGGCCGATGCGCTGGTGCATGACGCGCTTGTCTCGCAGGAGATCATCGACGTCGCCGGGCAGGCTGAAAAATTCTACGTCGGCAAGCGCGGCGGCCGGTTGTCCATCCCGCAGGGCGAGATCAACACGCTGCTGGTGAAGCTCGCCAGGGAAGGCCGCAAGGTGGTTCGGCTGAAAGGCGGTCACCCTTATGTTTTCGGACGCGGCGGCGAGGAAACGCTGGCGCTGACCGAAAACGGCATTCCTAATCGTGTCCTGCCGGGTGTGACCTCCGCTTTCGGCGGGCTGACCTCGGCCGGCATTCCGGCGACCATGCGCGGCATCAACGGCGCCATCATCCTGGCGACCGGCTTTGCCGCGGTCTCCGACGACCGCCCGGACTGGCAGGCGCTCGCCCGCACCGGCCAGCCCATCGTCATTTACATGGGCCTGACCCACATGGAAGCGACCGTCGCCGATCTGCTCGCCGGCGGGCTGGAATCCGACACGCCGGCAGCGCTGATCGAGAACGCCACGCTGCCGCAGGAACGCACCGTCGTCGCCACCCTCGGCACGCTGGTGGATGCGGCCGCACGGGAAGCGATCGTTTCACCGGCACTCATCATCGTTGGCGGTATCGTCGCCATGCGCGAAAGATTGGCGGCCAGATCATGAGCGCCATCATCGTCGGCGCACCGCGTTCCGGCTCGGGCAAGACCAGCGTCACCATCGGCATCCTGCGCGCGCTGGCAAGGCGCGGCGTGCGCGTGCGCGGTGCGAAATCCGGCCCAGACTATATCGATCCCGGCTTCCATGCCGCCGCCACCGGTCTTCCCGGCGTCAATCTGGACAGCTGGGCGATGCCGCCTTCCCTGCTCAACGGCCTTGCGGCACGCGCTGCCGGCGATGCCGAACTGGTGGTGCTGGAGAGCGCCATGGGGCTTTTCGACGGCATTCCGTCGCCGGACGGCCGCACCGGTTCGGCAGCCGACCTTGCCCGACTCTACAGGCTGCCGGTGCTTCTGGTGCTCGACGTATCCGGCCAGTCGACGACAGCGGCGGCAATCGCCAAGGGCTTTTCCTGCTACGACCCCAATGTGCGCATCGCCGGCGTCGTGCTCAATCGCCTCGGCAGCGAACGCCACCGCAAGCTTTGCGCCGATGCCATCGAAGCTCTCGGCTTGCCTGTGGTGGGTGCCATCCAGCGCGATTCAGCCCTTGCCTTGCCCGAGCGCCACCTCGGTCTCGTTCAGGCCAGCGAGCATGCCGGGTTGATGTCGCATCTCGACCGGCTGGCCGACATGGCCGAAACCTCGCTCAACCTCGACGCGATCATGGCGCTGGCCGCGCCGCTGCAACCGGCAACCGGTGATTTCAGCGCAGCACTGCCGCCACCTGGCCAGCGCATCGCATTGGCCGAGGATGCTGCCTTCACCTTCGTCTATCCGCATGTGGCAGCACATTGGCGCGACGCCGGCGCCGAGATCGTGCCTTTCTCGCCGCTCGCCGACGAGGCGCCGGATGCAAGCTGCCATGTCTGCTGGCTGCCGGGCGGTTATCCGGAATTGCATGCCGGCAGGCTCGCCGCGGCCGGGAGATTCCGCGGCGGCATGCAGCACTTCGCGGCATCAAAACCGATCCATGGCGAGTGCGGTGGCTTCATGACGCTGGGCGCAGCGCTCGAAGACGCCGACGGCGTCACCCACCCGATGCTCGGGCTGCTCGGTCATTCGACATCCTTTGCCAGGCGCAAGATGAATCTCGGCTATCGCGAAGCCCGGCTTAGGAGCGATTGCGCCCTTGGACCAGCCGGCACGGTCGTGCGCGGCCATGAATTCCACTATGCACAGGTGACAGACGCTGGCTCGGATGAACCGCTTGCCGAGCTTGCCGACGGGCTGGGCAATCCGCTTGGCACTTCCGGTGCGCGGCGCGGCCTTGTCAGCGGCACGTTTTTCCACGCCATTGCGGTGAACCCATGAGCACCAGCCCAGCCTCGGCCAGGATCGCCACCGACATCGCGCTGTCGCTGGTCTTCTTCACGCGGCTGCCGTTGCCGGTTCTGGATTTCGGCGACCGCAAGCTGGCCGACGCGATCTGGGCAGCCCCGATCGCCGGCGTGGTGGTGGCGATCGTCGGCGCGGCCACCTTCACGCTGGCGACAAGCTTCGGCGTTGCGTCCGGCCCAGCCGCGGCGCTTGCGCTGGCTGCCATGATGCTGTCGACCGGCTCCCTGCATGAGGACGGGTTTTCCGATGTCGCCGACGGCTTCGGCGGCGGCCGCACGCCGGAACGCAAGCTGGAGATCATGCATGACAGCCGCATCGGCGCCTATGGCGCCTCCGCGCTCGGCTTGAGCATCCTCATCCGCTGGAGTGCCTTGGCGGAGTTTTCCAGCGGCTGGTCCGCCTTGCTTGCGCTGGTCGCTGCCCATGCCGCTTCGCGCGGCCTGCTCGGCGCTTTCCTGCACTGGCTGCCCTCGGCCACCGCCGAAGGTCTCTCTTCCCGCATCGGCACGGTTTCGCTGGGCACCGCGCAGGCGGGCATCATCCTGGGTGCCGTCGCGCTGCTGGTGCTGGGCTTTGGTGGCGCACTTGCCGCCGTCGCCCTGCTCGGTTTGGTCTTCCTTTGTTTTCGCAAGCTCTGCCTCAGCCAGATCGGCGGTCATACCGGCGATGCCGCCGGTGCCCTGCAGCAGCTTTGCGAAATCGCCGTACTCATCGTTGCATCCGTCGCACTCACCTGATTCCGTTTCGGAGACAAATCCGTCATGCCCTTCAAATCATTCGATGAACTGCGCGCAGCCTGCCGCGATCTGTCGACCGGCAGCGAGGCCGCCGCGGCTGCGGTCGCCCGCCGCCAGGACACGTTGACGAAGCCGCAGGGCAGCCTGGGCCGCCTGGAAACGATCGCCGCCTGGCTGGCGCGCTGGCAGGGCCGCGACATGCCGAGGCTCGATCGGGTGAAAGTGTTCGTTTTCGCCGGCAACCATGGCATCACCGCCCAGGGTGTCTCGGCCTACCCTTCCGAAGTCACGGTGCAGATGGTGGCCAATTTCGCCCATGGCGGCGCGGCCATCAACCAGCTTGCCCGGGCGACCGGTGCGGAGCTCGATGTCATCCCACTCGACCTTGACCATGCGACAGGCGACTTCACCCAGGGTGTTGCCATGGATGAAGCGGCTTTCCTCGCCGCGGTCTCTGCCGGCTATGATGCCGTGGACGCGGATCTCGATCTGCTCTGCCTGGGCGAAATGGGCATCGGCAACACCACGCCGGCGGCGGCGATCTCTGCTGCCCTGTTCGGCGGCGGCGCCGAGAAATGGACAGGTCGCGGTACCGGTGTCGACGATGCCGGCCTTAGGCGCAAGGTCGTTGCGATCGAAGCTGGACTGGACCGTCATGCCGCGGTGCTTGCCGACCCGCTGAAGGCGGCGGCCGCTCTCGGCGGCCGCGAACTGGCGGCCATCTTCGGCGCCACACTTGCCGCGCGTCACCGCAACGTGCCGGTGCTGCTTGACGGCTTCGTGTGTACCGCGGCAGCGGCCCCCCTGGCCAAGCTGCATGCCGCGGGCCTTGCCCACACCCTTGCTGCCCATGTCTCGGCGGAAGCAGGCCATCGCGGCCTGCTGCAGGCGCTTGGCCTGACACCGCTGCTCGATCTTGGCATGCGGCTTGGTGAGGGGTCCGGCGCCTGCCTCGCCGTCAATCTCGTCCGCTCGGCGCTGGCCTGCCACGCAGGCATGGCAAGCTTCGCGGAAGCAGGTGTTTCGGAAAAATAGCCGGATGGCAGGCAGCGTGCCCTCCGGGCGCCGTGGCAAGCCTCCAGCGCGGCATTGCCAATGCGCGGCTTTTCGGAGAATCTCCAATGCTCGGGAACTTTCGCCCTGGCCGCTGCTTTCTGACCGACGGCATGGAGATTTTCGATGGCGATGAAGCACTTCGCAACCTGCGCACTCACGGCGGTCCTGGCGATTGGCCTGAGCGCGCCAACCTTCGCCGGTGAGAAGAAGCACCATCACAAAAAGCAGCGTGTCCATCACGAGGAGCGTTACGTGCCGGCCGGACGCACCGTTGTCGAAATGCTGTTCGGCGGCCCGCGCTATTACGACAAACAGATGTTCACGACGGCTGTCGGCCCTTGCGCCTATCACCGCGTCGGTCCTGACGCCAATGCGGTCAATGACATCAACGACCGCTATTGCGGGAAGTAGCGCGTATAGCGAAAATACTGTTCATACCCCCTGCACGCGACTGAACGGGATGATCCACCCAACCAGGTTCAATAAATTCCGCTCGTCGAAACCTCCTTCTCTCATCCAGTTGGCGTCAGCCCATCCTCAACAGGTCGCATACCTGTTGAGGGCCATGGCTTCGGTTTTGAAGAGGTTGGCCATCCATGCATCACGCAACGTGAGCGTACGCGCCCGAAAGTGAAGAAACTGAAACGGGTATTCCGCCGTATGCTTTTCCATGGGGTCGCGTTGGAGACTTGCAGATGAACCACGGCGAAACAGGAACGTTTGAAAACCCGGTGACCGTGCGGCTTCCTTCTGGAAAGAGGCTGGTGACGAGCACGCGTGAAGCGGCAGAACTGTTGCTTTACGACTGGCCGATCGGAGAGACGGGGCAGCGCATAATGGCTCGCATGGCCTGCATGAGAGTGCTTGGCGGAGGCAGCGAGCCTGAAATCGCCAGACAAGCGTTTCTAGCCGCAGCCAAGGAAGCCAAGATCCTGACAGCCTGACGATCGCGACATTCGCTTGGCGAAGCAACTTCTGTCTCGGCGATTTCCGTCGGGCGGCTTGAAGTTCGAAGCATTGGAAAAGCGTATTTCAACTATCGTGGCCGCCTTGTCGACAATTGTCGGCGTGCACCTAGGCGACGGGGTGACGGTCGACCCTTCCAAGCCGCGCCTACGACGATCGTCGCACTTGTCGCGTCTGCAGCGACGGATAGTTTCACGGCTCATCGGGGTCGCCTGACAGCAGTTCTCGGCGGGCTCAGGCAACATGGTCGGTCTGGAGGGAGGCGAGCCCGATCACCTGCCTCTCATTACCCGTGACACAGATGACAGCCGCGGCCCGAGCGGGTAAGTCTCCGCGAGAAAAAGAGGGCATCATGAAATCACTGTTCTTGTCTGTCGGTCTTTTGCTGGCCTTGCCGCCATCTGCTGCTTTCGCGCAGCAGATCGAATCCTATGTCGCCAGGTTGAGCGCCGCCGACCATTTCAACTCGAGTGGCGAACGCCTTACCAGCGTCGCCGCGATCATCCGCCAGGACAGGGCCAATCTGTATGTCTACGGAAAGGGTGACCCTGAGGACGAGACGGATTCGTTCTTTTCCGACAAGGGCAATCGGGCCAAGCTCGAAAACATGCTGAACCGGGGGACGGCGAGCAAGGCGTCCCGGCAGGCGATTGTGAACGGTACGCCGATGATCAGGGTCAAGGTCCATCCCGACTTCATCGATGTCGAAGTCTATCGGGACTGATCTGCCACAGCTTCTGTCCGCTCAGCAGCAACATCGTCAAAACGATCCGTGCCGGAACAGAACCGGCGCGGATATCCACGAAACCGTGAGCAGCCTGCAAAAATGGCACTGGCGGAGCGGATGCTAAGTAGTTGAAATGGTGGGTGATGTAGGGATCGAACCTACGACCCGCTGATTAAGAGTCAGCTGCTCTACCAACTGAGCTAATCACCCACGGGGCTGGTGAAAACCAGCTTGGGCGGGCATATAGCCGCCACTCCCCTTCCTGTCCAGCCCCTGTCGCTTCATTTCCCGACAAATCGATACGGTTCTTTTTGCCGCACCTGTCTGGAGCCCGGTTTGCGCCTTCCGGATCAGACGAACAGCTTGCCCTCGCCCACCTTCACTGCCTGGCCGCCGATGCGGGCAGACGCCAGTTTGCCGCCAGCGACGTCGAGCTCAAGACGGATTCGTGATGGACGCCCCATTTCCAGGCCCTGCTCGATCCAGCAGCGTGTCATGCCGTCGCCCGGCTGGTCGAAACGCATGATTGCGCCGGCGAAGGCCGCCGCCGCCGAGCCGGTCGCCGGATCCTCGTAAGACGGATTGCCGGGCACGATCATGCGCACATGGAAGGCGCTCTCCTTGTTCACCGTCTCGCGGCAGTAGACATAGGGGCTGGCAAAAGCCCATTCGCTCTTCTTTGGCGCCAGCTGAGCCCACATGTCGTTGTTGAGACGCGCCTTGGCCGCAGCCGCCAGATTGGCGACCGGTATGGTCACATAGGGCACGCCGGCGCTGAAGAAGGCGACGCGGTGGTTCTCGAAACCGATCTCGTGCGGTCCCAGCCCCAACGCCGCACCGATGGCTTCAGGCTCGGCCGTGAGCTTGAGCTGTTCCGGCAGTTTGGCAAGGTCGAACTCGGCGAAGGTGGCACCCTCACCGCGGCTTACGGCGCACCGCACCGGCCCGATGTTCTCCTCCAGCACGAAGATGGCGTCTTCCTTGCCGCTTGCCAGCTCTGTCAGCGCCACGGCGCTGCCAACGGTGGGGTGGCCGGCGAACGGCATCTCGTAGTCCGGCGTGAAAATGCGGATACGGGCGCGGTGCCGCGGGTTCTCCGGCGGCAGCACGAAAACCGATTCGGACAGGTTGAACTCGCGCGCGATCCGCTGCATGGCATCGAGGTCCAGCCCTTCGCAGTCCAGCACCACGGCCAGAGGATTGCCAGCCAGGCCCTCATCGGTAAAAACGTCATAAATCAGATAGTTACGCGCCGCCATTTACGAATTCCCGTTCGACTGCCAGCCAACATGACTGAAAATTAATTTGCTATTGCCCGCACAAAACCTGATGTGTCGCAATCAGGGACATTTCGAGCAGCATAGGGGTCCAACGTGGACCAGACTGTCAAGCAGCCAGGGGCGGAGGAGGCTTCCGCCATCAAGGCGTCCCTCAACCTCGACACACCCGGTGCAAGGCGGCAACGCCGGCGTGGCTGGTTCTATGCGGCTTTGGCCGTGCTTGTCATTGCGGCGGCCCTTGGCGGCTGGCGCTGGTATGCAGGCGCACCTGCCCGTATCGACTACACCACGCAGGCCGCCGCGCGTGCGGATCTGACTGTCCAGGTTTCTGCCACCGGTACCTTGCAGCCCCTCACCCAGGTCGACATCTCCTCGGAGCTGTCGGGTATCGTGCGTACCGTTGCCGTCGAGGAGAACCAGCAGGTCAAACAGGGTGACGTGCTGGCTTCGCTCGACACCACCAAGCTGGAAGTCCAGATCGAACGGGCGACGGCCTCGGCCAAGGCGGCGGCCGCCGCCGTCGAAACGGCGGAGGTGACGCTGCGTGAAAGCGAGCAGAGTCTGTCACGCACCTCCGAGCTGACAAAGCGCGGCATGGCTACCCAGCAGGCGCTGGATACCGCGCAGGCAGCGCGCGATCGCGCCAAGGCAGCGCTGGACAGCGCGGAAGCCAGCCTCGCCATCGCCAACGCCGACCTGAAGGCTCAGCAGACCGATCTCGCCAAGAGCACCATCTATGCGCCGATCGACGGGATCGTGCTCACCCGTTCAGTCGATCCCGGCCAGACCGTGGCCTCGTCGCTGCAGGCGCCCGTCCTGTTCGTCATTGCCGCCGACCTGAAGAAGATGGAAGTGCAGGCCGCGATCGACGAGGCCGACATCGGCACCGTGCAGCCAGGCCAGAATGCGCGTTTCACCGTGGATGCTTTCCCCGAGCGGCCTTTCAACGCGCAGATCCGTGAAATCGCTTACGCATCGGTCACCACCGACGGCGTCGTCACCTACAAGGCACGCCTTGAGGTGGACAATGGCGAACTGCTGCTGCGCCCCGGCATGACGGCCACCGTCTCCGTGGTGACCAAGCAGTCAAAGGGGGCGTTGACCGTCCCCTCTTCAGCATTCCGCTTCCGCCCGTCCGCGGATGCGCGCAACCGGGAATTCAGCCTGCTGTCGATGTTCACCGGCCGCCCGAACCGCGTCAATGCGGGACCTCGCGACCGTCAGCAGGCTCGCGGTCCGGAAGGCACGCGGCGCCTTTTCATCCTGAAGGATGGCCGCCCTCGCCCCGTGGACGTCACGGTGGGTTCGACCAACGGCGACCTGACCGAGGTTCTGTCGGGACTTGACGACGGCGATCTCGTCATCACAGCAGCGCAACAGCGCAGCTGACCATGCGTGCGGCTCCCCTGATAAACTTCGACAAGGTCTGGAAAACCTATGGCGAAGGCGAGGCTCGGGTAAATGCCCTGGCCGGCATAGATCTCGCCATTCCGCGCGGGGAATTCGTCGCCATCATGGGCCCTTCCGGCTCCGGAAAATCCACGGCTATGAACATTGTCGGCTGCCTCGATACGCCGACAGCCGGCACCTACAGCTTCATGGATGTCGATGCCGGCAGGCTCGATCGTGGTCGCCGAGCCACCTTGCGCAACCTGCATATCGGCTTCGTCTTCCAGGGCTACAACCTTCTGCCGCGCACGACGGCCGTCGAGAATGTCGAACTGCCGCTGATCTATCGCGGCGTCGCCCATAACGAGCGCCGCCAGCTTGCCATGCAGGCCCTGGCAGAGGTCGGGCTGACCGGGCGCGAACACCATACGCCGGCCGAGCTCTCCGGCGGCCAGCAGCAGCGTGTGGCGATTGCCCGTGCCATCGTCAGCCGCCCGACCCTTCTGGTGGCCGACGAACCGACCGGCAACCTCGACACTGCCCGCAGCCACGAGATCATGGACCTGCTCACCCGGCTGAACCAGGAGCTCGGCCTGACCATCGTCATGGTCACGCACGAGCCCGATATCGCCGCTTACGCCGGCAGGACCATCCGTTTCCTCGATGGCCATATTGCTTCCGACGCGACGACCATGGAGGCGACCCCATGATCTGGGAAACCATTCGTCTGGCGCTGCGCTCGGTGCGCCGCAATGCATTGCGCTCTTTCCTCACCTTGCTCGGCATCGTCATTGGCGTCGCCGCCGTCATCGCCATGCTGACCATCGGCTCCGGCACGACGCAGAAGGTCAAGGCAGACATCTCCAAGCTGGGATCGAACCTGCTCGTGGTGCGTTCCGGCCGCTTCAATGGCCCCAGAAGCTCCGATTCCGTTGCACGACCACTTGAGGAAAAGGATGCTGAGGCGCTGTCCAGGCAATTGTCCGGCGCGCGTGCGATCGCCCCCGCAGCACAGAAGCAGGTTCGCGCCGTCTTCGGCACGGAAAGCCTGGTCACGGCAGTGACCGGAACCGAGAGCGGCTTCCTCGATGCCCGCGACTGGAAACTCGCCTCCGGCCGCACTTTTTCCGAATCAGAGACCCGCTCGGGCACGGGCGTGTGCCTGATCGGCGAGACGGTGCGGCAGCAATTCTTCGGTGCCGGCGACCCGGTCGGCGAGGCAATCCGTGTCAACCAGATGAGCTGCCAGGTGATCGGCCTGCTCGAGGCAAAGGGTTATACCGGTTTCGGCCAGGACCAGGACAACGTCGTGCTGATGCCGCTGCATGCCTTCCAGCGGCGCATTGCCGGCAACTGCAATGTCGACAACATCTATGTCGCCGCCGACGAAGCGACGCCGACATCGGTGCTTCTGCCGCGTGTCGAGGGCATGCTGCGCGATGCGAGGCGTGTGCCGCCGGATGGCGAAAACGACTTCGACATCCGCGACATGACGCAGATCGCCGACACGATGGCGAGCGCCACCGCGACCATGACCGGCATGCTGGGCGCCGTCGCCGGTGTAAGCCTGCTGGTCGGCGGCATCGGCATCATGAATATCATGCTGGTCTCGGTCACCGAACGCACCCGCGAGATCGGCATCCGGCTCGCCATTGGAGCGCATGAACGTCACATCCTCATCCAGTTCCTGGTCGAGGCCACGGTGCTGTCCCTGCTCGGCGGCATCATCGGCATCCTTATAGGCCTGTCCCTGGCCGGACTGGCAGCCGTGACGATGTCTATCCCCTTCTCGCCGAGCCCTGCGGTCATCCTGCTCGCAGTCGGTTTCTCGGCCCTGATCGGCATGGTGTTCGGTTTTTTCCCGGCCTTGCGCGGCGCGAGGCTGGACCCGATCGAAGCGTTGCGGCACGAATAGCAGAAGCTATTTTTGCAGCAGCGTGTTCGCGGTCCCTTCCTCGACCTGGTCGATGACCAACAGCTTGACCGGATCGGCGCCCAGATTGACGGCCTGATGCCAGGTATCGATCATTTCGACGATGAAATCGCCGGCCTGGTAGGTTTTGCTTTGGCCTGTCTCGACATTGGTCACCTGCAAGGTGCCGCCCTGAACATAGGCGTAGCGGGCCGACGGATGCTTGTGCACCGGTAAGGTAGCGCCGCTCGGAATCTCATAGGCCGAGACCAGAACCTGCACGTTTTTCTGCGGCAGAACGATCGGTTGCCCGCTGGCGGTGGTCGTGGCCCAGGCCAACGGCTTTACGACCACCTTGGCGCCGGTGTTACCGCTGTCGAGAGCGCCCGCAGCACCGCTCAAGGACATTGCTGCCAGCGCGACCATGCTGGACAAAAGGCGCCTTCGAACAATCTGCATGATCATGATCTCCTTCTGGAACAGCCGGGCAAAATCGCCGACGCCAACCAGTGACGTAACGATATCCCGGTAGCAAGGATTGTCTGACGCGCAGTGAACTCAGGTGAAATGCCAGCGTGCGACAGCAGCGAGATGATTGAGCGTTCCTTCGGGCAGATCACGTGCAGAACGGACGATCACCGGACCTTCGATCTCCGGTTCGACCTCAGAGGCGACGAAGGCTCGTATCCGGTCAGCCACGGTTTCGGCAGCCTCGTCGAGATAATAACGGCGAAACAGCATGGTCGAGCCGTTGATCGAATGCAGATGGTAGCCCGGCTCACATGGCGTATGGGTCAAGTCGAGCCCGGTCTCTTCCATAACCTCGCGATGCATGTTGCCCACCGTGTCGGCGCGGCCATCAATAAAATCTTCGGGTTCAAAGGAACCCGCCGCGAAATAGACACGGCCGGCATTGGCCGTGTGCGGCCCCATGCGCACCGCAATCAATGCACCGTCGCCTGCCACCAATGCGGCCTGCGCAAAACAATGTTCAATGTCCGGGCTGCCCTTATTCTTGCGCCAGTAGAGCATCGTTGCGAACCGCGCCACGTGGCAGCGGCCAATCAGTTCACCCCGACTGTTGAGCTTCAACTCCGACGGCAGCGTCAAGGTGCCATCATAAAGACGCGGATTGGCAGCGTGCTCCCGCCGCCAGTTCTCTTCGATGAGCACCATGTTCTCGAGTTCGAACGGATGCGGTTCGGGGTCGAGGCGCACATCCACCGAGGCAACGGGCACAATGGTGCCGCGCGGAATCTCGAAGCGAGCCATTCTCAGACGAGATCCAGCGTGACCGCCACCGGACAATGGTCGGAAGCCTTGGGCCTGTCCCATCCGATGCGTGGAAAACGCTCGATCTCCTGGCCGGGCGGGAATGGCGTGCGCCAGGGCTGTCCGTTGCGGATGATGTCGGGAATGGCCGCATTGCGCGCGGCCATGCCTTTCGACAGCAGGATGTAGTCGAGCTGGCAGAGGTGCCGTTCCTGGGGCCCACGCGTATGGTAGAGCGTCCAGCGATCAATTTCAGGACGTCGCTCGACGATGTTCTCGGCAAAACCATCTGCCAGGAAAACGTTCAGGCAGGATTCGGTCTCCGCCACCGGCTGGAAATTGTAGCCACCATAGGCATCGCCACCGATCAGCACGCGGTGACGATAGTCGTTCATGTCGCCGCAGATCGCCCAGCGCTTGGCAGCGGCATGCTCGGCGCCGAAACGCTGCTCGATGATGCGGCGCACCGCCTGGGCTTCCGCATTGCGCAGCGGCATCGTGGCGGCACGGCCGTCGAGCCCGTTGCGCGGCGGCCCCATCGACTTGAAATGCACCAGATAGAGCGTCAGTGGCACGCCACCGACCGTAACATCGATCTCCAGGCAATCGCGCCGAAAAATGCGCTCATTGGCTTCATAGCCGAGCGCCGCAAGCTCCGGCGTGAACAGGCCGAATTGCTCGAAGGTGACATAGGCATGGCTGGTCATGCGCACGAAGTCGATCGGCTGGCCATGCGCGGTTTCGGTCCGCATCATCACGGCGACATCGATGCCGCGTGAATCGTTGCCATCGGTGGTGTATTTCTGGCGATAGCCCTCACCCACCATCTTGAACAGATAGCCGTATTCGAAGGCTTTCAACGCCTCGATATTGTCCACTTCCTGCAGGCAGATGATGTCAGCCCGTGTCGCGGCGATAGCCAGTGCCGTGAGCTGCCTGGTATCGTCTGAATGGGCGATCACCCGCGCCTGTTCGAGCTGCCGGTACTCGGCCTCGCTGCGGATATCGAAGAGCGCCAGCGTGCGATCCTCGTTGAGCTGATTGCGATAGCCCGAAAAATCGAACCTGTTCATCAGGTTCTCGACATTGAAGGTGGCGAGGCGCAGCGACATGATCCGAGCTTTGCCTGCAAGCCGCACCAAAGACAAGGCTGAACCTGTTCGATAACGGGACGCGACAAGCCGTTTGGAATAGTTGATGAAACCTTTCCATTCATCGCCCGTTCATGGATCGAAGCCCATTGTCGCGTCCTCCCTCGGAATCCAAGGGCGCGGAGGCCTGTGTTTCATTGGAGAGTGTTATGAAACGGCTCATCAACTTTCGTACCGGGCTCGTGACGCTCGGCCTGCTTGTCGGCCTTGCTACGCCGGCCCTTTCCGTTCCGATGCCAGCACCTGCTGTACCCGCAGCAAACGCCGACATCGTAAAAGTTCGCGACAGTTGGGCCGGCGGCAATGATCGCGGCAGTACCAGCTATGAATGGCGACGTGGCTGGCGCGGCGATCGCGCCTGGCGAGGAGATGGCTGGCGCGGCCGCCATTGGCGTGGCGACGGCTGGCGTGGCGACGGCTGGCGTGGTGATCGCGGTTGGCGTCGCGGCTGGCGGGACGACGGTTGGCGCTATCGTCACCACCGTCGCGGCTGGAACAATTCGGGTGTCTACCTGGGCCTCGGCCTTCTCGGCTCCGGGCTGCTCTATGACGACTATTACTATCGGCCGCGCCCGCGCATCTATCGCGCACCTCGCGCATCCGGCCACGTGCAGTGGTGTTATTCGCGCTATCGTTCGTACCGGGCCTGGGACAACACCTTCCAGCCCAACTACGGACCGCGCCGGCAGTGCGTATCGCCTTACCGCTACTGAGACGCAGATCGCTCAAATGACCGAGCCGGCGCGGCCCCCCGCCGCGCCGGCTCTCGCACCGCCACCGGAAGCCCCCCGCGGGACCGGTCGCATCGGTACGGAACTGTTGGCTTCCCGGTCACCATCCGGGCTTGGCCACCCCGGCACACCCATTTCAGGATCTTGCTGCCGCCAACCAGCGACAAGCGACCTTCATGCCAGGTGGAACCGTGCCGGAATGGCACATGAAAAAGGCCGGCGAAGTGATTCGCCGGCCTGGATTTTTGCGACTGAACATTACTTGAGGATGTCGTCGCGAAGCATCCTGCGCTCCGCACCGGTGCGGAGTGGTCGGTAAGGCCTCAGTTCTTGGCCTTGTCGACCAGCTTGTTCTTCGAGATCCACGGCATCATGCCACGCAGTTTCTCGCCGACCTGTTCGATCGGATGCTCGTCGTTGAGACGACGGGTTGCCTTGAAGCGAGCGAGACCGGAACGATATTCCTGCATCCACTCCGACGTGAACTTGCCGGTCTGGATGTCGGTGAGCACGCGCTTCATCTCAGCCTTGGTCTCGGCGGTGATGATACGCGGGCCCGAAACGTACTCGCCCCACTCGGCGGTGTTCGAGATCGAGTAGTTCATGTTGGCGATGCCGCCTTCATAGATCAGGTCGACGATCAGCTTCACTTCGTGCAGGCACTCGAAATAAGCCATTTCCGGCGCATAGCCGGCTTCCACCAGCGTCTCGAAACCGGCACGGATCAATTCGACCAGACCGCCGCACAGAACCACCTGCTCGCCGAACAGATCGGTCTCGCATTCCTCACGGAAATTGGTCTCGATGATGCCCGAGCGGCCACCGCCGACGCCGCAGGCGTAGGACAGCGCAAGGTCGAGCGCGTTGCCCGATGGGTCCTGATGGACGGCAACAAGGCAGGGCACGCCGCCACCCTTCTGATATTCGCCGCGCACGGTGTGGCCCGGGCCCTTCGGCGCAACCATCAGCACGTCAACGGTTGCCTTCGGCTCGATCAGGCCGAAATGCACGTTAAGGCCGTGCGCGAAAGCAATGGCGGCACCGTCGCGGATGTTCGGAGCGATCTCGTTCTTGTAGATGTCGGCCTGCAGTTCATCAGGCGTTGCCATCATCATCAGGTCGGCCCATTTGGCGGCTTCCGCAACGGTGAGCACCTTGAGACCGTCAGCCTCGACCTTTTTGGCGGTGGGCGAACCAGCCTTGAGACCGATGGCGATTTCCTTGACGCCGGACTCCTTGAGATTCAGCGCATGGGCACGGCCCTGCGAACCGTAGCCAATGACGGCGACCTTCTTGCCCTTGATCAGGTTCAGATCGGCATCACGATCGTAATAGACACGCATTTGTTCAGTCCTTCCCGTTGAAGTCAGAGGCCTTGCGGCCGGGGTTTTGCCCGTAAAGAGCGAGAAACTGCTGGGTGGCACGCGCCGCGTCGGTTTCGATGGTGGCTTCGGTCAGACCAGGCCAATCACCGAGCAAGAGACGGATCTGCACGTCGCGCGCGACCAGTCCGAAAAAAGTACGAAAGGCGGTCTCGGCATCCTCGAAAACAAGAAGCCCTGCCCGCCTGCCGGCATCGAGCACCGGCTTCAGACGCTTGGCGAGTGCAAAGCGGCCGTTTTCGAGAACGATGGCGCCAAGGTTATCCTTGCCTGAACCGGCATGACTGACCGCAACGCGGTTCAGCGCGATCGACGTGTCACTGGCAATCACCTTCAGCCAATCCCGTGCGTAGCCTTCCAGGCTTTCCACCAGGGAAATCAGATCGGGATTACCCTGGTCGACCGGAGTGACCCGCACTTTCGACGCCTGCCAGCGCACGGTCGCGGTGAGCAACCCGTCGCGATCGCCGAACCATTTGTAGAGCGTTTCCTTGGAGCAGGAGGCGCGCCGCGCCACCGTCGTCATGGAAAGGTTGTCGCCCTCTTCAACGAGAAGCCGCAAAACGGTGTCCAGCACGTCCTTCTGGCGATCAGTCAGCGCGTCGGGTTGCGCATTCTGCGCCTCCGCTCCGCCCTGATTGGTGTCCGTTTCCATCGTCGATCGTCGCCGTACCGTACGTTACGGTTCGGCTTTAACAACCGAAACCGACGTCGTCAATCCCGCTCGAGGAGAATTGGCAGCCCAGCACGAATGTTTGACGCTACCGTAAGGCGCGCCGTAGCACCAACCTCTCCCATGCTTGCGAAAATACGGCTTTCGAGCATTCAGGATGGGAGGCATCGGCTCCATAATGTTGGAAAACCTGTCTCGGCGTTGATCTCCAACAGCGCATTGGGAGACATAAGTATCAAAATGCTGGTTTGATTTGCCCGCCTGAAAAAGTCCTTAGCTTGAAGCTCCCCAAACATCTCAATTTGTTTTTCAACATCATATCGCACGTTATATGCAAAACCATCTTTAAATATATAAATGACTCGGATGTCTGATTTGCTTTTTCTTAAACTATCCTTAAATATCATTTCGAATGAATAACCATTTATTCTTTTGAAGAGACCGCCGAAATCAGAGCAATTTTTTTTGAAATCTACTTCCGACCCGGGAGCCCTTGCGCTGGCGTCCAGCCAAGCCCCCTCAATCATGGACATCAACCGTTCATGGTTGCCCTGTCTCCACATCTGCTGAGAGGGGATGAGATTCGGAACGATAAGGAAATTTTTGCGATTTTTTATAAACTCGTCATAAAGTGACGATGCATTCGCTGCATTAATGAAATTAAACACAAATATCGCAGATATTAATGCAATAAATTTCCACAGAACAAATCCTGAGATATAAATCTTCATTGCAAATCCCCTCCATCTATTGCGAGATATTACAATAAAAATCTTACAAATTCCAGTATAAATTCATACATCAAATTAACTTAACCCTCCGAACAAGAAAATCAAGAAAGGCACGCACACGTGCCGGCAACACACCACCTTGTCCGACATAGACCGCGTGGATCGGCTCGACCTCGCCTGGGCTGTAGTCTTCCAGCAGCGGCACAAGGCGGCCAGCGTCAAGGTCTTCTTCCATGTGGAAACGGGCTGTGCGAGCAATACCCACGCCGGCAATGGCCAGCCGTCTCATCGTATCGCCATCGCTGACCAGCGCGTTGCCCTGCGGCGCGATGCGCACCACCTGCCCGTTTTCATCGAGGAATGGCCAGCCTTCGATCAAACGGGGAAAACCAAAACCGAGCAGATTGTGGCTGGCAAGGTCAGCCGGCGTTCGTGGCGTGCCGGCACGCTCCAGATAGACCGGCGAAGCCACCACCATTGCCTTGCTTTCCCCGAGCTTGCGCGCAATCAGGCTGGAATTGGCAAGGGGACCGACGCGGATCGCCACGTCGGCGTGTTCCTGCAGCAGATCCACCACCACGTCGGAAACAACGAGGTCGAGCACGATCTCGGGATAGAGCGCCAGGAACTCCGGTACGATCGGAGTGAGCATCCATTGCGAGAAGGCAGTATTGCAATTGACCCTCAGGCGCCCCCCGCGGCACTGCGCCTGCGGCGGCTTCGCGTTCGGCGCCATCGACGTCAGCCAGAATACGCACGCAACGCTCGTAGAAAATATTGCCTTCCGCAGTCAGCGCCAACTTGCGGGTAGACCGGTTGAACAGGCGGGCACCAAGTCTCACCTCCAGCCGCGCGATCAGCTTGCTGACAGCGGAAGGCGAGAGCCTGAGCGCCCTGGCCGCCGGCGAAAAGCCGCATAAGCCCACCACGCGAACAAACACATCCATTTCGCCGAGGCGGTTGGTGTCGATGCGGGAGGACGCCATGTTTTTGTGAAATCAGTTCATGAATGGTTTGCTTGACGGCAACCTAGTTCATGACAGCCAACCTGTCCATTTTGCAGTGCCCCAGCATAAACAAAGCCCTGTCACGATCCTGCCTTCGCAGCAGTCAGGCCAAGCCTGGTCCAGTCCTGTTCGGTCAAGCCGATCAACCGGAACGGGTCGACCATCGTTCCGGCCACCATCGAGCCCAGCAGTTGCGGCATGGGCGGCATGCGAGCCGCGATGGCGACCAGCCGGTCGCGCATGAACGGCAGAAACACCGAATCCGACTGGTAGAAGGGCGTGAACATCAGGGAAAGCATCTGGAAGATGCGCACGTGACGCCGCCGTGTGCTGGCATAAGACGCGAGTGCATCCTCGATGTGGCTGCACGTCTTCAGCGCGTGGTTCAACGCGGCGGCATCGAGCAACGCCATATTGGCGCCCTGACCAAGCTGCGGGCTCGTTGAATGCGCGGCGTCACCGATGACGGCCAACCGCCGCCCAGTTGGGCGCTTAAGGGTATGGTGGCCATACCGAGCGAGCGTCAGCTGGTCGAAACTGTCGATCTGCGCGAGGTAGGATGCGCACTCCGGCCACAACGCAAGCACCCGCTCCTTCCATGCCTCCAGCCCTCTCGCTTGTATAACCTCGGCCTCGGCCGGCTTGAGGCTCCAGAAGAAAGCCGCCATCTTCTCGCCGCCAAGGCTTGAGCGACCGATCGGCAACACGCCAATCATGACCGAGGCACGATCATAGCGCTGGGTGAGTGCGTGTTCGTCGAAGCCCTCGCCGCGCCAGCCGAGAGAAGCCCAGAACGCACCATAGGCGAGCGGACGCGGTTCCGCCGGCGTCGCAGCATGGTGCCGCAACTTCGAGCGGGAGCCGGAAGCATCGACAATCAGGTCGAAGGGGCCGATCCTGCGCCCGTTGTCTCCAACCAGGTGGGCCTGCTGATCAATTTCCAGCGTTGCCAGCTCGACGCCGGTCTCGATGCCGATGTTGGCATCGTCCACCGCACGATGGAGCACGCCGAACAGAGCCGCGCGATGCACGGCGAGGCCGAAGCGTCCACCCGGCCGGGCGTTGTAACGCACATCGAGTACCGTGCGGCCGCTCGCGGCGTCGGCGCCGTGCAGGCGTTCAATGCGGTTGCCAAGCGCAAGGATGGCATCCAGCAGGCCGAGATCGGCAAGCACTGTCAGCCCCGTCGGCTGCAGGATCAGGCCGGAGCCGACAGGCGACGGCTCCCTGAAGCGCTCGAAGATGGTGACGCGGTGACCCGCGCGATGAAGATAAAGCGCCGCGGCGAGCCCTGCCGGACCGCTACCGGCGATCGCAATGTCGAGAGGCAAACCCATGCGTGGCTACAGCGTCTTGGAGAACCAGTCGGCGGTCTTGGCAATGACCGGCTCGACGCCGCTGCTGAAGAAGCTGAGCGCATGGTAGATGTGATCTTCGCCCGGCAGCACCAGGGCCTCCTTGGGATTTGCCGCCGAAGACGCCACGAAAGGCTCGACATAGGCTCCAGAAAAATCGGCATCGCCAGCGATGGCGAGATAGGCGCCGCAATAACGGGCAATGGCCGGTGCGAGCGGGAACCGGTCGAGGCTATCGAAGAAATCCTTCTTCAACACCAGTTGGTGATCGCCGAAGTCGATGACGGCGACCCCCCTGCTGGCAGCCTTGTCGAAAGCCGTTTGGCCAACGTCACCCACCATGTCCTTGTGGAAATCGCCGACCGACGACCAGGTCGCCAGCGACTTGACGGTAGCCGGCAGACGGTCCGCGGCCAGGATGGCAATGCCGCCGCCAAGGCTGAATCCGAGCACGCCCAACCGCGCCGCATCGATGCGTTGATTGCCCTTCAGGAAGGCGAGACCGCTGAGTGCATCCTGCAGCTGGCTGTCGACCGTCAGGTCTTCTGCATTGCCGTTGCTTTCGCCGAAGCCGCGGAAATCGATGCGCATCGAGCCGATACCTGTGGCGGCAAGAGCCTCCGCCTCGCGCTTGTATATGGAAGCAACCTCATCGCGGCTGCCGGCAAAGCCGTGCAGCATCAACACCGCAGGCACCCTGCCGGCGCCATCCGGCAGGTTGAGCGTACCCACGATGCCGTTTTCCAAAGTCACCACCGTTTCACCGGCGATGGCGTTGAATGGCCAGACGGCCGTGACGATAACGCCAACCAGAACCGCACAGCGTTTGAACAAGGCGTGCATGGTAACCCTCGTGGAAACACGACCGAGAGTTGTCGCTCCGGCTGCGACTGTCAACGCGGTGATCCGTCGCCCCGATGTCTTAGGCTGGATGATCGACTGCGCCTACTGATCGCGGCCCTGAAGGCCGCGACCTCGGTCACGGCCTGACCATCCTTAGATCGTCACCTGCGTACCGACTTCGACGACACGACCTGTCGGGATCTGGAAGTATTCGGTCGCGTCGGCGGCGGTACGCGCCAGGCCGATGAACAGCCTGTCCTGCCACAACGGCATGCCCGAATTTGGCGAAGCCTTCAGCGACCGACGCGACAGGAAGAACGACGTCGTCATGATATCGAACTTCCAGCCCTGCTTGCGGCATATCGCCAGCGCCTTCGGGATGTTGGGCTGCTCCATGTAGCCGAAGGTCAACGAAACCCGCATGAACAGCTCGTTGATGGCCTCCATCTTGACGCGTTCGCTGTCAGGCACGACCGGTTGCGGCGCCGTCACCACAGACAGGATGACGTTCTGCTCGTGCAGCACCTTGTAGTGCTTGAGGCTGTGCATGAGCGCGGTCGGCGCACTCAGCGGATCGCTGGTCAGGAACACGGCCGTACCGGCAACCACCTGCGGCTTTTTCTTCAGCAGATTGCCGGCGAGGAAATCGAGCGGGATCTCGTTGCGGCGCGTCTTTTCGAAGAGATAGCGACTGCCGCGCACCCAGGTCCACATCACCAGCACCACCGAGAATGCAACAGCAAGCGAAGCCCAGCCGCCTTCGAACACCTTGACGATGTTGGAGACGAAGAAGCCGACATCGATGAACGCAAATAGCGCCGTCAGCGCCACGGCGACACCGAGGTGCCATTTCCAGATACGCGTCATGATCACGAACAGCAGTACGGTCGTGACCAGCATGTTGCCGGTCACGGAAATACCATAGGCTGAGGCCAGCGAGCTCGACTGCTGGAAGCCGACAACCAGCAACATGACCACGATCGCCAGGATGAAATTCACGCGCGGCATGTAGATCTGGCCAGACTGTTTCTCGGACGTATGCTGGATCTCAAGACGCGGCAGCATGTTGAGCTGCACGGCCTGGCGGGTCAGCGAAAAAGCACCCGAAATCACCGCCTGGCTGGCGATGACGGTCGCGGCGGTCGCAAGCACCACCATCGGGATCAGCGCCCAGCCTTCGTTCATTTCGAAGAACGGATGGCCAATTTCTCCACCTCGCGCCAACACATAGGCAGCCTGCCCGGCGTAATTGAGCAGCAGACTGGGGAAGACGACCCAGAGCCAGGCAAGCACAATCGGCTTGCGGCCAAAATGACCGAGGTCGGCATAAAGCGCTTCCGCGCCCGTCACCGCCAGGAAGATCGCACCCACGGTGACGAAGGCAACGCCCGGTGAATTGATGAGGAAATGCACGATGTAATACGGATTGATCGCCAGCAGGACTTCCGGATCGTCGATGATGTGGACGATGCCGGAAACACCAATCGCAAGGAACCAGAGTGCGGTGATCGGCCCGAAGATCAGGGCAACGCTGCCGGTGCCGAACCGCTGCACCGAAAACAGGATCGCCAGGATCACCAGCGTCAGCGGCACGACATAGGGATCAAACGCCGGGGTGACCACCTTCATGCCTTCGACGGCCGACAGCACCGAGATTGCCGGCGTGATGACGGCATCGCCGTAGAAAAGCGAAGCACCGACCATGCCGATGCCAAGCACGATTGCAGAGCGCTTCTGAAACGTGGCGCGCGCCAGCGCCATCAGCGACAGCGTGCCGCCCTCGCCGCGGTTGTCGGCGCGCAGCACGAACATGATGTATTTGATGGTGACGATGATGGTCAGCGCCCAGATCACCAGTGACAGGACGCCGAGCACATCCTCGCGCTTGGACAGTTCGCTGCCGGACGCAGCGACCAGCGCTTCGCGGAAAGCATAGATCGGGCTCGTACCGATATCGCCATAGACGACACCGAGAGCACCCAGCATCAACACCTTGGTGCTGTGCTGCTCAACCCCTGAATGCTCGGGCAGTTCGGTTCCTTCAGCCTCAGCGCCATGGTTGGCAGCGGCCATCGGTGACACTCCGTTTCAAGCGCGCGGTGCTCTACGCTTGCCGCAATGCAATATCAAGTGCCCCGGCGTCATGACGCTGACATTCGCGGGTTCGAACAAATCGCCTCTACCACCCGCACGCCTTCAGGAACCGCCCTATCGTGCCTGCCATGCCATACTCCAGCGCATCGGCTGTCAAGCCATGTCCGATCGAGACTTCCGCCAGCGCCGGGATGCGCTTCACCAAGGGCGGCAAATTGGACACCACCAGATCGTGCCCGGCATTGACCTGGAGCCCGGCAGCCATCGCCGCATCCGCCGTTTTTCCTAGCCTTTCCAATTCCTTGGCTGCTTTTTCCGAATCGGAATGGTAACCGCCGTAGGGGCCGGTATAGAGCTCGATGCGATCAGCACCGATATCACGCGCCACTGTTGCACCGGAGGGATCGGGATCAGAAAACAGGGAAACGCGGAAACCGCCCTTCTTCAGACGTCTGACGATGGGTTCAAGAAAATCAGCCTGCTCGACAAAGTTCCAGCCATGATCCGAGGTCGCCTGTGCAGGATCGTCCGGCACCAAAGTCACCTGCTCGGGCTGGTTCTTTTCCACAAGCTCGAGAAAATCCTCGGTCGGGTAACCTTCGATATTGAACTCGGCCCGGGGAAACTCGTCGTCGATCAGCGCGCGAAGCTCCGGCAAATCGGCATGACGGGTATGACGTTCATCGGGCCGCGGATGCACGGTCAGGCCATGCGCACCGGCTGCAAGCGCAACGCGACCGAGACCCGTCACACTTGGCCAAGGCAGATCACGACGGTTGCGCAGCAACGCGATGGCATTGAGGTTCACGGAAAGCTTGGCGGGCATGGTCGGCCTTGAGGCGGTTGCGGGCGGCAGAACCTATAGCCCAGCGCTGGCGAAACCAACATCCTTTTCGGCTGTTCCAGCCTTCCGCTTTCGATTGCGTGCTCGGGCTGGATAGGCAAGATGAGCAGCATCTCAAGGATTCCCATGCCGACACTGCGCATTCTCGATTCGCTTTCCGATCCCGGCAACGCGGCTCGCCGCAATGAGGATATCGCCGGTGGCAACGCCGCTTGCGCTTTCGTCATCGATGGCGCCACGGGGCTCGGCGGCAAGCTCCTGCTCGACGCCACGTCTGACGCCGCTTGGCTTGCTGTCTTTGCGGCACAGGCTTTCGAAGCGGAAATCCACATGACCAACCCGATCGCCGATGTGGTGCGCAACGTGAACATGCGTGTCCGGCAAAGAATCGTCGAAGTCGCCGCCGGGGACACGTTGGAAACCTGGGCTCTGCCGACAGCGAGCTTTCAACTGGTGCGCATGGAAGGCCGGGAATTGGCTGTCTACGGTCTCGGCGATTGCCGGCTGTTCCTGGCTGGCGCGGATGGCACGGCGTTCGAGACCAATGGAGACTACAGCAAGGCGGAAAGCGAAGGTGCGCGCCGCGCCGTGGCACAAGCTGGCGGCCTGGCCGCCTGGCGCTCGCTTGCCGAGGAGCCTGTGGTGCGTGAAGCCCTGCGTCGGTCGCGGGCGCGCCACAACCAGCCCGGCGGCGCAGTGTGGACGCTGGGCAGCGCGCCGGACGCCGCCGCCCATCTTTCCATCCGCCGGTTCGGCCCTGCCCTGCCGGCACGCGGACTTTTGTGCACTGACGGTTTTTCCGCTCTGGCAGACAAATATGGGCGATATGACGGCGCCGGATTGATCCGGACCGCCGGAGAACACGGTCTGCACGAGTTGATGAAAGAGCTGCGCCGCATCGAACGCGACGAGGATCCCGACGGGCAGCAATATCCACGCTTCAAGGTAAGCGACGATGCAACGGCAGTGTTATTCGAAATCGTTGCCTGGCCAGCGTGAGGTGGCCGCACGTCGGTCCTCAGGTCAGCGCACAACCGTCAGTCGCTCTGCAGCACGGGTGATGGCGGTATAAAGCCAGCGCTGACGTGTCTCTTTGAAGGCGAAGCTCTCGTCGAACAGCACGACCTCGTTCCACTGCGAACCCTGTGCCTTGTGCACGGTGAGCGCATAACCGAAGTCGAAATCGTCGAAGCGTTTCTTCTGCTGCCAGGAAATCTCCTCTTCCGGATTCTCGAAAGCCACCTTGAGCAGTTTGATCTTGGCGACTCCGCGATCGGGATCGTCCTCTTCCGGCGAGACCAGCAGATTGATACCCGGTTTCACCGTCTCGCGCGAAGATGTCATCACCTTCCATAGAGAACCGTTGAGCAGCCCCTTCGCCGGATCGTTGCGCAGGCAGACCAGCTTGTCGCCGGCCTGTGGGTAGTCTGCGGTAAAACCCTTCAGTTCGCGCAGGCGCTGGTTATAGCGCCGCCTGGTCTGATTGCGTCCGACCAGCACCTGATCGGCCTTCAACACAAGATCCTGGTTGACCTCCTCGCGGCCGATGACCTGGGCGGCGCCATAATCACCACGCATGAACTCACGCCCCTCGCGCACGTCGAGTGCCAGTCGGATGATCGGGTTGTCGCGCGCCTGGCGATGGATCTCCGTGAGCAGATAGTCCGGTTCATGCTCGGTGAAGAAGCCGCCACCGGAGATTGGCGGCAGCTGCGCCGGATCGCCCAGCACCAGCACCGGCGTACCGAAGGACAGCAGATCGCGTCCGAGCTGCTCGTCCACCATCGAGCACTCGTCGATGATCACCAGCGCCGCCTTGGCGATCGGGCTCTGGCGGTTGAGCGAAAAGGTCGGGTTTATCGAGGTCTTGCCGGTGGTTTCGTCCTCCACGGCCTCTTCGCCGCGCGGGCGATAGATCAGCGAATGGATGGTGCGGGCATTGACCGCTCCCTTTGAACGGAGCACCTGCGCGGCCTTGCCGGTGAAAGCCGCGAACTGCACCTGGCCATCGACATGCTCGGCAAAATAACGCGCCAGCGTCGTCTTGCCGGTGCCCGCATAGCCGAACAGACGAAAGACCTGCGGCTGGCCGACTTTCAGCCAGCGTGTAACCGCCTTCAGCGCCTCATCCTGTTGGGGTGAAAGTTCCATGGCCGAGACAAAGGAGATTCTGTCGCTAACGGCAAGACCCCATTGGTCACATAGCTGCCACCGGAGACTACTTTGCCAGTCTCTCGAAAGCCTTCACGGTTTCGCGCAGCCCCCGGTCGCGCAGCTTGTCCGTGCGCAGCACCATGGCCAGAGTACGCGAAAGCGGCGGCGACAGCTGCCTGATGCCGAAACGCCTGGCGTCCCGCTCGTTGTCCACGGCCTGCCGGGGAAGGATCGCACAGCCGAGCCCCGCCGCCACCAGTTCCTTGATTGCCTCGACGCTGCCCAGCGACATCGCAGGCTTCATGCGGATACCCGCCGCCGCGAACCAGCCCTCGACGAGACGGTAGGCATTGCCGCCGGTCTCGAACAATACGAGTTGCAAGGCGGAAAGGGTTTCGGGTGTCGTTTCGACCGGTATCGGCGCGCCGGAGGCAAAAACCGCGACGAATTCGTCCTCGACCAGAGGCCTGATGTCGAGCGAACGGCCGGAGACCGGCAAGGTCACAAGTCCGATGTCGATACGGTTTTCCTGCACGGCCTCGACGATCGCCGCCGCATTGCCGGTGTTCACCGTGATCTCCATTGTGGGAAAGCGTTCCCGCAACGCTTTCAACGCCGGTGGCAGCAGATGAATGCTGGCCGTGGCGCCGGTGCCGATGCGAACACGGCCAGGCTGGTTGCTGGCATGACCCGCCATCGCGTCCAGCGCGGCATCTGCCGCGGCACCAATACGTTCGGCGTGCAAGGAAAGCTCGATGCCCGCTGCCGTCGGCTGTGCCTTGCGACCTATGCGCTCGATCAGCCTCACCCCAAGCCGTCTCTCCAGCTCCCGCACTTGCAGGCTGATCGCAGGTTGCGTCAGCCCCTGCTTTCGAGCGGCGGCCGAAAAGCTGCCCAGTTCGACAACATCGAGAAGGGTTTGCAATTGGTCCAGATTTAACCCGCGCATGCAAAGAAATTCTAATGCTTTGTATCAGCTATGCAAGAATTCCTTTGCAGGCTGCATCCCGCGATCATAGCGAACCACACCAGCCGGGATCGCCATGCCAGTCTGCACCATCATCCTCGAACTGGCGCGTTATCTCGCCCAGTCTCCATCGTCGCGGCTACGCCAGCGCGCGGCGCTGCGTGAGCTGGACGCGCATCTGTTGACGGATCTGGCGCTGACGAAGCGACAAGCGAGCGAGGCGCGCCTGTCAGCCGGGCAGCCGACGGGAAAAGCGCCCAACTGTACCGCACCGGGTGACCCGCTATCATACAGACATGCGTGTCTTGATTCTGGGTGGCAGCGGATTGATAGGCTCGGCCGTAACGCTAGCGCTGAAGCGGCGCGGTCACGAACTCGCGGCGATCGGGCGTGATATCGTTACCGCATCGCGACGCATGCCAGGTGTCGATTGGCGCAAGGCAGACATCGCCCGCCTTTCCAATGCCGAAGCATGGCTACCCTTGCTCAAGGGAATGGATGCCGTCGTCAATTGCGCAGGCGCTTTGCAAGACGGAGCTCGCGACGATGTAAAGGCATTGCAGGAAACCGCGATGCTCGCCCTTTATGATGCTTCGGTGAGGTCCGGCATCAAACTTGTGGTGCAGATTTCGGCTCGGACCGATGGGATCGCTGCAGCAACAGAATTTCTTGCCACCAAGCGAGAAGCTGACGAAGCACTGACACGGTCCGGTTTACCGTTCGTCATCCTGCGGCCCGCACTCGTCATCGGCCGCAATTGTTACGGCGGTTCATCGCTGCTGCGAGCGTTGGCCGCCTTTCCACTTGTAACACCGCTGGTGAATGCAGACGCACCGATCGAGGTGACTGCGCTGGACGACGTCACTCTCGCCGTGATCCTGGCGCTGGAGAACGGTATTCCTGCCGGCCGCGATCTGCATGTCGCCGCACCGCAGACCTTCACGCTGGCAGAGATCGTAGCGCGACACCGGGCGTGGCTTGGCCTGCCGACCGCATCTGTCCTGGCTGTCCCGATATTTGTTGCATCGGCGGTGTCGCGCCTGGCCGATGGGCTCGGCTGGCTTGGATGGCGCTCGCCCTTGCGATCGACAGCGATGGTCGCCGCGTCTGGTGGGGTGACCAGCACCGGCGACGTGAATTTGCCCTTCATCCCCAAAACGCTCGACGAAACCCTCCACGCCCAGCCCGCTGGAGCTCAGGATCTATGGTTCGCTCGGCTCTATCTCCTGAAGCCGCTGGTCATAGGCACGCTGTCACTGTTCTGGTTCGTCTCGGGCGTGGTGTCACTAACCCTTTTCGATGCCTCCAGCACTCATCTGACAAAAGTGGGTGTTCCTCTGGCGGGCGCTATGCTGCTCACCCTCGCGACCAGTCTTGCGGATATCGGGCTGGGGCTGGCTGCCGCCGCGCGACGCACGGTTCGCCCGGCTCTGCTTGGCATGATCGGCCTCTCGCTGTGTTATCTCGCGACTGCGTCCATGCTGGCACCTTCGCTCTGGCTCGACCCGCTCGGCGTTCTGGTGAAGGTCATTCCGCAGATCGTTCTGGCGGTTGTCGCGCTCGCCATCATCGAGGAACGCTGAGCAATGGTGGATCTTCTGCGGCTCGCCCATGTGCTTGGCGCCACGGTGCTGTTTGGCACGGGCCTGGGCATCGCATTCTTCATGGTCGTCGCGCACCGCAGCCTCAGGCCGGATTTGATTGCCCATGTCGCAGGCACGGTCGTCATAGCCGATACGATCTTCACGGCAACAGCTGTCATCCTGCAGCCAGTCACCGGCGCCCTTCTGGCCTACCAACTCGGCTGGTCGCTTTCCGAAGGCTGGATCGTTCTCTCGCTGGTTCTTTATGTCGTCACCGGACTATTCTGGTTACCGGTGGTGGTCATCCAAATTCGCTTGCGCGATCTCGCGCGGGAGGCTGCAGAGGCAGCGAGCCCGCTACCCGAACGGTATTACCGTCTATATCGAATCTGGTTCGCTTTCGGCTGGCCGGCCTTCGCCTGCGTTCTCGCCATATTCTGGCTCATGCTGACGAAACCATCGATCGCCTGGTTTTGACCAAGGCAACCCAGCCGAGACAAAAAAGGCCGGATCTTTCCTCCGGCCTTTTCTTTTCAGGGAGCCTGCCGCTACTTTTTGGCGTGCAGGGCGATGTGTTGCGCAAACGCCTTGCCGAATGCGATGAGGAAATCCTTGGTACCCTGGTTGGTCAGGTTGCCGGCCTCGTCGAACAAGCTGGCAGCTCCACCGATATAGGCTTCGGGCTGTCCCATCACCGGCATGTTGAGGAAGGCGAGCGACTGGCGCAGGTGATGGTTGGAGCCGAAGCCGCCGATAGCACCGATCGAGGTGGAGATGATCGCCGCCGGCTTGCCGTTCAGTGCGCCCTGGCCGTAGGGGCGCGAGGCGACGTCGACAGCATTCTTCAACACGCCCGGAACAGAACGGTTGTATTCGGCGGTTGCAAACAGCACGGCATCGGCATCGGCGATGTGTTTGCGGAAGGCCACCCAATCGGCCGGCGGATTTGTGTCGAGATCCTGATTGTAAAAGGAAACGGCGCCGATATCGAGGAAGTCGAATTCAAGACCCGGCGTCAGTGCAGCAAGCGCCTTGGCGATCTTGCGGTTGAAAGAGTCCTTGCGCAGGCTGCCGACGAGTACGGCCACTTTGGTCATGGAAATATCCCTTGAGACAATGGTTAGAGACGCTCCCAACGCCGGAAGCCGCCAGATATCCCTGGTGGCCATATGATCCCCTCGGCCGGCGCCAAGCGGTCGCCGAATAGTTCATATCACCTGATGCGGCAATTCAATGTTTTGAGAACAGTGCGTCACCTGTTCGGCGGTGACCTGCTGCCCTTTGTCGAAGAGCGACGGATGCGCAGCCCCTCCGAAGCGCAGAGATACTGAATATTGATGCAGACTGGAAAGCGGTGACCGTTCCGGCCGCACGCCGGACAAAGGAAAGCCCGTCTGCTACTTTTGTAGGCATATGCCTGCAGACGGGCCTGCCCCCGCACGATGAATCATCCCCGTACGCATAGAGCAAGGATGACGATATCGCTTTGATCAGGCAAAGGAATTGTACTTTGTGGCAATGCCCCTACGAAAGTGCAAGCCGCCAAGCGTAAGCGTTGCGCTACTCTGGCCTTGCCGCTTCGCCCGAAAGGCTGGCCGCCACCCCGCGCAGGCCCGGCATGCCGAGCGCAGCAAGCGCGCATGACGACAGCAAAGCCGAACAGGCGACCAACACGGCGGTCGCACCGAAAGTGTCCAACGCCACCCCGGCAATGAGGGCTGCCGCCGGCGCGCCCAGCAGCACCAGGCTCAGCGAGATGCCGATGACGTTGGCGCGCAGGTCCTTCGGCACACTCGATTGCAACAGGGTGGCAAAGACCGGCGACAGCGGTCCGGCGGCAACGCCCAGCATGGCGCCCGAGGCGATCATGATCGGCACCGACCGGCCAAACAGCAGCAGGGCGACGCCAGCGGCGAGCCCGGCAAAGGCGGTAGAAAAGATGCCACGCAGCGACGGCGCCTGGCTGGCGAAGGCCAGGGCGACATTGGAGGCGATCGCGCCGGCGGCGGCCGCAGACAAGAACATGCCGAGCAATGCAGCCGACCTGCCTTCCGTGCGCAGGATCGCCGGCAGGGCAATGCCTTCGACCGCGACGAAGATGCTCGTACCGATGCCAGCCAGGATCAGCGCCGAACGCAGCGTCGGCTGGCCGAAGATGAAGCTGAGCCCGGCTTTCATCTGGCCGAGCGTCGAGCCGGCGATACGGCGCAGCCGGAAGCGCGGCACACTGACGGCGACCAGAATGGCGGCCAGAAGATTGATGGCAGCGATAACCCACAACAAAACCGTCGTGCTGGCGACGGCGACCAGGAAAGCCGCGATCGCCGGCCCGGCGATCGCCGCGCCGTTGTCGATGAGGTCGTCTATGGCGTTGGCGCGGATCAGGGGCAGACGCGCCAGCCTGGCGATCTCGGGCACACGCGCCTCGATGGCGATGCCGCCCGGCCCGTCGAGAATGGCGCCGAGCAAGGCAAGGCTTGCCAGCAATCCAATGGTAAGCAGGCCGGCGTCATACGCTGCGGCCGCGGCGATGGCGGCAACAGTCCCCATCGCCACCGAAAGCAGCGCCATCCGGCGGATACCGACCTTCTCGGCGATGATGCCGCCCAAGGCCGAGCCGAAGATGGCCGGAAACAGCGTCAGTGCCGCGATGATGCCCATCCAGCTGGCATTGCCCGAGAGGTCGTAGACCAGCCAGGGATAGACCACCGCGGTGATCGCGTTGGCGAGATTAACGGTGATGCTGGCAAATTGGAGCCCGGTATAAGGCCAGATCGTGCGCGCCAGCCGCAGTGCCTTTTGGTCGTCGGCCATGATGATGAACGTTTATTGTTTGTCCTGTGCGGCGGCGTCATGCTTCGGCGCTTTCTCGGGCACGAAATAGAGCAGCCAGATCAGCCAGGAGAGGTAGATGTACTCCCAGGCGCTGGCCTGCCCGCTGAAGGCCGCCATCACGTCGGGAAGCTTGTAAAGGCCGATGAAGCCGAGAAAACCCAGCCACCAGCGTTTCTGCATCTGCATCGTCGTTTCTTTCCAAAACCGGATGCGACTTGCGGCTTTTCCAATGCTGGAAGCCGCCTTGATCGCCGACTTCAGCTCGTCGGCGCCGCGCCTGGCCGCAGGAAGCGCGTGATCAGGAGCCGCAGCATCGGCCGCTGCTCCAAGGGGTTGAAACCGGGGTCGATGGCAACCCGGCTGAAGACGCCGTCGATGAGTGCCGCGATCCAACGGGCACTGTCGGCAGGGTCAAGCGACGGATCGACCTGCCCCCGGGCGGCAGCATTGCGCAACAGCGTGTTCAGCGCCGTCTGCAATTCGTTGTCGTTCTTGGTGACAAGCTTGCCGATCCCTTCGTCACGCATTGCCTCGGCCGCGATCTCGAGCGCCAGCTTGAGATAGGTCGGGTCGGAAGCGAGCTCGAGCACGATGTCCATGAAGTCGAGCAGTTCGGCAAACAGGTCCGCCGACTGAATGGTGCCCTCGAAATAGTCGGCGGTCTGGCGTCGCTCCTCCTCCACGATGGCGGCGATGATCGCCTGCTTGTTCGGGAAATAATAGAAAAGATTGCCGGGGCTCATGCCGGCTTCGGCGCAGATTTCCGCGGTCGAGGTACGGTGGAATCCCTTGCGCGCGAAACAGGCGACCGCCGCCTGTAAAATCTGCTGGCGCTTCGCTTCATGCCTCTCGGGATCAACCTTGCGCATTCCGCCTCAATTCCGCCTTTTTATTTCTAGACTACTCAGTCTAATAAATAGCGATATGGGCCATGTCAATGCCGAAATTAGCACATTTCGGCGCCTTGACACCCGATAGAGTCGTTTATTAGATCGACTAGTCTAATAAATAAGTGAGCGCGGCGGGGGACGCCGCAGATATAGGCGACAGTACCCATGCGTTACGTTTCTCGCTTTGTTCGGGCAGCGGTGGCATCTCTTTTCATCGGCGCAGCAGGCATCGGATCGCTGCAGGCCGAAGGCGCCGCGGCAGCCACGGCCGATTTCTCACAGCGCACCGTTTCCACCTTCATCGCGGAACGGCAGCCTGCCGAATGGACCTTGACCTTCACCGGGGTGCTGGTGGCGCGCGACGAGATCGCCGTGGGAACCGCCCTGCAGGACCAGCGCATCGCCGCGGTCGAAGTGGAAGTCGGCGAACACGTCAAGGCCGGCCAGGTGCTGGTCAGGCTGGAAACGGCGATGCTGGAAAACAAGCTGCGCGAATCGGACGGTCGTGTGGCGCGCAGCAAGGCCTCCCTTGCCCAGCAGGAAGCAACGCTGGCGCAGACCCAGTCGGCACTCGATCGTGCCGAACGGCTGCAAATGACCCGCACCATCTCACAGCAGACTTATGAGGACCGCGCTTCCGCCGTTGCAGTGGCCAAACAGGCTGTTGCCGTGCAGCGGGCGGAGAATGCCGAAGCGCAGGCGCAGCGTGCCGAAGCGGAGCGGCAACTCGAGCGCGCCGTCGTCCGCGCGCCCGCCGACGGCGTGGTCTCCGAGCGCCTGGCGCGTGCCGGTGCGCAGGCCGGTGCTGAACCGTTGATCCGCCTTATCCGCGACGGCGCGGTCGAATTCGCCGCCGAGGTTCCGGAGGCCGATCTGCCGGCGCTCGCCATCGGTCAGCCCGTCAGGGTGAGGCTCGCCGGCCGTACCGGAGAGATCGACGGCAAGGTGCGCATCGTTGCCCCGAAGATAGATCGCGAGACCCGACTGGGATCGGCACAAGTCACGCTCGACACCAGGGAGCCACTGTTTGTAGGCGCCTTCGGCAAGGCCGAAGTGATCTTCGCCAGGCGCGAGGCCATCGTCGTGGCCGACAGCGCGCTGGTCTACGGCCGTGGGACCGACGATTGCGCTGTCTTTGTCGTCAATGACGGCCGCGTGCAGCGCCGACCGGTCGAAACCGGCCTGCGCAAGAGCGGCAAGGTCGAGATCCGCGCCGGTCTTGAGCCCGGCGAACGCATCGTCGCCAAGGCCGGCGCGGCCCTGCGCGAAGGCGACGCCGTCACGGTCGTCGACCTGGTGCAGGCCGGCAGCGTGAAGAAATGACAGGCCCCGAAAATCGGAACCGATTTTCGGAAGGACCACCGAGTATGAAAAATGCACACTAGCAATATCTCTGCCTGGGCGATCCGCAAGCCGGTCCCTACCATCGTCCTGTTCATCGTGCTGACCTTTGCGGGTCTCGCCGCCTTCATGCGGCTGCCGATCAACGCCAATCCCAATGTCAGCTTCCCCATCGTCACAGTGACGGTGACGCAGTCGAGTGCTGCCCCGGCGGAGCTGGAGACGCAGGTCACCCGACGCGTCGAAGGCGCGGCGTCGGGCCTTGCCGGCGTCAATCACATCAAGTCGACCGTCACCACCGGTTCCTCGGTCACCGAGGTCGAGTTCAAGATCGGCGTCGATCCCGACCGCGCCACCAACGATGTGCGCGAGGCAGTCCAGCAGATCCGCTCGGATCTGCCGCAATCGATCCAGGAACCGGTGATCTCGCGCGTCGACGTCGACGGCAGCGCCATCCTCTACTACACGGTCAAGGCGCCGCGCATGACGCCGGTCGAACTGTCCTGGTTCGTCGACGACACCATCAACCGCGAGTTGCTCGCGGTCAGCGGCGTGCAGAAAGTGCAGCGGCTGGGCGGCGTCAACCGTGAGATCCGGGTCTCGCTCGACCCCGACAAGATGCTGGCACTCGGCGTGACCGCCGATCAGGTCAATGCGGCGCTGCGTGACAACAACGCCAATATTCCCGGCGGCCGCGGCACCATCGGCGGGCGCGAGCAATCCATCCGGGCGCTCGGCAGCGTCAAGACGGTGGAAGAGCTGGCGCAGCTCTCCCTGCCGCTGCCAGACAGGCGCTGGGTGAAACTGGCAGACATCGCGACCGTCACCGACGGCGCGGCAGAGCCCCGCTTCTTCGCACGACAGGACGGCGAATCCACCGTCGGCTTCTCGGTCTCGCGCGGCAAGGGCTACAGCGACACCACCGTTGCCGACGCGGCCCGTGCGCGTATCGCCGAAATCCAGGCCCGCTCGCCGGATATCGAGATCAAGGAACTGATCTCGACCGTGCAATATACGATGGAAAGCTACGACGCCGCCTCGACCGCGCTGGTTGAAGGCGCGGTGCTGACGGTCATCGTGGTGTTCCTGTTCCTGCGCAACTGGCGCGCCACCATGATCTCGGCGCTGGCGATGCCGCTGTCCATCCTGCCCACCTTCGCGGCGATGGACCTGCTCGGCTTCACACTGAACTCGATCAGTCTGCTGGCGCTGACGCTGGTGATCGGCATCCTCGTCGACGACGCCATCGTCGAGATCGAGAACATCGAGCGCCACATCCATATGGGCAAGCGACCCTATCTCGCTTCGATCGAGGCGGCCGACGCCATTGGCCTGGCGGTGGTTGCGACGACATTGACCATCGTTGCAATCTTCGCTCCGGTGAGCTTCATCGGTGGCGCCGTCGGACAGTATTTCAAGCAGTTCGGCCTGACTGTCGCCATTGCCGTGCTGTTCTCGCTGCTGGTCGCCCGCCTGCTGACGCCACTGATGGCCGCCTATCTGATGCAGCCGGCGAAACAGGTCGACCATGACGCGGAACCGTCAAGGATTTCGACCGCCTACACTGCGCTGCTCGCCTGGACGCTCGACCACCGCAAGACCGCGCTGGCGATCGTAGCGGTGATCTTCGCAGGTTCGATCGGACTGCTCACCATGCTGCCGACCGGCTTCCTGCCGACCAGCGACGGCAACCTGTCGCAGGTCAAGGTGACGCTGCCGCCCGGCACCCGGCTCACCGAGACCGAAGGTGTGACCGACGGCATCGTCAAGCAGCTTCTGGCCCGGCCGGAAGTGGAGACGGTGCTGGTCACCTCCGAAAACGTCAACCAGGCCAACTTCCTGATCCGGTTGACACCGCGCAGCGAACGCAACGAAGACCGCAAGGGCTTCGAGGCAGCGGTGCGGCCGATCTTTGCATTGACCCCGGACATCCAGTTCACCTTCCTCTCGGATGGCGGCGGCAAGGAGGTCACGATCAACCTGGTCGGCGAGGACGCGCAGGTGCTGTCGGATGCGGCACGCAAGCTCGAAACTGAGATGCGCGGCCTGCCCGAACTGGCCAACGTGCTGTCGAGCGAGCCGCCGCTGGCACCCGAACTGCTGGTGAAACCGCGGCCGGACGAGGCGGCGCGCCTTGGCGTGTCATCGATGACGCTCGGCACCGTCGCCCGCATCGCCACACTGGGCGAGATCGATTCCGCCTCCGCGCAGTTCAACCTCGGCACCCGCCAGGTGCCGATCCGCGTGCTGCTGGACAGTTCCGCACGAGCCGACCTGGAAGCGCTGCGCAAGCTGCGCGTCGGCACCTCCGGCGGCAAGATGGTTCCGCTCACGTCAGTGGCGGACATCTCCTTCGGCGCCGAGGAAGGCCAGATCGAGCGGCTCGACCGCAGGCGCCAGGTGGCCATCGAAGCCAACCTCGACAACAAGGCCACGCTCGGCACCGCAATGGAGGCGATCAAGCAGTTGCCGGCCTACAAGCAGTTGCCGGCCGGCGTCAGCCTCAAGGAATATGGCGACACCGAAGCCATGACCGAGATGTTCCGCAACTTCGCGCTGGCGGTGCTGGCGGGCGTGCTGATGGTGACCGCGGTGCTGGTTCTGTTGTTCAAGGACTTCCTGCAGCCGGTGACGATCCTGATCGCGCTGCCGCTGTCGCTGGGCGGCGCCGCTCTGGCGCTGATCGTCGCGGGTTCGGCGCTCGACCTGTCGTCGGTCATCGGCATCCTGATGCTGATGGGCATCGTCGGCAAGAACTCGATCCTGCTGGTCGACTACGCGATCGAAGCCAGGCGCGAGGGGTTCGACCGGCGCACCGCGCTGATGAAGGCCGGCACCACCCGCGCGCGGCCGATCATCATGACGACGATCGCCATGGTGGCTGGCATGATCCCGGCAGCTATCGGTGTTGGCGCCGATGCCGGCTTCCGCGCGCCGATGGCGATTGCGGTGATCGGCGGCCTCATCACATCGACGCTGCTGTCGCTGGTGTTCGTACCGGTGATGTTCACCGTCATGGACGACCTGAACGGCTGGCTGGCGCGCAGGCTGCGGCCGCTGACTTCCGTCACCGACGCCGATCGCGCCGCTGGAGAACTGCTTGCGGCAAAGCAGGCAGAGATGCCGAACCCCTAAGCCCCAGCTTGGGTTTGGCCGGGCGCGCGGGGGGTAATCGCCACCCCTGCGCCCCTTTTTGGTTTGCGCACTCTATCCAAAGGAAGCGAAGAGCCGCGATAACCAGGGGATCATAGCTTGCCGTAGGCTGTTTTCGCATTGGCAATCAGAGCCGCGATCTCGGGATCTGGCTTTGATGGATCAAAGAACTGATCGCGGATCGGCGGACCGTTGATCTCTCGCCACTTATTCAGATCATCACGCAGCCGCCATTGCGGGCCCTGCAGCGAATATCCGCTCGAAGCACTCGGCATGAAGTCAACGATAACGACCTCCCGCAGATCAACGAAGCGGAGACCGACAAGATCGGCCTTTTCACATTCGGTCCGCACCCCGTCATCGACTAGGAAGCCAAACGGGATAACGTCTGTTGCCTCGAACCAGCGTGGCAGATTCGACTGGAGGACAATGCTCTGCGCACAGGCGACTACTGTCCGGCCCCGTAGCGTCTGGATCCGATTCGGACCTGCCAATTCCGGGTGGATCGCTCCGCCGATATCCATGCAGGACAGGTCACAGGCCGGTCGCCGGTCGCGGATCTGACAGAAACTCATTTTTCGCGTCGAATTCGACTGCCCGTCTTCATGCACCATCTCGACGGGATGAACGCGAAGCCCGCTCGGAATATGATGCTCAAGAAGCCCGATCAATCTGTTTGAGGCGAGGAAGCCATCATAGATCGGATAGAAATCGAGATCGATCCGCCTCTCGCGTGACGTGTACCACAGCGGGCCGTCAAAGACGTAGCGAAACTCAGCCTCGCTCCAATGGTTATCGCGGGGCTCGCCATCGAGATCGGTATAGCGACGAAGCTGCACAGGGGCGAGACGCCCCCGCAGAAACGGCGCAACGCGACGGTCATGATCCGCGCTGTAGGTCAGGATGTGATAAAACATCAGCGTCCATCCACGCTCGCAATGCCGGGGGTAGTCAGTACCCCTGCGCTTCCCCTGCAAGCGCGCGGCTGTCGATGGCGCCATTGTAGCGGGCGCCACCGCCCTTACGGATCTCGCCGAGACTGCGACCACCGATCAGGATGCCGGCCGCCTGGCCCCAGGTCTTGCCCTCTTCGGCAATGTCGAGCTTGTAGCCCATGCCGGCGAGCAGCTTCTGAGTGTCCGGCGACAGGCCGCTGTGTTCGACATAAAGCGTGTCCGGCAGCCATTGATGATGGATGCGCGGCGCGTCGATCGCTTCCTGGATGTTCATGCCGTGGTCGATGACGTTGAGGATCGCCTGCAGTGTGATGGTGATGATGCGCGAGCCGCCAGGGCTGCCGATGACCATGAACGGCTTGCCGTCCTTGGCGACAACGGTCGGGCTCATCGAGGACAGCGGCGTCTTCTTCGGCGCGATCGCGTTCGCCTCGCCCTGCACCAGCCCGTAGAGATTGGGCACGCCTGGCTTCTGGGTGAAGTCGTCCATCTCGTTGTTGAGCAGGATGCCGGTGCCGTCGGCCACGACGCCGGCGCCGAAAGCGCCATTCAAAGTGTAGGTGACGGCAACGGCATTGCCGTCCTTGTCGATGATCGAATAATGCGTCGTTTCCTTGCTCTCGCCGAAACCTTCCGGCATCAGATCCTTGGAGACACCGGCACGGAACAGATCGATCTTGGCGCGGATGCCCGCCGCATAACCCTTGTCGAGCAGCTTATCGACCGGGTTCTGCACGAAGTCCGGATCGCCCAGCGCCGAGTTGCGATCGACATAGGCATAACGCATCGCCTCGGCCATCAGATGCACCGTGTCGGCAGACCCCGCGCCGAGATAGTCGAGCGGATAACCTTCGAGCACATTGAGGATTTCACAGATGATGACGCCACCAGAGCTTGGCGGCGGCGACGAGATGATCTCGTAGCCGCGATAGTTGCAGGTGATGGGGGCGAGTTCGCGAACCTTGTACTGTTCAAAATCAGCCTTGGCGAGGATGCCGCCCTTGGCGCTGCTGGCCGCGACGATGGCATCGGCGATGCCGCCCTTGTAGAAGGCATCGACGCCCTTGTCCGAAATGGTGGAAAGCGTCGCCGCCAGGTTCGGCTGAACGAGTTTCTCGCCGAGGCCGAACGGCTTCCCGTCCGGTTTCAGGAAGATCGCGGCAGCAGCCGGGTCCTTGCCTAGCCTTTCGGCGCCTGAGGCGAGAATTGTCGCATCGCCCTGCTCCATCGTGAAGCCGTCCCCGGCCAGCCGGATCGCCGCTGCCATCAGGTCGGAGCGCGGCAAGGTGCCATATTTCTCGCGCGCCATTTCGAGACCAGCGACCGTGCCCGGCACGCCGACAGCCAGATAGCCGTCCAGGCTGGCGCCCTTGATCGGGTTGCCGTCCTTGTCGAGATACATGGTCTTGGTGGCGGCCAGCGGCGCACGCTCGCGGAAATCGAGAAAGGTGGTCTTGCCGTCCTTGAAGCGGATGGTCATGAAGCCGCCGCCGCCGATATTGCCGGCGTACGGATAGGTGACGGCGAGCGCATAGCCGACGGCGACGGCCGCATCGACGGCATTGCCGCCCTTCTTCAGCACCTCGACACCGGCCTCGGTACCGAGGCGCTGGGCAGTGACGACCATGCCGTTTTCACCCTTGGCCGGTGCCGGTGAAGCAGCGATGGCGGACGCCAAGGGTGCGAAGGCAAGCGAAACAGCAAGGCTGACGGATATCAGCACATGGCGGATTGGTTGCATGACCATTCTCCAGAGATACCCCCGCCCCAGAGCAGTGATTCACGACGGGACCAATGACTCACCTCAAAACCGCTTCGACGCAAGGCGCCATGTGCAGGAAATAATCGGTACAACGGGCGCGGCAATCACGGTCAAGACCGCGCCATCAATTCGGCAGGTTTTCGAGGAGGAAACGGATTTCGTTGCCGCCCATCGCCTTGCCTGTGTCCTCGTCGCTGAAACCGGCGGCCAGCAGCGCGTCGGTGATCTGCACGAGCCCGGTGGTGTCGAACGGCATCGTGACGGCACCGTCGAAATCCGAGCCGAGCGCGACATGATCGATGCCGGCCACATCGACGGTATGCTTGATCGCCCTTGCGACGGCGGTCGCATCCTTGCCGCAGACGGCGGTTTCCCAATAGCCGATGCCGATCAGCCCACCCTTGGCCGCCAGCGCCTTCAGTTGCTCGTCGGACAGGTTGCGGTTGTTGTCGCAGGTGCCTTTCACACCGGTGTGCGAGACGACAACGGGGCGCGTCGAGACGGCGAGCGCGTCATCGATCGTGGCCGACGAGGCATGTGCGAGATCGAGGATCATGCCCTTTTCCTCCATGCGGCGGATCATCTCGCGGCCCTTGTCGGTCAGGCCGCCCTTGTCGACGCCGTGTGCGGATCCGCCCATCTCGCTGTCGAAGAAATGCGCCGGCGACATCATGCGGAAGCCGGCGTCGAACAGCGCGTCGACATTGGCTGGATCGCCTTCCAGCACCTGTGCGCCCTCGACGGCGAGCAGGCCGGCGACAAGGCCGGACTCCACCTTGCGACGATCGAGGAAACGGCGCAGGTCACGCTTCGACCGGATGACGACGAAATGGCCGTCGGAGCGCGCCGCCATGTCGTTGAGCCTGGCGGCCTGGTAGAGCGCCCGCTGCTTGAGGCTGAAGATCGCGGAAATCGGCCAGCGCTGGCCGATGGCAAGCAGCGTGACATTGTCGGTCGAACCGTCATTGTGTTCGATGTTCAGGCCACGCGGCGACTTGCTGACCACGGCAAAGACCTGGAGGGCGACATTGCCCTCGTCCAGGCGCGGAATGTCGACCTGGCCACGGGTGCCACGCAGCAGCAGATCGCGGCCCCAGAGCAGTGGATCGGCGTGCAGATCGGCGACGGTCAGTGTCTCATGCAGCGCCTTGGCTCGGTCGGACGCGACGTAGGGCGGCGGATTGATCACGCCGTTCATTGCCTGCTCGACACGTCCCGGCAGCACGAAGAAGAAAAAGCCGAGCCCGGCGGCGAGCAGCAGCACCAGCACCACGAGAACAGACTTCCAGAAACGCCGCATCACCCCCCCGCCGCTACAAGCTCGCTGTACACTTTGCCAAGCGTTGCCCAGGCGGCGATCATTTCCCGGCAAAACCGGGAAGTCGAGGTGAAGGTCGGGCGACTGAGCGGTTCTCAACCGGTTTCGTAAAGCGCTTCGACGCCCCTGCCCGCCATGGCCGTAGCCTGTTCTGTTCCAGCCTAGCCCTTGTACAGCAGCCCCTGCGGGTCGATCTCCGGCTTGCGGCCGGCGACGACATCGGCCAGGAAGGCACCCGAACCACAGGCCATCGTCCAGCCGACATGGCCGTGCCCGGTGTCCAGATAGAGGTTCTTGTATTTAGCGCGGCCGATGACTGGAACCGAATTCGGCATCATTGGCCTCAGACCCGACCACAGCTCGGCCTTGTTCTCGTCGAAGGCGCCCGGGAACAGATCCTTCGCCGTCCTGAACATGGCCGCGAAATCACGCGGCCGGTAAGAGCGGTCGAAACCGGTGAACTCGGCCGTCGAGGCGATGCGCAGACGGTTGCCGAGCCTCGAATAGGCGATCAGCTGGTCTTCGTCGGCGCCGCCCATGGTCGGCCCCTTGCTCTCGTCTTCCAGCGGCACCGTCGCGGTGTAGCCCTTGACCGGATAGACTGGCAGGTCGATGCCGTAGCGGCGGCCGAGCAGGCCGCTTTCCGGTCCCATCGAAATCACCACGGCGTCGCCGGAGACCGGCCCCTTGGAGGTCATCACATTGCGGACCGTATCGCCTTCGATGTCGAGCCCTTCGACATTCGCACCATAGAGGAACTTCACGCCGAGCCTTTCGACGGCGAAAGCGGCGAGGTTCTCGACGAACTGCCTGGAATCGCCGGTCTGGTCGATCGGCGAATAGACGCCGCCGGCGATCTTGTCCTTGGCGCCGGTAAGGCCGGGTTCGAGTTCGACCAGCCTGTTACGGTCGACGATCTCGATCGGCAGGCCGTGCTTGGCCAGGAACTCGTAGTTGGACGTTCCGTGCTCAAGGCTTTTCTGGGTGCGGAAGAAATAGAGGATGCCGCGGCGGCGCTCATCATAGCTGACACCCGTGAATTGCTGCAGCGCGTTGATGCAGTCACGGGAATAGAGCGCCAGCCGCAGCTTGACCTCGCTGTTGGCGCGCAAGCGTTCCTGCGTACATTGCCGCAGGAACCGCAGGCTCCAGGCGAAAAAATAGGGATCGAAGCGCAACCGCACCTTGATGCCGAGATCATGATTATAGAGCGCCCGCAGGAAAGTCTTCAGCGCAGCCGGCGAAGCCCAGGCCGTCGCATCGCCAGGCGAGACAAGGCCAGCATTGGAATAGCTGGTGCCCCGCGCCGCCGTCTCGTGGCGCTCCACGACGGTAACCTCGTGGCCATCCCTGGCCAGGTAATAAGCCGCCGCCGTGCCGACAACGCCGGCGCCCAGAACCACAATCTTCAAAATCGTCTCCCCAAAAACCGACCAACGACCGAAAAGTCTGCAACTTTCGGGTTCATGTCTGAGGCACCCACCTGCCGGCGGTCGTCTTAACGGCAATCGGCCGGCATTTCGAGCCTCGACCTGATGGTCCAGATGTTTGCGAAATTCAGCCGCGGGTGGAGTTCTTGGTCGCCAGGATGCGCTCCCACGCGAGCGCATCGCGCACGATGAGCTCGAGATCGTCGCGGCGCGGCGTCCAGCCCAGTTCAGCCCGGGCAAGATCGGCGTTGGCGATGACGGACGCAGCATCGCCGGGACGGCGCGCTCCCATGGTAACCGCAAAATCCATGCCGCTGACGCGACGCACGGCCTCGATCACCTCGAGCACCGAGTAGCCATGGCCATAGCCACAATTGGCGACGAGATTGCCCGCCCCCGCGCGCAGCCGCTGCAGGGCCAGCCGGTGCGCAGTGACAAGATCGCTGACATGGACGTAGTCGCGCAGGCAGGTTCCATCCGGGGTCGGATAGTCGTTGCCGAAAACCTCCAGCGACGGTCGCTTGCCGATCACCACCTCGGAAGCAACCTTGATCAGATGCGTCGCACGCGGCGAAGCCTGTCCGGTGCGGCCTTTGGCATCGGCGCCGGCGACGTTGAAATAGCGCAACGCCGAATAACGCAGACCGTAGGCGGCGGCGGCGTCGCGCAACATCCATTCGCTCATCAGCTTGGACAGGCCGTAGGGCGATTCCGGCATGGTGGCGGCGTCTTCCGTCACCGGCTCCAGCCGGCTGCCGCCATAGACCGCCGCAGTCGAGGAGAAAATGAAGTTCTGTACGCCGCCGCGAACCGCCGCCTCGACCAGCGAGCGGGTCTTGGAGGTATTGTTCTCATAATAGGCCAACGGATCGGCCACTGATTCCGGAACGATGATGGAACCCGCGAAATGAATGATGGAATCGATCCCGTGCTCGCGGATGATCCTGGCGACGAGGTCCTTGTCGGCGACATCCCCGACCACAAGCGTGGCTTCAGGTGCTACCGCCCAGTCAAAGCCGGTTGACAGCCGGTCAAGGACGACGACGTCCTCCTTGCCGGCATCGAGCAGTTCCCAGACCATATGGCTGCCGATGTAACCAGCACCCCCCGTCACCAACACGGCCATACGGCCCACTCCCCTCGAAAATCCGCAAACTGTCTCATCTGCTGGATTGTTGCAGACGCTAGCGGGAAAGCCTTAAGAAGCAATGTGACGGTATTGCCATTTTTGCGAAACGGCCTTTGATCCACATCAAGGGAATAGTTCACAGACCGTGTTCGTTAGATTTGGTTTAAGGCGTGGCATTTTGACCAAAGCTGGTCCATGGACGCCGAACGGGCCTATGACTATGATCCGCGCGCAAATTGGGAAGCACAGATGAACTATCAGCGGTTCTTCGAGGAAGCGATCGACCAGCTCCATGCGGAGCGCCGCTACCGGGTATTCGCCGACCTGGAACGCATCGCGGGCAAGTTTCCGCGTGCGATCTGGCGCGCCAATGGCCGCGCCCAGGAAATCACCGTCTGGTGCTCGAACGACTATCTCGGCATGGGGCAGCATCCCGATGTCATCGCCGCAATGCAGGCCGCAGCCGGCGGCATGGGCACGGGTGCAGGCGGCACGCGCAACATTTCCGGTACCAACCATCCGCTGGTCGAGCTTGAGCTCGAACTCGCCGAACTGCACGGCAAGGAGGCTGGGCTGGTCTTCACCTCGGGCTTTGTTTCCAATGAGGCTGGCATCTCGACCATCGCGCGACTGCTGCCGAACTGCCTGATCCTGTCCGACGAACTCAACCATGCCTCGATGATCGAAGGCATCCGCCGCTCGGGTGCCGAGAAGAAGATCTTCCGCCACAACGACGTGGCACACCTGGAAAGCCTGCTGCAGAGTGCCGGGCGTGAACGAGCCAAGCTGATCGTGTTCGAGAGCGTCTACTCCATGGACGGTGACATCGCGCCGATCAAGGCGATCGCCGACCTCGCCGACAAGTACAACGCCATGACCTATATCGACGAGGTCCATGCTGTCGGCATGTATGGCCCGCATGGTGGCGGCATCACCGAGCAGGAAGGCCTGGTCGACCGCATCGACATCATCGAAGGCACGCTCGCCAAGGCGTTCGGCACGCTGGGCGGCTACATCACCGGCCCACGCGCCGTCATCGACGCGGTGCGCTCCTACGCACCCGGCTTCATCTTCACCACGGCACTGCCGCCGGCAATTGCTGCCGCGACCACGACCTCGATCCGCCATCTCAAAGCCTCGCAGGTCGAGCGCGACGGCCAGAAGCGCCAGGCCGACCGCACCAAGCGGGTGCTGGCCGACGCAGGCCTGCCGGTGATGAATTCCGCCACGCATATCGTGCCGGTGCTCGTCGGCGAGCCCGAGCTCTGCAAGATGGCGAGCGACCGCCTGCTCGGCGTGCACGGCATCTACATCCAGCCTATCAACTATCCGACCGTGCCGCGCGGTACCGAGCGGCTGCGCATCACACCGACGCCGTTCCATGACGACGCCCTGATCGACGGCCTGCGCGACGCGCTGGTCGAAACCTGGGATGCGCTCGGCATTCCCTACGGCTCCACCGGCCGTCCGGCCGTCACCGAAAGCGAGCGCATCATCCCGCTGCTGGTGCCGAAGTCCGGCGGCTGAGCCGCCGGGGCAATTCCAGGAAAACGCGTGCAGCGATCTGCCGCCGGAGCGATGAACGGTTCTGGCGGTCCGGATGAACTGCTTCAGTTGCCGCCAGCGTAACTCCTGTTCGCCGCATTCTGTATGAGGGCGATGGCAAGCGGCGGCAGAAGGAAGCCAGCCACCGCTAGCCAGGGCAACGACACCAAGGTCGCCTCCCCCTTGTCGCGTGCACGATCGTTGAGAAGATCGCCAAGCGTCACCAGCAGAATTGGCAGCCCGAACGGCGCAAGGATCGCAACCAGCGTGGCAGCACGCGGTGTGAGCAGCCGTTGCGAAGCCTGTGCGCCCGCCAGCTCGCCATGGATGTGGTAAACCCAGTAGGCGAGGTAGATCACAGCACCTACCGCGGTACAGAGCAGCAGAAACGAAAGGATCAGGGCGAGCAGGCCGGCATTGCCGAATGTCGGCACCTGCAAGAAACGGGCGGCAAGTCCCATCAGCAGAAACAGGATCGGCGGTGCCAGCAGGATGGCGGCGACCATGACGGGCGATCGCCGGCGCGGCGGCAGCGGCTCGTGACGATGGCGTGGCGTTTCACCGAAGTCGAGAGGCCGAGCCGGCAGCAGAACCAGTGCTGCCAGGATCATGCAGCCCAGCAGGAGCCAGACGATCAACAAACCGTCTCGATCGAACGCATACAACAGTCCCGTGGCCATTGGGGCAAAGCGCGACACCAGTATGGTCGCCGACATCAGGATGAAAACGCAGGCGAAATCGAGTTTTCCCGGCCGCCCACTTACCAGAATGATCGCGACCGCGAGAGGGAGAGCCGCCCGAACCGTTCCCACCACCAATCCAAACAGAAACAGCAACGCGGGCGATCCCCAGGCGACAGGCATCACCAGAAATCCGGCCGTGGCAAGGCCGCAGACGAGGATGGACAAGATCAGGGCCGTCCTGCCCCGGCTCATCGCCGCGATAAGCGCCACCAGGGCACCGACAATCAAGCCGAGGGTGGATCCTATGAAGAATATTCCCACGCCCTGAGGGTCGATTCCGGCTCGCTGCAAGGCCATGGGAAAGAACGTGCTCAGCCCTTCCCCGCCAAAGGCCACAAAAAGCGAAGCGAAGAAAAGTGCCCAACAACGATAGGTGCTCAGAAAATCCGCCATCGTGAAACCGGACTTCGGTGAAGCGGTAGAGGTGTCGCTCATTGCGATGCGTTCTCTTTCTGGGATTTCTGTCAGGCGCCACGCTTCCCGGGCGGCAGCACTTTCGGGTGACCGGGCTTTCGAAGCCGCTTCGTTGCTGTTAGGATAGCGTCGCAGAAATCAATTCGTAACGGGAAGTTACACACTCTTGCCTGACGACGGCGACAGTACAAGCGACAGTCGACACCGAAGGCAGCTGGTTCCGCGGTGCGGAGCCAGCTGCCTCTGTCCACCCCATCATCCACTTCGCTTTGTTTCGACCTCCGGTGACCCCACCGGGGGCTTTCTGCGTTCACGCAACAACCTCTAGGACCAACAATGGAACTCCTCGCGGATCCAGCCATCTGGACCGGCCTCATCACCCTTATCGTCCTCGAAATCGTCCTCGGCATCGACAACCTCGTCTTCATCGCGATCCTGGCCGACAAGCTGCCATCGCATCAGCGCAACAGGGCGCGCGTGATCGGCCTTACGCTGGCGTTGCTGATGCGCATCGCCTTGCTGTTCTCGATCTCCTGGATCGTCACGCTGACGCAGCCGCTGGTCTCGATCGCGACCTTCTCCTTCTCGGGTCGTGACATCATCCTCATCCTCGGCGGCGTGTTCCTCATCGCCAAAGGCACGCTGGAACTGCACGAACGCCTGGAGGGCGGCCACAAGCCGAAACAGGGCCGGATCGTCCAGGCCGTCTTCTGGCAGGTCATTGTCCAGATCGTCGTGCTTGACGCCGTGTTCTCGCTGGACAGCGTCATCACCGCCGTCGGCATGGTCGACGAACTGTGGGTAATGATCGCGGCCGTCTGCGTGGCCATGGCCGTCATGATCGCCGCCTCCAGACCGCTGATGGCGTTCGTCTCGCGGCACCCGACCGTGGTCATCCTCTGTCTCGGCTTCCTTTTGATGATCGGCTTCAGCCTCGTGGTCGAAGGTTTCGGCTTCCACATCCCGAAGGGCTATCTCTATGCCGCGATCGGCTTCTCGGTGCTGATCGAGGCGGCCAACCAGCTCGGCCGCCGCAACCGCGAAAAGATCATCAGCACCGGCGACCTGCGCGAACGGACCTCCGAGGCCGTTCTCCGGCTGCTTGGCGGTCGTGTCGGCGAACAGCCGCTGGGCGCGATCGTCGACGTCATAGCCGAGCAGAGCAGGCAGGGCGACCTGTTCAAACCCGAAGAGACGGAGATGATCCGCGGCGTGCTCGGCCTTGGCGAACGCCCTGTCTCCTCGATCATATCGCCCCGCAACGAGCTGGAATGGCTGAACCTGAACGAAGACGCCGAGACCTTGCGAGCGGCCATTCGCAGGCTCACGCACGGCCGCGTCATCCTCGCCCGCGACAGCGTCGAGGATTTTGTCGGCGTGGCTGTCGCCAGGGATCTTTCCAACGCTTTGCTGGATGGCGAAATGATCGACTGGGCCCGCATGACCCGACAGCCGCTCATCGTGCACGAAACCACCGACGTGCTCACCGTGATGGAGCAGTTGCGCCGTTCGCCGGTGCAGATGGCCATGGTCGTCGACGAGCACGGATCGCTCGAAGGCATAGCGACCCCGACTGACATACTGGAAGCCATCGCCGGCGAGTTTCCCGACATGGACGAAGAAGCTGCCGCGCTGGAACGCCAGGAGGACGGCTCGTGGCTGGCCGACGGCTTCATCGATGTTCGCCAGCTCAGCAGCACCATCGAGCATGACCTGGTCGACGACGCGAACCGCTACGCCACGCTCGCCGGCTATATCCTGACCGAACTCGGCTACCTGCCGAAGGAAGGTGAGGCGCTCGACGCGGACGGCTTGCGCTTCGAGGTCATTTCGCTCGACAAGCGCCGTATCGGCAAGGTGCGCATCAGCGAAAGGGTCGGCGCGCAGGAACGGGAATGATGCCGTTGCCGGAGGTTCGGTCCACATCGGCCCTTCCTTGCCCGGGATCGATATCCTAGGTTGCCGTCAGGCCCCTTGAACGGAATGCGGAATGCCAGCTCACATCAACGACGACCGGTACAGGCGCCTGCGGCTGCTGATCCCACTTGCTGTGGCGCTGGGCAGTCACCTCACCCTGATCGGTGCGGCACAGGCGGGAGAAAGCGTCACCGTTCCCCGTTACCAGCCTGAGATCGGCACCGTCCATACCTATCGCGTCCAGAAGACGACCGAGAGCGACATGTCGCTGTGGTTCGACAAGCCTGAAGCAGCCGCGGTGGTCATGCGCGGCGACTTCCGCCAGCAGACGGCGGTGCTGTCGCGCGACGACAAGGGGATGCAGGTGCGCTGGATGCTCTCGGCCGCACTTCCTCCGGCATCGCTCAGCGGGGCGGATTCCTTCGCGATGAATCCCCAATATGCGAATTCACTTGCAGCCTATGGCGTACAACAGCTGGAGCTGGAGACGGATCTCACGGGCTATCCCACCGCTCTGGTCGGATCCGACCAGATCATCGCCCATATGGCGAGCCTCGTCGCAACTTCGGGAGCTGGTGGTGCCACTGTGCCGACCGATAGCGTAGCCAGCCAGATGCTTCAGGCCGTCAAGGACAATCCGCTAAGGGTCGTCGACGTCTTGATCCCCGAGGTCATCACTCTCAGCCTGGGACAAGCCTCGCAGGAGGGCATCACCGAGATCGGCAGCGCGTGGACCGTGAAGGGCGACGAAAGCGTTGGCAACGCGATCGTTCCCACGACATCGGACTGGAAATTCGAATCCGCCGACAGCGCCCGGCGCACCGCGACCTTCAGCATGAAGCAGAGTTTCGATGCGGCGGCCCTGCAGTCGGCCGTAAATGCGCGGGTCGAAAAGATGATCGCGGGGTTCGGCGAGCGCGCCAGCCAGCTGACCGACGAACAGATGGCAAGGGTACGAAGCTCCCAGAAATCCCGGGACCTGACGCTCGTCGTCTCGCTGCAGGACGGTTCGACCGTAGAAGCGCTTGACAGCGTGATGGTGGACACCGCCGGCACGAAGCTCACAATCGTCACGCATATCTGGCGGGACGACCAACTGCCTGCCCTGCCCGAGCCGCCGGCGTGGAAAGCGAAGACAGTCTCGGCGCAGAGCGTCAGTCCGCTGGGACAGACCACAACGCCGCCTTCCGACCTGAAGGAATTCAGTGGCGAGGCCAAGTCCCACGCACCGGCAAAGCAACAAGCAGCGACAGAGCCACTGAAAGCCATTGCCCCGATCTCACTCAAAATCGCAAAGGCCGAAACCACCAGGGACCCGCTCTATGGCGAAACCGTCGTGAGCGTCGTGCTAACCCCGGAAAGCGCCAAGGTCTTCGGCGATTTCACACGCGCCGCAATCGGTCAAAAGACACAGCTTCTGGTCGGGGAGAAAGTGATCCTTGAGCCGATCGTTCGCGAACCCATCCTTCAGGGCATGATCACGATCAACGGCTTCGATGCAGCGACAGCCAAGAGCCTCGCCGAGCAGCTGTCGGCGCCAGACGCAAAGATTGTCGTGCGCCTGTCGCCTTGACTTGTCCGTCTTCGATCAGATGCTGCGCATCCAGCCGTGGTCGTCCTTGACGGTGCCGCGCTGCACGCCGACCAGTTTGGCGCGCAGCTGCGAGGTGACCTCGCCGTCGCCGCTGTTGCCGATCGAGAACGAGCCTTCGCGGAACTTCACCGTACCGATGCCGGCGATGACGGCGGCGGTGCCGCAGGCGAAAGCCTCGCGCAGCTTGCCGCTCTTGGCATCGGCCTGCCACTCGTCGAAGCCGTAGAGGCGCTCCTCGACAGTGTAGCCGGCTTCCGCCGCGAGCTTCATGATTGATGCCCGGGTGATGCCGGGCAGGATGGTGCCGAGCGGCGGGGTGACGATGCGCTTGTCGTCCATGACGAAGAAGACGTTCATGCCGCCGAGTTCCTCGATCCAGCGGCGCTCGGCTGCGTCGAGGAAGACGACCTGGTCACAGCCGTTGCGGGCGGCTTCGGCCTGGGCGACCAGGCTGCCGGCATAGTTGCCACCACATTTGGCCGCGCCGGTACCGCCGGGGGCCGCGCGGGTGTAGTCATCCGACACCCAGACGCTCACTGCCTTGTAGCCGCCCTTGAAATAGGCGCCGACCGGTGATGCGATGACGCAGAAGATGTATTCGGTGGCCGGGCGCACGCCGAGGAAGGCTTCGCTGGCGAACATGAAGGGGCGCAGATACAGGCTGCCATCACCTTCCGGCACCCAGGCGGCGTCGGTGCGCACCAGCGTCTCGACAGCTTCAATGAACAGGTCTTCCGGGATCGAGGGCATCGCCATGCGTTCGGCCGAAAGGTTGAGGCGGCGCGCATTCTCTTCCGGGCGGAAGAGTGCCAGCCCGTCCGGGGTGCGGTAGGCCTTCATGCCTTCGAAGATTTCCTGGGCGTAGTGCAGCACTGCTGCAGCCGGGTCGATGGAAAAGGGAGCGCGGGCGCGAACCTGTGCATCGTGCCAGCCGCGATCGACGCTCCAGGTGATCGTGACCATGTGGTCGGAGAACACCTTGCCGAAGCCGGGATTTGCCATCAGCGCGGCGCGCGCCTCCGGCGACGTCGGCGAGGCATGCGGGATCAGTTCAATGCGCGGCTTTGCAGTCGTCTGGGCGGTCATCTGGCGTACTTTCCTCAAGCCGTCCGTCGGGAGCGGCAAATATCGCCTTCACAGAGGCACGTAATAATATTGCTCGTAACAATCTTGCGCGAAATTACAAGCGCCGCGTCCAGTCCGCGATGCGGGTTGCGGCTTCTTCAAGCTGATCCAGGCGGCGCAGGAAGCACAATCTGAGGAACTTCTCGCCCCCCGCCCCGAAGGCGGTTCCCGGCGCCAAGCCGACATTGGCATGGTCGACGATGTCGAAGGCGGCAGCGCGGGAATCGCTCAGGCCATCGACGGAGAAAAACAGGTAGAAGGCGCCGGCCGGCACCGCGAAACGCACCTTGCCGGTCTGCGCGAGGATGCCGCAGACAAGGTCCCGCGCCTGGCGTGCATGGGCAACCTGCCGGGCGACGAAGGCGTCACCTTCGTCAAGAGCGGCTACCGCGCCGCGCTGCATGAACTGCGCCACGCCCGAGGTCGAATACTGGATCAGGTTCTCGAACACCTGCTGCAGCGAAGGATGCGTCTTGATCCAGCCGACGCGCCAGCCGGTCATCGACCAGTTCTTTGAGAAGCTGTTGACGAACAGTATCCGGTCGTCATCGCGCATGACATCGATGAAGGATGGCGCACGGCCGCCGTCATAGTGGAACAGCGCATAGATCTCGTCGGCGATGACCCAGAGGCCCCTGGCACGCGCCAGCTCCAGGATCGACTGCAAGGTCTCGCGGTCCGCCGTCCAGCCGGTCGGATTCGATGGCGTGTTGACGAAGATCGCCCGCGTGCGCGGCGTGATTGCCGCCGCGATCTTTTCGACATCGCAGGACCAGCCGTTGTCGGTAAGGTCAAGCACGACCGGCACTGGGATGGCGCCGCTGATACCGGCGGCCGCGGCAAAATTCGGCCATGCCGGCGACAGGTAGATCACCTCGTCACCCTTGCCGGCAACGGCATCGATCGCGAGCTGGATGGCATGCATGCCCGAGCCGGTGAGGATGAACTCCTCGGATGCGAAGCTCCTGCCGAAATGACGCTCGTAGTAGCGGGCAAGCGCCTGCCGCACTTCCGGGATACCCTTCTGCCAGGTGTAGAAGGTCTCGCCGCCGACAAGCGCATGGCTGGCGGCATTCGCGATGAAATCAGGCGTCGGCTGGTCGCCCTCGCCGGCCCATAGCGGGATCATGCCATCGCGGCCGCGGCCGTGGTTCATGACGGCAACAATGCCGCTTTCAGGCGCAGCACGTGCTTCGGCGCGCAGGGTTTCGACCAGATCCATACGAAAATCCATCCTTTTCAGCCCGGAGTGCTAGCGCGTTTCCCAAGGCCCGAAAACAGCAAAACCCGGCCGCGAGCGACCGGGTTCTTGGTCCAGAGGACAGAAAAGCTACTTCTTGGCGAGCAGGTCGCGGATTTCGGTGAGCAGCGCGACATCGGCGGGCGGCGCGGCCGGAGCGGCAGCTGGCTTTTCCTTCTCAAGACGCCGGCGCATGTTGTTCACCGCCTTGACCATCAGGAAGATGATCCAAGCCAGGATCAGGAAGTTGAGCACCACTGTGATGAAAGAACCATAGGCGAAGACGGCGCCCTGCTTCTTGGCTTCGGCCAGCGTCGTGGCAGTTACGGTCGAGGACAAACCGAAGAAGTAATTGTTGAAATCCAGGCCCCCGAAAATCGCGCCGACGATCGGCATGATGATGTCGTTGACCAGCGAGTCGACGATCTTGCTGAAGGCGGCGCCGATGATGACACCGACCGCCAGATCCATGACATTGCCTTTGGAGATGAACTCCTGAAATTCTTTCAGCATTTTGTCCTCCTTTTTCGTGGCGCCGCGCCACGACCCTCGGCAACCGGCCTCAATGCCGATTCGCAGGAACAATAACAAAAACACATCACAGCACGAGCAAAAACGAAACGCAGGGTTGCGATGCCCATATGGCGGATCGCACCCAAGGTCGTAATGGACACATCAACGAAGCTGTGATTGCCTCGAAAAGGGCAATCAGGCAGGGAGGAGCATCCGGCGTGCAGGGCTGGTTCATCGTCATCATAGCGCTTGCCTATGTGACGCTGCTGTTCGCGGTAGCCAGCATCGGCGATCGGCGCGCCGCCGTGAGCGGCCCCGGTCGGCCGCGGCCGCTGATCTTTGCCCTCAGCCTTGCCATCTACTGCACCTCCTGGACCTTCTTCGGTTCGGTCGGACTGTCGTCCGAGCGCGGCTGGGAGTTCCTCGGCATCTATATCGGCCCGGTGCTCCTGTTCATGTTCGGCTATCCGCTGCTGTCGCGCATCGTGCGGCTGGCCAAGGCCGAGAAGATCACCTCGGTGGCCGATTTCCTCGGCGCCCGCTACGGCAAGAGCTTCACCGTGGCGGCGATCGCCACGCTGATCGCCACCATCGGCGCGGTGCCTTATATCGCGCTGCAGTTGAAGGCGATCTCCGGCTCGGTCAGCCTCATGGTCGAGCACTATTCCGGTTCGCCGCCCTCCTTCGACCCTTTCGTTTCCGACATCTCGCTGATCGTGGCGATGCTGCTGGCGGTCTTCGCCGTGCTGTTCGGCACGCGCCACGCCGATGCCACCGAACACCAGGACGGGCTGGTGCTGGCGGTAGCGGTGGAATCGGTGGTGAAACTCGCGGCTTTCGTGGCCATCGGCCTGCTCGTCACCTTCCTGGTCTTCGGCGGCCCCGGCGACATGTTCGACAAGCTCGGTGCCAATGCCCAGGTGCAGCAGGCGATGAACTACCGGACGTCGCTTGCCACCTGGCTGGTGCTGACGGGTCTGAGCGCCTTCGCCATCGTGATGCTGCCGCGCCAGTTCTACGTGATGATCGTGGAGAACCGCAGCCTGCGCGAACTGCGCACCGCGACCTGGGTGTTTCCGCTCTACCTCATCGCCATCAACCTGTTCGTGCTGCCGATCGCGCTGGCCGGATTGACCGTCGTCGGCGACCGCACCTCGAGCGATCTCTATGTCCTGTCGCTGCCGCTACTCGGCGGCCATGACGCCCTGGCGATGGCCGCCTTCATCGGCGGGCTTTCGGCGGCCACGGCGATGGTCATCGTCGAGAGCGTGGCGCTCGCCATCATGATCTCCAACGACCTCGTCATCCCACTGTTCGTGCGCCGTGTCCTGAAGAACAGCGCGTCGGAAAACGAGGACTGGTCGACACTGATCCTCAACGTACGGCGCGGCTCGATCTTCATCGTGCTGTTCATCGCCTTCCTCTACTACCGCGCCTCGACCGACAGCGCCCGCCTCTCCTCGATCGGCCTGATGTCGTTCGCGGCGATCGCACAGTTTGCGCCGGCGCTGATCGGCGGGCTGATCTGGCGCCGCGCCAATGGGCGGGGTGCCGCGCTCGGCATGGTGGCCGGCATCGCGATCTGGGCTTACACGCTGCTGTTTCCCTCGCTCGCCGCGCCCGACAATTTCATCGTCGTCAACGGCCTGCTCGGCATCGAGGCGCTCAGGCCGCAGGCGCTGTTCGGCACGGTTGCCGAACCGCTCAACCACGGCGTCATGTGGAGCCTGTCGATCAACGCGCTGTTCTTCATGCTGGGGTCGCTGTCGCGCGTCTCGGTACCGCTGGAGCGAATCCAGGCTGCGATCTTCGTGCCGCGCGACGCCAGCCCGATGCCCAGCCTGCGCCGCTTCCGTACCGCCACGACTGTCAACGATCTCAAGGACACGATCGGTCGCTATCTCGGCGTCGAGCGTACCGAACGGTCGTTCCAGAGCTTCGAGCGCGACAATGGCATCCCGCTCCACGGCAACGAGCAGGCCAGCATGGAGGTGATCCGCTTTTCCGAGCAGTTGCTGGCGAGCGCCGTCGGTTCATCCTCGGCACGGCTGGTGCTATCGCTTCTGTTCCGTCGCAACGACCGCGAATCCAGGGATGCGTTCCGACTGCTCGATGACGCCACCGAAGCGCTGCAGCACAACAGAGACCTGCTGCAGATCGCACTCGACCAGATGGAGCAAGGCATCACGGTGTTCGACCGCGACTTCCGGCTGATCTGCTGGAACCGGCAATACCGCGCCTTGTTCGACCTGCCGGACGACATGGGTCAGGTCGGCGTGTCGCTCGACCAGATCCTGCGCCATCTCGCCGATCGCGGCGACATCTCGCCGGATACGCGGCTAACCGTGCTCGACCGGCTGGCCGGTTTCGCCGGCCCATGGCAACTCGAATTGAAGAATAGCGGCCGTATCGTGGAACTGCGCTCCAATCCGATGCCGGATGGAGGACTTGTCGCCACCTATGCAGACATCTCGGCGCGTGTGGAATCCGACCTTGCGCTGAAGCGCGCCAATGAATCGCTGGAGCAGCGGGTCAAAAGCCGCACCGCCGAGCTCACCCGCGTCAATGAGGAGCTGGCGCAGGCGCAGATGCTGGCCGAGGAAGCCAATCTCGGCAAGACACGCTTCCTGGCTGCCGCCGGCCACGACATCCTGCAACCGCTCAACGCAGCCCGGCTCTACTGTGCATCGCTGATCGAAAAAGCCGGCAAGGGTGTCGCCGGGCAAGCGGCGATCAACATCGAATCCTCGCTGGAATCGGTCGAAACCATCCTCGGCGCCGTGCTCGACATCTCGCGGCTCGATGCGGGTGCGATGAAACCGGAAGAGACGACATTCCGGCTAGACGGCCTGCTTCGCCAGATCGGCACCGACTTCAAGCCGCTCGCCGCCGAAAAGCAGCTGAAGCTGACCATCGTGCCGTCATCGCTGTCGGTGACCACCGACCGCAACCTGTTGCGCCGGCTGATCCAGAACCTGGTCTCCAACGCCATCAAATATACCCGCAAGGGCCAGATTCTCGTCGGCGTACGGCGGCGCGGGGAACTGGCCGAAGTGCAGGTGATCGACACCGGCATCGGCATCGCCGGCGACAAGCTGAACACGGTGTTCCGCGAGTTCACCCGGCTGGACGAAGGCGCACGCGAGGCGCAAGGCCTCGGCCTCGGCCTTTCCATCGTCGACCGCATCGCCCGCGTGCTGCGGCTCGAGATCAGGCTGTTCTCGAACCAGGGCAAGGGCACCCGTTTCTCGATCGTGCTGCCGGTGGCGGAAACTGCCGCGGCGGCGCCGGAGATCAAACCACGCACGATCGCCCGTGCCGGCTCAACGCTCTCCGGCCTGACGGTCGCCTGCGTCGACAATGACGCCCGCATCCTGGAAGGCATGCGGCTGTTGATTGAAGGCTGGGGCTGTACCGTTGCGACCTTCTCCGGCTCCGCCGATTTCCAGGCGCGAGCGGAAAGCGCACCGCAGCCCGACCTCATCCTCGCCGACTACCATCTCGATGGAGAAACCGGGCTGGAGGTCATCATCCGGTTGCGCCGTCACTACCGCGACGCCATACCGGCGGTGCTGGTGACGGCGGACAGGTCGGGCGAAGTGCGCACGGCGGCGGCCGAACTCGATGTTCCGGTCATCAACAAGCCGGTGAAGCCGGCGGCGCTGCGCACCATGATGGCGCGCGTGAAGCCGCTGGCACCGGCAGCGGAATAATCGATCGGTCAGCCACTCCCCTGCAGTGGATCGGTGCCGATCTTCGACAGCTGGATCACTGCCTGCGTGCGGCTGTCGACGTCGAGCTTCTGCAGGATCGCCGAGACATGCGCCTTGATCGTGGCTTCGGAGACACCGAGCTCATAGGCGATCTGCTTGTTGAGAAGGCCCGCGCCCAGCATGCCGAGCACCCGCGTCTGCTGCGGGGTCAGCGTCTGCAGGCGTTTGATGAGATCTGAGATTTCAGGGTCGCGCTCGACGCCGAGGTCGATGCCGGCAGGGGCGGAGATATCACCGGCAAGCACGGCTTTCACCGCTTCGCGGATCTCCTCCATGCTGGCTGACTTGGAGATGAAACCGGAAGCGCCGAGCTCCAGTGCCCGGCGGATTGTGACCGGGTCGTCATGCGCCGAGACCACGACCATCGGCACCGACGGATGGATGCCGCGCAAGGCCACCAGTCCCGAAAGACCGCTGGCACCCGGCATCGACAGATCGAGCAGCAGGAGATCGATATCCTCATTGGCGGTGACCAGCGCCTTGACGCTGTCGAAGTCGCCGGCCTCGTGAATGGCGCCAACGTCGCCGACGCCGGCAAGCGCTGCCTTGAGGGCACCGCGAAACAGTGGGTGATCGTCAGCGATGACGAAGCTGTAGCCTGCCGGCAAATGGTCCTCCCCGATCCCAGAGCGGAACGTGATCGAGATGAATTCCGCCCTGTCTCCTTGCTTCGGAGCATGATCCCGACACGTCTGCAGCGTCTCGGGATCATGCTCCGGTCCTCTTCCCGCAGGATCAAGCGGACCGGATTATGCGGTCACGGCCGGCGTTTTCAAGCGGCAAAGACCACGGTGGCAGTTTTCCAACAGGCATGGCTGTCGCAAATGGCGTAATAGTCCACTCGCCGCCACAGGTCCTGGCTGGACAGGACTGAGCGCCGGGGAACAGAATGATCCTGGACGGAATGGTTGAAACCCCGCGGCTGACGATCCGCCCGTTCGTCCTCTCGGACGCGGCCATCCTGGTGGCTGTCTTCTCCGACCCGGACGTCGCGCGCCATGTCGGGGACGGCGAACCGCTGTCACTTGAGGCTGCGAGACTGTGGGTGACCAGGTCCGGCGAGAACCTGAAGCGCCACGGCTACGGAACAGGTGCGGTGATCGCCCGCTCGAGCGGGCAACTGATCGGCTGGGCCGGATTTGCTCGACCCAGGGACGGGCCCGAGCAGATCATCTACGGGCTGACTGTCGCGAACTGGGGACAAGGCCTCGGCAACGAGATCGTCAAGGCGCTGCTCGGCGTCGCCGACGGGCGCGGCATCGCAACCGTCCTGGCAACGGTCGACCGCGCCAATGCGAAATCGATTCGCCTGCTGCAGAAACTCGGCTTCCGCCTTCGCGAGCGCGACCATGGCGGCGACCCGGACGTGCACCTCTACGAACGTGCCCTGACCGATTAGATCAGGTCTTCTGCAGGTTCGGCTTGGCCGGATCGGTTTCCTTGTCCATGTCCTTGACGATGCCCATGAAGCCGCGCACGAAACGCTCCATGTAACCCATCGTCTTGTTGAATTCCTCTTCGGACGGCAGCTTGGATTCCAGCCGCGCCGTCAGCGAATTCTCGAGCTTGGTCACACGCTCCTCCAGCGCCTTGACCGTACCCTGAAGCCGGTCGATGTCGTCCTGGAAAGCGGTGCGTTCGTCGGCGGCGACACGGCAAACCAGCTGGCCGTCGCGCTCGTTGCAGATCGACATAGCGCCGGTCTGCGTGTCCATGCGCACATAACCGTCATTGGTTTTTTCCAGCTTATAGCGGCTGGCATCCTCGGCGAGCGCAGGAGCCGCCAGCAGTCCGGCCAATGCGGCGGGAACGATCAGCCTTTCGAAACGCATGGTGTTCTCCTTCAGCCGTTTTGCGCAGTGTGGTCGCGCTTTGCGCCAGAATTGCGGAAGCGTGCGGTTCGCACTTTCCCGGTCGCCACAATCGGACTATAGCGCTGCCATGTCACGATTTGTCTACAAGATCGCGCCGCAGTCGCTGTGGCAGGAAGCCGAAGCCCTAGGCCGTTTCACTGGAGCCCCGATCGACCTGACCGACGGCTATATCCACTTCTCGACCGGCGCCCAGGTCAGGGAAACCGCGGCCCGCTATTTCGCCGGCCTGGACGACCTCGTGCTGGTGGCGCTCGATGAAGCCAAGCTCGGGCCGGCGCTGAAATACGAGGTTTCGCGCGGTGGCGACCTGTTCCCGCATCTCTATGCCGAATTCACGCTCGACGCGGTCGCCTGGATCAGGCCGCTGCCGCTCGGCGCCGACGGCAACCATGTCTTCCCGCCGCTGGAGGCAGAATGAGCCTGATCGACCGCATCGGCCAGCAGGTCCTGTTCAGCTTCGATCCCGAGACAGCACACGGACTGTCCATCACCGCCCTGCGTTGCGGCATGCCCGTAGCTTCGCGCGCTCCACGTGATTCCCGTCTCGAGGTCAGCCTGTGCGGCCTCGATTTCCCGAACCCGCTCGGCATGGCGGCAGGCTACGACAAGAATGCCGAGGTGCCGGACGGGCTGCTCGGTCTCGGCTTCGGCTTTGCCGAGGTCGGCACGGTGACGCCACTGCCGCAGGCAGGCAATCCGAAACCGCGCATCTTCCGCCTCACCCGCGACGAGGCGGTGATCAACCGGCTGGGCTTCAACAATGAAGGCCATGACGCCGCCGAGAAACGCCTGCTGGCGCGCAAGGGCCGGAGCGGCATTGTCGGCGTCAACATCGGCGCCAACAAGGACAGCTCAGACCGCAGCGGCGACTATGAAAAAGGCGTCGCGCGTTTCGCGCCGCTGGCATCCTATCTGACAGTCAACATCTCCTCGCCCAACACGCCGGGCCTGCGCAACATGCAGGCGCGCGAGCAACTGGGTGAACTGCTGTCGCGCGTCATGGCGGCACGGGCCAAGGCGGCGAAGCAACCGCCGGTGTTCCTGAAGATCGCACCCGACCTGGTCGAGGCGGAGCTCGAGGACATCGCCGCCGAAATCACCGAAAAGGCGGTGGACGGCGTCATCGTCTCCAACACGACGATTTCGCGTCCACCACTGAAAAGTGCCGCCCATGCCGGCGAAACCGGCGGGCTTTCCGGCAAGCCGCTGTTCGAACGCTCGACAGCGGTGCTGGCCAGGATGCGCAGGCTGCTCGGTCCGGACCGCGCCATAATAGGCGTCGGCGGCATCGATTCCACGGAAACCGCGCTGGAAAAGATCCGCGCCGGCGCCGACCTCGTCCAGCTCTATACCGGCATGATCTATGCCGGCCCGTCCCTGCCGGGACGCATCGTCACCGGCATGCTGCGAGTGGTGGAGAAGGATGGTCTCAAATCCATCCGCGACCTGCGTGACACAAGGCTCGCCGAGTGGCTCGCAAAGGGATTGGGAGAATAGGGCATTAAGGCAGTGGCGCGAGACGACGGCAGGAGAGGCATAGCCCTACTGCCCTACTGCCCTACTGCCCTACTGCCCTACTGCCCTACTGCCCTACTGCCCTACTGCCCTACTGCCCTACTGCCCTACTGCCCTACTGCCCTAAAACGCCTCCCGCACCCGCCGCTGCATGATCGAGAACAGGCTGAAGCCGCGCACCAGCAGGAAGACGTGCAGCGAGGCCCACAGGCCGTGATTGCCGAAGGCCGGCGCCAGTGTCAGCAATGCAGCGAGGAAGACGAAGAACGACACCAGCATCATGTTGCGCATGTCGCGCGACCATGTTGCGCCGATGAAGACGCCATCCATCTGGAAGGCAAGCACGCCGCTGATTGCCGTGAACGCCGCCCAGGGCAGATAGGTGTCGGCAACGTCGCGCACCGCATCCGAGGTGGTGACGACGCCGACAAGCGCCGCGCCACCGAACAGAAGCACCAGGGTTGCCGTACCGGCCAGCCCGTAGCCCCACCACAGCGTCAGGCGCACGGCGCGGCGGAACGAGCTTTCGGCACGGGCGCCGATGGCGCGGCCGGCGAGCTGCTCCGCCGCGGTGGCGAAACCGTCGAGGAAATAGCCCGCGATCAGGAAGAAGTTCATCAGGACGGCATTGGCGGCCAGCGTGACCGTGCCGAACTGTGCGCCCTGGCGGGTGAACAGGGCAAACGCGGCCAGCAGCGAAAAGGAACGGATCATGATGTCGCGATTGAGCGACATCATGTGCTTGTAAGCAGTCCAGTCGAGGATGCGGGCCAGAGGCACGCGCTCGCTGCGTGCAAAGCGCCTCATGACGATCGCCAGCCCGAGCAGCATGGCACAGAATTCGCCGATCACCGTTGCCCAGGCGACGCCTGATACGCCCCAGTTCAGCTCGAGGCCGAGCACGATGCACAAGGCGATGTTGATGCCGTTGAGCACGATCTGCAGGAACAGGCCGAGATTGCCCTCGCCGCGCCCGAGCACGTAGCCGAGGATGGCATAGTTGACGAGCGAAAAGGGGGCCGCCAGCAGGCGGATGCGGACATAGGTGTCCATTGCCTCGCTGACACGCGCCTCGGCGCCCATGAACTTCTGGCCGAGCAGCGACACCATCGGGGCCAGCGCCGCCAGGATGACGCCGGCGACGATGGCGACCAGCACCGCGCGCCAGAACACCGCCTGTTCCTCGGCGCTATCGCCACACCCGAAGGCCTGGGCGACCAGCCCGGTGGTGCCGGAACGCAGGAAATTGAACGTGGTGAAGACGACATCGAACGCCAGCGCGCCGGCGGCAAGCCCGCCGAGCAGCGCCGCATCCCCAAACTGGCCGACGACAGCGGTATCGACCAGGCCGAGCAGCGGCGTGGTGAGATAGGCAAGCGTCATCGGCACCGCGATGGCAAGCACCGAGCGGTTGGTGACGGAGAACGGCCGGCCCGCGACCGCTGACGACGCCTGATCCAGCTTGCTCTCCCGGAGATGTCTTGAACGTGGCATCGATGTGGCCCAATTTCACCCTGCCATGCAACTGACAATCAGCCCGGGCAATCGAATTGCCGCCCTGGCGCCATCAGGTCCCGAGTACCCGCTTGCCCCTGCAGATCGCCCACCATCCCGACTATGACGCCGGTTTCGCCGTCAACCACCGGTTCCCGATGCGCAAGTATCCGCTTCTGATGCAGGCGTTGATCGCGCGCGGACTGGCGGAGGCGCTGCATCAGCCGGAACCGGCAGCGCCGCAATGGCTGAAGCTTGCGCATGACACGGCCTATGTCGACCAGGTCATCGACTGCGCCGTGCCAGCCAGGATCGAGCGCGAGATCGGCTTTCCGGTCGGTCCGCGGGTGTCGCTGCGCGCGCAGCTCGCGGCAGCCGGAACGGTGCTGGCGGCCAGGCTGGCGCTTGAATACGGCATCGCCTGCAACGCCGCCGGCGGCAGCCATCATGCCAGGCGAACGCAGGGCGCGGGCTTCTGCACCTTCAACGACGTTGCCGTCGCCGCGCTGGCGCTGATCGAGGAAGGCCATGTCGGCAATGTGCTGGTGGTCGATCTCGACGTGCACCAGGGGGACGGCACCGCCGACATCCTGCGCGACGAGCAGCGCGTCTTCACCTTCTCCATGCACGGCGAGCGCAACTATCCGGTGCGCAAGATCGCCTCCGACCTCGACATCGGCCTGCCGGACGGCATGGAGGATCAAGCCTATCTGAAACGGCTGGCCGATGAATTGCCGAGATTGTGCGGCCTGCGGCGCTGGGACCTCGTCTTCTACAATGCCGGCGTTGACGTGCATGCCGAGGACCGGCTCGGCCGGCTGTCGCTGAGCGATGCCGGTATCCGCGCCCGCGACCGGCTGGTCATCGAAACCGTCCGATCGCACGGCATGCCGCTGTGCGGGGTTATCGGCGGCGGCTATTCCACCGACGTGCCGACGCTTGTTGGACGCCACGCCATCCTGTTCGAGGAGGCGGCAGCCGTAGCCTGACCGCCGAGTGGCGCGCTATTTGCGATAACTCGCCAGCCTGAGCAGGATGAAGGCCGGGATGACGATGGCCGCGCCGAGCAGGATGTAGCCGACGAAACGGTCGACGGCGCGGAAGCCGAGATTCCACAGATCGACGAAGAAGTCGCGGATGCCGTAGAGCACGTCGAATGGCGACCAGCCGAACGCGCTCATGACGATGCCGACCAGGAACGACACCACCAGCAGCTTCAGAAACACCTTGAACGGCGAATCGCCGAGGAAGCGGGTCAATGCGGACAAAGGCTCTTCTCCTTCGAAGTTCCTCCGCTGAGATACGCGCTCGCGGCGTCTGCTTCAAGTTGCGGCTTTGTCATTGCCGGACAGCCTGAGGCCATGCTAACGAGGCGGCGCGCGGGTATGATGTAATGGTAGCCTGTCAGCTTCCCAAGCTGAACGCGCGGGTTCGATTCCCGCTACCCGCTCCAGCTTTGATCCGATCGGGCATTTCCGGCGTATAGTCGCCAGATGTCCTCTGTGTCGCCGACCATATCCTGTTGATGACGCCCCCATCGGATCTCGCGAATGGATTTTCGTTCTTTCATGCAACCGCTGCTGCTGATGGGACTGACTACCGCGCTGGCCATGCCCGCACATCGTGGCGTCGCCAGCGAGGTCGAGGCGGTGCGGATCGATGTCGGCGGCTACAGGCTGAACAGCGTCCTGCTTCAGCCCGGCGCGCGGGCGGACCTGCCGCCGATCGTGTTCATCCATGGCGCCAGCAGCAGCCTGTATGATCAGCTGCTGTGCTTCCGCGACAGGCTGGAGGGAAGAGCCGCCCTGCTGTTCGCGGACCGCCCGGGCCATGGCGCATCCGACACAGGTGGCGCACGGAACATCCTCCCCGATGGCCAGGCCGATGCGATCTCGGTGCTGATGGAAAGGCGCGGCATCGACAGGGCCGTCATCGTCGGGCATTCGTTCGGCGGGGCGATTGCCGCCGCTTTCGCCGTTCGCCACCCTGAAAAGGTGATCGGCCTCGTTTTCCTTTCACCAGCCGTCTATCCTTGGTCGACCGGCATCGACTGGTATTACGACATCGCCCGGACCCCGGTCATCGGTCATATCTTCAGCGCACTGGTGGTCCCGCCGCTCGGTTTCGCGGCGATCGAAGGTGCAGCGGACGCCGTGTTCGCGCCCAACCGCCGTCCCGATGACTATGTCAGGAAAACCCATGCATTGCAGGCGATCAGCCCGGGCCGTTTCCGACACAACGCGCAGGAGATCGCCGCGCTCAGCGACTGGGCCAAGGTCGCCAGCCGCGACTATCCCGACATCAAGGCGCCGACAGTCATCATAACGGGCGATGCCGACAAGATCGTCTCGCCCGAAATCCACTCGCGTCACCTCGCCCGCGACATACGCGGCTCGCAACTGATCGTCGTCCACAATCTGGGCCACAAGCCGGACTACGTCGCTGGCGATCTCGTCGTCGCCGCCATCGAACGGGTCGCCGGCCGCAAGCAGGATCTGCAAGCGATCGCGCGCTCGGTGGAGAAAAGAATAGCCAATGACGGCAAGGACTGAACGTCCACGACTTCAGGTAAATCAATCGATGCTGTTCATTCGGCCGACGTCTTAGACACAGCAAATCTTTCCGTTCTCTTCTCACGGAAAACGAGACTTTCAAAAATCAAGCTGTCTTCCTGGGGGAAATTTGCGGTTATCTCCGCAGCTGGCATGCCAGACCGAATGCAGCAGATAATCTCTATGGCCCTGACGGAACGTCTCGCAATCGCTTCATTCCAAAAATCGGCACTGGACGGATTGGGAAATCTGGGCACGTACGACCCCGCTCCAGATCGAACTCTCTTCGAAAAATCCTCGAACCGTTCGTCGGAGGTCCGAGCAGCCCACCTTATGGCTTCCAACCTTACGCCAAGGTGCAGATCACACAGACAGCTGACCAACCCAGAAGCAATCGCTTCATCGTAGTCATCGGAATACGTCACGTACTCGACGAAGGCGCGCCGGCAGGCAGATAGCGGGTCATCCGCGAGCTTTGTAACGGCTGCCTTCAGCCCGTCCATCGGGCCAACTTCGCCGAGATAATATGCTCCGGAACTTCGATCTCGGGATTGTCCGGACTCCAGGAGATCGACGAGAAACTGCAGGTCTTCCCCTTCCCGCCACCTGCCGATGAGAACCCAGGTCGCTTCGTAGCTTACGCCGTCATCACCCTCTTCGTGGTTTGCCTTTTCCATCAGGTCAGACGCGTCGAGCGTCGACAGATGATCCTTCAATTCATTTCTGGACATCGATTTTTGGGCCTGCATTTGACCCACGCTAGCGCAGATATTTTGGTCTTTGGAAACTGCGTTCCCGAACCAATACCTTCATGACGAACCAGGGATGAGGCGTCAATCGGCATCGACGCGTCGCCGTGTCCAATTCGCCTGCCGCAATCAGCACCTCTCGAAGAGACGGATCCGTTCCCAATCGGTAACGGCTGTCTCGAATGCGCCGAGTTCCCAGCGGCCACAATGCAGGTAGTGGTCGACGACACCGTCGCCCAGCGCGGCCCGCATGGTTTGCGACGTTTCCAGATGCCGCAACGCGTCGGCCATGGTCCTCGGAACACGTGGCACCGCGGTCGCGCCATAGGCATCGCCGACATGTTCGGCGTCCAGTTCCAGCCTGTTCTCGATGCCCGCCAGCCCGCCGGCGATCAGCGCCGCGAAGGCAAGATAGGGATTGGCGTCGGCGCCCGGAATCCGGCATTCGAAGCGCAGCGACGCGCCATGCCCGAGCACGCGGAAAGCCGTCGTACGGTTGTCGACCGACCAGGCCAGTCGTGTCGGCGCAAACGTGCCCTCGGTGAAGCGTTTGTAGGAATTGATGTTGGGCGCATAGAAGAAGGTCGCGGCCGGCGCATGGGCGATCGCGCCGGCGAGGAAATGCCGGAACGTGGCCGACATGCCATTGGCTGCGGACGGATCATGAAAGGCCGAGGCGCCGCTGGCGACGTCGCTGAGCGAGATATGGACATGGCATGAGCTGCCGGACAGCTTCTCGTCCAGCTTCGGCATGAAGCTGACGGCCTTGCCCATCCGGTGGGCGATCTCCTTGCAGCCATTCTTGTAGAGGACGAGGCGGTCGCATGTTTCCAGCGCCCCGGCATATTGCAGGTTGATTTCCTGCTGGCCGGGACTGCATTCGGCCTTGGAGCCCTCGACCGGAATATCCGCCTGCTCCATCAGGATGCGGATCGCGCGGATATAGGGTTCGTCCTTGCTGGTCTGGAAGATATGGCCATCCTCCGGATACCAGCTGGAGAATTTGAGATCCTGGTATTTTCCCGCCCGCGCCTCGTCGAAGGTCTGGTTGAACAGATAGAATTCGAGTTCGGCAGCCATATCGGCGGCAAGCCCGATATCGGCCAGTCGCTGCAACTGGCGACGCAACATCTGGCGCGGCGAATGGTGCAGCGTGACGCCGTCGCGGCTTGTGACATCGGCCAGGACGATCGCCGTCTTTTCCAGCCACGGAATGGCGCGCGTCGTGGACAGGTCGGGCACCAGCGCGAAATCGCCATAACCCTTCTCCCAGGAGGCGCTGTCATACCCAGGCACCAGCGTCATCTCCATGTCGGTGGCCAGGAAGTAGTCGCAGAACAGCTGCCGACCAGCGCCGGTCTCCAGAAAGAACCTGCCGGTCAGGCGCTTGCCGATCAGCCTGCCCTGCATGTCGGTCATCGCGACGATCACCGTGTCGATCGCGCCGTCGCTGATCGCCTGGCCGAGTTGCTTCAGCGTCAGCCGCCCGGCGATCGGTGCGTGCGAATGCCCTTCAGGCCGAGGGCGCTCGGAAAATGACGATGGATCGAGACGCGGCGCAGGATCGTAGTTCATATGCGATGCTCCAAAGCGGATGAATTGATGTGTCAGATCGCCTGCGGGCCAACTTCGGCGGCGCGGGTCCGGAAGAACGCCGCGCCTCTGCCGAACCTGGCGACCGTCATCATCACGCAGCTGACAAGGGCGATCGCGATCAGCGACCAGAATGCCGGCGGCTCGAGCTGGCGAATGGAGACCAGCGCGATGGCCAGCAGCACTCCGCCGCCAAGCACCGGGATCAGGCCGAGGCTGATCAGGTTGCGCGGGCTGGACGTCACGGTGGCGCGGAACGCCCAGGTCACAGTGAAACCGGTCACCGCGTAGAACAGCGCGAACATGATGCCGACCACGCTGACGACGGTGTCGAAGGCACCGGCTACCGAAGACAGGAAGACGTAGAGCCAGGTCACCACGATCATCGAAATGCCGAAGATGATCGTTGCCTTGGCCGGCGTGCGGTATTTCGGGCTGATCTCGCCGAGAACCTGGGGCAGCAATCTGTCGCGGGCCATGGCGAATGAAATCCGGGCGGCGCCGACCAGGAAGGCCTGGGTGGTGCCGAGGATCGACAGCACGATGGCGAGCGCCATCGCCTTGTCCCACGGCGAGCCGACAAGTTGGTGCGCGATGAAGATCAGCGCCGAATCCTGGTGGGCGCTGATGTCTGCAAGCGAAGCCGCCCCTTGCAGCGTCACCACCAGCACCGTGTAATAGACACCGAGGATCGCCACCGACCACAGGGCCGCCTTGCCGGGATTGACCTCCGGCCTTTCGGTCTCTTCGTTGAGGTAGATCGACGTATCCCAGCCGGTGAAGAGATAGACGGCGACGATCATGCCGGCGATCAGGCTGCCGCCGCCGCCGACCCCCTTCGGCGACAGCCATTCCCATGTCGGCGTCACCGTGCCCGCGCGTTTCATGATGAAGACGACGTAGACGCCGATGACGCAGAAGCTGATCAGGATCAGATGCTCGACCAGCGAGATGAATGTCTGGAAGCGCGCCGTCATGTGAATGCCGACGATGGCGTAGATCACCGTGATGCCGCCAAGCAGCGTCGCCGAAATCACTTCACCCCAGGCATTGGAGACGTCTGCAAAGCCGAGCAGCGTCAGGATCGCCGGGCCGATAGGCAGGATGTCGCTGACCGTGCCGAGCAGGTATCCGGCCAGCATCAGGCAACCGACAAGATAGCCGAGATAAGGACTGACGGCGCGGCCGACCCAGACATAGGCGCCGCCGGCGTTCTGCTGCCACATGTTGAGCCGGTGATAGGACCAGGCGATGGCCAGCATGGCCGTGGTGGTGGCGATGATGGAGAGGCCGCCCGCATAGGCGGTGGCCGGAATGAGCAAGCCGAGCGACACCGCGGTTGCCTGCCCCGGCGCCGAGGAGGCGATGGAGATAAGGACACTCTCCCAGATGCGGATCGCGCCGGATTGAAGGCCTGGCGATGCACTTTCCGTATGGTCTGTCATCGAAGACTCCCTGGATGGATCGAGGCGTGCCAGCCCTCGGCGGACGGGCGCTCTGGATGGTGAAGGTGAAACCGGCCCTCAGACGTCGACGACCATGCGTGGCAACGGGCGGGTGAGCACCCGTGTCCGGAACAGCAGATAGAGGCAGCCGACTGCCAGCCAGCCGAGACCGAGTTCGACAGCCAATCCGTCGAGGCTGAAGAACAGCCAGCCGCAGAACATGGCTCCAGCCAGGCCAAGGAGCATGGCGAGGACGTTGCGGGGTTCGTCGCCCGAGCGCATCACGCTGGCCACGACGCAGAGATTGACGGCGAAGAACGCGGTGAAGGCGCCGAAGTTGATGAACGAGGTCGATGTCGCGATATCGAACCTGGCGGCGCCCAGCATGACCACGCCAACCACCGCGATGTTGACCACCGGCGTCTTGAAGGACGGATGGATGTAACCGAAACCGATGGGCGGCAGGATCGCGTCGCGCCCCATCACATACAGCAGCCGCGAGGCGCTGGCATGGGCGCACAGGCCGGCGGCGAAGAAGGCGATGGTGACAACGACGGTGAACACGGTCTTGAACGTCTCGCCGCCGATCTGCCCGACGATCTCATACGCCGCGGTATCGATGCTCGCATAGTCGAGCGAGGGATGCACCAGCATCATGAGGTAGGCGGCGGCCAGGAAGATCGCCCCGCCGAGCAACGTGGCCAGCATGATGGCGCGCGGGATGTTGCGTCGCGGATCGACGGTTTCTTCCGAAAGCGTGGAGATCGCGTCGAAACCAAGGAAGGAATAGCAGGCCACCGCCGCACCCGCCATCACCAGGGGCAAGGTGGTGGCCTCGTTGAAGAACGGCCGCGTCGAGACGAGCGTGCCGATCTGCGGCGTGCCGAGGGCGAAGCGGATGCAGAGATAGATCAGGGCCAGAACCATCAGCAGCTGCACGGCCATGATCGCCAGGTTGATGCGGTCGGTCAGCCTGATGCCCAGCGTGTTGACGAGGGTCGACAGCGCCGCTACCGCGACGACCCAGATCCAGAACGGCACGCCAGGTGCCAGGGTCGAGAGGCCGGTGGCCGTCAGCAGGCAGATCACCATCGGGATGAAGAAATAGTCGAGCAGCAGCACCCAGCCGACGGCAAAGCCCGCCATCGGACCGAACACGCCGGACGCATAGGTATACGCCGATCCAGCCTTTGGATTGCGTGCCGCCATGTAACCGTAGCTGGCGGCCGTGAGCAGCATGGCGGCGGTGGCGATCACATAAGCCAGCGCCACGGCGCCGCCGGTCTTGACCGCGATCGCCCCCAATGTGGCGATCACCACCATGGGTGACATGTAGGAAAGACCGAACATCGCGGCCGATGTCGCGCTGAGGCGCCGCTCCAGCGTCGGTTTTGTGTCTGTCATTGGCTTGTTCCCATTGTTTTCAGCCGTTTTCGGCCTGTTCCCGCCCGTTTGCCGGGCTTGGTCTTGGTGTTTGGGCGCGTTCCCTGCGCCTGTTGTGCTGATGTTCCAGCGGCGCGCCGTCCCGTAAGGGATCGGAGCGGCGCGCCGCTGGGCCACGTCCAGACTGGCTTGGGGTCTGGACGCGAGAGGTCAGGCCGCCTCCCTGCGGGCCGAGGCGTGGACCAGATCGAGGATTTCTCCCATCGCCGCCACGAGCGACACGATCTCGGCGGCGGTCGAAATGAAGGGCGGCGCCAGCACGACGGAAGAGCCGAGCGGTCGAATGATGAAACCGCGCTCGCGCGCCGCCTTTGCAATCCGTTCGCCGATACGCAAATGGCCGGCGAAGGGGGTCTTGCTTCGCTTGTCGGCAACCATTTCGAGAGCGCCCATCAGCCCCACACCCCTCGCCTCGCCGACCATGGGATGTTCGGCGAGCTGCTCCAGACCGCTCTGGAGCACCGCGCCGACATCGCGAATGTTATCGACGACGCCTTCCTCGGTGATGATGCGGATGGCCTCCAGCGAAACGGCACAGCCGACCGGGTGCCCACCGGTGGTGAACCCGTGCGGAAATTCCTCGTGCGCCTCGGCCGCGGCTTTCGCGCGCCGGTCTATGTCCTCGGACAGCATGACGGCACCCATCGGGAAATATCCGGCCGACATGCTCTTGGAGGCCACCATGATGTCCGGCTGCATCGCCACGGTCTCGGTTCCCCAAAGATTGCCGGTGCGGCCGAATCCGCAGATGACCTCGTCTGCAACCAGCGGAATGCCGTGCCGCCGCAGGACCGGCTGGATGTGCCGGAAATAGTTCTTCGGCGGTACGATGACGCCCCCGGCCCCCATCACCGGCTCGGCAAACATGCCGGCAATGGTTTCCGGATCTTCCGCCTGGATCGTGGCTTCGAGGTTGGCCGCAAGCCGCGCGCAGAACTCGTCGTCGCTCTCGCCGGGCGCGGCATAGCGGTAGGCGTGCGGGCAATCGAGCACCACGATCTCGGGCAGCGGCAAGCCGAACGCCCTGTTGTAGTCCTTGGCCGTCAGCGACGCGGCCATCACTGTCGCACCGTGATAGGCATTCTTGCGGGTCAGGAACTTGCGGCGTCGCGGCTGCGCCTCGAACGCCCACATCATCCACAACAGCTTGACCACCGATTCATTGGCTTCCGAGCCTGAATTGGTGAAGAACGCCCGGCTCATCGGCACCGGCGCCAGCGCCAGCATCCGTTCGGCAAGCGCGATCGACGGCTTGGAGTTGCGGCCGAAGAAGGTGTGATAGCCCGGCAATTCGGCATACTGGCGGGACGCAACGTCGGCCAGGCGCCGCTCGGAAAAACCCAGCGTCATGTTCCACAGGCCCGAATTGCCCTCGAAGTAGCGGCGGCCGCCGGTATCGACGATGTAGGCGCCCTCCCCCCTCTCCACCACCACAGGCCCGTCCTCGCTCAGCGAAGGCAGGTCACTGAATGTGTGAAAGAAGCTTTCGCTCTCGCGCCGCTCCCACGACTGGCTTGCTGCGGTCATCTTTTCGTCTCCTCCGAAATCCGATGATTGACCAAAACAGCCAAAATGTGCTTTGTCAATAAATAATGCAATTTTGAGATCCGGCCATTGTGACATCCAGGACATGCATATCGGCCGATGGCGCCCACAAAACGGGCAAAATCCTGCATCCACGCAGCACAAGGCTCGAGTCTAAAATGAACTTTTATGTCGTATAAGGCACTTAAGATGGCGCGATACACCCTCGGAGACGATGACCTGCCGCATGCCGCCGAATTCATGGAAAGTCCGATCGGCTATCACAGCCCGGGTCTTCAGCGTGTTCTCAACCTGATGCGCGGCGGCGCGCTCGACGGCAAATATGTGCTGGTCACGATCGAGCCCTGTCGCCGCTGGGCGCTGGCGCGACTGCCGGGACGCCGCGGCGTTCCTGTCAGCGTCGTCTCCGGCGTCGAATACACCAGTCAGCTCGACGCCGAGCGCGACGTGTTTCGCCGCCGCTGGCACGAGCTGACCGGAAAAGAACTTCCCTTCTGAGGAGCCCTTCATGCTCAAGATCACCGCCTATGCCGACAGGATCAGCTGCTTTCCCGGCGAAACGGTCGACATCAAGGTCAGCGCGACCGGCCTGCCTGCATACGACGCAGAGCTGAGGCGGATCATCCAGGGCGACATCAATCCCGACGGGCCGGGCTACCGCGACGAGCTGATCGCGGTCGATCTCGGCGGGCCGTTTGCGGCACGCGAGCAGACAATCCGCACCGGCTCCCATGGCCTCGTCGACAAGACGGCCAGGCTCTGCCCGTCCGGCTCCTTCACCCTTGCAGCGCTGATATGGCCGACTTTGCCGGGGCGAGGCAGGCAGGCGATCGTTTCGGCCGGCACGGCGCAGAATGGTTGCTGCCTCTTCCTCGACGACGATGCCATGGCCTCGGTGACGCTGACGGGAGACGGCCGCGCGACCACCGCCGCTTCCGGCACGCCTTGCCGGGAACGTGCCTGGTATGTCGTCGTCGCGAGCTACGACATGCAGAGCGGGCGGCTGTCCGTCAGCCAGACGCCGGTGAAGAGCTTCCCGAATATCGACGACCTCGGCTCGTCCAGCGTGCCCGCCCGCGATCATGCCGCGCCGCCGCAGGCTCCCTTTCGCTTCGGCGCGACCGACACGGAAGAAGGTTTTCCCGGCTGTTTTTTCAATGGCAAGATCGAGAATCCACGCATCTATGATGGGGTGCATCCACACGAAACCATCGTAAAGGCGATACTCGGCAGGACGGCGACGCCGGCGCTGGCGGCAGACTGGGATTTCGCCGCCGGCATGCGCGGCGATCGTTTCTCCGATCGCGGCCCGCACCGGCTGCACGGCTGTTTCCTCAACCTGCCGCACCGGGCCGTTTCGGGCTGCGGATGGGACAGCGGCCTGCACCGCTGGACAGAGGACCCCGCCAGCTATGCCGCGGCCCACTTCCACGACGATGATCTCTACGACGCCGGCTGGCAGACCGATTTCACGGTGACCTTGCCGGCCGACCTCAAGAGCGGTGTCTATGCCGTGCGGCTGTTCTCGCACGAGGATGCGCAGGCCGAATATTTCGTCGTGCTTGCCGTTCGGGCAAGGCACAGCAGGAACGATGTCGTCTTCGTCCTGCCAACCGCCAGCTACATGGCCTATGCGAACCATCGTCTCGGCATCGATGTCTCGGAGACCGAGATCGGCGCCGGACAATTGCTGCAGCTCGACCGGCATCATCTGCACCTGCAGGAACATCCCGAATACGGCCTGTCGATGTATGAGGTGCACAATGACGGTTCGGGCGTCTTTTATTCATCGAGGCTGCGCCCCATCCTCGACTTCCAGCCCAAGGTGCAGGGTTTCATCGGCGGCTCCGGCTCCAACATCTGGCAATTCAACGCGGACACACACATTCTCGGCTTCCTCGAGGATCGCGGCATCGCCTATGATGTGCTGACCGACGAGGATCTCGACCGTGAGGGCGTCGCGGCTTTCGACGGCTATCGCACCGTGCTCACCGGCAGCCATCCCGAGTATACAAGCACCCGCATGCTGGACGCCTATCAGGGGTTCCTGGCCAAGGGTGGGCGCGTCGCCTATCTCGGCGGCAATGGTTTCTACTGGCGCATCGCCTACAGCGAGACGTTGCCGGGCGTGATCGAGTGCCGGCGTGCGGAGTCCGGCATTCGCGGCTGGGAGCCGGGCACTGGCAACTACTGGCATCAGTTCACCGACGAACTTGGCGGCCTGTGGCGCCGCATCGGCCGCGCACCGCAGCAGGTGTTCGGCGTCGGCATGACGGCGCAGGGGTTCGATCTGTCGTCGCCCTATCTGCGCAATCCGTCGAGCCACGATCCACGCGCCGCCTTCATCTTTGACGGCATCCAGGGCGATATCCTCGGCGATTTCGGCCTGAATGGTGGCGGCGCCGCCGGCAACGAGATCGACCGTGCCGATTTCAGCCTCGGCACGCCGCCGCACGCGCTGGTGCTGGCATCATCCCGGCTGCACACCGACGTCTACCTGATGACGCCCGAGGACCTGCTCGATCCGACCCCGACATGGTCGGGAACCCAGTGCGACCTCATCCGCGCCGACATGGTGTTTTTCGAGACGCAGGATGGCGGTGCCGTTTTCTCCACCGGCTCGATCGCCTGGGCCGGTGCCATGGCCTGGAACGGCTACGACAATCACATCGCCGCCATCACCGAGAATGTCATCCGCCGCTTTACCGACGAGACGCCGTTCGGCTGAGCGTCCCCTTCAACCGTCTTCGCCGCCGATGCGAACGCGGCCGGAGCGCACGGATTCGAGGTCTTCCTCGAGATGGACGAAGGTCTCCTCGCGCGAGGTCTGCAGATGCATACGCATCAGCGCTGCAGCGACCTGATATTCGGCGGCCCGCAACGCCGCCATGATTCCGCGGTGCTCGACCATCGACTGACGGATGCGTTCGGCCCGGCCGAAACCGAGATATTCGTTGACCCGGCGGATGTTGTTCTGCCGGGCGATCGCCGCGACAAGGCTGGCGGAGCCGGTGCCCTGGGCAACCATCAGGTGAAACTTGGCATCGAGTTCGAACAGGCGCCGGCTGTCCATGGTCTCCATGGCCTCGATGGCCCGCACATGTTCGGCGTCGAGCGCCTGGAGTGCGGCTTCGTCGACCTGATAGCGGTCGGACAAGATTGCGGCCGGCTCGATGATCTGGCGCAGACGATAACCGTCTTCCAGCGCGGCCGCCCCGACATCGGCAAAAATCCAGCCGCGCCCGGGAGAAGGTTCGGCCAGTTGGTCCCGCATCAGGCGACGCAAGGTGGACGTCAGGGCACCCTGCGTCGCGCCGTAGCGCCCGAGAAGCGCGCGCTCGCTGATCACACCATCCAGCAGGCCCAGCGCCATGTCGCGCATCACCTTTTCATCGAGCGACAGCGCACCGGCCTGCTCGGCATCGCGCTGGACCGCCTCGACCAGCCTGAAGCCGCGGTTCGGCTCGTAGCTGACGATGCCTTCGCGCTGCAACTGCATCAATGCCTGGCGTACGGGCGTGCGCGAGACGCCCAGCGCCGAGGCGATCTCCGCCTCGTTGATGCGCTCGCCAACCTGGATACCGGTGAAGAACTCAGCCTGAAGCTGGTTGCGGATGCGTTCCTGAAGCGGAGAGACTGCGGTCATCCATCGACGCTAGCATTGTGTTTTGCGCACGTATAGTACGCATGGTGCGACTATCGCCGCGCGAATCGAAAGGCCACGCTCCGATGGTTTTAATTTGTTGCGCCTGATGTGGACGAGAACTGGATAAATTTTCCTGCGAAGGAAGGCGCTTTGTTATCAGAAAGGCGACCATTTGCCCGTAAACTGATACACAAACAGAAATATTTTGGTACAGATCGTTTCGACAACTTACTTAAGGAATCGTGGTAAATTCAAAATTTACTTCACACGATCAATAATCGACGCTCCAGCATAGCCTATATCTGTTTACCAACACAAAAAAATTCCAAACACCCAGTACCCCTTTCCGCCAAAGCACGTATGTTCGCCGTGCTTCGACGCTCAAGGTGCACATCGACGGGGAAGCAGCCCGCCTGGTGGCATGTCGCCTACAAAAGTGCCAGGCGGGCACCAATCTCCAGGGTCAGCCGCGCCGCGGGACGCCTCTGCCCAGCAGGACGGTCAGATACACCCCACCCAGCAGCGAGGCGAACAGGCCGACGGGGAGCTGGTAGGGGAAGAAGAGCATCCGCGACAGCCAGTCCGACAGCATCATCAACAGCGCGCCGAGGATGACGGCGCCGGCCAGTTGCGGGCGGGGTCGATCCAGGCCGATCATGCGGGCCAGGTGCGGCGCGATCAGGCCGACGAAGCTGAGCGGACCGACGAACTGGGCAGCGACGGCACTGGCGAAGGCAGCGAGCAGGATCAGCGTGTTGCGCGCCAGGCGAACCGAGAGCCCGAGAGCAAGCGCGGTATTGGGCCCGAAGGGCAGGATCGCCAGCCAGCGGGCAGCGAGCAGCAGCGGGGTTGTGATCAGGACAAGACCGAAGACGGCGATCGACGCCTCCACCCCGGTCGCCTGGATGGTGGAGCCGGTCAACCATCCGAGCAGCCTGTAGGACTGCGCGTTGCCGAGAGCGATGACGGCGGCAAGCACGGCGCTGCACAGCGCATTCATGGCGATGCCGGCGAACAGGAGCCGTTCGGGGCCGAGATTGCCGCGCGCGGCGATGACCAGGATCATCGCGAGCGCCAGGAGTGCCCCGGCAGTTGAGCCCGCCAGTTGCCAGCCGAGCCCCGCGCTTGCCATGAACAGCAGGACAGCCGCCAGCCCGGCACCGGCGCCGGCGCCGATGCCCAGCACCTCAGGGCTCGCCAGCGGGTTGGAAGTCACGCGCTGGATGACGACGCCTGCGGCGGCGAGCATGCCGCCGCAGGCCGCTGCGACGACGACGCGCGGCAGTCGCCACGCCACCAGATCGGCCAGCAGGTCACCGCCGGCGAGCGACCATCCGTGCGGTCCCTGGCCGAGCAGCAGCGCAACGGCCAGCGCGATGACGCCAGCCATGCCAAGCATGGCGACGCGGAACCAGGGGCGGACAGCACGGCGTGCCGTGTGCGCGGGCCGATCGAGCGCAGGCCATTCGAAAAGGCGCAGGCGTGGCAACAACCAGAGCAGCAGCGGCCCGCCCAGCAAGGCGGTCGCGGCACCTGTCGGCACCCTTTCGCCGCCGGCCCCGGCAGCGAGTTGCACCAGGCCGTCCGTCAGCCAAAGCAGCGCGGCGCCGATCAGCGGAGCGGCGATCAGCTTCTGCTTCAGCGAACGGGCGCCGGACAGGGTGGCCAGCACCGGTGCGGCGAGACCGACGAAGCCGATGATGCCGACTTCCGCCACGACGGTTGTCGCCAGCCAGACCGCCAGCGCGATCAGCAGGAAGCGGCTGCCATTCAACGACAGACCAAGGCCCCTCGCCGCGACATCATCGAGGCCGAGAATGGCAAGTGGCCGCATGAGCAGAACGGCCGCGGCAAGGCCGACGGCAAGCCGCCAGCCGATGGCGATGGCGGGATCCCAGCCCTGCTGGACGAGCGAGCCGCCGCCCCAGATGAACAGCGAAAACAGATAGTCGCCATTGGCCAGGATCAGCGCGGCACCGGCGGCATTGGCAGTCAGTGCCACCATCATGCCGGCCAGCACGACCGAGACAGGTTCAAGCCCGCGCCGCCAGGTCAGGGCAAGGATCAGCGCTACGGCGAGCGTACCACCGGCAAAGGCCACCCCGGCGGACGAATGCTCGATCAGGGCGGGAGCGTAGAGCGTTGCCAGCGCCAGGGCCAGTTGCGCACCGGCCGAGATGCCCAGCGTCGAAGGCTCGGCCAGCGGATTGCGCAATATGCGCTGCAGCAGCAGGCCTGAAAGCCCGAGCGCCGCGCCGGCAAGCAAAGCAACCGCAGCCCGTGGCAGCAGGCTGTAGAACAGGATGACGCGATCGAGATCCACAGCCTGCCCCGAGTGCAGCCCGGACCACTGCGCCGCGACCTTCCGGCCGAAGAGCGCGCAGGCGAAAAGCCCGAGCCCGCCCCACAGCAGGATCGGTATTGGCACGCGGCTAGCCATGATCCGGCCCCCGTGCCGTGGCATCGGCCAGCAGACGCGCGAAGCGCCGCGCCGATGGCAGGCCGCCAAAATGGTTGACCGGATCGAGCACCGCGACACGCCCTTCGCGGACAGCTGGCAGGGCGTTCCACAGCGCATTGTCGGGCAGACCGCGGCTGACCTCCGCCGGCAGAGGCGCAAGGACGATGATCGAGGCTTCCGGGACGCGGGCAAGCGCCTCGATGCCGACCGGCGCCGCCGCGCTGTAACTGGTGTCATCCTTCCAGGCGTTGCCGATGCCCAGCCGCGCCAGTACGTCGCCCGGCATGGAGTCCGCACCGAAGGCGCGGAAATGGCGGGCATCACCGAGGCTGATCAGAAAGGCGGGACGTGACGCGAAAGACCGCAGGACCAGGCGCCGCCTCTCCAGTTCCGTGGTCGTCTCGGCGACATAGCGCTCGGCCTGGGGCCTGAGCCCGACGCGTTCGCCGAGTGCCAGTGTCGATAACTGCGCCAGCGGGTAAGGCGGCTTGCCGGCTTCATAGATCGGCAACGCCAGCACCGGAGCGATGCGCTCCAGCGAGGGGCGCTGATATTCATAGAAGCCGGATATCAGGATCAGGTCGGGGGCGATTGCGCGCAGCAGCTCGTAGTTCGGTGAACCCCTCAGGCCGAGATCGACGACGCCTGCCGGCACCGCCGGTTCCACGGCGATGCGGGCAAACTGCTTCAGCTCCGTCGCGGCGGCCGGCACGGCACCGATCGCCAGCGCCGTTTCAAGCAGCCCCCAGTCGATGACGGCGATGCGCGGCTGTGCCGCGGATGCCGGTTGCGGCAACAGGGCCGAGGTGGCCAGGGCCAGGAAAGCTCGCCTGTCGAGACAGGGCAAAGCTGACACGCCTGCCGATTGGCCATCGCGTCTAGAGGACATAGCTGATCGGCGCACCGGTTTGCGGATGCCTGGTTATGCCCATCGCCAAACCATAGATGCTGTCCAGCATCGCGGGCTCCAGGATCAGCTCGGGCGTGCCGCGTGCGACGATCCGGCCTTCGCGCAGTGCGATCAGCTCGTCGCAGAACGATGCCGCCATGTTGATGTCGTGCAACACTGCAACCACGGCGAGACCCTGCCTGCGGCTGAGTTCGCGCACCAGCGCCAGGATCTCAACCTGATGCGCGAGGTCGAGCGCCGAGGTCGGCTCGTCGAGCAGAAGGCAGCGTGTGTCCTGCGCCAGCATCATGGCGAGCCAGGCGCGCTGCCTCTCTCCACCCGACAGGCTGTCGACCATGCGTTCGGCAAGGGCGGTGAGCGACGTCTGCGCCAGGGCGCGGGTGACCTTGTCCTCGTCATCGGCGCCGAAACGACCCAGTGCACCATGCCATGGAAAGCGGCCGAGGCTGGCCAGTTCACGCACATTCATGCCTTCCGCCGGCGGCGTGAACTGCGGCATGTAGGCGACGCAGCGGGCGAAATCGCGGGTGCCGTAGGTTTCCAGCGGCCTGCCTGAAAGCCGGATCGAGCCTGCGGCCGGATCCTGCTGGCGCGCCAGAAGTTTCAGCAGCGTGCTCTTGCCCGACCCGTTCGGTCCGACCAGGCCGTAGAAACGCCCGGGCTGAAGCGTCATGCTGAGCGGGGACAGGATGGTGCGTCCGCCGGCAGCAAAGGAGACGCCGTCGACATCGTAGAGATGCAGGTCGGCATTGTTTGCTGCATCCATGACGTCATTCCCCATAACGGCGGCAGTCGCCTCCGGCGACTACCAGCTTGTATGCGCCTTCAGCTTGAAGGCGCGGCCCTCGCCGTAGCTGCAGACCAGGGCGCCCTGGCAGCTCGACACGTAGGCCTTGTCGAACACATTGGTCACATTGAGGTCTATACCCCAATTGTCCTTCTCATAGCCGAGCTTCAGATCGACCAGGGTCGCGGCCGGAACCTTCAGCGTGTTCTGGCTGTCGGCCCAGGACGAGCCGACATAACGCAGGCCGCCGCCGACGGAAATGCCGTCATACCAGCCGCCGCGGAAAGTGTAGTCGGCCTTGGCCGAGGCCATCACCTCCGGCACGATGAAAGGCCGCTTGCCGATGATGGTCGGATCCTCGTCCTTGGTGACCTCGATGTTGTAAGCGGTCAGCGCCGCGGTGACCTTAAGATCCTCGGTGACATTGACCTTGCCTTCCAGTTCGACGCCACGCGAGCGCACTTCGCCGGTTTGGACATAGGTGAAAGGCGTCAGGTTGGACTGCACGTTGCGCCGGGTCAGGTCGAACACCGACAGCGTGAACAGGCCGTCGACGAAGGTCGGCGCGTATTTGATGCCGGCTTCGTACTGGATGCCATCTTCCGGCTCGAACAGCTTGCCCGAGGCATTGGTACCGATGAGCGGATTGAAGAAGGTAGCCACGCTGGCATAGGGCGTCAGCCCGTTGTCGAATTTATAGGCGAGACCGGCGCGCCCCGAGAAAGAGCCGTCGCTGCGTTTCTGGGTGGCGTCCAGCGTCGGCGCATAGAAGTTCGGCCGGTCATGCACACTCAGCCAGCCGCGGTCGTAACGGCCGTTTAGGGTGGCGATCCAGCCGCCGCCGAAGCGCAGCTGGTCCTGCACATAGAGGCCCAGCTGCTGCTGGCTTAGATCCTGATTGAGATAGCTGACCCTTGGCGTCAGCCCGACGCCGTAGACCGGATTGAAGGCGTCGATGGGCGGCGTCGTGCCGAACAGCGCCGACGATTGCACCTGGTCGATGTTATAGAATTTGTAGTCGATGCCCGCCAGCAGCCGATGTTCGATAGCGCCGGTATCGAACATGCCCTCGACCTGGTTGTCGAGCAGGAATGAAGTGACATCCGAGTCATGACCGAAATTGATGCGGTCGAGCGTGGTCGGCCCCGCCCATCCATTCGGATAGATGCTGACCTCCTTGACGTTTGCCGCGTTGAAGCGGGCGTTGGAGCGGATCGTCCAGTCGCTGTCGAAGGTATGCTCGAACTCGTAGCCCAGCGCGCCCTGCCGGCGCTGGTAGGTATCGACATCCGGCTCGGTGTAGTTGGCGTCGCGCGGGATGCGGCCATAATTGATCCCGCCGACGATGCGGTCGACGACGGTACCCTGATAGGGCAGGAAGGAGCCGCCATTGTGGGTCTCGTCGATATGGCTGTAGTTGGCCAGGATGGTCAGGCTGGTCTGCTCGTCCGGCTTCCATGTCAGGCTCGGCGAGATGAAGCCGCGCCAGCCGTCCTGGAGATCGGAATAGGTATTGCCGCCGGCAATCTTGCCGAGCACCCGGTAGCTCAGCACATTGTTGGCTGAAATGCCGCCGAGATCGACACCGAGATAGGCGTTGCCGGCATCGTTGATGCCTGTCTCGACATAACGCCGTGTCTCGAAATCGGGACGCTTGCTGACATAGTTGATGACGCCGCCTGGATTCGAGCCGCCGTAGAGCACGGAGGCCGGCCCCTTCAGAACCTCAATGCGCTCGAGGCTGAACGGATCGACATAGAACCCGCCGAAGGCATGGCTGAACAGCTGCAGGCCATCCATGTAGGTTCCGGTCGCCGTGGCCTGGAAGCCGCGGATGAACATCCAGTTGGTGTCGCTGTCCGGCCCGAAGGGCTGCGCGAACACGCCTGCGGTGTAACGCAGCGCCTCGTCGGCCTTCTGCGCGCCCTGCTCGTCGATCTCCTCCCGGCCGATTACGGATACCGACTGCGGGATTTCCTTGATATCGGTGGCAGTCTTTGATCCGGTCGTGGTGGCCTTGGCGACGACGCCCTTGACCTTGCCGACGGCAGCCGAACGGCCCCCTGTCTGTTCGCCGCCCTCGCCCTGGAGCACGATCTTTTCCAGCTGGGTGGATTGCTGGGCAAGAACCGGCCCCAACGAGGCGACAACCGCCAAACCCGAAGCGCCGAGCAATGTAAGTTGAATACGTGCCATGCAGACTCCCACGCCACCTCGCCTTTCGCACTGGAAAGGGCTTTCAATTCGGTTGAGCTATTAAGTTGAGTTAATAACTCATCTTATCTTGCGGTGGCTTGGACCTTCTTGCGGTGAATTGTCGATTCCTGACTGAAAAACAGGCGGCCTGAACAGCGGTCACTGGTGCGCGGCATTGCGGCGCCATTCGGCTGGCGTCAGACCCACCACCGCCTTGAATACGCGCGTGAAATGGGCCTGGTCGGAAAAACCCGCCGCCAGCGCCACCTCGCTCAAGGTCAGCGATTCGCGACGCAGTTTTTCCTGAACCTTGCGGATACGCGCCTTCATCTGCCAGCGATGCGGCGGCAGCCCGGTCGAGGCCTTGAAAGCGTGACTCAGATGCGTTTCCGACAGTTGCACCAGATCGGCCAGCTCGCTGAGCCGGATCGGCCTGAAGCAGTTGTTTTCGATGAACTCGGTGACCAGCCGCAGCTGGCTGCGCGACAGGCCGGACCTGCGCTGCCCCTCCTCGCCCCGGATGTCGAAAAGCAGTGCCAGCAGCGCATTGATCAGGCCGGCACCGAACAGGCCGTGCATCGCGACCGGGTTGGTGCATTCGTCGGCGATGGCCCGGGCCAGCGGCCCCATCCGCGGATCACTGAACTGGAAACGCGGCGTCGACAGGCGCGCCTGGTCGACGGTCCGGCCGAAACGCCGCGTCACGGCGGCTTCCGAAAAATGCAGATCGAGATGCTTGATCCGCCTCAGCCGCTCGCCACGGCCACTCATCGGCATGCCGGCCGGCACGTAGCTCATGGTTTCGGCGGCGTCATGACGACCGGCCGTTCCCGCGCCCGGATGATCGAACACGAAGACGCCTCCGGGGTTCAGATCAAGCATGACGAACAGGCGCGGATCGGGAGAGACATAGTCGCCCTGTGCGTCCTGCGCGCACTGGGCGCGCCAGACATCGGCCACCACGTCGTCCCAGGCGCGCCATTTCAGATTGTCGACCACGGCAAAACCGTGGACCATGGCGTGCATTTTCGGGCGGAAGTTCAAACCTGCCCCCATCCTTCGGCATCAGGGATGAGATTGTCGAAGATTCATGAGTACATTACTCATATTTTAACAGCAAGCGTTGATTGAATTTGCGCGACGCCCGTCTGGCTGCCCTTTCCCGGCAATCGCGGGTGCGGGCTGGACAAGGGCCGCACAAAACGACGACAGTCCTTTTCGTGTTCAAAGGACGCATCACCGAACCACAAGCAGCAGCCAACCACGAGAACCGGGAACTGACGATGCGACTGGCCGGCCAGGCCTCTTTCGAATACGTGCTCACAAGCGCCGACGAAACCTTCCTCTGGCGCAAGGATGACTATCCCTGGGTGCGGAATGTCTGGAACTTCCATCCCGAGATCGAGATCCATCTGATCACCAACGCGTCGGGCCTGCTGCTGGTCGGTGATCACATCGGCGAATTCGGCCCAGGCGAACTGACCGTCGTCGGCAGCAATCTTCCACACGACTGGGTCACGCAGGTGCAGCCGGGCGAGCTCATCGAAGGCCGGGATATCGTCATCCAGTTCCACCCGGACAAGCTGCGCGACGCAGCCACCCTGCTGCCGGAACTGGGAAACTGCGCGGAATTCCTGAAAAGAGCGGAGCGCGGTCTCAGCTTCCATTCCGGCACCCGTGAGCGCGCCACCAGGATGATCCATGACATGGAACCATTGTCGGGCATCGCCAAGCTTTCCGCATTCCTCGGCCTGCTCGACGTGCTGCAACGGTCGCACGAATACCATGTCCTGTCGTCACAGACGTTCTCGCCCGACCTCGAATACGGTTCGGCCGACACGCTGCAGCGGGTGTTCTCCCACATCCTGGCCAATATCGGCCACGAAATCCGCCTGCCCGACATGGCCGCGCTGGCCGGAATGAGCGAGAGCTCCTTTTCCCGCTTCTTCAAGAGAAACAGCGGCCACACCTTCACCGATCACATCAACAAGCTGCGCATCTGGAAAGCCACCCAGCTGCTGGCGCAGTCGGACATGCCCGTCACCGAGATCTGCTTCGAGGTCGGTTACCTGAACATCTCGAACTTCAATCGGACGTTCTTGCGCCAGCATCACATGACGCCTTCCCAGTACCGCAAGATGGCTTCGCATCGCCTTTCGAAGCGCGACGTGTAACCGGGCGCAAACGGACTTTTGATCCATTGTGCAACGCAAAAACGCTGCAAACGTGCGGCCATCTTGCATGAAAGTACAGGAATCATGCAGCAGGAGCGCTAGAGCCCCGGCCAGCAACTGCTAGCATGCATATCGGCGTCACACCCGAATTCGGGGGACGCCAAGTGGAGATGCCATCGAGGGCGGCATCATCCAAATACAATCTGCCTGGGAGGAAAATATGGCTTCGAGAAAGCTCGCTTCGAGCATCGCATACGCTTGTCTTTTTCTGACAGCGACTTCAACTGTGGTCGCCGCGCAGGAGAAATCCTGCGAAAAGCCCATCAAGGTACTGGCGCAGCCACGCGACGGTCTGACCCTTCTTGAAAAATACGAAGACGAATTCAAGAACCTCAGCGGCACCACGTTCCAGATCGACTATCTCAACGAGAACGACCGCCGGGCAAAGTCGCGCGCCGATGCATCCACCGTCGGCAACTACAATGTCTATTACGTCGATGAAGCCAACGTGGCGCTGTTCTCATCATCCGGCTGGATCGTGCCCCTTACGGACTACTATCCCGCGGACTACGACTATGCCGATTTCGATCCCGGCCGGCAGAAGGTCGCGACCGTTGCCGACAAGATCTGGTTCGCTCCCCTCACCGGCGGCGGCGACCTGATGGTCTATCGCAAGGACCTGCTCGAAGCAGCCGGCGTGCAGCCTCCGAAGACACTCGACGAACTCCTGGCCGCGGTCGAGAAACTCAATGATCCCGACAAGGGTGTCTACGGCATCGCCTTGCGCGGGGCACGCGGCTCGGGCGCCAATGTCTGGCGCTGGATGCCGTATTTCAAGGCATATGGCGGCGCCTGGTTCGACGGCGACAAACCGGTGTTCGATTCCGAGGCGGCGCTGAAGGCCACCGACACCTACCTCAAACTGTTCAAATATTCGCCTCCGGGCACCCAGACCGGCAGCTGGGACGAGTCCACCGGTGCCTTCCTGGCCGGCCAGGTGGCGCTGCTGGTCGAATCCACCCCGCTGGCTGGCATGGCTACCGATCCGAAATACTCGCAGGTGATCGGCAAGGTCGGTTTCCTGCCGCCACCATCGCCGCTGCCCGGCGGCGGTTATGGCCACGGCCTCGCCATCGCGGCCAAGGCCAACGCGGACGAGGCTTCCAAGCGGTGCGCCGGACTGTTCATCGCCTGGGCAACGTCCAAGGAGAACGAGAAACGCCGGCTCGACGAGCATCAGTTCGGCGAGCTCAACCGCACCAGCATCCTCTCCAGCAAGGAGTTCGCCGACATCTATGGCGCCGATCTCGGCAAGGCGATGGCTGACACAGGAAAGGTGACTGCCGTCAACTTCTGGCAGGATCGCCGCTGGCCGGATCTCGGTGATCGCTGGGGCATCCTGCTGGAGGAACTGGTCAACGGCACCCGCACCGACGTCAAGGGCAGCCTCGATGAACTCAAGGCATATGCGGACGAGCTGATCAAGAAATAGCTCGCTCGCGCTTGCGGTGCGGCCCTGGCAACCTCCCCCGCCGGGGGCCGCACCGTGACCTGATCCGATTATCCTGAGGTCGAGTGATGCTGAAGCGATCGTCGCTACCCACCGCATTCCTGGCACCCACCATGGTGATACTGCTCATCCTGGCGATGGTACCGACCGTCTACGCCATCCTGATTTCCCTGCAGAACCGGGAGCTCAGTTCGACGACGCACAGCTTCGTCTGGTTCGCCAACTTCACGGCGCTGTTTTCAGACGCGCGGTTCCTGAATTCGCTGTGGGTCTCGTTCAAGTGGGAAGTCGTCACCGTGGTGGCCACAATGGTCGTGGCCATCGGGCTTGGCGTGCTGATGTTCGAGAACACATCGGCGCGCACCCGCAACCTGCTATGCATCCTGTTCATCGTTCCCGTGCTGCTGCCCAGGGTATCGGCGGCGTTCGTCTGGAAATTCGCCTTCCACCCGCTGTATGGCATCGCCACCTATCCCTATCGCGCGCTGACAGGCCGGATCTTCGATCCGCTCTCGGATGCTTCGACGGCGCTGTTTGCCGTGGCTGCCGTCGATGTCTGGCAATGGGGGCTGTTCTTCTCGGTCATCGTGCTCAAACTGCTCGAGACCCTGCCTCCCCAACCGCTGGAAGCGGCCCGCCTCGACTATGCGCGACCGTGGCAGATCCAGGCCTATGTCGCGCTGCCTATGCTCAAGGCACCGCTGATCAGCCTGATGTTCGTCAAGATGATCGAGTCGCTGCGCTCATTCGACCTCATCTATGTGATGACGCGTGGCGGCCCCGGCGTGGCAACCGAAACACTGGATATGTACGCGTTTTCCCAGGGCTTCATCGAGGCCGGCAAGGTGTCCTACGCCTCATCGATGGCGGTGATCATGATGATCGTCACAAGCGTCACCTTCACGGTGCTGTGGAAGCGGGTGCAACGATGAGCCCTGCACGCCTGCTTGCACGGCTGGTGCTGGCGTTCACGGCATTCCTGGCCGTGTTTCCGCTGATATGGACCGGGCTCAACGCGCTCAAGAACAATGTCGACATCATCACCAGGGTGCCGAAACTCCTGTTCACGCCAACCCTGGACAATGTCGCCTACATCCTGGAACGCAACAGCGTGCTGGCCGGGCTGACGAACTCGATCATCGTCTGCGGGAGCGCGGTCGTCGTCGGCCTCGTGCTCGGGTTGCCGGCGGCCTATGCCGTCGCACGCTATCCCAACCGATGGTCGGCCGATATCCAGTTCTTCGTGCTGTCACTGCGCTTCCTGCCGCCGGTGGCAGTGGCGATCCCGCTCATGGTCATCTGGCTGCAGCTCGGCCTCTACGATACGCTGCTTGCGCTGACCATCACCTACTCGCTGCTTACCATTTCAGTCACGATGTGGCTGGCGATCCCGGCATTCCAGCGCATTCCGCCGGAGATCGAGGAGGCGGCTTTCGTCGATGGCTACGGGCCTTATGCGGTGTTCTTCCGCGTGTCGCTGCCGGTGGCCTCCCGCGCGCTGGTCGGCGCGATCGCCTTCAGCTTCGTGCTGGTCTGGAACGAGTTCCTGATCGCGCTGATGCTCTCCAGCGGCAATGCCAAGACCTTGCCGATCGTCGCCTCGGAACTTTCCCAGCAGGGCATGAACGTGCCCTGGGGCATCCTCAATGCGTCCGTCGTGCTGCTTTCCCTGCCCCCGCTGCTGTTCCTAGGCGTGCTCAGCGGGTTCCTGAACTCCGCGTTCCGCAAGAAATCCTGATCTGAAAGCTCTGCCATGAAAGCCCTCGTCCTGGAAAAGATGAACCAGCTCGCACTCCGTGAGATCGACGTGCCTGAGAAACTCGGTCCGCAGGACGTGCGGATCGCAATCCACACCGTCGGCGTCTGCGGCTCGGACGTACACTATTACACCCACGGCCGGATCGGAGACTATGTCGTCCACGGCCCCATGGTGCTCGGCCATGAAGCCGCCGGTGTCGTCCTCGAGATCGGAGCCGAAGTGGCCAACCTGAAAGTCGGGGACCGGGTCTGCATGGAGCCCGGCGTGCCCAATCTATCATCACGGGCAAGCAAGCTCGGCATCTACAACGTCGATCCCGACGTCACGTTCTGGGCAACGCCTCCCATTCACGGCGTGTTGCGACCGCAGGTCGTCCATCCGGCCGCCTTCACCTACAGACTGCCCGACCGGGTCTCGTTCGCGGAAGGCGCCATGGTCGAGCCGTTCGCCATCGGCATGCAGGCGGCATCGCGGGCCCGTATCGTTCCCGGCGACATAGCCGCGGTGATCGGTTGCGGCCCGATCGGCATCATGGTGGCGCTGGCGGCCCTGGCCGGCGGTTGCAGCAAGGTCTACATCAGCGACTTCAGTGCACCGAAACTGGAGATCGCCGGACGCTACCCCGGTATCGTTCCTGTCGACCTGAACCACGCAACGCTCGCCGACGTCGTTTCGGCCGAGACGGATGGATGGGGCGTCGACATCGTCTTCGAGGCAAGCGGCAACCCCAAGGCCTTCAGCGACATTTTCCGGCCGGTGCGGCCCGGGGGCACGATCGTCCTGGTGGGGCTTCCCGTCGATCCCGTCGCGGTCGACGTGCCGGCGGCGATTTCCAAGGAAGTTCGGATCGAGACCGTGTTCCGCTACGCAAACATTTTCGAACGAGCCTTGCAGCTCATCGCCTCCGGCAAGGTCGACCTGAAACCGCTGATAACCGACACGTTCGATTTCGGGCGAAGCATCCTCGCATTCGAACGGGCTGCCCGCGGCCTGCCCGGCGACGTCAAACTGCAGATCCGCATGAACGAAGAGAGGACCTAGCGATGTCGGCCATCGTCTGCTCCCACATTGCCAAGGCATACGGCTCAACCTCCGTCATCCGGGACTTCAACCTGGAGATCAACGACCACGAATTCGTCGTGTTCCTCGGGCCGTCGGGCTGCGGAAAATCGACCCTGCTGCGCATACTCGCCGGGCTGGAGCAGATCAGCGGCGGCGAGCTCTGCATCGACGGGCGCGTCGTCAACGAGGTGGAGCCGCGCGAGCGCGGCATCGCCATGGTCTTCCAGAATTATGCGCTCTACCCGCACATGACCATCTTCGACAACATCGCGTTCGGACTGAGGCGACTGAAGGTGCCCTTCAACGAGATCGAGCAGCGCGTGCGATCTGTCTCGGCGACGCTGGGCCTCGACCCCTACCTGGATCGCAAGCCCTCCGAACTGTCGGGCGGACAGCAGCAGCGCGTGGCGATAGCCAGGGCGATGATCAAGACCCCTAAGGTGTTCCTGTTCGACGAGCCGCTGTCCAATCTGGATGCCAAGCTGCGCAACCACATGCGCGTGGAAATCGCAAAGCTGCACCAGAGCCTGAAGACGACCACGGTGTATGTGACGCATGACCAGCTGGAAGCCATGACCCTGGCGGACCGCATCGTGCTGATGCGGTCGGGGCAGATCGAGCAGGTGGCGAGCCCGGAAGAGATCTACGAACGCCCGAGAACACAGTTCGTCGCCGGTTTCATCGGCACGCCGGCCATGAACTTCCTGGATGTCACGGCACGGAAAAGCAACAACGGCTGGCGACTGGAAGCTGCAAAGCAGAGCTTCCTGATTTCGGGTCATGCATTCAGGCCACAGGACGGTATGCGGGCCGTGCTTGGGATCCGCCCCGCTGATTTCTCGCTCGGCGGCGGGAAGAATGCCGCGATCGCGCTTTCCGGCAGGGTCGCGCTTGCCGAGTTTCATGGCAATGAGGCGTTGATTTCAGTGCCGTTCGGCTCCGGCGAAGTGACCGCGATCGTTCCGTCAGCGGCGCGTATCTGTGTCGGTGACGAAGTCATCCTGACCGCGACGGAAGAGCGCCTGCATCTTTTTGACCAGGGGAGCGGCGAGACCCTGCGCGCCTAGCCGACGATACGAATCGCGCGGCGCACATCGTGTTGCGGATGCACTTTTGCGCACGACAGCAACCATGAGTTTGGCCAGTGCCGGCCGCTGCTTCCCGCCGGCAATGCCGTTTGACGCCTGCCGTGGTGGGGCATCACGAAAGGTTCGATACTCGACAGGCACTGGCCAAAGCCCAGCTTCAGGTATGAACTTCGACCCCGCTGGCGCGCACCTTGCCGAGCAGTGGGGTCTGCGGCAGGGAGTCGGTGACCAGGATATCGACATCCCGCAACGAACCGAGCCTGACCAGCGCGCGCCTGCCGAACTTGCTCGAGTCGACAGCCAGGATCTTGCGCCCGGATTGCGCCAGTGCCGCGGAAACAACCGCTACCTCGGCGTGGTCGTCGTCGCAGATATCGCCGTCGTCATCGATGCCGCTGACCGAAATGATGGCCAGGTCGAACTTGAAGCGGCGAACATAGTCGGCCGTGTCCTCCTGGAACACGCCACCGTCGACAGGGCGGACGAACCCGCCGGGCACGGCGATGGAGAAACTGGAATTTTCGCTCAAGATGGTCGCGACGCGCAGGCTGTAGGTGACGACCCGCAAATCGCGCCGCGACATCAGGGCCTGCGCCACCGCTTCGCAGGTCGTTCCGGTATCGATGAAAACGGCTGCCCCATCGGGAACAAGGTCGGCGACGATCGCTGCCACCTTGGCCTTCTGCGCGGCGTTTTCAGTCCGCCTTTGCCGCAGCGCTATGGGGTCGATCGCCGTTATGGTGGCAGCGCCGCCATGCAGCCGCCTGACTCGCCCCATCTGCTCCAGCGCCATGACATCGCGCCGGGCGGTCTGTGTCGTCACGGAAAACAGCCGCGTGATCTCGTCGATCGAAATGTAGTGGTTCTGCTGGATATAGCGCAGAAGGAATGCCTGCCGGCTTTCCTTCTTGCCGCTTCCCTCACCCGCTGCGGTTTCAACGCTCATCCGAATCTCGTGCCCCACTCCCCGGCCCGTGTTGTGAGCCTCGATTGGAGACAACTCAAGACATCCAAAATCGGAATGTTGTCAAACCCACACGACTGATGTGTAATGTTGTCAAACTGACATATCCGGAGACTAATGTTGGAAAAGTAACATTTTAGACAGAGGGGATCGTCCATGCGTAGCAACACACGTGCAGGCAACAGAAACGCGATATCACGCCTCGGCCTTGCGGCCAGCGTCGTCACCCTGGCCACCGCGGCAACGTGGTCGCCTGCATTGGCCCAAGCCAACAACCACTCCGTCAAGTTCATGGCGTTCAACATCTGGAATGTCGGACAAAACTCCAAGATGTGGGATCCGATCCAGAAAGCGGCGGGCAAGTTCGTCTTCGCCGATGCCATGAAAGAGCTGATCCGGACCGTCGCTCCGGACGTGTTCGTCCTTCCCGAACTGAACAACAACAACAAGGTTGCCAACGGCCAGAACCTCGTCGATGCCTTTTCGCAGAACACGATCGACGCGATGAACCTCGTGCCGCGTAAGCAGCCCGGTTTCCTCCCTGCTCAAAAGAACCCCGACGAAGGCGGCAAAGGCAATGGCAGCATCTTCTCCACTGTCCCCTTCGCCAATCTGCCTGGCGATGTCGTGCGCATCAGCCCAGGCAACGGCTTTCCCGACACCGTCGTCAACAGCGTTCACATGAACTACTATGACGAGCCCACCAATCGCCTGAAACAGGCAAAGGAACTCAACACCGCCGCTGCCGGAACCGCGATCCCGACCGTGATCCTCGGCGATTTCAACGCCGGCGACGTCTCCGAGCGCGGTCTGCACCGCGCCGAACAGCAGGCGACGCTGTTTGCGCGCACAGTGGTCGACCCCAGTGCGAGCGCACTTTGGAAAACCCTTGCCCAGCAATATGTGCCGCAAGGCCAGAAGACGGCATTCACCAACTATTTCAATGACATGCGGACCGTCGAGGGCAACGGCCAGGCAAAGTACCGCAATGTGATCACCAGCTACTTCAACAGTCATCGATCGGAGTTCCCCGGCATCACCAGCATCTCGCAGATGAGCTGGCGGCAGTGGGAAGAAATCGTCGCCAAGGACATGGCATCGAAGGGGCTGAACTTCGCCGATGAAACCTATCCGGTTGCCGCCAACCTGCCGGTGACGATGAATGTGCTGAAGAAGCAATATCAGCTCTTCCAGCTGGAGCGGAACCGGGAGCAGTTCCAGCCGAGCCGCGTCGGAGACGGGCGCGCGACCTGGACGAGCGACGGCGAGGACAAGACCAACACCTGGGAAAGCTGGGATCGCGTCACCATCGACCACGTGATGATGTCGCGTCCCTTCGCCAAATGGACCGAGATCGCCGACACCGGCGAATATTCGGGCAATCTGGCCAAGAAGGCGCAACTGCCGAACGGCAATTCGTTTTCGGACCATGAGCCGGTCGCGCAGGAACTGCGCTGGGTCGGGCCGCAACTTCAGAGCTATGACGAAGGCGGCACGGCCAAGACCCGGCTTGTATGGGGCTCCGAGGCCTACAACTTCGAGGGGCGCAACAAGGAATTCTACCTAACGCGGAACAACAACCGCAACGACATCTATCTCGGCCAGATCGCCGACGCCGACGGCAATCCGATCCTTACCGGTCTGACGCTCGCCGAGAAGAAGACGCTGCTCGACTGCGGTAGCAAGGATGCCCGCTTCAGCCAGGCGATCAAGGAATACTGCATCGACGATCATTCCTTCATCGGCGAAACGCTGGTGACCGACGGCGGAACCGTCATCGTCGATGAGGACGCCGCCCTCGGCGGCTCGGCGGCCAGGCTTCGGCTGGCCAATGGCGGCCTGCGGATAGCCGGCCAGGCGATGAACGACCTCAATCGTTCCGTCGTACTTGAACAGAACGGCTGGATAGACATTGCCGATGCCGGCAATGCCGTCGCCGTCGACCAGGCAATATCGGGACAAGGCAGCCTGACCAAGCGGGGCGCCGGAACGCTCGTGCTCGCCAGCACCAACAGCTACACAGGCGGAACAGTTGTCGAAGGCGGCGTCCTCAAGGCAGGAACCGCAGGTGCCTTCGTCGGTGGCACCGGCTACACCGTCAATGCAGGCAGGCTGGATCTCAACGATTTCAATCTGTCGATGTCATCATTGTCCGGCCGCGGCGGCATACTGGATCTTGGCAGCGCCTCGCTCAGCGTCAATCAGGCCAGCAACAGCTCCTTCGCTGGGACCATCGAAGGCACCGGCGGCCTGGTCAAGACGGGTAAAGGGATCCTGATCCTGAACGGCCAGAACACCTATGCCGGCCCGACACTGGTCAATGGCGGCGGCCTGGTTGTCGGCGACGACGGCCACGCAAACGCGCGTCTGACGGGAAGTGTCTTTGTCGCTGCAAACGCCACTCTTGCCGGCAAAGGCACCGTCGGCGATCTCGTGGTGGCCAACGGGGCCTCAGTCTCTCCCGGCAACTCGATCGGCACGCTTTCCGTGACCGGCAATCTCACCCTCGCCGGCGGCTCGACCTATGAGCTGGAGATCGATCCTTCGGGAGCATCCGACCGGTTAGCCGCGAGCGGAACCGCCTCGATCGCGGGCGCGGCCGTGAACCTGACCAAGGCGCCGGGCAATTATGAACCCGGCCACCGCTACACCATCCTGACCGCGGATGGCGGTGTCATCGGCTCGTTCGCCTCGCTGGCCCAGAACATGCCCTTCATCGACCTTGGGCTGGCCTACGATCCGAAGAATGTCTATCTGGACATTGCCCGCAACGCGGTGGCGTTTCCGACCGTCGGCACGACAATCAACCAGCAGGCCGCGGCCGCGGCGATCCAGGCACTGGGCGGCGGCAACCCGGTCTATGATGCGGTCGTCTGGCAAACCAGTACGCAGGAGGCACGCGCCGCCTTCGAGCAGCTGTCTGGTGAGGTGCATGCCTCCGGTACGACCGCGCTGATCAATTCGTCGCAATATGTGCGCAACGCAGCCAACGATCGTGTCCGTGCCGC